>CALYAM010000005.1 GCA_944393565.1 uncultured Clostridia bacterium
GAAACAGTAAATCAATATGTATGGATACCAGTAGGAGAAATAAATGATATGGTAATGTGTGAAAGTAATACAGGAGCAAGCCAATGTAATTTAGTGTATGATGAAGCCACAAATACTTTAACTTGCCAAACACATCCAGATACAGCAACAAATTTAGTGGGAAGATTGTATATAGGCACAATTAGTAATACAACAGATGATGAAGGAAACAAAATTTATTCCTATACTATGGATTTTACGAAAAGAGACCAGACATATGATGAAAGCAGTTACCACGAACCAAATACTGTAAGTAGTGATTCAAGTAATAGTATAACAATTGACCAATTAAAAAGTGACTTTACAGCAATGGCGAAAAGTGTAGCCAAGAATGGAGGCTTTTATATAAGTAGATATGAAATAGGAGCAGGAGGAAGTAGTAAAAAGGGACAGCCAGTATTAACAGCAGCAAGTAGTGTTGGAACAAATTATTTAGGAGCAAACACATGGTATGGATTATATAATACAATAAAAAACAGCGGTGCAAATAAACAAATGATATGGGGATGCCAGTATGATCAAGTAATAAAGTTTATAGGAGAACCAGCACAAGTTGGACATAGTGATAGAAAATTAACAATCACAAAGGCATTATCAGGACAAAACGAACAAGATTGTATGAATAATATCTACGACCTTGAAGGTAATCATTATGAATGGACGGCTGAAGCGGCTGCTACCAGCGCTCGAGCGGCTCGAGGCAGCTACTACTACCGTGCAAGCGATGGCAATTTCTACCCAGCAAGTTTCAGCCTCGTCAACGATCCGACTAATAGCAGCATCTTCTATTCGTCCCGCACCACACTTTACTTGTAGCGCCGAAATGCTGGTAGCGATACAGTAGAAATTGGCTGAAAGTAGGATTTATAGATTAAATATAACAAGCATTTCGCGAACGAAGCACGCGAAAAGGGGCGCCACCTAAGCGGTGGCGTTTTTTGTATCAAAAAAAATATAAGCATTGCGAGAACAAAATTAGAATTGCAAAAAGGAAGTATAATTACCATAAAAGGATATGATGAAATGGCAGATTGGATGATACAAAAGATAAAAAAAGAAGATAAAGTAATAATGCAAGGAGAATTAGATACAAGAATGGAAGTTGTGGTAAAATGGATGAAAGGATTTATGTACTAGAAGAACTTTATAAATATTTACAAAAAGGGTGTTTGAAAAATAATGTGCATAATAAACCGGAAATTTATTATTGCCATTTATACATGGAAAAATTAATAGAAAAAATATTGAATTATTTTTATTAATATGATATAACTAAAAAATAAAGAAAAAATGAAAGGAAATAGAAAATGGGACATAATAAAGGGAAAATGGCAATTAGAATAATGGCAGGAGTTTTAGTTGCACTAATGCTCTTAGGCTCAGTAGGAACAGTCCTTTACTATATTTTTGCTTAAGATAAAAGAGGTAAATTTATGTTGGAAAATTTTGGACAAGTATTTACTAATTTTTACGAAAACAATATACTTAATTATTTAGAACTACTATATAAATATCCTATAAAATTAGTTATACTAATTATAGATATTTCTTTAGTTATATTTCTAATTACCAAATTATTAAAAATTGTAAAAGATACAAGAGCGTGGCAATTGCTAAAGGGAATAGCTTTACTGATAATAGTTACTGCACTTAGTTCAATTTTTGAGCTACAAATATTAAATTATATATTAACATCGTTTATGACATATGGGGTATTAATTTTGATTGTTGTATTTCAACCAGAACTAAGAAGAGCACTTGAACAATTACGGTAGTAATCCAATTAATAAATTTTTTGGAATAGATAAGGATATAGAAGTAAAAACAAAAGAAAACATTTATAGAATAGTAATCGCTGTATCAGAACTTTCAAAATCTAAAACTGGTGGGTTGATAGTAATAGAAAGAGATATAAAAATAAAGGACATAATTAGTAGTGGCATACTAATGAATGCAGAAATATCACCACAATTATTGGTAAATATATTTACACCTAAAACACCATTACATGATGGAGCAGTAATAATTAGTGAAAACAAAATAATAGCAGCAGCTTGTATGCTTCCCCTTGCTAGTGATAAAGATATAGCAAAAGAACTAGGAACAAGGCATCGTGCGGCAATAGGAATTTCAAAAGAATCAGATGCAATAGCTATTGTAGTATCAGAAGAAACAGGCAGAGTGTCAGTTGCAAAAGATGGTACATTAATTGCAGATGTTAAAGAAGAAGCCTTAAAAAAGATACTAATAAAAAACATTATAACAACAAAGATAGAAAGCAATAGAGTGTCAAAAATAAAAAATAAAATAAAAAAAGAAACAAAGGAGGAAAAGAAAAATGAAAAAATCAACCAAGAGTAGTTTAATCATTTTTATTGTAGTTTTTATTGTGGGGTATGTTATGGCATGTTTTATCCCGGACGAATTACTTATGTATACAACAATTAACGGATCTATATTGAGCTTTTTAGGAAGTGAAATAGTTAAAATAACTGGAATGAGAACCATTATAGCTCTTGCAATTGCACTTATTGCAGTATTGCTAATTAGAATAGTAGATACAGAAGAAAAGACTGAAAAAAATAAAAATGCAAAAAAAAATGAAAAAAAGGAAACTAAATGAGAAACATCAAGATAATAATAGAATATTATGGAAAAGGATTTAATGGGTGGCAAAAACAGGCTGGAAAGTTAAACATACAGGGTGAAATTGAAAAAGCCATTGAAGAAGTAACAGGCGAAAAAGTAGAACTCCATGCATCTGGTAGAACAGATGCAGGAGTTCATAGTTTTGGGCAAACTGCAAATTTTAAAATAGAAAATCAAATTCCAATTGAAAAAATACCATTAGCTTTAAATTCAAAACTAAAAAAATCAATTATGATAAAAAGTGCAGAGGAGGTACCTCAGAATTTTCATGCAAGATATAGCTGCAAAGGTAAAAAGTATTGCTATATAATCAATAATTCAATTTGTGGAAGTGCAATATTTAGAGACTTAGAATATCATTTCCCAATAAAATTAGACATAGAAAAAATGAAACAAGCAAGTAAGTATTTTATAGGTGAACATGACTTTAAGGCTTTTAAAGCAAGTGGAACAAGTAGCAAATCTAGTGTACGAACAATATACAATATAGAAATAAAAAATCAAAACGAAAGAATTATTATAGAATATATTGGAAATGGTTTTTTATACAATATGGTAAGAATATTAACAGGAACATTGGTAGATGTTGGAATTCGGAAAAATAAAACCTGAAGAATTACCAGATATAATAGAACAAAAAGACAGAACAAAAGCAGGAAAGACATTGCCTGCACACGGACTATATTTAATGGAAGTATATTATTAAAAATAGGTGAGCTAATGTACAGTAAAGAAGAAGTTATAAAAAGGGCGGAGGATAGAGAATTTATATTAGACGCTGTAAAAAAAGAACCATGGGTGTATGAATATGCATCAGAAAGACTACATGATGATGAAGAAATAACATATGAAGCTGTAAAAAAAGATGCAATAGAACTGGAATTTGCAAGTAACAGGCTAAAAGACAATAAAAAAATTGTGGTAGAGGCAGTGGCAAAAGCAGGCTGGGTTGCATGTTATGCAAGCGAAAGATTGCAAGACGATAAAGATGTAATTTTAGCTGGAGTAAAAGTAGATGGACAAATACTGTATTATGCAAGCAAATCATTACGTGATGATAAAGATGTTGTATTAGAGGCTGTAAAAAATAAAGGAATTATATTAAAATATGCAAGTAAGAGGTTAAGAGAAGACAAAGAAATAGCAAATGCAGCAGTTACACAAAACAAGGCAGCAATAGAATATGTTTCTGAAAAAATTAGAAAAGAAATAGAGCAATAGTATACAAAGTGATATGATGGATAAAATCATATCACTTTATTTGTGTAACATATTAAAAAAAATAGAATAAAATATATTAAAAAAAGGAGTTGAAACATAATGAATATGTTATTAATATTTTTCGCACTACCTATTGCTACAATATTATTATCAGCGGTTTTAGAAAAGGTATTAAATTGCCCGATAGCAGTATCATCTGTTTTTTTTGCTATTTATTTAATTGCAACATTTAGTGTATTTAATGTTAATTTTTTAATTGCAACAATAATATACACAATATTAGCTTTTATAACGGCTATGGCTGTGCATTTATTAATTAATTACAATAAAGAAACAAACAATACGGATAACTGTACATGTGATAGAGGCATTTCAATAGAAGCCCAAAATAATACAGTAACTTGCAGACGCAGAATAAAATAAATAATCTAAAATTGACTTTTGAAAAAAAAATTGATATAACTACAAAATAAAGAAATAAAAGGGGAAAAATAAATGCGAATAGATAAATTCTTAAAAGTTTCAAAAATAATTAAAAGAAGAACAGTTGCAAATGAAGTAGTAGATAATGGAAGAGTGTTTGTGAATGGAAAGCAGGTAAAACCGAGCTATGAAGTTAGAGTAGGAGACATAATTGAAATAAAATTTGGAGATAAAAAAAGCAAAATAGAAGTTATTTATATACCAGAAGTAGCAGGAAAAATTATGCCAGAAATGATAAAAATTATAGAATAATTTGAATTAAGGAGGAAGAAATGCAAAACTTTGTACACTTACACATACATAGTGAGTACAGTTTGCTAGATGGAGCAAATAGGATTAAAGATATACCTGTAAGAGCAAAAGAACTTGGAATGGATGCAATTGCCTTAACTGACCATGGAGTTATGTATGGAGCTATTGACTTTTACAAAGCATGCAAAAAAGAAGGAATAAAACCAATAATTGGATGTGAAGTTTATGTCGCACCAAGAAGCAG
Organism: uncultured Clostridia bacterium; assembly: GCA_944393565.1. Lineage (GTDB taxonomy): Bacteria > Bacillota > Clostridia > TANB77 > CAG-508 > UMGS1754. The sequence continues at coordinate 4,889 of CALYAM010000005.1, forward strand.
ATTTGATAAAGATCCAAATTTAGATAATAAATATAATCACCTAATATTACTTGCAAAAAATATAGAGGGCTACAAAAATTTAAGCAAATTAGTTTCTAGTGGATTTACAGAAGGATTTTATTACAAACCAAGAATCGATTTAGAAATTTTAGAGAAATATCATGAAGGACTTATTTGCTGCAGTGCCTGTTTAGGAGGTAGTATAGCGACAGCAATAATTGAAGGAGAACAAGAACAAGCAGAAAAAATTGCATTATGGCATAAAAAAGTATTTGGTGAAGACTATTATTTGGAATTACAAGCAAATAGATTAAGAAAACAAGCTTTGGTAAATCAAAAATTGGTGGAACTAAGTAAAAAATTAGAAATTCCACTAATTATTACAAATGATTCGCATTATCTAAGAAAAGAAGATGCATATAGCCATGAAGTATTACTATGTGTTCAAACAGGAAAGAAAATGTCCGATGAAGATCGCATGCGATTTGAAACTGACGATTTTTATATAAAGAGCCCATCTGAAATTGAAGAATTTGTACCAAATTTACCAGAGGCAATGGAAAATACGGTAAAGATAGCAGAAAAATGCAATGTAGAGTTCGAATTTGGACATACAATATTGCCAAATTATGATGTGCCAAAAGAATATCCAACACATTATGATTTCTTTTACAAACTATGCAAAGAGGGAATAAAAAAACGTTATGGGGAAAACCCTCCTAAGGAAATATTAGAAAGAATGGAATTCGAGATATCTGTTATTAAAAAAATGGGATATATAGATTATTTCTTGATAGTATGGGACTTTATACACTATGCAAAGTCTCATGGAATACCAGTAGGACCAGGCAGAGGATCTGGTGCAGGCTCTATTGTGGCATATGCGATTGAAATAACAGATATAGACCCAATAAAATATGATTTATTATTTGAGCGTTTTTTAAATCCTGAACGTGTAAGTATGCCAGACTTTGATGTAGATTTTTGCTATGAAAGAAGAGGAGAGGTGCTAGACTATGTAGCAAGAAAATACGGGGCTGACCATGTATCCCAGATAATTACATTTGGAACAATGTCAGCAAGGATGGTAATTAGGGACGTTGCTAGAGTCTTAGATTTACCATATGCAGAAGCAGACAAACTCGCGAAAATGATACCAAATGAACTGCATATTACAATAAAAAAAGCAATGGAACAAAACAGAGAGTTAAAGGAGCTATACGAAGACGATGAAAATATTAGAAATTTATTAAATCTTGCAATTTCTTTAGAAGGATTGCCAAGGCAGGCTTCAACTCATGCTTGTGGTGTAGTTATAACAAAAGAACCAGTTGTAAACTACGTACCGCTATATATGAGGGATAATACTATATCTACACAATACATAATGACAACGCTAGAAGAGCTTGGCCTATTGAAAATGGACTTTTTAGGACTTAGAACTTTAACAGTTATAGATGATGCAAAAAAGCTAATTAAAGACAACCGAGGTATAGATGTAGAAATTGACAAAGAAATGAATGACCCTAAAGTATACAAATTATGGGCAGAGGGTAAAACATCTGGCATATTCCAGTTTGAAAGCCAGGGGATGACAAACTTCATGAAAGAACTAAAACCTGATAGTTTAGAAGACATTATTGCAGGAGTTTCCTTATATAGACCAGGTCCAATGGATCAAATACCAAGGTATATACGCAACAAATTACATCCAGATAATATAGAGTATACTCATCCAGCTCTTGAGCCTATCTTGCATGTAACATATGGTTGCATGGTATACCAAGAGCAAGTTATGCAAATTGTAAGACAACTTGCAGGTTATTCACTTGGACGAGCAGATTTAGTAAGAAGAGCTATGGGAAAAAAGAAACTGGACGTTATGGCAAAAGAAAGAGAATATTTTATACATGGGCAAGTAGATGAGCAAGGTAATGTTATTATCCCTGGTTGTATTCGTAATGGAATAGATGAAGAATCAGCAAATAAGATTTTTGATGAAATGGCAGAGTTTGCAAAATATGCATTTAATAAATCACATGCAGCAGCATATGCAGTGGTTTCTTATCAAACAGCATATTTAAAAGCATATTATCCTGAAGAATTAATGGCAGCAACATTAAATAGTTTTCTTGGAAATTTGGATAAAATACCCGAGTATATCGATGAATGCAAAAAATTAAATATAGAAATATTAAAACCTGATATTAATAAGAGCTCTACTAAATTTACAGTAAAGGATATGAAAATTAGATTTGGACTAGGAAGTATAAAAAATGTAGGAATAGCAGCAGTGGAAACAATTTGTGAAGAACGTAGAAAAAATGGAGAATACAAAAACTTGTCTGATTTTTGTGAAAGAATTAGCAAAGAAGCGGTAAATAAAAAATGCATAGAATCATTAATAAAATCTGGAGCATTTGACAATTTGGGAGAAACCAGAGCCACTTTATTAAATTCTTATGAATTAATTTTAGATACCATTACAAATAGTCAAAGGAAAAGTCTAAAAGGCCAAGTAAGCATGTTTGACTTAACTGAACAAACTGAAGGTAATTTAGACGAAATAAAGTATCAATATACTGCATTGCCGGAATTTTCTACAAAAGAACTACTTTCAATGGAAAAAGAAATGATTGGTATATATATATCTGGGCATCCGCTAGAAAACTTAAGAGAGCAAATTGTGGCACAAACAAATATTAATACTATAAGAATGAGAGAAATAAATGAGCAAAAAGAAGAATATGCTCATGAGTATAAAGACGGGCAAAACATTACATATGCTGGAATTATTACCTCTGTAAAAAAGAAATACACAAAGAAAAATACATTAATGGCATTTGTAACAGTAGAAGACTTATATGGCACATGTGAAATTATTGTTTTTGATGCTTGCTATCAAAAGGCTAGTAATATTTTAATAGAAGATAATATAGTGATTATAGATGGAAGATTGAGTATAAGAGAAGATGAAGAAACAAAAATAGTGGCAAATAGTATTCATGAATTTACAAAGCAAAGTAAAAAAATTTTAAGTATTAATATAACCGATTTGCCAGAAGAAGTAAAAGACAAGCTAAGAGGCTTCTTAAAATTTTTTATGGGAGAAAAAAGTAACATACAAATTCAAATACAGGAAAATGATAATATAAAACCAGCTGGTGGAATTTATCTAACAGATGATATTTTAAAAGAATTGCAAAATTTACTTAACAAAGAAAGAGTAAAAGTAATTGAGATATAGTGCTAAAAACAGGTAAACTATATACTAATATATAATTTACCTGTTTTAAATTAAACAAAAATCAGAGCGCATAAAAATATATAACTATAGCGATAGAACTTTTGAAACTTAAAGTTTTCCTTTATAGCTTTCCTGTTTTCTAAAAAAGTAGCATATTTATCTGCAACTGTAATAATATAGCTTTCTTTATACTTTGGCAAAATTACTGTTAATGGCCACATATGTTTTAGTATGCAATCTTGTTCAATTTTATTTAATTCAAATAATTTCATTGCATTTGTTAACGCAACTCGAGGATGCCTAAAACCATGCAATCCTTTTCCATCAGGCCTTGGCTTTCTCCAATCATATAAAAATAAATCATGTAGCATGCCAGCTCGAGCTGCAGATTTATAATCTAATCTTAAACGTTTACACATTTTATAACTATAATAAGAAACAGCCATACAATGATCAAAACAAGATGTTTTAAAATGTTGCCTAAAATTTTTCATTTTATTAACAGTTTCATTTTGTATTAAGTCGTAAATTATAGATTGAAATTCCTCTTCTTCATTATTAAGAATTTTATCTGAAGTATGTAACATTAATTCTCATCCCCAAAACCAATATATAATTAATTATACCATAAAAATAAATAGATTGTACGTTTTTTTTTAAAATTAATTAATAAGTCCATATTTTTTAAGCTCATTACATAAAAGCTCTTGACCTTTTTGGCTCATTTCAATAAGAGGAAGCCTAGGTGAGCCAACTTTAAAACCAAGTTTATTTAAAGCGAATTTTATTGGAATGGGGTTTACTTCACTAAATAATGCTTTTACTAAAGGAAAGATTGCAAGCTGAATTTTTAAAGAATTATTAATATTTCCTGTAAAATAATATTCAATCATTTTATGAACATCATTAGGTATAATATTGGATATAACTGAAATGGCTCCAAGACCACCTAAAGATAATACAGGCAAAATCAGATCATCATTGCCAGAATATATTGCAAGAGAATTACCACAAAGCATAGAAATTTCTGCTATTTGAGATATATTTCCAGAAGCTTCTTTTATTGCAACTATATTTTCTATTTCAGAAAGTTTTTTACAAGTTTTAGGTAAAATATTAAGTCCAGTTCTACTTGGCACATTATATAAAATAATAGGTAAACTAGTCCTAACTGCAACAGTACTATAATGAGAAATTAAGCCTTCTTGAGTTGTCTTATTGTAATATGGTGTAACAATTAATAATCCATCTACTCCAGCTTCCTCTGCATATCGAGACATAGAAACAACAGACTGAGTACAATTCCCTCCTGTACCAGCAATAACAGGTATTCTTTTATTAACAATAGAAGTTGCAAACTTAATTACAGATTTTTTTTCATTTTCCGTCATTGTAGAGGATTCACCTGTGGTTCCACAAACAATAATACTATCAGCTCCTTGACTTATTTGAAACTCAATTAATTTTTCAAAAGATTCAAAATCAATGCCATTTTCAGTAAATGGTGTAACAATAGCTGTTCCACAGCCTTTAAAAATAGGTTTTACCAAATTAATTCCTCCTTACTATATACATTATATGAATGATCTAATAAAAAAGAAATAGAAAATAAAAAAATATATTGCCTTTTCATCAACTATGTAATATAATTGCAATAAAGTTGTAATGAAAATGTAAAATGTAAAATGTAATTTCTAATAAGAAAGGACAGATGCTAATGTTTGCCTTTGGACAAGATATTGGTATTGACTTAGGTACTGCGACTGTAATTGCATATGCAAAAGGAAAGGGAATTGTATTAAGAGAACCATCCGTGGTAGCCGTAAACAACAATACAGGGGAAGTACTTGCAATTGGTCAAGAAGCAAGGAGAATGCTCCGGAAGAACACCAGGTAATATTGTTGCTACAAGGCCACTTAGAGATGGTGTTATTTCAGACTATACGGTTACAGAAAAGATGTTAAAGCATTTTATAACAAAGGTGTGTGGAAAATTTATTTTTGCACCAAGAATTATGATATGTATTCCATCACAAGTAACAGAAGTTGAAAAAAAAGCAGTCATAGATGCTGCTTCTCAAGCAGGAGCAAGGAAAGTATACCTTATTGAAGAACCAATTGCTGCAGCAATTGGTGCAGGAATAGATATTTCAAAAGCTTGTGGCAATATGATTGTTGATATTGGTGGAGGGACAACTGATATTGCTGTTATATCATTAGGAGGATCAGTTGTAAGTACATCATTAAAAGTTGCGGGAGACAAATTTGACGAATATATTGTAAAATACATTAAGAAAAAGCATAACATTATGATAGGGGAAAGAACAGCTGAAGAATTAAAAGTAAATATAGGCTGTGTGTATCCTAAAATACAAGATGTAGAAATGGACATTCGCGGAAGAGATTTAATCACAGGACTACCAAAAACAATAACAATATATTCTAGTGAGATGATGGAAGCACTAGATGAACCAGCAAACATGATTATAGATGCAGTACATTCCGTATTGGAGAGAACACCGCCAGAATTAGCAGCAGATATTAGTGATAAGGGAATATATATGACTGGTGGAGGATGCTTAGTAGATGGGTTAGACAAGCTATTAGCTGAAAAAACAGGCATTAATGTTATGATTGCTGAAGATGCAATTTCATGTGTAGCAATAGGAACAGGTAAAGCATTAGATAATTTAGATTCATTAGATGGAAAAGTAAAAAAATAAAGTTTCATTTTTTAGGTAAGATCCTCTTAAAAAATAGAAGCAAAATAGTCTTAAGTATCAGCTTAGGGCTATTTTTGACATAATAAAAAGGAATGATGAATATGGAAAGAAAAAAAAGCGTAGCTCTAATTACATTACGGTTGCAAAGTAAACCAATATGAGACAAATGCTATGATTAAGCAATTTGAACAAAATTCTTATAATATTGTACCTTTTGATGAAAAAGCAGATATATATGTAATAAACACATGTACGGTAACAAACATGTCGGACAAAAAATCAAGGCAATATATAAGGAGAGCAAGAAAAAAGAACAAAAATGCTATAATTATAGCAACAGGTTGTTATGTACAGGTTGCAAAAGATGAGATAAGAAAAATAGAAGGCATTGATATCATTATAGGAAATAATGAGAAAAATAAAATAATAGAAATAATAGAAGAATACAGAAAAAACAATTTACCAATAGAACAAGTATCAGACATAATGAAACAAACAGACTTCTTGGATTTAGGAATACTTACAAGAGAAGACAAAACAAGGGCTGTTATAAAAATCCAAGACGGTTGTGATAAATATTGTACATATTGTATAATACCATTTGCAAGAGGGAGAGTAAGAAGCAGAAATGAAGATAGCATAATAGCAGAAGCAAAAGCACTTGTAGCATCTGGAGTAAAAGAAATTGTAATAACAGGAATACACATAGCCTCTTATGGAAAAGACCTAAAAGATACTAATCTTTGTAGTTTATTAATAAAATTAAACAAAATTGAAGGACTATCAAGAATAAGACTTGGCTCACTAGAACCAACAATATTAACGAATGAATTTGTAAATAAAATTAAAAACTTAAAAAAACTATGTAATCATTTTCACCTTTCTCTGCAAAGTGGATGTAATGAAACATTAAAAAGAATGAACCGCCATTATACAGTAGAAGAGTTCAAAAACGTTGTGGAAAGGCTAAGAAAAGCTTTTCCAGAAGTAATGCTTACAACAGATATTATTGTTGGATTTCCAGGAGAGACAGAAGAAGAATTTAAAAAAACATATTATTATTTAAAAAACATAAAATTTTATAAAATGCATGTATTTCCATACTCTAAAAGAGAAGGAACAAAAGCTTCAAAAATGCAAAAACAAATTAGCCAAGTAGTAAAAGAACAAAGAAGTAAAAAGCTAATAGAACTTTCAAATGAAAATGAAAAAGAATATCTAAAAGAATACATAGGAAAAAACCTAGATGTATTATTTGAAAAAAAAGAAGGTGAATTTATAAAAGGACATACAAGTAACTATTTGGAGGTAAAGGTTGAAAACAAACAAACCAAAGAAAACGAAATTAAAACAGTACATATTATAAAAAGAGAAAAAATGGAATTAATTGGAGAAATTGTAACAAAACTGTAACAAAATCGTAACAAATATTTAATAATAAAGAATATTAAAATGCTTGAAAAATTTGTAGTTATATAGTATAAATAGTATATCATAATTTTGGTAATAAAACACAAAGGAGGAAGAAAAGTGGAAGAACAAAAAATAGGGGAAGAACAAACAGTAATAGGTAACATCTCCAATGCTGAAATTGGAGGAGCAGGGCAAGCAAATTTACCACAAGAAGTAAGCATTTGGTCAAAAATTAAATCTTTTCTATTGCAAGATGTAAACAGAGATGTTGTTATAACTATGACACCAAAACAAGAAAAAGTTTTAAGAGAGGTACATGATTTTTGGTTCCAAAAGGTTAACTTCGGAAAAGTAAAAGATTTTTTATTTCAAGAAATTACTTTAGGAAAAAAGAACAAATAAATTACAATTTCCAACGACTAAGAAAAGTTCTTTAAATTTATTGAAAAATAAATTTAAAGAACTTTTCTTTAGCTTTAATATTTTTTCCAAGGATTATTCTCATCTGGATCAGTAGGATCCCAATTTCTAAGAGTTCTATTACCAGAAATTTTTTGTGCAGAAGGTTTACCAAGCGGACCAGGAGTATTAAAATCATCATAAAATTCTACATTTGTTCCAAGTTCACAATTATCATAAATCCATTTAGCATCTTCAACTGTAAGACGAACACAACCAGCAGAAGCACTTGTACCCAACTTGTCATAATAACTATATATAAGACTTGACTTATCATACTTTCGGCTATAAGGAACAGAATGAAATAATATATCTCCAACAATTTGGGTAGAATATTGACCATAAACATTTCCAAATAAATCAACCCATAAAAATTTTTGAGGAGTAGCATAAATGCCGAGAATGTGGTGTTGCTGTTCCAGTAGAACAGACAAAAGCTTTAACTGGAACAGAATACTCATGGTTTTGATCTTGACTATATACTGTAACTGTATTGGCAGCAACATTAACTTTAATATAATATGTAGGCTTCTTGGGTTTTGGCTCTTCCTTTGGCTCTAATATAATTAAAAGAGGCTCATTATAAAGAAGTGAATTATTGGTTTGCAAAATGGAATTTGAATCAATTGGTTTAGAAGAAACTTGTATATAATAATTAGAAAAATTTTTAATAAAAAGAATATGGTATGCAAAAAAAACAATAGCAACTATTGTAATAAAAATTATAATAAACAAAGAAAAAATTTCAAGTTTTTTCAAAATAATAACCTCCTTGTGTACAGCTTAAATTTTAACATAGTGTAAAATATAATACAAGAAGGCTTTAAAGCAATTACTTATTTCTCTTTAAAATAAGCACAATCGGAAGAAGGAGTAAAAGATTTAGTAGAAATATTTGTAAAAGTACATTTCCCATCTATTTGATAAACACAATTGGAAGAACAATTAATGTTTGTCAATATTATCACCTCTTAAAAGTTATTATTACAATTTCAAGAAAATTTATACTTATATGTTTTGCAGAAAGAGGAAATTGGACATTTATCGCATTTTGGATTTCGCGCAGTACAACAATTTCTACCATGCCAAATAAGTAAATGATTAATATCTTTTATATACTTCTTTGGGAAAATTCTAATAAGATCATTTTCAATTTTTAAAGGATCTAAACTTTCAGAAAATCCTATTCGATTTGCAATTCTTTTGGCGTGAGTATCAATTGCTATTCCAGAAGGAATGCCAAATGCTTCTAACATAACGACATTTGCACTTTTTCTGCCAATACCAGGTAGAGACATTAAATCTTCCATGTTTTTAGGAACTTCTCCATTAAAATCTTGCAAAATTCTTTTGCTCAATAACTTTATATTTTTAGCCTTTGTTTTGAAAAAACCACAAGAATGAATTAATTTTTCTAATTTTTCTAGCGGAATATCTACAAAATCTTGAGGAGTGGAATAAGACTTAAAAATAAGTGGAGTAATCTTATTTACTCTTTCATCTGTACATTGTGCAGATAACATAACAGCAATTAAAAGCTCAAAAGGAGTTTGAAAATTTAAACTACATTTAGAATCTGGATATGCTTTTTTTAAGATATCAATTACTTTTATATTTAAATGGTCCATATATAATCACCTTTTTTACATAATTTAATATATTATAATATAAAAAAATAACAAGTATATAAAAAACAAATTTATTACAAATAAAATTGGAGGGATATTATGTTAGGGGTTTTAAAAAAAACGTTAGCAGTTTGTTTAATAGGTTTTGGACTGGGAATTTTATTTGTAATAATGCTTCCTATAACGGGATGGCTATTTACAATAGGAATTTGCTTAGTTGCAGTGGGTATGACATGGCTATCTTGCTAATACAAATTACATTTTTATATAAAAGGAGTGATGAAAATTGACAGTGGTTGTAAAAAAAGTACCTAAATTCTTAAGAAGATTTGTAAAATTAATATTTGGAATTAAAGATTAAATATTTGAGAAGGTTTTACATAAACATTCCTTCTGCGAAAAAGCTAAAAGCAAAAAAGCGACCTATGGTCGCTTTTAAAAAAGTTAAGCCTTATTTACTTTTCCAGAACGTAAACATTTAGCACATACTTTAATTTTTTTTGGCTGACCATTAATTATAGCCTTTACAGTTCTTAAATTTGGCTTAAATGTTCTAGTATTTCTTTTACTAATATGAGAACGAGTAATACTTAATTGATTTCCAAAACTAACACTTTTACTACAAATTTCGCATTTTGCCATGTAAATGCACCTCCTAAATTGAAAACTAATTATGACTGTATTTAAGTTTACCACAAAAACAACCAAAATACAATAGTTTTAAAAAAGTTTTTACTAAATTATTGTCCTAGTGGTTAAAATATGATATACAATAATGAAAGAGAAGGTGAAATAATGGTGGATTTGATGAAACCTATTCAGTATGTTAAAGGAGTGGGACCAGTAAAAGCTAAGCTTCTAGAGAAATTACGGAATATCTAATCTGGAAGAATTGATAAACTACTTTCCAAGAGATTATGAAGACAGAAGCAAAACAAAAAAAATAGAAGATTTACAAGATGGAGAACAGGCATTAATTAAAGCAATATGTGTATCAAGACTTTCTAATATAAGAATTAAAAACGGAAAAACCATGCAAAAATTAATAGTAAGAGATGACACAAGAACATGCCAAATAACATGGTTTAATCAACCATATTTAAAAGACAAATTTTACTTAGGACAAACATATTATTTTTATGGCAGAGCTAGTGTAAAATTTTCAAAAATAGATATAAATAGTCCTGTATTTGATTCAATAGAAAAAAAGAAAAATACCGGAAAAATTGTTCCCATATATTGCTTAACAAATGGTCTTACACAAAACGCTATTCGCTCTATAATAGAAAACGGACTAAAAGAAGCTGGAGAGCAAGAAGAAACATTGCCTGATACAATAATAAAGCAAAAACAGCTATTAGAACTAAACACAGCGATTGATCAAATTCACTTTCCAGATGACTTTTTTAAATTTAAAGAAGCACGAAAAAGACTTGTATTTGAAGAATTATTTAGTATGCAATTAGCACTTTTGAGTATAAAAAACGAATATAATCAAGAAAAAAATGGGATAAAATTTCCTAAAGAAGTAAAAATGTCTGATGTTATTTATAATTTGCCATTTAATCTAACAAAAGCACAGTTAAAAGTATTAGAGGAAATAGATTGTGATATGGAAAACCAAAAACCAATGAATAGACTCTTACAAGGGGATGTTGGTTCACGGAAAGACTATAGTTAGTATTCTAGCAGCATATAAGGCAGTAAAGAGTGGTTATCAGGTTGCTGTTATGGTACCAACAGCTATTTTAGCACAGCAACATTTAGAAAGTTTTAGGGAAATATTATCTACATATAACATTAGAATTGAATTACTAATTAGTGGAATTAGCCAAAAGAAAAAAAAAGAGATAATTGTCAAACTATCTGATGGACAAATAGATATTATAATAGGAACTCATAGCCTACTTGAGGATAATGTCACATTTAAAAAACTAGGTTTTGTAGTAACAGATGAGCAACACCGATTTGGAGTAAGGCAAAGAAACAATATAGTTTCAAAAGGGGAAAACCCAGATGTGTTAGTAATGACAGCAACACCTATACCAAGAACGTTGGCACTGATATTATATGGTGATTTAGATATTTCAATTATAGATGAGCTACCTCCAAATCGTAAAAAGATAGAAACATATGCCGTAACTAAGGAACTAGGACAAAGAGTAAACCGTTTTATAGAAGAGCAAATTCATAAAGGAAGGCAGGCATATATAGTGTGTCCACTAGTAGAAGAAAACGAAGAAATAAATGCAAAATCTGTGTTAGAACTTGCAAATTACTATAAAAATGATGTATTCCCTCAATATAAAGTAGAATTTCTACATGGAAAAATGAAACAAAAAGATAAAGACGAAATAATGGAAGAATTTAAAAATGGAAATATAAATATATTAATTTCAACAACTGTAATAGAAGTAGGCGTAAATGTTCCAAATGCTACAATTATGGTAATAGAAAATGCAGAAAGATTTGGGCTAGCTCAGCTACACCAACTAAGAGGAAGAGTGGGAAGGGGAGATGCACAATCTTATTGTATATTAAAATATCAAGGGAACACAGATGTAATTAGACAAAGAATGAAAGTTATGCAGGAAACAAATGATGGATTTATAATTTCAGAAGAAGATTTAAAATTACGTGGAACAGGAGAATTTTTTGGAACAAAACAACATGGCTTACCAGAGTTTAAAATAGCAAATTTGTTTACAGATATGCCTATTCTAAAAGAAGCACAAGAGTTAGCAAACAGCATAATAAAAGATGATGCACTATTAGAAAAAGATGAAAACAAAAAATTAAAACAAATAGTACAAAAGAAATTTAAAAATAGAATAGAAATATAAAGACCAATTATGAGTTATAAGAAAGGAATGATATAGCATGGGAAAAGCATTGACTGTATTGGGTGGGTTAATAGTATGTTTAGGTGTGATTTTAATTTATGACGCAAGACCAATCACAAGAAAGATATTTGGATTCGGAGACCAAAATGAAGCAAGTATGGGACTAAAAATAATGGGTTTTATAATGACAATGGCAGGAGCACTTATTATATACTTTAATATATAATAGAATTTTAAACACTGTACAGTTAAATTCATTGGTAAATAATAGGTTAAAAATAAATATATACAGTAAGATTAATAAATGGGAAACACGAAAAATATTATAAATGCTTGACAAAGGAAGAAGGAAAATATAATATAAAAAAATAAATGAGCAAACGTAGAAAAATATATTTTTTAAAATGGATAAAAGCCAAATACAAAAGGAAATAAAGGAAAGCACAAAAGGTAAAGAGGAGGAAACCCGCGTGGTTGTACACGCACACACACACAATTAAATTTAACCAATAAAGCAAATAAAAAAGAGATAAAAAAAGCTACCTATCTTGTCATGAAACAAATCATGTACGAGATGGGTAGTTTTTGTGTGCAAAAAAGATAAAAAAGAAATAAAAAGGTAAAAAGCCAAAAAGGAGAGGAGCCAAAAATGAAAGAGAAAAACAAAAGCAAAGGAAAAAAAGGAATAACCCTAGTAAGTTTAGTAATAACAATAATAGTGATATTAATACTAGCAGGGATAGCAATAAATTTAGCAATGGATGAAGAAGGATTAATAGGGAAAGCAGAAGAGGCGGTAGAAAGTTGGAATAGAGCAGTAGGAGAAGAGAGTAATGCAATAAAAAACATATTCATGATAGCAAATGAAATAGAAGGAGGAGGAACAGGAGGAGAAGCAGAAGTAGAAGAAGCAAATCCACCAAAACTAGGAGAAGGAATGATACCGGTATATTATGAAAATGGGTGGAAAAAAACAGATAGTAGTAACAAAGATAAGAATTGGTATGAATATGATACCCAAAATAAGAAATGGGCAAATGCAGTAACAGTAAAGGAAGCAAAAAGGGAAGAATACAAAGCAGCAGGAACAGGGAGTAGTATATTAGAAGAAGATATAATAGGGATGTATGTATGGATACCAAGATATGCATATAAAATAACAAAAGGATATCATCCAGAAGAAGAGGCAAGCTTGCCAATAGAAGGAGAAATAGAGATACAATTTCTATATGGAGTAGAAGATAAGTATAAAGGAGGGGAAGCAATAAGGAGTAACCAAACAAATGGAGAAGAATATGTAGTACATCCAGCATTTACAGGAGAAGCAGAAAACGGTGGAAGGAAAGAAATAACAGGATTTTGGGTAGGAAAATTTGAAGCAAGTAGTAACACAACAACAGAAGAAAACCCAAATTTAGGAGTAAAATATGGAAGGACGAATAATGAAACAGATGAAATAACAATAAGACCAAATGTAACAAGTTGGAGGGCGATAACAGTTCAGCAAATATATGAAGCATGTAAAAGGATGACAGCAGAAGGAAACATACATGGACTAAGAGGAATAGAAGCACATATGATGAAGAACAGTGAATGGGGAGCGATAGCATATTTAACACAAAGCGATTATGGAAACAAGCAAACAAATGCGGATGCAAATTCAGGAGTATGGGCAAATCCATATCATGAAGGAGACATAGTAGAAAATGAAAATGCAACATACAAACACAATTTATACTATACAACAATGACAGGAATGGTAGGAAGTAGCAGAGACGAAGCTATATCAGGAGCAAGTAAAGCAATAGGCAATATAGACAAAAGCAATCCAGATACAATAAGCATAACATATCAAAATTATGCAGAAGATGGAAGCGAAAGTGGAAGCCCATATACAAGAACATATTATAGATACCAAACAGAAGAAGGGCAAAGAGGAAGTAGCACAGGAAACATATATGGAATATATGACCTATCAGGAGGGGCATGGGAACACATGGCAAGTTACCTAACAAATGGAACAACGAGCTATGTAGAATACTTTAGGAACTTAGAACCAGGAGAAAAACAAGAATATGCAGGAACAGGAGAAGAAAATAATGAAACGGATAGGAAAGCAAATTATCAGGCAAATAGTAACAAATATGGAGATGCAATATGGGAGACTAGCCGAAATGATGCAGGAGCTGCGTGGAACTTGTCATGGAATAGTGACTACGCTAACTTTCCTTACCTCGGGGACCCGTTTTTCCTTCGCGGTGGTGCTTTTTACAGCGAGGTCAGTGCAGGCACGTTTGCTTTCGCTTACTCGAGTGGTAGTGAGAGTAGCGATCGTGGCTTCCACCCGGTGCTCGGTGTGTAAGAAGAAACCTAAAAGTAATTTTTTTATAAAAAACTATCGTAATTTAAGAAAATTTATAATATAATGTATCCGGGTTGTACCAAAATATTAATTACAGGTAAAAATTAATTTTATACATTTAGAAAACATTGCATTTTATCTAATTTATATGATTTGGAACATAACCTTTCGTTTAGACAATACAAAATTTAGTATCAAAGAAAAATAATGAAAGGAAAGGATAACTTTGGAGACAAAGAGCATCAAGAAAAATTATCTTTATAATTTGGTGTATCAGGTATTAATACTTGTACTTCCAATCATAACAACACCATATATTTCAAGAGTGCTAGGTGCGGAAAATGTAGGAATTTATAGTTTTACAATATCAATTGTAACATATTTTAGCTTATTTGGTACATTAGGCGTTTCACTATATGGACAAAGAGAAATTGCATATGCAAGAGAAAACAATAACAAGCGAAAGAAAATATTTATTGAAATAATTATCTTTCGCTTTATAACCATGTCTATATCTATTCTAATTTATTTTTTTACATATGCAAGAAATAATGAATATAGCACCTATTATCAAATCTTAATTTTATATTTACTAGCATCAGTATTTGATATAAGCTGGTTTTTCCAAGGAATAGAAGAATTTAAAAAAACTGTAACAAGAAATGTTATAGTAAGAACAGCAAGTGTATGCTCTATATTTCTATTTGTAAAAACAAGTGAAGATTTATCAAAGTATCTGCTAATTTATTCACTAGCAGATTTACTTGGAAACTTATCACTATGGTTATATTTGCCAAGATATTTTAAGGGAATACAAATAAAGCACATAAATATTAAAAGACATATGATTCCAATAATATTGCTTTTTATCCCACAAATTGCAATAAAGCTGTATAATATTGTTGACAGAACAATGATAGGCTATATGATAGAACAAAAATCTGAACTAGGAAATTATGAAGAAGCATATAAGTTAATTAATGTATTATTTACAGTAGTTTCTTCATTGGGAGTTGTAATGGTTCCAAGAATTGCCAGCACATTTGCAACAGGAGACAAAAAAACATTAAATCAATATATTATAAAATCTTTTAGATTTACGTTTTTCTTGGCATTTCCTATGATGATGGGAATAATAACCATATCTAAAGAATTTGTACCAATATTTTTAGGAGAGGGCTATGACAAATCAGTTATAATAATAAATATACTAGCTCCAATGATTTTATTATGTGGAATAACAAATGTAATAGGAACTCAGTACTTACTGCCTACTAAAAGACAAAAAGAATATACTTTTTCAATATTAGCAGGATTAATAGTAAATATAATTTTAAACCTGATTGCAATAACAATTGCAGGTGCAATTGGAGCTGCAGTAGCAACAACAATAGCCCAATTTGTAGTCGTTATTATACAAATATTGTATGTAAAAAAGGAACTACCAATTAAACAAGCACTCAGATATATGAAAAAATATTTGATTGCATCTTTAATTATGCTAATAGTTTGCTTAGTACTTGGAATATTTATTTCTAATGATGTTGCCTCTGTTATAACAAAAGTAATTTTAGGTGCAATAATTTATTTTTTCATGTTAATAATATTAGGAGAGAAATATGTTTATGAAATAAGAGACATAATAATCAGCAAGCTAAAACGTTAGGGAGCGTAATTTGAAAGTAATTCTTTCATTATTATGTGTAACTTCATAGCAAAAAGAGAAAGGGATGAAATTTATTATGAAAATACCATTTCACATTACATTGCTTGTGGGAAAAGCAGTTGCAAATATAGCTAAACTTGTAGATAAAAAAAGAGGCACAAACATTTCAGGAAAAATTGCCACAGCATTGTGCAATGATTTTGTAAAACATTTTAAAAATATTGATTTTAGTAAGGTTATAATGGTAACTGGAACTAACGGAAAATCAACTACTACAAATTTAATTGCTCATACAATCAAACAAAGCAATAGAAAAACAGCAACAAATGGAGAAGGGGCAAATATGATGGGAGGAGTAGCAACAACTTTAATAAAAAATTCTACTCTAACAGGGAAATTTAACAAAGAGTTTTTAGTGTTAGAAATTGACGAAAGAAGCTTGCCATCAATATATAAAGTGCTACCAGCTAAAAACCTAGTAATAACCAACTTGCAAAAAGACCAAGTTCAAAGAAATGGGGACCCAGACTTTATTTATAGGAAATTTGCAGAAGTAATTAATAAAGATATTGTTCTTTTCTTAAACAACGAAGAGCCAAGAAGTAAAGGATTAGAAGATAAAGCAGGACAAGTTATATATTTCAGTGTAAATAAAAATGATGAGAGCTTTAATAAAAGCAATTTTTATGATATTACCATGCCATGTCCAAAGTGCAATCATATAATAAAATACGAATACTTTAATTTAGAAAGTATAGGGAAATTTTATTGCACAAACTGCAATTACTCATCAGAAGAAAAACCGGATATTTATGTTTCAAATATAGATTCTGAAGGAAATAAAATAATATGTAATAACGAAACTTATTCTATTACATATAATACACCATTTTACATTTATAATTATGCAGCAACTGTTTCCGTATCTAAGAAAATAGGACTTACTGAAGAAGAAATTAACCAAGGATTTAAAACATTTGTAAATCCTGGAGAAAGAAGAGAAATATTAAAATATAAAGATAAGGTAATTCATTACCTAAGGATGAAACAAGAAAATCCAGAAACTCTACAATCTGCTTTAGATACTGTTGCAAAAGACAAAACTGAAAAAGCAATTTTTATAGGGCTTTATGAAGTAAAAGACTTTTTACCTTATTATTCAAATACATTTTACTTTTATGATTGCAATTTTAAGGATATAGCCAATACTCCAGTCGAAAAATATATTGTTTTTTCAAAAACAGTTTGTTATGACACAGCAAACAGAATAATATATGATGGAGCTGATCCATCGAAAATAGAAATATATGATTATGAAGAGGATATTTCTGTCATATTAAAAAAAATGGATGATATAAAAACTAAAAACATTTATATTTTAACTGGAATGAAACCATATTCTAATATTAAGAATTTCTTAGCCGAGGAGGAAAAAGCAAATGGATAAAGTGGTTATAAATTTAGTATGGCTATACCCAGATATTTTAAATCTTCATGGAGAAAGAGGCAGTGTACAAGCATTTCAAAGAGTTTGTGAGAACTTAGGAATTACAATTAATATAAAAAGAGTTAATGAATATTCAGAAAAAATAGACTTTAAAAACACGGATATAATTTTTTGCCCACCTGGAGAATTAAAAGTAATATATGATATTAAAGAAGCTATTTCAAAACAAATGGATGAATTGAAAGAATACATCGATGCAAGGAAATATTTTATAACTATTGGAACAACAGGATGTTTACTAGCAAAAGAGACAATACGTGAAAATGGTGAAAAAATAGAAGGGCTAGGAATATTTGATATGACATGCAAGGAAAGAAAAACGGTAATAGGAGATGACTTACATTTTGTAATTGAGAAAACAAAACAAGAGATAATCGGTTCTCAAATTCAGATGATAGACTATGAACTAAATAATCAAGAGCCTTTAGGGACAATAATTTACGGTTATGGAAATAATAATACAAGCAAAGAAGGAGCAAGAGTTAAAAACGTTATTTTCACAAACTGCTTAGGACCGGTATTTGTCAAAAACCCATGGTGGGCTGAGAACATAGTGATGAATGTAGCATTAAATAAGATGAATATATATAATGAGAATGAGTATGAACTGGAAAATAAATCATTTACAAGTACAAAGAAATTTATAAAAGAAAAGCCAAAACAAATATAATTAAGGGGGAAAAAGTGGAGATAAAAGGAAGCATAGAGGAAATTATTTATCAAAATGAAACAAATGGCTATACAATTTGTAATGTAGAAACTGAAGAAGAAATAATTACAGCAGTAGGCTATCTTCCTTTTATTAATAAAGGAGATTGCTTAAAACTAATTGGGAAGTATGTAGTTCATCAAGATTATGGAAGACAATTCAAAATAGATACATTTGAAAAAATTATGCCAGAAACAAAAGATGCAATAGAAAAATATCTTTCCGGAGGAATTATAAAAGGTATTGGACCTGCGACAGCTAGAAAAATAGTAGAAATGTTTGGAGACGAGACAATTTATATTTTTAAATTTGAACCACATAAACTTGCAAATGTAAAAGGCATAAATGAAACTAAAGCAAAAGAAATAGCACAAGAATTCAATGAAAAGTGGGAAATGTGGCAAATTGTAAATTTTTTAGATAGATTTGGTATAAGCAGTAACAATGCAAAAAAAGTTTATGATGCTCTTGGCTCTGATGCTATTCATGTAGTGGAATCAAACCCATATATACTAATAGATATTACATATGGCGTCGACTTTAAAAAAATAGATAAAATAGCACTAGAACTCGGAATAGAACATAATAATCTAAAAAGAATAGAAAGTGGATTAAAGTATGCACTTATACTTGTAACATATAACGGACATACATGTATAGAAAAAGAAAATCTATTACAATATGTATCAACAATGATAGATGTTAAAAAAGAAGAAGTAGAAGATGGCTTTATTAATCTAAAAGCAAAAAAAGAAATAATAGCAGAAAATCGCAAAGACTCAGAATGGGTATACTTATACCCTTTATATAAGGCAGAGCAAAATGTTGCAGAAAAGATACAGGGATTGCTATTAAGTAAAAATGTTAAAATGATAAAAAATTTTACGCCTGAATGTAAAAAACAAGAGAAACTACTCGACATTGAATTGTCTCAAAAACAGAAAGAGGCGGTGGAGGCAGTAAATGATAACAACGTATGTATTATAACAGGAGGACCACGGAACGGGAAAAACGACGATAATAAAAGAAATTATTGCAATATATGAAAGCAAAAAAATGAAGGTAGCGTTGTGTGCTCCAACAGGCCGAGCAGCAAAAAGAATGACAGAAACAACAGGAAGAGAGTCAAAGACAATTCATAGATTATTAGAAATAGGCAAAATACAAGAGGAAAACAAGCTGGAAAATATAGACCATGAAGTAGCACCAATTGATGCAGACATTATTATAGTTGATGAAATGTCAATGGTAGATTTGTTTCTAATGAATTATCTGCTTAAAGGCATTTACTTGGGAACAAAGCTTGTATTAGTAGGAGATAGTAACCAACTTCCATCAGTTGGGCCACGGTAGCATACTTAAAGATATGATTGAATCAAATAAAATACCTGTAATTCAATTAAACAAAATTTTTAGACAAGCAGCCAAAAGCAAAATTATTGTAAATGCACACCATGTAAACAATGGAGAAGGATTTATTTCTAAAAATTCACAAGAAGTAAAAGAAACGGAGGAAGATTTTTTCTACATAAATGAATTATCACAAGAAAAAATGCTGTATCAAGTATTATCACTTTGTAAAGATAGACTTAAAAAATATGGTAATTATGAGTTCTATAAGGATATGCAAGTCTTAACACCAACAAAAAAGGGAATGCTTGGAACAAAGGAATTAAATAAAGCACTACAAGACACATTAAACCCAAAAGGAGAACAAAAAGAAGAAAAAACATATGGGGATCAAATTTTTCGACAAGGCGATAGAGTAATGCAAATAAAAAATGACTATGATATATTTTGGGAAAAAAAGAACAGCTTAGAAAATGGTACAGGTATTTTTAATGGGGAAATTGGAACTATTGTACAAATTGACCAAGAATCAAAGCAAATAAAAATAGAATTTGATGATAACAAAATATCATGGTATGCATACACAAGCTTAGATGAATTAGAATTAGCATACAGCATTACAATTCATAAATCACAAGGAAGTGAATTTAATGTAGTTATTCTAGTAATACCACCTTCTTCTCCAATGCTACTTACCAGAAATCTATTATACACTGCAATAACCAGGGCTAAAAAATTGCTAATTGTAATAGGCTCGAATAAAATAATAGAGTTCATGGTAAAAAATGCGGATAGTAAAACACGAAATACGCGGCCTAAAATATAAGATTGAAAAATTACTTTAATTCTGGGGGCAACTTTTTTTAAGGAGCAAAAATGAATAATAAATTACTAGAACTAATTTTTCCCGCTAAATGTGGATTTTGTGGAAAAATTAACACACAATATTTATGCAAAAAGTGTGAAACAAAATTAGGTTTTGAAAAATCTATTACAAATATAAATGTATCAAAAAGTTGCTATTTTAAACATTATTTATATGGTTACTTATATAAAGAAAATATTAGAAGAAAAATGATTGATTTTAAATTTAATGATAAACCAGAACTTGCACATACATTTGCTAAACTTTTGTTAAATAATGAAAAAATATGTGGATTTTTAAAAAGTTATGATATAATAATTCCTGTACCAATGTACCACAAAAAACAAATTCAAAGGGGCTACAATCAATCAGAACTTGTTGCACAAATAATAGGAAAAGAATTGCAAATAGAATGTATTAAAGATGTATTATATAAAAAAAGGCCTACTAAAATGCAAAGCAGTTTAGACAAGCAAATGAGACGAATAAATGTAAAGGATGCATATGATATAAAAAATGAACAAAAAATAAAAGAAAATAAGATAATTCTATTTGATGATATTTATACAACTGGAAATACAGTAAAAGAATGTAGCAAAGTTTTAAAAAAATCAGGTGCAAAAGAAATAGCCGTACTTACAATTGCAAAAGATTAAAAATACTATTTATGCAATAGAAAGGAAGTAATATGGAAGATTTAGTAGAAAGTATATTAGATTATGTAAGAGCAGAATATACAGACTATGCTATTATGATAAATGGTGAATGGGGAAGTGGAAAAACATATTTCTGGAATAACAAAATTCGTAAAAGAATAGACGGTATGCAATTTAATGGAAAACAGTATACAACAATATATATGTCATTATATGGAATCTCAAACTTAGAAGATATAAGCAAAAAAATATTTATTGAAACTACCCAATTAATGGACAAAAATTTAAAAAAGTACATGAATTCAAATGGTCAAACTGCAATACCAGAATATGCTAAAACAGGACTTGATATGGCAAACTTTTTTGGAGTTACACAAAATGGAGATAAAATAGATTATGCAAAATTTTTCTCCACAGATGATAAAGTACTTTGCTTTGACGATTTAGAAAGAGCAAATGTTGATGTTATAGACATATTAGGTTATATAAATAACTTTGTAGAACATGACCATATTAAAACAATTATCATATGTAATGAAAAAGAGCTTTCTACAAAATTAAAAAGCACAAATCTCGAAATGAAAACATTTATTGCAACTTATTTGCTAGATAAAGAAGGTGATCTTTCTAAAACAGAAAAGCCAATGGTAGAAAAAATACGAGACAAAATAGAATATGTTTTTGATAAAGCAAATGATTATGAAAGGATAAAAGAAAAATTAATAGGAGAAACTTTTGAATATGCACCGGAATTTAACTACATTATAAACGGATTGCTTATGCGTTATGAAACCAATTCAGATTTAATACGCTTTCTTAGAGAAAATACAGGAGCGATTGTATCCACTTTTAACAAAAGCGGAACGAGGAACCTAAGAATATTAAAACATGCATTAAATGACTTTAAAAAAATATATGAAATGGTAAATAAAAATTATCCAAAAACAAATTATAGAATCATGCAGACAATGCTTATATTTACAATTGCAATATCATTTGAAATAAAAGCAGGCAAAATTACGAAAGATAAATTTATCAATATCATGAGCAATGAAGAATACAAATCCATATTAGTATCATCAAGAGTACTTATGGACAACAGGCAATTTTATATAAAAGAATTTGATAATAATTACTATTATAACTTCAAATCAGAATATCGTTTCTTTAAATTTATAGAGATATATGTAAGAACAAGAATTTTTGACATGAAAGTATTTAAAACAGACATGGAAACTATTATAAACACAATAGATACGGAAAAATTACCAGGCTATAAGAGGCTACTTACAGAAGAGTACTGGAAAATTGCAGATGATGAATTTGACAAAATAATAGAAAGCATTATAAGTGATATGAAAGAAGGAAAAATATCACTTATAGAAGTTGTAAAATTGTTTGCATATTTTGTTTACTTTTCAAAAAGAGGACTTATATCATATGATATAAAAACTGTAAAAACAATGTTCTTCAATGGAATGAATGTGGCTTCATTAAACTCAGAATATTGTGAAAAACCAGAAGACGAATTATCACAGCTTTCTATTATAGATAGCAGTGAGATGGAAGACATTTTAAAACACTTTTATGAAATAAATGCACAACTTAAAGATAAAATGTACAAAGAAAAAGCAGAAGAAATATTTAAGTGCATTCCAATGAAAATGGAAGCATTTTATGACAGATTTGAAAAAGAATGTATGGATGTGCCTATTTTTAAATATTATGATATATACCAAATGTTCCAAAGAATTTCATGTGCAAGCAATGAAGATATAGTAACAATAAGAGAAATATTAAAACAGCGTGTTGACAAACATCAAAGAGAAATAGAACCAGAAATGAAAAATATAAAGCAACTAAAGCAAGTAATAGATGACTATATAAAGGGAAAAGACACAAGTATAAAAATAGTTATGCTAGACGAATTTTCAAAAGATTTAGGCTATATATTAGACAAATATAAAGGTAGCATCTTTTCTAAAACAGAGAACACATAACTAGCACATACTATATATATTTATATAATAGAACCAATAAATTATGATGCTGGTGTAAAATTAAATATTTATACTAACTAAAAAATTACGGAAAATTACAATTTAAACAAAAAAATGCATAAAAACCCTTCCTTTTGAAATAATAACAGTAGACATAAATTAAAAGGAGGGAAAACATTGAAAGCAACAGGAGTCGTAAGACGAATAGATGATCTAGGAAGAATTGTAATACCAAAAGAGATAAGAAAAACATTACGTATCAAAGAAGGAGACCCTTTAGAGATATTTACAGATAAAGAAGGTGAAGTTATACTAAAAAAATACTCACCAATTGGAGAACTTTCAGAATTTGCAACTGGATATGCAGAAGCACTTGCTAAAACAACAGGGCATATTGCTTGTATTACAGATAAAGACTCGGTAATAGCTGTATCAGGAGGATCTAAAAAAGAATTTCTAGAACAATCTTTAAGTAAAGAATTAGAAGAAATAATGGAAAATAAAGAAATATATACAAGCAAAGACAATAACGAGATTTCACTGCCTATTACAGAAAATGATAATCGTGAACGTAAATACAATTCACAAGTAATATATCCCATTATATCTCAAGGAGATGTTATTGGAAGTGTTATTCTTTTATCAAAAGATCAGAACACTAAAATGGGAGAAACAGAATTTAAAGTTGTCCAATCAGCTGCAGGATTTTTAGGGAGCCAAATGGAAATATAGTTTGCTTTGTAGATAGTTAAATAATAGGTTTAACTATCTACAAATTTTATGTAATAATCCTTGGGAGCCTTGCATTTAGTAATCTTTTGTAATATAATGTTAAATCATAAAAACAAAAAAGCTGAAAGGAACGTGAAAAAAATGAGAGCAATAGATATTAGAAATAAATACTTAAATTTTTTCAAAGAACACAATCATCATATTATACCAAGTGCATCACTAATTCCAGAAAATGATTCATCAGTATTGTTTACAACGGCAGGAATGCAACCTCTAATACCATATTTATTAGGAGAAAAACACCCAGAGGGAAAACGACTTGCAGATTATCAAAAATGTGTAAGAACAGTAGACATTGATGATGTGGGAGATAATAGGCATTTAACTTTTTTTGAGATGTTAGGAAATTGGTCTTTAGGAGACTATTTTAAAGAAGAAGCAATTCACATGAGCTTTGATTTTTTAACTAAAGAATTACAAATACCTATTGAAAAATTATCAGTTACATGTTTTGCAGGTGATAAAGACGCTATGCAAGATGTAGTTTCAGCTGAATGTTGGAAAAAAGCAGGAATTCCAGAAAATAAAATATATTATTTCGGGAAAGAAAACAACTGGTGGATAGCAGGTTCAGAAGGACCTTGTGGGCCAGATACGGAAATTTTTTATGATACAGGGAAACCAGCTTGTGGACCAAATTGCAACCCAGCATGTGATTGTGGAAAATATGTGGAAATTTGGAATAATGTATTTATGGAATTTTTTAAAAATTCAGATGGTACATATTCTAAATTGAAACAAAAAAATGTAGATACTGGGCTTGGGCTAGAGAGAATGGCAATGCTTTTACAAGGGAAAAAGACACCATATGAAACAGAACTGTTTGCACCAGTAATGAAAAAAATAAAGGAATTAGCCAAAATAGATAATATCCAAAGCACAAGAATTGTTGCGGAGCATTTGCGTTCAAGCATGATGATTATAGCAGATGGGGGTAGGCCAAGCAATATAGATAGAGGCTATGTGTTAAGAAGATTAATTAGAAGAATGACAAGACATCTAAAAAAATTACAAATTGACTTAAACGAAATAACTAATTTAGTAGATATATATGTAGAAAATTTATATGAAATGTATCCAGAACTTAATCAAAACAAAGAAACCATAAAAAATATATTAATAGATGAAAAAAACAAATTCATAAAAACACTCGAAAACGGAGAAAGAGAATTTAAAAAAGCAGTAGAAAAAGTAAAAAAAGAGGGTAAAAATAAAATTGATGGTCAAACTGTATTTAATTTATATGAAACATATGGCTTTCCTCAAGAAATTACCTTAGAACTTGCAAACGAAAACGGAGTTGAACTTGAACTAGATAAGTTTGATGAATTATATAAAAAGCATCAAGAAAAATCAAGATTAGGCTCAGAACAAAAATTTAAAGGTGGACTTGCAGAACAGAATGAACAAACAACAGCATATCATACAGCAACACACCTTTTACACCAAGCACTAAGGCAGGTATTGGGAGAACATGTAAGACAAAATGGTTCAAATATAACAACAGAAAGATTACGCTTTGACTTTACACATCCACAAAAATTAACAAAAGAAGAATTAAAAAAAGTAGAAGACATAGTAAATGAGCAAATAAAAAGAGATTTACAAGTTACATGTGAAGAAATGTCTTTGGAAGATGCAAAAGCTTCTGGTGCTATAGGTCTTTTTGAAAACAAATATGGTGACAAAGTTAAAGTATATACAATAGGAGATTTTAGCAAGGAAATATGTGGTGGACCACATGTTGAAAGAACTGGAAAACTCGGTCACTTTGTAATAAAAAAAGAAGAATCAAGTTCATCAGGTGTAAGAAGGATAAAAGCTATTTTAGAGAAATAATAAAAAAGAGGTATAAAATAAAATGGAAGATTGTATATTTTGTAAAATAATAAAAAATGAAATTCCTTCACAAATTATATATGAGGATGAAAATATAAAAGCCTTTAGAGATATTCACCCAATTGCCCCAGTACATATTTTGGTTGTGCCTAAAAAACACATTCCGTCATTAATAGAACTAACTAATGAAGATAAAGAAATAATAGGAAAAATATATTTAGTAATAAATGAAATTGCAGAAAAGGAAAATATAAAAGAAAAAGGATTTAGGGTTATAGTAAATTGCGGAGAAGATGGAGGACAAGAAGTAAAACACTTACATTTTCATTTAATTGGTGGAAAAAAATTGGGTACAAAAATTGTTAGTTAATTACTATTAAAATATAAGATAATATGATATAATAAATATATATACTTAAGAGGAGGTTTTTATATGTTTAATAGCAAATATAGTAATTTATTAACTGCACTATTAATAATAGCTATCATCGCAATTGTGGGCTTACTTATATTTTTAGGAATAGATACTTATAGAAAATACTACATAGAAAAAGAAACTCGGACAAGGTGTAGAACATTTTAACGAAATTGTTACAAACGAAATGTCAAATATCATACAAAATGGTATTGGAAATGTTAACATTTCCAATGGAACAGGAAATAATATAACAAATCCATATGCAAATATGAATTTAAATAATACTGGGAATTCTGGCAACACAGGAAATAATGAACAAACTGAAATATATTATAAGGGGTTCGTACAAAAAGGGAATATAAGTATACCAAAAACAGGTTTAGAATGTCCAATATTAGAAAATGCAACGAGCCCGGCGCTAGAAGTTGCTGTTGCAATCCAATTTGGACCTGGATTAAATGAGGTAGGAAATACTGTTATTGCGGGGCATAATTATCATAATGGATTATTTTTTTCGAATAACAACAAAATAGAAACTGGAGATCAAATATATATTAGAGATAGAAGCGGAACAACAGTAAAATACATAGTATATAGTAAATTTGAAACAACATCAGAAGATACATCTTATATTAATAGGAATACAAATGGAGCAAGAGAAATCACACTATATACATGTAATGATGACAGCAGTAAAAGAATAATTATATTAGCAAAAGAAGAATAATTACAGATTTGATGTATTTTGGAAATAATAGTTGACAAATTAATAAAAATTGTTTAAAATAAATATTGCTACTCTAGTAAGAATATTAGAGTAGCAATATGGTGGATGTAGCTCAGTTGGTTAGAGCGCTGGTTTGTGGCACCAGAGGCCGTGGGTTCGAGTCCCATCTTCCACCCCAGCCAAAAGTATATTGGGGTGTAGCCAAGTGGTAAGGCACATGACTTTGACTCATGCATTTCGGCGGTTCGAGTCCTCCCACCCCAGCCAAAATAATGAAAAAACCTACAAGTAGTTTAAATACTATATTGTAGGTTTTAATTTTATATATTCTAATACAATTTATTTTCTTCTTCTAAAAACTCAAGACAAAAAAACATATTAATTTAGAAATTTGTCGAATTATGGTTTGACTATATAATTTAAGTTACCATATAATTTGGAAATAATAGGATGGTGCTAAATAATATGGAAAAAGAGGATTTAAAATATTTGCTGTTAAACTTTACAAAAGAGGAAGAAATCGACGAAAAAAAAGTAGAACTAATTATGGAACTATATTATAATAGAAGAGAAAATATGCAAAACTACAAGGAAACAAAGAAAAGATTAACTCAACTAATTATAGAGGGAAATTTTCCAAATTCTAGGGAGTGGAACAAAATAGCACAAAAAGAGGGACTATATTCTAGCACATCTATTCAATACATAGAAAATTTAAATTGGAAACAATTAGAAGTAAAAATAATAAGAGAGATAAAAGATATACTAATAGATGAAAGCAAAATGTAGAAACAACAAAGAAATTGTTCACATAAAATAAAGGCTAACTGTTTACAAATCCTATAAAGCGTTGTATAATGATAAAATAAGAAATTTTAGGAGGAAAAAAATGAACATATGGCATGATATTGCAAAAGACAGGATTAAGCCGGATGATTTTGTTGCAATAATAGAAATTAGTAAAGGTGGAAAAAATAAATACGAATTAGATAAGGAAACGGGAATGTTAAAATTGGACAGAGTATTATATACAGCAACACATTATCCAGCAAATTATGGATTTATACCAAGGACTTATGCAGATGATAATGACCCATTAGATGTGCTGGTCTTATGTCAGGAAAAAATAATATCATTAACATTGGTTGAATGCTATCCAATAGGTGTTATAAAAATGGTAGATAGTGACGAACATGATGAGAAAATTATAGCAGTAGCTAAAAAAGATCCTTTTTTAAATTGTTACCAAGATATTACAGAAATACCAAGTCATATTTCTGCAGAAATTATGCACTTTTTTGAAGTTTATAAACAGTTAGAAGGAAAACAAACTATGGTAGAAAAAGTTTTAGGCAGAAAAGAAGCAGAAGACATTATTGCAGAATGTATCGATAATTACAACAAAAAATTTGACAAATAGCAAAAAACACAAAAAGGCAAAAAATCATGACTTATAATTATGCATTGAGAAAGGAATGATATAAAACATGATTATAGTTGAAAAAATCATATTTAATGTAATTGCCTTTTTTTTATTCATTTTTATATTTTTTAAAATGATACATAAAAACGATACAAATTATATAGCTATATTAATTATACAAGCTATTGGCATTACAATTAATTTTATCGAAATCATGACAGGACTTTATGCTAATACTATACTTAAAATAATTATGTATATATTTGCCATAATTGTCCCAATTTTAATTTTACTGCTAGAACATAGAGGCCACAATTTTTCTGAAAAAATGAGCGAAATACAGGCAAAACTTTATTTAATGCTAAAAGATAATAAAAATGCAAAAGACATATTAATAAAAATGGTAACTAAATATCCAGAAAGTTATATAGGATATAAAATGTTAGCCGAAATTTATGAAAAAGAAGCTAGCATTGAAAAGGCCATTGACGAATATGTTAAGGCGATTGACTGCAATAAAAAAGATTATGATTCATATTACAAAGTAGCCTACTTACTAAGTGACATAGGAAAACGAGATGAATCTGTTACTATGCTTCAAAACTTACTTGAGAAAAAACCAGATTATTATATGGCATCTAATTTACTAGGCGAGCTTTTATGTGAACGTGAAAAATATAAAGAAGCAATAAACGTATATATGGATGCACTAAGATATAATCCTCAAGAATATGAATTATATTATAATTTAGGCATTGCATATACAAGATTAAATGATTTCCAGAACGCAAAATTATGCTATGAAAAGGCAGCAAACATAAACCACAGCATGTATGCAGCATTATATAATTTAGGGCAAATTGGACTTATATATAGAGATATCGAGATGGCAGAAAAATATTTTACACAATGTTTATATTCCAAAGAATTAGAAGCAATGGCTTATTTTGAACTAGCTAAAATATATATGTTAAAAGGAGAAAAAGAAAAAGCAATTACATTTGTAAATAAAGCAATAGAATTGGAGAGCTCATTTAAGAAAAAAGCAGAAGGAGAACCAATATTAATACCAATTAAAGCTTATATTGTAAATCCAAAAGAAATTCTGCAGCAGACAGAAAAAAATATAAGTGTAAAAATCCAGAAGAATATTGAATACTTAGAGAAAACTTATTATGTTGTGGAAAACTTAAATTTAAAAGACTTAGGAAAAGAGACAAAACTAAAACAAAGACAACGAGAAAATGAAAAAACTTTATAATTAATTATAAAATCACATTTTTTTTCATAAAATAAAAAGAAAAAGGATGTGATTTTTTGGAAGAGAAATTAGCTGTAATTGGTGGAGACTTAAGAATTGTAAATTTAATTCGGAATACTTGCAAAAGAAGGATGGAAGGTTTATACTTATGGATTAGAAAATGCAGAAGTATTAAAAAGGATAAAGCAAGTTAAAATTTCTAATACAATAACAGATGCAGTAGAAGATGTAGATATAGTAATAGCTGGAATTCCATTTAGTAGTGATGGAATATATATTAGTAATCCATTTGGAAAAGAACAAATTGAAGTAAAAAATGTAATCAAAAGTTTGAAAAGAAAGACTTTGATAGCCGGAAATATAAACAAGGAGATATTAAAAAATGCTGAGAGCGAAGATGTCAAAGTAATAGACTTACTAAAAAGGGAAGAACTTGCTGTGCTAAATACAATTTCAACAGCTGAAGGAGCAATACAAATCGCTATGGAGGAAACATCTAGAACAATACATGGATCCAATGTACTTGTTATGGGTTTTGGAAGAATAGGAAAAATACTAGCAAAAATGTTAAACGGAATTGGAGCAAAAGTGTATTGTGAAGCACGAAAAAACGAGGACTTTGCATGGATTAAAGCATATGGTTATAACCTAGTGCCATTAAAAAACTTAAAAAATGAAATATCAAAATTTGACATTATTATAAATACAATTCCAAGTATGATATTAACAAGAGAATATCTTGAACGAGTTAATAAAGAAGCACTTATTATTGATGTAGCAAGTATGCCAGGAGGTGTAGACAATATAGTTGCAAAAGAACTTGGAATCAGAACAATTTTAGCGCTTTCATTACCTGGTAAAGTAGCACCAATTACCTCTGCAGAATTTATCAAAGACACTTTTTATAATATATTAGAAGAAATAAAAAAATAGGAGGAACTATAAATGTCAATTATTCAAGCACTTATTTTAGGGATAGTACAAGGCCTAACTGAATTATTACCAATATCGAGTTCTGCACATTTATATATAATACCTTGGTTATTAGACTGGAATAAAAATTCGGCATTTCAGATTTCATTTGAGGGATTTGACGTTGCATTACATTTCGGAACATTACTTGCAATTGCAATATTTTTCTTTAAAGATTGGCTGAAATTATTTAAAGGAGGATGGGAGCAAATCCAAGGGAAAAAAACAACAGAAGGAAAAATGTTTTGGTATTTAGTTTTAGCCACAATACCTGGTGGAATAATAGGATTTTTATTAGACTATTTTGTAGGGGATGCCTTAGAAAAACCAATAATTATAGGAATTGCTTTAATAATAATGGGAATTTTGCTTTATGTTATAGACAAAAGTGCAAAATCAAGTACTGACTATGAACATATGACTTTAAAACAAACTTTTTTAATAGGGCTTTCACAAGCATTAGCTTTTATTCCAGGTGTTTCTAGATCAGGAGTTACAATGACAACAGGAAGATTACTTGGAGTAGACAGAGAAAGCTCTGCTAAATATACTTTTTTGTTATCAACTCCAATTGTATTTGCTGCAACACTTTATAAAATAAAAGACTTTGCTTTTGGGGAGCTATCTTTTTACATAGGTATTTTAGCAAGCTTTTTAGTAGGTATTTTTGTTATAAAATTTTTATTAGAATATTTAAAAAAAGGCAGTTTTAAGGGTTTTGCAATTTATAGGGTAATAGTTGGAATAATCGTTATAATAGCTACTTTTATAAAATAATATGAAAATTATTGTGCTTAAATAATAAAGCAATTTTAAACTACAAAATTTTTATATCATATTTAAAATAAATTTTGAGAGGAAAATTTAAATGGCTATTTTATTAGATGGAAAAGAGCTAGCAAAAAAAATTAGAGAAAACCAAAAAGAAGAAGTAATTAATTTAAAGAAAAATGGAGTATTCCCTAAACTTGCAGTCATTATGGTAGGCAAAAATAGTGCATCAGAAATTTATGTAAGAAATAAAAGCAAAGTATGCAATGAAATTGGAATTGATTTTAATGAATATTTGCTAGAAGAAAAAACAACAATGAAAGAACTTAAAAAATTAATTACTACTTTAAATGAAAAAAATGATATTAATGGAATCTTGTTGCAAAGTCCAATACCAAGTGGCTTAAATATAAATGAAGCATTTGAATGTATTTCTCCTACAAAAGACGTAGATGGTTTTCATCCTGAAAACATAGGAAAACTATGCCTTGGGCAAGATACTTTTGTATCTTGTACACCATATGGAATCGTTAAAATACTAGAAGAGTATAATATACAAATTAAGGGCAAACATGTGGTAATTTTAGGTAGGAGTAATATAGTAGGTAAACCACTAATTCAGTGTATGCTAAATAAAGATGCTACAGTAACAGTGTGCCATTCTAAGACAACAGAAATTGAAAAACATACAAAAATGGCAGATATTTTAATTGTTGCAATTGGAAAGCCAAACTTTGTAACAAAAGATATGGTAAGACAAGGATGTACAGTAATTGATGTAGGAATTAATAGAAACCAAGATGGAAAAATATGTGGAGATGTTGATTTTAAAGAGATAGAAAAGGTGGCAAGTTATATTACACCAGTTCCTGGTGGAGTAGGTCCAATGACTATTGCAATGTTAATGAATAATGTAATAAAATCAGCTAAAAACCAAAACAAGAAAAATCTGGGGGCATAGGAATATAATTTAAGGAGAGTAAATGGAACAAGAACTTTCATGGCTAGGTCTCTCAAAAATAGATGGGATAACTCATAAGCAAATAGAAACATTTCTAAAATTATATAAAAAACCAGAAAATATATGGAAAACAAAAATGAATGATCTTATTCATATAGGATTTACCCAAAAACAATGTGAACAAATAAAAAAAACAAAATACCAGCATCTAGAAAATGAAATGAAATTTTTAAATAAACTAAATATAAAATTTATTACAATAAACAATAATCTTTACCCACAACAATTGAAGAATATATACGATTTCCCATATTGGTTATACATAAGAGGTAATGAGAAAATAATACAAAAAAACAATATTGCAATTATAGGAAGTAGAAACTGTAGTCTGTATGGCTCAGAAGTGGCAAGAAAATTGGCATATCAAATATCAAATAAAAATAGATATGTAGTTAGTGGGATGGCAAGAGGAATAGATAGCCATGCACATATAGGAGCTATAAATGCTAATAAACAGACAATAGCAGTGCTTCGGGTCAGGTATAAATATAATATATCCTAAAGAAAATAAAAAATTATATGAAGACATTTTAAAAAAAGGAGGAACAATAATTTCTGAGTATGGTTTTGGGGTTTTGCCACTACCAAAACATTTCCCAGCAAGAAATAGAATAATTAGTGGAATAAGTGATTCTATAATTGTAATAGAAGCATGGGAAAAGAGTGGAAGCCTTATTACAGTAGATTTTGCTTTAGAACAAGGGAAACAAGTATATGTGGTTCCAGGGAATATTACAAGCCCATATTCCAAACGGAACCAATAATTTATTAAAAGAAGGAGCAATGCCTATTACATCAGTAGAAGATTTAGAACTTACAAAAGAAATTTAAAAATTTCTTAAAACACTTTCTATTTTGGCAAAGATATACTATAATAGTATATGTTCATATTATATGTGACGAAAATATCGTTAATTGGAGGAGCATATGAAAAGAAAAAAAGATACAAAAAAGAATGAAAATGGTAAAGAAACAGATAAAACAAAAGTATACAAACCAATAAAAGACAAAAAAAAGAAAGAAAAGAAAGAGCACCCTAAATTGCGTTTATTCTTTAAAATTATGCTTATATTAATAGTATTAGCTATGCTTATATGTGGAGGAGTTATAGCAGGAATATTTATGGGCTTTTTTGGTGATGACTTTAAGCTAGATGAAGAGCAATTAAAGGTAAGTAACTTGAACACAGAAATATATGATAGGGATGGAAATTTAATTGCAACTTTAAATGGAGACGAAAGTCGAAAATGGATAAACATTGGAGACATGGCAGAATATTTACCAATAGCTTTTGTTTCTATTGAAGATGAGAGATTTGAAGAACATCATGGTGTTGACATAAAAAGAACTGCTGCAGCAACTGTAAAATGGATTTTAAGTAAGATAGGAATAGGTGAAGCTGACTATGGAGGAAGTACGATTACTCAACAGCTAGTTAAAAACCTAACGAAGGAAAATGAAAGAGATGTAATGAGAAAAGTAAAGGAAATGGCAAGAGCATATAACATAGAAAAAACTCTTTCAAAACAACAAATTCTTGAGCTATACTTAAACTTAATATTTTTAGGTGGCCAGTCAATTCACGGAGTCGAACTCGGCTCTCAGTATTACTTTAGTAAGAGTGCAAGTGATTTAAGTTTAGCAGAATGTGCATTTTTGGCTGGAATTAATAATTCACCAAACATATACGAACCATTTAGTGATGATCCAGAAGAGATAGAATTTGTAAAAAACAGGGTGAAAACTGTTTTAGCCAAAATGAAAGAACTTGGCAATATAAAAACAGAAGAAGAATATAATAATGCAGTAGCTGAAGTAGATAATGGTTTAGCCTTTAAAAAAGGAGCCCTTACAGAAAATATATATTCATATCATACAGATGCAGTAATAGATCAAGTATGGGAGCAAATTGAAGAGGAAAACCCAGACTGGTCAGATGTTAGGATAAAACAATACCTATATGGTGGAGGATTAAGAATATATACAACACAAAACACATGGGTACAGAATATACTTGAAGAAGAAGTTAAACAATCTAAATATCAGGTAGAATCTAGACAGGTAGAAGGAGATGTGTCACAAACTGCAATGGTAATAATTGATCATACAACAGGGCAAGTTGCTGCAGTTGTTGGAGGATCTGGAGAAAAAACTACATCTAGAGGTTACAATTTTGCAACAATGGAGCCAAAACAAACAGGCTCAGCAATGAAACCATTGTCAGTAATAGCACCAGCTGTGCAAAATGGAATTATTACAGCAGGCTCAGTGTATGACGATACACCAACACAGTTCCCAGGACATAGTTATGGTTATCCAAAAAATTATTATTACAGTCCAAGTTATTGGGGACTATCTACTGTAAGATTTGCAATAGAAATATCACAAAATATAGTACCAATGAGAATTTTAAATGAAATGGGTGTAGATAAATCAATAGAATTCTTAAAAAGTGTAGGAATTACTACATTAACGGATACAGACCAAGATTTAGCTATTGCTTTAGGAGGTCTTACAAGGGGTGTTACACCATTAGAGATGGCAGGAGCATATGCAGCAATTGCAAATGACGGAGAATATATAGAACCAACATTTTACATAAGAATTGAAGATTCAGAAGGAAATGTTGTAATGGAACCAAAACAGGAAAAAAGAAGAGTTATGTCCGTAGAAAATGCATATATAGTTAAAAGTATATTAACACAACCTGTTTTGGGGTCTAGAGGAACAGCAAGTTATTGTAAAGTGCCAAATATAGATACAGCTGCAAAAACAGGAACAACTGATGATGACTACGATAGATGGCTTTGTGGATTTACTCCTTACTTCACAGCTACAACATGGTTTGGATTCAGACAAAATGAGACAATACGAGGTTTTTCAAGAAATCCAGCGGGAATGATTTGGGATAGTGTTATGACACAAATACATAATGGACTTCCAAGTGCTAGCTTTGAAAAACCAGCAAACATAACATATGCTACCATTTGTAAAGATTCAGGGCTACTTGCAACAGATTTATGTAGAAATGATCAAAGAGGTGGAAGAGTATATACAGAAGTATTTGTAAAAGGAACAGCACCAAATAAGACTTGCGATTGCCATGTAAGAGCAAAAGTATGCCAAGAAGGAGGAACTGTAAAACTAGCAAATGATAATTGCCCGAATGCAGTAGAAATGGTGTTTATAACAAGGAAAAATAGTAACAAAGATACTTCATGGAAAAGTGCATATGATGCAAAATTTATGTTACCAACAGAAACATGTACTACACATAAAGAAACAGATAAAAAGCCAAACAACACAATTAACAATACAATAACAAACACAATGACTAATACATCTTCAGGAAAAAATAATACAACAAATACAACAAATACAACAAACACAACAAATAAAACTAATACAACAACAAATACAAATACGAATACAAATACAAACAAAATTACAAATACAACTATCACTAATAAAACCCCAACCAATAGTATAAATAACTTATTAAACTAAGGTCTTATATGACTTTAAAAGTGGAGGCATAAAATGAGTATAAAACTATATAATACACTAACAAGAACAAAAGAAGAATTAATACCATTGCAAGCGGATACAGTTAGAATTTATACATGTGGACCAACGGTGTATAGTTATGCACATATTGGAAATTTCAGAGCATATTTATTTATGGATTTGCTTAGAAGAACCCTAAAATACAATGGGTACAAACTAAAACATGTGATGAACATAACAGATGTTGGACATTTAGAATCAGATGCTGATGAAGGCGAAGACAAGATGGAAAAGGCAGCAAAAAGGGAAAATAAAAATCCATATGAAATTGCGGATTTTTATACAAATGCATTTATGCAGGACTTAGAAAAACTAAATATAGATAAGCCAGAATACATTGTAAAAGCAACAGACCATATTGCAGAAATGATAGACTATATAGAGACATTAATAAAAAATGGTTATGCATATGAAACAAGCAAAGGAATATATTTTAATATTTCAAAATTAGATAAATATCCTATATTATCTAACAGAAAGCTAGATGACCAAATAATAGGTGCAAGAGATGAAGTAGAAATAGATAAGGAAAAGAAAAACCCTTATGATTTTGCACTTTGGATTAAAGCACCTAAAAGTCATATAATGAAATGGGATAGTCCTTGGGGACTATGCTATCCAGGATGGCATATTGAATGTTCAACAATGGGAAGAAAATACCTAGGTGATGTGTTTGATATTCATACAGGAGGAGTAGATCATATACCAACACACCATGAAAATGAAATTGCGCAAAGCAAAGGATGTACAGGGAAAATACCTGCAAATATCTGGATGCATGTAGAATTTTTACAGGTAGATGGCGGGAAAATGAGCAAAAGTTTAAACAATATATATACAATTTCTCAGCTTCAGGAAAGAAAAATAGAACCATTAGCATACAAGCTTTTTTGCTTTAGTTCACACTACAAGAATAAACTAAATTTTACATGGGAGGGAGTGCACTCTGCACAAGTTTCATTAGAAAGACTTCGTAGTGGGCTAATAAAACATTTAGAGGGAACAGAAAAAATAGAAGAAGAAGTGTTAGAAAGTTATAGAAAAAGATTTTTAGAAGCAATAAATGATGACTTAAATATTACAAATGCAATGAGTATTGTTTGGGAAATTGTAAGAGCTGAAAGAAAATCAATAGATTTTAGAAATTTATTGTGCGAATTTGATAATGTGCTTGGATTAAAGTTAGATGAAATAAAAAAAGAAAATGATACACAAGAAGATTTGCCAGATGACATAAAAAAAATAGTAGAAGAAAGAAAAAGGGCAAGAAAAGAAAAGGATTGGACTAAATCAGATGCATTAAGAGAAGAATTAAAAAAACTAGGTTATTGCGTAATAGACAACAAAGATGAAATGAAAATAGAAAAAATATAATATGGGTGTATACAAAAAAGGTATTTTTAAAAATCAAAAATATCTTTTTTGTTGTATTGTAATATTCCATATTTTAGTGTAAAATAGCTAAAGAGAACATAAAAAAAATAAGATACATATGGGGGAATACAATGAAATTGGTAACAGAAAATAATAAAAAAGAGTATACAGAGTTTTTAAGCTTACATGACAGGTGTAATTTTCAGCAATCACTAGAATGGGGAAAAGTAAAAGAAAATTGGAATAATGAAGTAGTTCTTGCAGAAGACGAAAATGGAAAAATAATTGGATCAATTAGTGTTTTAATTAGAAAAATCCCGATTTTTGGGAAATTTATGTATTCATCTAGAGGTCCAGTGTGTGATATTTACAACAAAAAAGTATTAAAGCAACTAAAAGACGGACTTTGTGAACTTGCAAAAAGAGAAAATGCTTTTATATTAAAAATAGAGCCAGATATTAAAAGCGATGAAAAAAAATTCAGGGAAATAGTAGAAGAGCTAGGGTTTAAGATAAAAGACGATGCCAAAAATTTTGCAGAAGAAATTCAACCAAGATATGTATTTAGATTAGATATAAAAGGAAAAACAGAAGAAGAAGTATTTGAAAATTTTCATTCAAAAACAAGATATAATATACGTCTTGCAACAAAAAAAGGTGTGGAAATAAGAGAAGGAACTAAAAATGACTTAAAAGTTTTTCACAAAATTATGATTGAAACAGGAAAACGCGATGGTTTTATTATAAGACCTCTATCATATTTTGAAAAAATGTATGATGAATTAGCTCCAAACCATATGAAACTTTTAATGGCATATTATGATGAAAAGCCAATAGCAGGGATTATTTTGATTATGTATGGAAGAAAAACATGGTATTTATACGGAGCAAGCAGTAATGAACATAGAAACTTGATGCCAAATTATTTATTACAGTGGAAAGCAATTCAAGAAGCAATTAATTCAAAACATGATATGTATGATTTTAGAGGGGTATGTGGAATTGTAGACGAAACACATCCACAATATGGTTTATATCGTTTTAAAAAAGGATTTGGAGCGGAATTTACAGAATTCATAGGAGAAGTATATATTCCATTTAAACCATTAAAATATAAACTTTATAATTTATCGGAAAAGCTTTATAAAAAAATAGTACTTACAAAAAGCAAAATAAAAAAACAAGGGGAAAACAAATAAAAGGAGAAGTTAATTGAAAGCACTTGTTATAGAAAAGGAAGATTTAATCCATAACATAAGAGCAATAAAAGAATTAGCAAAAAGAAATGGAACAGATGATAGCAAAAAGCCATATCAAATTATAGGTGTAGTAAAAGGAAATGGGTATGGACTAGGACTAATAGAATTTTCAAAAATATTAGTTGAACAAGGAATAAATATTTTAGCAGTATCATGTGTAGACGAAGCGATACGTATAAGAAAATCAAATATTAATGCAGATATATTATTGCTTTCATCAACATGCATACAAGAAGAAGTACAAGAATTAATTGATAATAATATTATACTAACAATTGGCTCTACAATGGCAGCTGAAATTGCAAATAGACTTGCAAAGGCAAAAAACAAAAAAATAAGAGCACATATAAAAATAGATACAGGTTTTGGCAGATATGGATTTATATATGACAATATAAAAGAAATATTAGAAGTTTATAAAAACTTTCCAAATTTAAAAATAGAAGGAACATTTTCTCACTTTGCACAAAGCTATGAAAGAAAATTGGCATATACTAAAATACAATTTGATAGATTCATATCAGTTATAGAAACATTAAAACTAAATGGCATCAACCCAGGAATATTACACATATGCAATTCATCAGCTTTTTTACAGTATCCATATATGCATTTAAATGCAGCAAGAATTGGCTCAGCATTTTTAGGAAGAATTTTAGTACCAAATAAAATAGGGCTAAAAAAGATTGCAACATTAAACACTCAAATAGCAGAAATAAAAACATTGCCAACTGGATACAATATAGGATATTCATGTACAGAAAAAACAAAAAATCAAACAAAAATTGCAATTGTGCCAATAGGGTATGCAGATGGATATAATGTAAAAGCATCAAATGATATGTTCCGTTTGATAGACAGAATAAGAGATTTATACAGAGCAACAAAAGCTCTGATAAAAAGGGGAAAACTAACAGTAACAATAAACGGGAAAAAATGTAAGGTGTTAGGACAAGTAGGAATGTATCATACTATAATAGATATTACAAAAATAGACGCAAAAATCGGTTCAGAAGTCGTATTTGACATAAAACCAATTTATGTACAAAGCAACATTAGGAGGGAGTATCACTAAATGAATGAAAACAAGCAAAAAAAAATTTCATTTTTTAAAAGAATAAAATTAGCCATTTTCAATTTGGAAAACTATGATATGTTTGCTGCTGAGCCATTATTGAAAGCAATAGGCTATTTTATTAAATTAGTTTTACTTTTTTCTGCCATAATTAGTATAGCGATCACACATAATTTTATAACAGACTATAAAAATACAATTAAATATGTAGAAGAAAATATTCCTGACTTTACTTATCAAGATGGGAATATAATTGTAAAACAAGAAGATACTATTGTACAAGAACAAGAAGAAGGGGTAATTATAATTAATACACTAATGACATCAGAAAGTGATGAAGCAAAAGAACAAATAGAAAAACTTAAGACATATCAAAATGGTGTATTATTGATGAAAGATAAATTTGCTTTAAAACTATATACCTCTCAGCAAATTGGATTATATACATACCAAGATATACTAGGTAATATTGAAATCCAAAGTTTTACAAAAGCAGAGGCAATAGAATATTTAAAAAACATACCAACAGTATCAATTGGAACAGCATTTTATTTGATTTCAGTTATGTATTTATTTACAATATATATTATTATAATTACAATGGACATTTTAATACTCTCACTTTTAGGATTATTAACATCACGCATAGCAAAGATAAGATTACGTTATGTACCAATAATAAATATGTCAATTTATGCTTTAACATTACCAATATTATTAAACGCATTGTATATAATAATAAACACATTAACAGGTTTTGAAATACAATATTTCCAAATTGTATATAACGCAATATCATACATTTACTTAGTAACAGCAATTTTAATGATTAAATCTGAAATGATAAAGCAACAAATCGAATTGATGAGATTAGCAGATGAACAAAAAAAAGTTAAGGAAGAACTAGAGAAAACAAAGGAAGAGGAAAAAGACAAGGACAAAGAAAAAAAAGAGGAAAAAGGC
This sequence comes from uncultured Clostridia bacterium, assembly GCA_944393565.1. Classification (GTDB taxonomy): domain Bacteria; phylum Bacillota; class Clostridia; order TANB77; family CAG-508; genus UMGS1754. The sequence continues at coordinate 45,779 of CALYAM010000005.1, forward strand.
AAAAAAGATAACAAAGAAAATGGAGAGGCACCAGAAGGTACTACGTAAAAATTTGAAGATAATTATAAATATAGGAGGATTTAATGAAAGACAAGCCAGAAAAAAACAAAGAGAAATTATATTATTCGATATTAACTATAGTAGCAATACTTTCAATTATATTAGTTGCAACAGTATTTATTATGCAATCGCAAAAAAAAGATGACAACATGGAAATAGCATATACAGAATTAATAAAGAAGGTAACAGCAGGTGAAGTAGAAAAAATTGAAATGACAATAGGAAGCACAACAGTAAAAGTAAAATTAAAAGGAATGGAAGAAGGAGAGGAAAAAACAGCAATTGTTCCAAATACGCAAGCATTTATTGAACTAATCCAAGAAGAAACACTAAAAGGAAATGAAATAATCTTAAATCAAAAGCCAGCAAGTGTTTTTTTGAAAATTTTTGATGCTTTATTTAGCTTATTACCAACCATAATGATTGTTATTCTATTTATTCTTATTTTCAAAATGCAAGGTCTAGGAGATAAAGGCAAAATTTATGGAGGAGAAGAAAATGTAAATACAGGAGTTACATTTAAAGATGTGGCTGGGTTGGATGAAGAAAAAGCTGAACTAATGGAGGTTGTAGACTTTTTAAAAACACCAGAAAAATTTCAAAAAATGGGAGCAAAAATTCCAAGAGGAATATTATTATATGGAAAACCTGGTACAGGAAAAACACTAATAGCAAAAGCAATTGCAGGGGAAGCGGGAGTTCCATTTATTAGTATGAGTGGATCTGAATTCATAGAGATGTTTGCAGGATTAGGAGCATCAAGAGTAAGGAAATTATTTGAAAAAGCGAAAAAAATATCACCTTGCATAGTGTTTATAGATGAAATCGATGCAATTGGCTCTAGAAGAACAAGCTCGAGTGGAGGAGAATCAGAAAACAACCAAACATTAAATCAATTACTTGTAGAAATGGATGGCTTTGAAAGTACAGAAACTGTAATAGTTCTAGCAGCAACTAACAGGCCAGAAATGCTTGATAAAGCTTTGCTAAGACCAGGTAGATTTGATAGACAAATAACAATCGCGGCACCAGACTTAAATGGAAGAGAAGCAATTTTAAAAACACATTCTAAAGGAAAGAGGTTTAGTGGTGACATAAATTTAAAAGAAATTGCTGGGGAAACAGCAGGATTTACAGGAGCAGAGTTAGCTAATATTTTAAATGAATCTGCAATTATTGCAACAATTAGAGGCCATAATGAAATTCAAAAAGTTGACTTAGAAGATGCTGTAAAAAAAGTAACAGTAGGTTTAGAAAAACATAACCGAGTTATATCAGAAAAGGACAAAAAACTTACAGCATATCATGAGGCAGGACATGCCATTGTAAGCAAATTTTTGCCAACACAGCAAGATGTAAAAGAGGTATCAATTATTCCAAGGGGTATTGCTGGTGGCTATACTATGTATAAGACAAATGAAGATAAATATTATATCTCAAAAACAGAAATGAAAGAAAAATTAGTAGCACTTCTAGGAGGAAGAGCAGCAGAAAAAATAGCATTAGACGATATATCAACAGGCGCAAGTAATGATATTGAGGTTGCAACAGAAATTGCAAAAGATATGGTAACAACATATGGAATGAGCGATATAATAGGACCAATTTCATTAAAACCAAAAGAGCCATATGAACAAAGTATGTTTGGAGAAAATATGGATACACTAATTGGCTCAGAAGTGAAAGAATTGATTGATAATGCATACAAAATAGCACAACAAATAATTTTAGCACATATGGATATATTGCATGCAGTTGCTGAAAGGCTACTACAAAAAGAAATTATATCTGCAGAAGAGTTTGACGAATTTTTTGTTTAAAAATCTGAGAGGTGTTGCAAAAGAAAATGCAATACCTCTCAAATAATGTTACTAAAATATTCAGGAAGCGAAATAGTAAATTCTTTATCATGTAAATATTCTAACAAACCACTATAAGTAGAAAAAGAAAATTTTAAATAATAACTACATAAACACTGTGTTTTTTGCTTCCAAATTTTATTTATTTCATTATTACCATATTTTCCGATCACCCAAAACAAAATGTCCAATATGAGCTAAATGGGCACGTATTTGATGTGTTCTACCGGTCTTAAGAATTATTTCAACCATAGAAAGATTTTTTGTTTTAGATTCTTTTAATACTTTATAACCAGTAATGATTTTTAAATACCCCTTTTTTTGAGTATCCGAAACATATACAATGCTTTTTTTAGCATCTTTAAATAAATATGCAGTTAAAGTATCCTTTTTTTTATGAAATATACCATTACATATACAAACATAATGCTTTTCAATTTCATGATATTTGAACTTCTGAAGTAAAATATCTAATGCATCAGAAGTTTTAGCAAAAAGTACAATACCAAAAGTATTTCGGTCAAGTCTATGACATGGAGCTATAAATAAATATTTTTTCTTAAGCAAATTTACTAAAGAATTTTCTTCACCTATAACCGAAATCCCAGCAGGCTTATTTACGATTAATATATAATTGTCTTCATAAACTACATCAATAAAAGGCTCATTTTTAGGAACCATGTGTGGCAAATAAACGACAATTTCATCCCCTGCATGAACCAAAACATTGGAGCTTTGCCTGTTTCCGTTAAGTTTTATGTCTTTTTTTCTAAGTAATTTGTAAAAAGTAGAAATCGAAAAATTATCTATGGTAGATAGCAAAACATGGCTTAGCTTTTTTCCATTAAATATTTTTTTTACAATAATTTTTTTCATTTCCATATAAAAATTATACAAAAAAAACAAGAATTTTGCAAACGATGGATAAAAATAGTGAGATATTGTATAATATATATAATAGAGAAGGGAATGATATTAAAATGAAAAAAAACATAAAAATAATAATACAAATTGTGATATTTCTAGCATGTCTTTTATGTGTAAATAAAGTTGAGGCAGCTATAATCACGAGTGACCATTATTTAATATCAGAAGGTACCGATAATAACTTATATATAAAAGGAATTTTAACAGATACAACAATCAATGATATAATAGGAGATATACAACATTCAAGTGACAATATACAAGCATTTAATGCTGACGGTAGTGGGGCAAGAAAAGAAAGTATTGCAAAAACAGGAATGAAATTGAAAATAGACGAAACCAACTATTACTTGGTTGTATGCGGAGATGTAAACGGGGATGGGAAAATAACACAAACTGACTTAATAAAAATGAAATTTCAACTAGTAAAAAAAGAAGAACAAAAGGGTGCATATTTAGAAGCATGTGATATTGACAGCAATGGTAAACTTGGAAGTACAGATTTGCTAAAAATAAAAAGGGTATTGACTAAGATAATAACTCAGGAGGAAATATATTTAACATCAAGCCAAACAAAGGATTTTAAATATACAATTAATAATCTTACAAAAGCAGTAACAATAACAGAATATATTGGTACAAATGCTGATGTAATAATACCAAATAGAATAGGAGAGTATGAAGTTAATAAAATAGATTTTATTGGAAACGATATAATAACTAGTATTAGTGTGCCAATAAATGTTGAAAATATATCAGCAAACTCATGGAAGGAATGTAGCAACTTAACTACTATCACAGTAAACCCAAGTAATGCAAATTACAGAAGCATAGATGGAATACTGTATAGCAAAGATGAGACTAAATTAATAAGATATCCTCAAGCGAAAGAAGATGAAACATACCAAATAGATGAGGATGTAAGAACAATAGCGGAAGGAGCATTTTACAAAACTAAGAACTTAAAAGAATTAATTATACCTAAAACAGTGCAAACAATAGAAACAAATAGCTTTTATAAGTGGGATGGCTATATCATAGGAAAGAACAACACTGTGGGTATAGATTTTGCAAAATCAAATGGAGTACTATATAAAATAGATATGCCACCAGAAATTACAAAAGCAGAAAGCAACAAAGAACTAATGCAAACTTCAGAAATTCAGATAATAGCTAGTGATGATTATGGAATTACTGGGTGGCAAGTAACTTCAACAAATGAAGAGCCTACGAGATGGACTCTAGTAAACAACTTAAGAACTCTAGAAGTAACAAAAGATAGAATAACAGAAAATGGAACATATTATGTATGGGTCAGAGACACACAAAATGATACAAGCATGAAAGAAGTTAAAGTAGAAAATGTTGATAGAGAAGAATTAGTAGTCCAGAGTATAGGAATTATAAGTCCAGCAAGTGGCACATATTCATCTGGACAGAGAATAGTAATTAGAGTAGTATTTAATAAAAATATAACAGGCACACCTCCTACATTAAAACTAAGGATTGGTAACAAAATTGGAACAGGAACTATGAGTTCTACATCTCCAGATGCAAGTACAAATTACATTGATTATACATATTTTTCAGGTGATGAAAGTGGACTCGTAGAAATAGATAGCTTAACAGGTGGAGATATTAGAGACTTAGCAGGTAACAGTGCAATAATCACAACAAAAAACAACACAGGAAACAAGATTGTGCTTGCAGATGAAATATTAGAGATACATTACATTAATGTTCCAAGAAGATATTATAGTAATGGAGAAATAAGAGACTTTCAAGGTGATTCTATAATAATTACATCAGGTGGAGAAACAATGCTACTTGATGGTGGCTATGAAACATACAATGGATCTTCGGGAACAGCAAAAGATATTGCAAATTACTTAGAAGAAAAAGGAATTAAAAAGTTAAAGTATGTAATTGCATCACATGAACATAATGACCACGTAGGGGGACTTGCAGAATTCTTGGATGAATATAGAAACATAGAAGTAGAGGAATTTTATTCTTCACCATATTTTAGAGCAGATAGCTCAGCCACATTTAATATAGGAAGTATTTTAAATGAAAGAGGAATAACAAGGAAAACACTTAGAGTAGGAGACATTTTAACATTAGGTTCAACTGCAATTGAGTGTTTAGGACCTCTTACAGAGCATAGTCACCAAAGTAGTGAAGAGGAAAACCAAAATTCACTTATATTAAAAATTTCATTAGGAAATACATCTTATCTAACATGTGGAGATGCAGACAATGCAAACACAAATGCTGAGTTAGCAAAACGCTGGGGAGACAACTTAAAGTGCACAGTATTACACTTAGCACATCATGGCGGAGGACCAAATAATGCGGCATTTATGGAAGCTGCGAATCCAACAATACAAGTTGCAAGTTCTGGCTGGTTAGAAAGTTCACCAAGCGTTTATAGTACTCTAAATGGTGAATTTACAATTTACTTAGATGGGGAAACAGTAAGAGTAGAACGATAATGTGATTTAATTTAGAAGAACGATTGATTTTTTTATAAAACTATGCTAGAATACTAATGTTAAAAGAAACACTTGGAGGAATAAGAATGGAAATTGTAAAATATGTTTTAATTGTAATTTATGCTATTAACTGTTTAGCACTTATTATAGTAGCAATGTTACAATCAAAAGATGATGCAGGAGCATCAGGAACGATAGTGGGTTCAACAACAAATAATTTTTATGAAAAAAATAAAGGAAGAACTAAAGAAGGCATGTTAAAGAAATGGACAATTATATTAGGAATAATATTTGCAATTCTCACGATTATATTAAGCATTGTATATGCGATGTAATATAAACAAAAAGCTAAAAAAGGAATGATATTTTTCATTCCTTTTTTAGCTATAAATCCTTAGCTATGATTATATAAACAATAAAATCTAAGTTAAATACATAGCAATAAAAAATAAAACATAAGAAAATACTGAAAAGAGTATTACAAAAGTACCACCAAAAAAATTTTTCTGTTTTAATTCAAAAATTCCATATGAAATTGTTTTAATACTAAAGATAGTAGCAATAATATAAAAAATAATTACAAGCAAATTCATTATTATAACACCACCAATTTTTAATTTTTAACTAATAAATAAGGACTAGTTAATTGTATTGATATATTTACATGGAACGTAGAATCAGGATATAAATTTAACCAATCTAAGTTTTCCCAATCATCAATAAAAATATAATCATTTAACAAATACTTCCCAAAATCTGCAATATCTGCATGCATTTTTTTGGAGGTAAGATAAAGATAAAAAAGGATATTTTTTTCTAAATAGGAAATAGCGTTTTTTTCTAATGATTTTAAATTCTCTTCAGATTTTAAATCTAAGTCATGCTCCATAGACAAAACAGAAGCAACAATAGGAATGTCTATACAAATATAAGGGGAACCATTTAAAATAGACACATCTATTTTAGCGTTGCCATCTTCTTTAATAAACAAATTAATGATTCCATTTTCATTAAATGGACTTGGTACAGAAACAACAGAAGAATTAAATTGACTTGTACACATTAGATGAGAAAGAGCATTCATTGCATTTAACTCGCCTACTAATTTATCACCATTAAAAACTGCAAGTCCCATGTTTTCTAAATTAGTTGCGTTTTTTATGGGTGTCTCATTAGCTTTATAACTACTATCAAGTTCAATATATGGTATATTAACATTTGAGGCTTCCTCTCCAGAATCAGAATTTATACCACCTAATATGGCAATAGGCTGGCAAGTTTTACTTTTTAGTGCATTGTAAAAAGAAAACAAAGTGGTAGTTGCAGTATAACCAGTATATTGTGAAGAATTTAAAACCTGTTCATAATAACGTGCAGACAATGTTTCAAGTGTAGGCTTAGAATTATTTAAAAAATCTTCAGCACTACATCTAGAAACAACAATATTACAATCTGGTCTAACTTCTACGTTATTAATAAAGGAGGAAATATAATCACCAATACCTTCTACTGCTAATGATTCTGAAATTACAATTACTTTTGCATGTGATAAATTTACCTGTTTACTAATATAACTATTAATAAGATTGATACCAGAATCAATGCTATTACATTCAACAGTTGTAATACTTGTGCTAGTATATTGCTGGGTAGATTCACTACTATTAGAGCCGAGGAGAGGCAAATTGTAAAGAAAGTCGCAAAAGATTACTATTTCCTTTATCAATTCCTATTGCAACAGCATATGAAAGTGTTTCAACTCCTCTTGCATCATAACATCCTGTAAGAGAAAACAACATAAGAGGCAATAAGAGCAAAACAATAAAATGCCTTATCATAAATTATGCACATCCTTCTTTATGGACTTTAAATTTTTTAAATTAGCAATTATTAATAAAACAAGACTAATGCCATAGACTAATATAAGCTCAAAATATCGATAAACAGTTCCTTGAATTTCTTTTGCAAAAGCTATATTACTAGAGAACAGCCCAATTGTAAACATAAGTACGGCAAATGAATAAATAATAGCTTTAGGATTAGAAATATTTGTGATTTTTTTGAAAATATTTATTGAGAAAGCCATAGAAATACTTAAATAAGAAATTACAAGCAAAATCCAGAAGAGAATAAACAATGCATCAGTTCTTTGCAAAAAACGACCAAATTCTACTAACCTAGATAAAGAATAAATTGCTAGAGTTTGGTTTGCGTCATAGGCAAAAGAAAATACAAGTAGCAAGGTCACAACGCTCAAAAATAAATAAATGCTAGAAACAATAATAGAAATCACAGAGATTTTTTTAAATTTATTGCAATCTTTAAGTATTGGCATAATAAAATATAAAAACGCAATTCCACCAAATGCAAATAAGTTTGTAGCACCTTTAAAAAATGTTTCATCAATTCCATAGCCTAATATAGGGAAAAGCCTTTGAGGAACAAAAAAATTTGAATTAGAAATAAAAACAACAAGGATACTAAATAGTACAAGTGGAACTATGCCTAAATTCATACTACAAATCACTTTAAACCCTAATTTATTAGCAAGTATGATGCTAGCTAAAAAGATACCAGAAATTATAAAAACTGGAGTTTGTGGAAAATAAATGATTTTTAAACTTTCAGAAAAATATTTTAAATAAGTAGAAGAAATAAGCAAGAATAGCCCTATATAGGCAATGCCAATTATTAATTTTAACCATTTTCCACCAACTATTTCACAAATATCTAAAATATCCTTACCTGCAAATTTTTTAAATAATTTGCAAATAAGTAAAGTAAATGCAATTGCAATAATACTTATAAAAATAACATTAACCCATGCACTAGAGCCAGTAGAAAAAATAATATTTTCTGGTATATTAAGAAGAATTTCATTTGCCATAACAATGCAAATTAAAAAAACAGCTTCGATAAAACCGATTTTTTGCACATTCATAATCAACACCCTTTCTAATTATATTTCCATTCTTGGCTAATTTTATTTTGAGATTTTGATCGTTTTGTATTTAAAAAATCCGCACGTTTTTCTCTTTTCCATATAGGAGGCAATAGGTACGATAATTCAGTTTTCGTGTTGTTTACAGGCATATATGGAGAAAGATATGGTACTCCAAAAGATTTTATACTACATAATATAATACCATGCACAAATAACCCAAAACCTATTCCAAGAAAACCTAGCAAATAACCGAGAATAATATAAATAAACCTATAGAATCTTAAACTAAAACTCAAAGAAAAATCAGGAATAGCAAATGAACAGATTCCAGTTATAGCAACTATAATTATAAGGATAGGACTTACAATATTCGCACTTACAGCAGCATCTCCTAAAATAAGTGCACCAACGATTCCAATAGTAGGACCTATTGGAGAAGGAACACGAAGACCAGCTTCTCTAATTAATTCAAATGAAATTTCCATTAACAAAATTTCAAAAATAATAGGAAAAGGAACTGTTTGCCTAGAAGCAGCAACTGCAAATAATAATTCAGTTGGAATAAGTTCATGATGAAAATTTGATACAGCAACATAAATACCAGGAAGCAGAAGTGCAAAAACACCTGCAATAAATCTAATTATCTTTAGCAAGTTAGAAAATTGATATCTTAAATTTATATCTTCTGGGGAGGACATGAAATCAACGAGAACACCTGGCATAATTAGAACATAGGGACTCCCATTGACAATAACAACTACTCTACCTTCAAGCAAATGATTTGCGGCTTTATCAGGTCTTTCAGTTGCAATAATTTGGGGAACTGCAATGTAAGTACTATCTTGTATAAGTTGCTCTAACTCTCCAGAGGAAATAACAGAATCAACTAAAAGATTATTAATACGATATTTTACCTCTGCAATTAGATTATCATTTGCAATATTTTTCATATAGCAAATTGCAACTTTAGTTCGAGTTACTTTCCCAACATCAGTATTTTCAATTACCAAGTTCTCATTGTTAATTATTCTTCTAATTAAAGAAGTATTAACACGTATAGACTCAACAAAGGCTTCTTGCGAGCCCCTAACTACAATCTCATTATTAGGAGTAGAAACGCTTCTTGCTTTAAAGCCTTTAACATCGATACTAAAAGCAATACTCAAAGTGTCAATAAAAAGTGCACAATTACCAGAATTGACATCAGATATTATCTTTGAAAATTCAGTTTCTTTAGATATGCTATTTTGAGGAATAAGAGAATTATAAATAAAATCTTCAAGGTCAAAGTTCTTTGCTCTTTTCTTAATACTAATATTGCTTGCAATTGCAATAGAAAAATCTTTTTTATTATCACTTAAATAAGTATTGGATTTATTTCGAAGCATAAGAGGCTCTAAAACGAAATCATTTATAGTTTTAGAATCTATCATACCATCAATATATAGTAAAAAAGCTTTATAATTCTTGTTTTTAGCTACTAAGGTAAACTCGCGAATATTAATGTCACTATTAATCAAAATATTATAGACTACTTTTAAATACTCTAAATTAACGTCTAAACTAGGAAAAATTAATTTAGGTTTACTATCAGGTGATTCACTAGAACTATTATTTGTGACACCTGAAAGATTAAAATCATAATGATTATTAACATGATAACCGAAACAAAGAAGAAAAAAATGATTTTATATTTTTTTGCATAATAAAAACCTCACACAGTTTAACTTAAATTTAGTATTTTCCAAAAATAAGAGTAATATACAAAATTTATTGCATACGAAATATATTAAAAAATAGTAATAATAAATAAACAAGACTAATATACATTTATTAAAGTTAATTGTACAAACATTTTTAAGGAGGAAATATAATGGAAAATACAGGGTTATACCAAGATATTGCAAATAGAACTCAAGGAGATATTTATGTAGGAGTAGTAGGGCCAGTAAGAACAGGGAAATCTACATTTATTAAAAGATTTATGGACTTATTAGTTATTCCAAATATTGAAAATAGTTATAAAAAAGAAAGAGCAAAAGATGAATTACCACAGAGCGCAGCAGGAAGAACTATTATGACAACAGAACCAAAATTTGTGCCAAATGAAGCCATAGAAATTACAATTGGAGGAAATATTAAACTTAAAACAAGATTGGTTGATTGTGTGGGATATTTAGTAAATAACGCTCTTGGTTATATGGAAGACGATGTGCCAAGAATGGTAAAAACGCCATGGGCAGAAGAAGAGATACCATTTGAAACAGCAGCAGAAATGGGAACAAAGAAAGTAATTACAGAACATTCAACAATTGGCATTATTGTAACAACAGATGGAACTATTACTGATATACCAAGAGAAGACTATATAGAAGCAGAACAAAGGGTAGTAAGCGAGTTAAGAGAACTTAATAAACCATTTGTAATTGTTTTAAATTCAGCAGAACCATATTCAGATTATACAAAGGCCTTAGCACAAAAATTAGAAGAAAAATATAGCACAGCAGTAATCCCAACAGATTGTGCAAATCTCAATATGGATGACATAAACATTATTTTTGGAAAATTATTGTATGAATTTCCAATAGAAAGGGTAAATATAAATTTCCCAGGATGGGTTGAAGGATTAAAAGATAATCATCCATTAAAAGATGAACTATTCCAAGAAATAAAAGAAGCTTTTAAAGAAATAAGAGCAATTAAACAAATATCAGAAGGAGTAAAAAGCATATCAAAAACCGAAATTATTAAAAAGACTACATTAGAAGAAGTAAAATTAGGAACAGGGGAAGTAAATATAAATATCGAGTTAAAAGAAGAATTATTTTACCAGATATTAACAGAAATATCAGGAGTAAAATTAGAAAACGAAGGTGATTTATTTACAACAATAACTAAATTGGCAGAAACGAAAAAAGAATATGATAAAATTGCATATGCTCTCCATGAGGTAAGACAAAAAGGATATGGGATAGTTACCCCATCAATGGATGAATTAATTTTAGATGAACCAGAAATGGTAAAGCAAGGTTCAAGATTTGGTGTAAAACTTAGGGCAAAAGCACCGAGTATACATATGATAAAGGCAGACATAGAAACAGAAGTGTCACCAATAGTAGGAAGTGAAAAGCAATCGGAAGAATTAGTAAATTATTTGCTATCAGAATTTGAAAGTGATCCAAAAAAAATATGGGAATCAAATATTTTTGGAAAAAGTCTACACGAATTAGTTAATGAAGGACTTCAAAGCAAACTGTCTAAAATGCCAGAAGATGCGCAGGAAAAAATTCAGGAAACACTAGAGAGAATTATAAATGAAGGAAGCGGAGGATTAATCTGTATAATACTGTAAATAACAACGAGATATTGCTGTAATTCATAGCAATATCTCGTTATAAATTATTACATTTGTTGGCTACCAGGAAGAAAGTAATCTACAACACCATACACTAAGGCACCAATTATAGATGCAATCCACGAAATTGAATAACCAGCAACGAAATATTGAGTTAAATATAAAACAGCAACTGCTAAAACAAAACCTACAAATCCTTTTCCAAAAGGGCTAGCATGCAAGCCAGTAAATTTAACAATTAAATAATCCATAATTGTTAATACAATTGCAGCAATTGCTAATGACCAAATATTATTGATTGAGAAACCTGGTGTAAAAAATGCTGTAATAGCAAGTACAATTGCAGCTGTTACAAGTCTTCCTAAAATTTGCCCTACAGTTGTCCCTGTATTGTTTTCAGAACGTATATTTGAACCATCATCACTCATTTTCCAATAAGACCTCCTTTATAAAATGTATAAATATTGTGTGAATATACTCATGGTTTCAATAGTAGTATTTACAATTTTAAAAAATGTATTCAAAAATTTAAAAAGTTTATTTTTAAAGTATATTTTAAACCAAATTGCAAAGAATATTCTTATTAAAAAGGAGGAAAATTATGCTTGCAATGTTTGTACGAGTAATTGTTTTATATATTCTAGTTTTAATTGTTATGAGATTTATGGGAAAACGAGAAATTGGACAATTACAACCGTTTGAACTTGCAATTGCAATAATGATTGCAGATTTAGCATCAGTGCCTATGGAAGATACAGGAATTCCGATATCAAGTGGCATAATTCCAATACTAGCATTGCTTGTTATGCATTTACTAATATCATTGATAAATCTAAAAAGCATAAAAGCAAGAGAAATTATATGTGGAAAGCCTTCAATTTTAATTTACAGAGGAAAAATAGACGAAAAAAAATTAAAAAAAGAAAGACTTACAGTAAATGAACTAGAAGAACGTTTGCGAGGAAATAATATATCAAGTGTTGGGGACGTAGAATATGCAATATTAGAAACTAGTGGACAAATTACTGTAATTCAAAAACCAAATAAAAGAATGACTATTCCAGCAGACTTTAATATTATGCCAGAATACGAAGGAATCACTTACGATTTAGTAGTTGACGAGAAAGTAATGTTTGATAATTTAAAAAAATTGGGAAAAGATTATCAATGGTTAAAAAAAGAAGCTGAGAAATTTAAAATAAAACCAGAGCAAGCATTACTAATGACAATAGATGGAAAAGGACAAATATTTTGCCAAGCAAAAGAAAAGAGGAAATCCAAATGAAAGAATTAACAATGATAATTGTAATTGTTCTGGTAGTTATTATATCAAATTATTTAGTACAAAACTATCTAATAAAAACAAGTGATGACATTGTGGGTAACTTGAAAATTTTAAAAGAGCAAATAAAAAAAGCAAAAGTAAACAATGAAAATGAAGAGGCATTATACCTGGTAGACGAAATTTTAAAAAAATGGGAAAATATAGATAAAAATTGGTCAATGGTAGTAGTACATGAAGAATTAGATAAAATTAAGCTTTCTCTCTTAACTTTAAAAGCAACAATAGAAATAGGACAATATAATGACGGATTAGAGGAAATTGATAAGTCAATCTTTCTAGTGGGGCATATAAAAGAAAAAGAATCATTTAAAATAAAAAACATATTTTAAAAATAACAGATATGGTATGATGCGTCTTAACATTTTTAACTAAAAACGCAATTTATAAGTTAAAAAAAATTAATTAAAATGCTATTAGACAAAAAATGAATTAGTGACAAAATATTAAAGTAGTCCAATCACAAAGATCTTGTAAATTAGTAGATTTTTTATGAACCATATGCTAAAATACCTTTTAGGAGGTATTTTATATGGAATTAAAATTAGAATATTATTTTACAAACTATGAAGAAAATAGAGTTTTTAAAGACATTATAAAAAATGCAGAAAACGTTTTAAACATTTTTGATATTGCACAAGAATATTTAAAAGAAAAAATAACAAACACAGATATAAAAGAAAATAGAGGAGAATTACTTAGCAAAAATATTACTTTTATAGGAAACTATTTTATTGATGAGGGCACAAAAATATATCCGGGAGTAGTTATAGAAGGACCTGTATATATCGGAAAAAATGTAAAAATAATGCCAGGAGCATATGTGAGACCGGGAACAATTACAGGAGATAATTGTGTTATAGGGTTTAATTCAGAAGTAAAAAATAGTGTATTACAAAATGGAGCCAAAGTAGCAAGTTTAGCATTTGTAGGAGATAGCATACTAGGCAAGAGTGCAAGAATTGGCTCAGGAGTGATTACAGCAAATAGAAGATTTGACCAGCAAAACATAAAATTAAAAATGAAAACCAATGAAAAATTGGATACAAAAAAAGATTTTTTTGGTTGCATATTAGGAGATTACTCAAGGATAGGAGCAAGTAGTGTAACATCACCTGGAACACTAATTGGACAATATACATGGATTTATCCATCAACATCAATTTATGGATTTATACCATCACAAAAAAGAATATATAATAAAAGCAATTGGGTAACAGAAGAAAATATAAGAGTTGAACTAAAACAATAAAAAACAACACAAACAAGTTAAAACTTTAGAAATGGTAAAATTAAATTACTGGTTATATTTTCTTTTCCTCTAAATAAAAAGTACTGACAAAAGAATGTGCATAATAAACCGGAAACTTATTATTGCTATTTATACAAAGTTAAAACTTAGATAAAACAATTGACAAAACTAGTAAACCATGTTAAAATAATTAATTGTAAGCCGCTTAATAACGGTAGTAAATACTAGCGAAACAATCTAGTTACCGATATAAAAGGTTAGCGAGTATACAAAAAAGGGAGGTGCTTTCACGATGTATGCTATTATAGAAAGCTGTGGAAAGCAATACAAAGTTACAGAAGGAGATGTAGTATTTTTCGAAAAATTGGATGCTGAAGAAGGAAAGAAAATTACTTTTGACAAAGTAGTTTTAGTAAGTGAAGATGGCGGAAAAATACAAATAGGAAATCCTTATGTAAAAGGCATTAAAGTAGAAGGTAAAGTAATTTCACACGGTAAAGCTAAAAAAATCATTGTTTTCAAATATAAAGCAAAGAAAAATTATAGAAGAAAACAAGGACATAGACAACCATATACGAAGGTTGAAATTACAGGAATAAAAACACAAGCAACAAAAAAACAAGCAGAAAAAGAAACTGCACAAGGGAAATAATGTAGGAGAACTACTTTATAAGCGAAGGGAGTGAATTAAAAATGGCACATAAAAAAGGTGGCGGAAGTACTAAAAACGGTCGTGAGAGTGAGTCTAAACGTTTAGGTACTAAAAGAGCTGATGGACAATTTGTTTTAGCTGGAAATATTCTAGTAAGACAAAGAGGCACAAAAATTCATCCAGGCACAAATGTAGGAATTGGAAGTGATGATACCTTATTTGCATTAGAAAGTGGAAAGGTTAAATTTGAAAGAAAAGGTAAAGATAAAAAACAAGTTAGCGTATATCCAGTAGAAACAATAAAAGCATAAAATATGTAAATAAAAAAACACAAGAACAAGGAATTAACAAAACCTTGTTCTTGTGTTTTTTAAAAAATTACTATATAATATAAAAGTATTTATCATAAAACAAATCAAAAGAAAGAGGAAATAAAAATGGAACATAAAAAACGTATTTTAACAGGAGACAGACCAACAGGTAGATTACACATAGGACATTATTTCGGTTCACTAAAAACAAGAGTAGAAATGCAAAACAGTGGTGATTACGATCCATATATATTAATAGCCGATGTTCAAGCATTAACAGATAATTTTAACAATCCAGAAAAAGTAAGAAAAAATGTCAAACAAGTTGTTCTAGACTATCTATCAGTGGGAATAAATCCTGAAAAAACAACAATTTATATACAATCAATGATACCTGAAGTCGCTGAACTAACAGTACTTTACTCTAATTTGGTTACAATAGCAAGACTGCAAAGAAACCCAACGGTAAAAACAGAAATAGCCCAAAAAAAAGAGCTGTTTGGTGAAAGTGTAACATACGGCTTCTTAGGGTATCCTGTAAGTCAAGCTGCTGATATTACAATATTTGAAGGTGAAATAGTTCCAGTGGGTGAAGATCAACTACCACTTATAGAACAATGTAAGGAAATAGTAAGAAAATTTAATTCAATATATGGAAATGTATTAGTGGAGCCAGAAGCAGTATTATCTAGTGGTAAAAGAATAAAAGGACTCGATGGAAATGATAAGATGGGTAAGTCATTGGGAAATGCAATTTATTTATCAGACACAAAACAAGAAGTAGATAAAAAAGTAATGAGTGCAATAACAGACCCAAACAGAATACGAAAGGATGATTTAGGAAATCCAGATGTTTGTATGGTAGCATATTATCATAACTTATTTAGTACTAAAGAAGAGACAAAAATAGTATGTGAAGAATGCAAAGCAGGAAAAAGAGGGTGTGTTGCTTGTAAAAAGCAATTAGCAGAAAATATAAATAAAACATTAGAACCAATACGCATAAAAAGAGAGTATTATGAGCAAAGACCAGAAGAAGTGGATAAAATCTTAATGGATGGAACGAAAAGAGCACAAAAAATAGCAAAAGAAACTATGAAAAAAATAAAAAAGGCAATGATGCTAGATTACTTTGAATAAGAGCATGCAAGGAGGCAATATGTTTGTAGATTATACAAAGATACTTATAAAATCTGGAAATGGTGGAAATGGTGCAATAAGTTTTCGCAGAGAAAAATATGTTGCATCAGGTGGACCAGATGGAGGTGATGGTGGTAAAGGAGGAGACATATACTTTACAGTTACTCCAGACGCAAATACACTTATAGATTTTCGCTACAATAAAAAATTTAAAGCAGAAGATGGAAAAAATGGAAGTGGTGGACATTGCTATGGCAAAAGTGGAGAAGATTTATATATTAAAGTACCTAAAGGAACTGTAATAAAAGATGCAAATACAGGAAAGGTAATAGCTGATTTATCCGAAGATGGACAAACAGAGCTTATTTTATCAGGTGGCAAAGGAGGAAAAGGTAATTCTCATTTTGCAACATCCACAAGGCAAGCTCCTCATTTTGCACAAGATGGCCAAAAGGGAATAGAAAAAGAAATTATTTTGGAATTAAAACTGATAGCAGATGTAGGATTAGTAGGTTTCCCAAATGTTGGTAAATCGACCATCCTTTCAATTGTAAGCGCAGCTACACCTAAAATTGCAGACTATCACTTTACTACATTAGAACCTAATTTAGGTGTTGTAAATACAAAAAAGGGAAGCTTTATACTAGCAGACATTCCTGGAATAATAGAAGGTGCAAGTAAAGGTATAGGACTTGGTTTGCAATTCCTAAGACATATTGAAAGAACACGATTATTGTTACATGTAATCGATATATCAGGTTCAGAAGGTAGAAACCCAGTAGAAGATTTTTATAAAATAAATGAAGAACTAAAAGAATATAGCAAAAAACTTGCTGAAAAAAAACAAATAATAGTAGCAAACAAAGCAGATATAATGCAAAATAATAAATACTATGAAAAACTTGCAAATATAGCTAAGAAAGAAAACATAGAAATATTTAATATTTCAGCTGCAACGGGTAAAGGAATTAATGAGCTAATGGAACATGTTGCAGAAGTATTAAAAACATTGCCAAAAGAAAAAATTGTATCCGGAAATGAAAAAATTGTTTATGAATTAGAAGAAGAACAGGAAATTATAATAAAGAAAGAAAAAGAAATTTATATTGTAGAAGGAAGGATAATAGATAAAATTCTAGGCAGAGTTAATATGGCTGATAATGAATCATTGTACTATTTTCAAAAATGCCTAAAAGATTCTGGAATTGAAGATGAATTAAAAAAATATGGAATAAAAACAGGAGATACAGTAAAATTTGGAAATTGGGAATTTGAATGGTATGATTAATAATAAACTTATATAAAACTAAAACTTTTGTTTGACTTTTAAAATCTTTTGTGATACTATACAAAGTAGAAAAAAATAGGAGTGATGTTTTGTGAAGAAAAAAGATCCAAATGAGCTAAATAAAAGAGAAAAGTCAATACTAAAATTCATTGAAAAACAAATTACAATAAATGGTTATCCACCATCTGTAAGAGAAATAGGAAAAGCAGTGGGATTAAAATCTACTGCAACGGTACATGGTTACTTATCTAATTTAACTAAAAAAGGCTATATAAAAAAGGAAAGTCAAAAAGGAAGAACACTAAAAGTATTAAAAGGTGGTATGCTTAAAGACCAAATGCAAATAGAAAAACCATATTATAGTGGAAAAGAAATGGTAGAAGTTCCTGTTATAGGCAAGATTACTGCAGGAGAACCAATACTTGCAATAGAAAATATAACAGATACATTTCCAATACCAATTGATTTTGTTGGAAACTCCGAAAGTTTTATGCTAACAGTTAGAGGAGAAAGTATGATTGAGGCTGGAATTTTAGATGGAGACTATATATTAGTGAAAAAACAAAATACAGCCAATAATGGTGAAATTGTTGTGGCATTAATAGGCGAAGAAGCAACAGTTAAAACATTTTATAAAGAAAAAGATCATATACGTTTGCAACCACAAAATAGCACAATGGATCCAATCATTGTTCCTAATTGTGAGATTTTAGGTAAGGTAGCAGGAGTATTTAGAAAAATATAAGGAAATTGCTTCATATAATAAAATAGTGATTCTTTAAATAAAAAAACCTATATAACAGCTATTAGTTATATAGGTTTTTTTATTTAAAGAACAATGTGTTGTACTTAAAATATGAATAATTGAATAAATTAAAGACATAATAATAATGTATAGAAAGGGTGATTTATATGGACAAAAATAAAAATTTTTCTAAAAAAAATGAAAATGAAGATTCAACAAAATATGGTGAATTTGTTTGTTCCGCATATCATTGGTTATCGCCTGAAGAGCAAAAGGAAAATGCAAACAAGTTGGAGAATATAACAAAAACAGAAGAAATAAAGAAAAACAAGAAGAAAAATTAAAGTAAACATTTAAATATACAATAAAAACATAAATTTTAAACTTAAGTAGACATATTAAAGCGTAAATGAAATTTGCAATAAAAAAACAATATAGTATAATTATATACGAAAGTCAAAGAAAGTCAAAGTCAGAAGGAGAAAATGACTATGAGAATATCAGATGTTATTGAAGAATTTATAAAAGAATTAATGAAAGATGAAAATGATTTTATAGAAATCCAAAGGAATGAATTAGCAGAGCATTTTAACTGTGTGCCATCTCAAATTAATTATGTTATTTCAACTAGGTTTAGACCATCGCAAGGCTATTATGTTGAAAGTAAAAGAGGTGGAGGAGGCCATATTCGTATAAAAAGAATTAGCAAGAATAAGGACAATTATTTAACACATATAATAACAAGTATGGAAGAGAGTATAACAGGCAATGAAGTAGATGTTTTAATAAGTAATTTACTTTCTTATGGAATAATAGATCAAACAGAAGCCAGATTACTTAAAGTTGCAACAAGTGACAATGTTTTAATTGTACCTCAAAATACAAAAGACAAATTACGTTCAAGTATATTAAAAAATATGTTACTAAATTTATTTTAAAAAGGAGTGGTAAACATGCTATGTGAAAATTGTAATGAAAATGAAGCTAATGTAAGATATACACAAATAGTAAATGGAGTAAAAAAAGAAATGATGCTCTGTGATAAATGTGCAAAAAAATTTGGAATTGGAAATATGGATTTTCATTTGGAATTACCAATTGACTTTTCTAATTTCTTTGGTGAATTATTAAATGATTATGATAATGATGGTTTTATGCCTGAAATTGCGATGCCAAAAACTCTAACATGTGATAAATGCGGAATAAGCTTTGAAGATTTTATTGAGAGTGGAAAATTCGGATGTGACCACTGTTATGATGTATTCGAAGAAAGAATTGATCCAATATTAAAAAGAATGCATGGAAATAACAGATATAATGGAAGAAAAGCAAAAACAATAAGTGCAAATAATATTACAGAAAAACAAAACACAAATTCTAAAGTTGATATTCTGAAAGCAGAACTAAAACAAAAAATAAAAGAAGAAAGGTATGAAGAAGCTGCAAAAATTAGAGACGAAATAAAACAATTAGAAAATAAAAAGGAGGAATAAAAGTTATGCTAAATTGGTATTTGCAAAGTGGGAAAGAATCTGATGTTGTATTTAGCACAAGAATTCGTTTAGCAAGAAATATAAAGAATAAGCCATTTCCTGGTAATAGTGAAAAAAAAGATAATGAAATAATAGTAGAAAAATTAGAGGAAATTACTCCCAAATTAGGTTATGGCCTGAATATAACAAGGCTTTCTAAATTAGATAATCTAACAAGGCTAAGCTTAATAGAAAAACATTTAATAAGCCCAGAATTTGCACTAGATAAAAAACAAACAGGAGCAATAATAATAAATGAAGAAGAAAATATATGCATCATGGTAAATGAAGAAGATCATTTAAGAATACAAGTTTTATCGTCAGGTTTAGAACTAGAACATAGTATGGCATTAGCCAGAGAGATAGATGAGAAAATATCAAGTTTGATTAATTATGCATTCTCACCTAAATACGGATTTTTAACAGCATGCCCAACTAATGTTGGAACAGGTATGAGGGGATCTATAATGGTACATTTGCCTGCTCTCACTTTAACGGGTAATACAAAAAAAGTATTAGAAGCTATTAATAATTTTGGCATGAATGTAAGAGGAGTCTATGGAGAAGGGAGCAAATCTCAAGGCGATATTTATCAAATTTCAAATAAACAATCTTTAGGCATTACAGAAGAAGAAATAATAAAAAATTTAAAAGCAATCGCCGAAAAAATAACAGAACAAGAAAGACTGGCAAGAAATTACTTAGGAAAAAATAGAATTGAACTAGAAGATAGAGTATACCGTGCATATGGCACACTAGCAAATGCAAGATTACTTTCATCTGAAGAGGCAAAAGACCTATTATCAAGTGTTAAATTAGGAACAGACATGGGAATAATTAAAGAACTAACGGATAAAAAAGTAAATGAGCTAATGTTATATACCAAACCTGCAAATCTCCAAAAATATATTGGAAAAGACTTAGATGCAAATCAAAGAGATATAAAAAGAGCAGAAGTGGTTAAACAAATAATAAACAAATAAAAGGAGGCGTAAGAGATGACATATAAGTTTACAAAAAGTGCAGAAAATGCTATTGAGATAGCAAATAATATTGCAATAGAATTAGGACATAATTATGTAGGAACCGAACATTTATTATATGGACTAAGTAGTGTACAAAATGGTGTAGCAGGTAAGGTACTAGAAAATCAAAACGCAACACCTGATGCAATTTTAGAAAAAATTCAAGAATTAATAGGAAAAGGAGAAAACCAAGGAACAACTGTTGGACTAACACCTAGAACAAAAAGAGTTATAGAAAATGCGTTTAGAGAAGCAAAAAAATTAGGTTCAGATTATATTGGAACAGAACACTTGCTAATTGGAATTATGAGAGAGGGAGACAGTGTAGCTGTTAGAATTATGGTGGAACTAAATGTAGACCCACAAAAATTATACAATGAAATTGTAAAAGTAATAAATGAATATGATGAAGCAGAAGATGAAAAAGGAAAAGCAAATGGAAACAATAGAGGAAGTTACAATTCAACACCTGCATTAAATCAATTTGGAAATGATTTAACAAAAGCTGCCAAAGAAGGAAAACTTGACCCTGTAATAGGAAGAAAAGAGGAAACCCAAAGGGTTATACAAATTTTAACAAGAAGAAGCAAAAATAATCCATGCTTAATAGGAGAACCTGGTGTTGGGAAAACAGCGGTTGTAGAGGGACTAGCACAGAAAATTGTAAGTGGAGATGTACCAGAAATATTAAAAAACAAAAGAGTTGTTACAATAGATATTTCATCTATGGTTGCTGGTGCTAAGTACCGAGGAGACTTTGAGGAAAGAATAAAAAAATGCTTAAATGAAGTAAAAAAAGCAGGAGATGTAATATTATTTATAGATGAAATACACATAATAGTAGGTGCAGGTTCTGCAGAAGGTGCTATAGATGCTGCCAATATCTTAAAACCATTACTTGCAAGGGGTGAAATTCAAGTAGTTGGAGCGACGACACTAAATGAATACCGTAAATATATTGAAAAAGATAGTGCACTTGAACGTAGATTCCAACCTGTTATTGTTGCAGAGCCTAGTGTTGAAGAAACAATTAGCATATTAAATGGGTTACGTGACAAATATGAAGCACATCACAATGTAAAGATTACAGATGAAGCTATTAAATCTGCAGCTGAACTTTCAAACAGATATATAAATGACAGGTTTTTACCAGATAAAGCAATAGATTTAATTGATGAAGCATCATCAAAAGTAAGATTAAAAACATATACTCAACCAGACACAATAAAAAAATTAGAAGAGAAATTGCAAGCAACAATAAAAGAAAAAGAAGATGCTATAAAGGTTCAAGACTTTGAAAAAGCAGCAAAAATGAGAGATGAAGAGCATAAAATTAAAGACGAATTAGAAAAGAAAAATGAAAAATGGAAGGAAAAAAATACAAAAGAAGTTAAAAATATAACAGCAGAAGACATTGCGGAAGTAATTTCAAGCTGGACAGGAATACCTGTAAATAAAATAGGGGAAACTGAAAATGAAAAATTAAAAAAATTGGAGAGTACTTTACACGAAAGAGTTGTTGGACAAGATGAAGCAGTTGAGGCTGTTGCAAAAGCAATAAAAAGAGGTAGAGTTGGTTTAAAAGATCCTAAAAGACCAATAGGTTCATTTCTATTTTTAGGACCTACTGGTGTCGGAAAGACAGAACTTTCAAAGGCACTTGCAGAAAGCTTATTTGGTAATGAAGATGCTATGATTCGTGTAGACATGTCTGAATATATGGAACCGCATTCTGTTTCAAAATTAATAGGCTCTCCTCCTGGATATGTTGGATTTGACGAAGGAGGTCAATTAACAGAAAAGATTCGAAGAAAACCATATTCTGTAATATTATTTGATGAAGTTGAAAAAGCACATCCAGATGTTATGAATATGTTGCTACAAATATTAGAGGATGGACGTTTAACAGACTCTCAAGGAAGAGTTATTAATTTTAAAAACACTGTTATAATTATGACTTCAAATGTAGGTGCTAGATTAATAACAGAGAAAAAATCATTAGGATTTAACACCGAAAACACAGAAGAGGGAAAAGAATATGAGGAAATAAAAAAAGAGGTAATGGTAGAGCTTAAAAAAACCTTTAGACCAGAATTCCTTAATCGTATTGATGAAATTATTGTATTCCATAAATTAACAGAAAAAGAAATTAATACTATTATAGATATTATGCTAAAAGAAGTAATAGATAGATTAAAGCTTCAAGGTATAAATTTACAAATCGATAAGACTGCAAAGGAAATTATAGCCAAACAAGGAACAGATACAACATATGGTGCAAGACCATTAAGAAGAGCTATTCAAAACTTATTAGAAGATAAGCTAGCAGAAGAAATATTAGATGGAAATTTGAAAGATGGAGTTACAGCAAAAGTTATAGGAAAGGAAAATAAAATTAGTGTAGTAATAAAATAAAAAGCTGAAAAGTAATATGTAAAAAGACTTTGCATTGCAAAGTCTTTTTACATTGGGTTTACGTGAATAATTGCTTTAGATACAGAATCTAATTTTAAAATATCTTGTTCTAAACTATCTGCAATATTATGACTTTCAAATGTAGAAAGATTGCCATTTACGAAAATTGTTAAAACAATAATA
This sequence comes from uncultured Clostridia bacterium, assembly GCA_944393565.1. Lineage (GTDB taxonomy): Bacteria > Bacillota > Clostridia > TANB77 > CAG-508 > UMGS1754. The sequence continues at coordinate 69,304 of CALYAM010000005.1, forward strand.
TATTTATCTCCAATAGGAGTTGAATATAATTCATCAACACTTAAAATATCTTTGTAGCTAAAAGCCAAATCTAAAATCAGATTTCTTGTTTTTTCATCAATTGAAATATCCATTAAAACATTATAGCTTTCTATAAATATTTTTATTCCAGTATAACAAATCCATGCAGAAATACAAATACCAACTATACCATCTAACCAAAATATTCCATACAAGCTAGCAATAATTGAAACCAATGTAAAAGTAGTTACAAAACAATCATTGCGATGATCTTTATAGCTAGCTTCTAACAATATGTTCTTAAATTTTTTATATAGCAGATGAGTAAAAAGGAACATGCAAAATTTAGTAATAATTGTAACTATACAAACAATTACTAAAAAATAAGAATATACAACTGTATTTCCGATTTATAAGGGAAAAAACTGAATCCAGTAATAACTTACCAGAAGCAATTATCATAGAAATACTTATCAACAAAGAAAATAAGTATTCAGCTTTTCCATGCCCAAAATTATGAGTAGAATCTTTTGGCTCACTTGCTATTTTATTTCCAACAAAAGTCATAAAAGATGCAAAAATATCAGATGCACTATTAATAGCATCAGCTATCATTGCTTGACTTCTAGATGTAAAGCCAAAGAAAGCTTTAATTATAAGTAAAAAAATGTTACCAAGTATTCCTAAAATACCAGCAATTTTTGTTGCTCGAAATTTGTCCATATATTTGCTTCACCCTCTCATTTACCAATTATAACACAAAATTTAAAAAACATAAATAAATGTGTGAAAATTTGCCAACTCTGGAAAAGTGTGCTATAATATGCATATACTTTGTACCAAAGAAGGGAATAAATATGGGCTTATTAATTATAATATATATATTGATATTTATTATATTTATGTTAATTGCAATAGCAGTAGCACAAATAAAACTAGCAGGTATGAATGTAAAAGACTTTTGGTCATTTATAGAAGCTAACCAAATTTTAGATAAATTATATGTATTTGCAAAAAAATATGAGAGGCTGGATGTAAGAGAACAACTTATATTTTTAAAAGAAGCAGAACGCGTATTTAATGCTTTTGACAAGGTTCCAAGTGTTTTATGGGAAGAAGAATATCAAAAATATATGAAAGTATTAAATACATATAAAGATATAAAGATGGTCCGTTGGGAGTCAAATTAAAAACTTGCTTAGAAAGCAAGTTTTTAATTTTTTATTGTATATGAAAAATCAAGTTTTAACAAGATTAAGTTTCCTTTGACAAAGTCACTTTTCTTATTGTATAAAAAATATTAATTTTCTTTAGTTTTCTTATTTTCTGTAAATACTTCTTTTACAGCACCTAAACTAGATAAGGCACTGGTTGCATCAAAAGGAATAAATACTTTATTAGCATCGCCATTAGCAACAGCTTCAAGAGTTTCAAGTGATTTTAGTTGAACCAATTTTTCATCAGGAGCTGATTTTTTAATTGCCTCATAAACCATTTGAATTTCTTTAGCCTTAGCTTCTGCAACTTCACGAATAGCAGCAGCTTCACCGGCAGCACGACGGATTTGAGCTTCTTTTTCAGCTTCTGCATCTAAGATCGCAGCTTCTTTGCGTCCTTCAGCAATTGTAATAGCTGACTGTCTTTCAGCTTCAGCTTGTAAAATTAAAGCTCTTTTATTACGCTCTGCATTCATTTGTTTTTCCATTGCATCACGTATATCAGCAGGTGGATTAATATCTTTTATTTCAACACGTTCTACCTTACAACCCCAACGGTCAGTTGCTTCATCAAGAATAACACGAAGTTGAGTATTTATAGCATCACGAGAACTGAATGTTGCATCTAAATCCATTTTACCAACAATATCTCGAATTGTTGTAATTGCTAGATATTCAATACCTTTTTTTAATGATTGAATTTCATAAACAGCTTTCGCTGGATCAGTGATTTGATAGAATACAACAGTATCAATGGTAATTGTTACATTATCTTTAGTAATAACACCTTGTGGTGGTATGTCCATCGTTTGTTGTTTTAAACTAACTACGCTTCTAACATGATCAAAAAAAGGAACAATAATTGTAAGACCAGCATCAGCTATTTTATGAAATTTACCAAGACGCTCAATAATATATACTTCTGCTTGCCTAACTACCTTAATTGATTTAAATGCGATTAGTAAAACAAATGCAAGTAAAATTAATAAAAACCATTCCATATAGGTTCCTCCTAAAATAAATTATATTAAATAAATTAATATTTTAAAGAAAACTTATAAAGGTGCAACAATCAATTTAACACCATTAATTTCTAAAATTTTTACTTTCGTTCCTTCTGCAATGTCTGCATTAGAAGTAGCAGACCAAATTTCTCCGCTTACTTTTACTTGACCTATACCATCTGCAGGAATTTTTTTAATTACAATTCCTTTTTTCCCAATAACTCTATAAGCGTTTGTTGCAACTTTATCATCTTTACTAATATATTTGTTTATCAATGGTTTAGTAAGTAAAATAAGGACAATAGATGAAATAACAAAAACAGCAGTTTGAATTACTACATTTTCTGTAAAAAAACTTGTGAGCATTGCAAGCACTGCAGCAATGCCAAGCCAAAAAATAAGAAAACCAACAGTAATTATTTCACCTACAAAAAATATTCCAGCAGCTACTAACCAAAATAACCACATAATATAATTCCTCCTTAAAATACAATAAAATTATAGCATAAAAAAGTAGAAAATGAAAGACTTTTGAAGAATTTTGTAACAAGAATTGTATAAAAAACAAGCATATAGTATAATATATGTATAAAATTAGAAATAAGAAGGTATAAGCATGAAAAAAACATATACAGTTAATCAAATCATTGAAAGAGTAAAAGACACAAAACCATTTGACGAAGACATTAGCATAGAAACTTTGCAAAGTATTTTTACAAGATTTGAAAAAGATAGAAAATTGCTAGAGGCGCTACAACAAGAAATGTCGCCAATAGAAATACAAAGTTATGTACTGAACTATGTAAGGCAAAATAAAGAAATAACAGCAAGCGAGAAAGATATATTAGAAGATGCTCTAATTCAAGCCAAAATAGGATTAGGTGAGTATGAGAAAGCAAGTATATTATTAAGAAATAAACTTACAAAAGAGGAATTTTCAGATATAGATTATCTTTATTTAGATGATTTAATATTGTCACAAAGAAAGCTTGGAAATTTAAAACAAGCTAAATTACTTGCTATGGCAACTATAACTACATATCCTAAAAACTGCATTAGGACAAAGAATGAATTAATTCACATTTTATTAATGGAGGGAAACAAAAAAAAGGCTCAAACGCTTATAAAAGCCCAAGAAAAATTTTATAATGCAAAAAAGAAACTTAAAACAATGGAGTATGAAACTTATAAGAAAGATGAAGAGGAAACAAAAAAATTAAAAGAACAATTAAATGAAGAGAAAGAACAAAATTATAAATAAATATATCATAAAATGTTTTTTTATGATATATTTATTGCTAAATTAAACAAAGGAGAATTAGAGTTATGAAAAAAGACAGAGCAAAAAGAAGCGAAAATCATTGGATTAGAAAGATTATTATTGGTTTAATAAGTTTAGGAATAACGGTATTAGTATTTAAAATTGCACCAGACTATAAAAGAAATGATATTACAGATAGGACAAACCTAATTATTAATAATAACAATATAACAGAAAATTTAAAAGAAGATATATTTATAAGTGAAGATGGAATTATTTACTTGTCCGAAAAAGACATAGAAAATTTTTTTGATAATTATATTTATTATGACGAAATGTATGACCAAATTATTACAACATCAGATACTAAAGTTGCAGTATTACCAATAGGCAAACATGAGATAACAATAAATGGAACAACACAAAGAATATTAGGCAGTGCAACTAAAATAGAAAATACATTTTATTTGCCATTTTCAGAAATGAATAATGTTTATAATATAGAAGTAGAATATATAGAAGACACAGACAGAATTATAGTAACATCACTTGATAGGAAATTAGAAAAAGCAGATATTGCTAAAAATGTAAATGTAAAATGGAAAAATAAAACACTCTCTAGAACAGTAGATAAAATAAAAAAAGGAGAGAAAATAGTAGTAATTTCAACAGATGAAAATGGATGGGCAAAAATAAGAACAAATAATGGATTTATAGGATATGTCAAAGAAAATAACATTGCAAATAGAACGATTGTTAGAGAAAAACTAGAAAATAGCACAAGATTAGATGGAAAAGTAAGTCTAGTATGGGACTACTATTCTGAATATGTCTCTGCACCAGACCGATCAGGGGAAACAATTGAAGGAGTAAATGTTGTATCACCATCATTTTTTATTTTAGAAAGACTTGGCAAGGGAAAAATTAATGATAATGCAAATTCTGGTGGAGAACAATATGTGAATTGGGCAAAAGAAAATGGCTATAAAGTGTGGGCAATGTTTTCAAATGACTCTATGATTGAAACAACTCATGAAATATTAAATGATTACAAATTAAGAGAAAAAACAATAGAAAATCTTTTAACGCTTGCTATAAAATATAAAGTCGATGGAATTAACTTAGACTTTGAAAATATGTATGAAGATGACAAAGATTTATATACAAGATTTGTTGTAGAATTATATCCTAGATTAAAAGAGTATGGAATGAGTCTATCTGTTGATGTAACAGCACCAGATGGTAGTTCAACTTGGTCTTTATGCTATGATAGATACAATATTTCTAGAAATTGTGATTACATTATTTTCATGGCATATGATCAGTATGGGACAAGTAGCACTACTGCTGGAACAACAGCTGGCTATGACTGGGTAAAATTAAATCTTGAAAAATTTTTAAGAGATATAGAATCTGATAAAATTATACTTGGAATACCGCTTTATACAAGAACATGGTTACAAGATGGCCAAGAAGATATACCATATGTAGTTGACATGAACGATATTGAGGAAGTGCTTCCTAATGATGCAGAAATTGTATGGAAAGAAGATGTAAAACAACATTATACAGAATATCAAAAAAACGGAAACACTTATAAAATGTGGATTGAAGATGAAGCATCTATTAGTGAAAAATTGAATTTGGCTACAGAAAATGATCTAGCTGGAGTGGCTTTTTGGGAAAAAGATAGAGAAACAGAAGAAATCTGGCAACTTGTAAAAGAAAAAATCTTAGGAGAGTAGAGAGAAAAGTTTGAGGTAAAAATAAGTAATAATAAAGCATGTACCGAATATAATATAAAAAATAAAGTAGAGGTGCATGTATATATGGGAATGTGGTATATTAAGAAAATGAAAAAAGAAGAAGAGCTTACTCAAAACATAAACTTACCACGAATATTTAAGAAAATTGTAATAAAAATCAAAAAAATTTTTTCACTATTAACTATAATTGAAAAAGATAATAAAATGATTGTTATAATACCAGAACGAGATAGTGAAAAAATATCTGAAAAGAAGCTAGAAAAATATGCAAAGAAAATTAATAATCATATGTATGATAAAACAAATCAAATATTAGTACTAGAAAACAAATTACAATCAGAAACTTTTAAAAATTTGTTATATGCAAACAACTGTAAAATATTAGAAGGAAGATGGCTGTTTTCATTTTTACTACCAAAAGTATTAGAATATATTTCAGAAAAGCAAGAAATTCAAAGCAAAAATATAGAAATTGCAATTTTAATAAATGATAATCGAGAAAAAGCATTAAAAACAATAATTCAATTAGCAAAAGAGGTTAGAATGATAAATATTGTAACCTGCGATATAGATAAATTTAGAAAATTAGAGGAATATTTATATGAGACTATGGGAATAGTCGTTCGAATAACTAATAACAGAAAAAAAGCACTACTAAAATCTAATATTATTTTTAACTATGATTTTCCAGAGGAAATGCTAAATCAATATATTATACCTAAAAAGGCAGTTGTTGTGAGCTTGCCAGGGAAAATAAAAATATATACAAAACGTTTTTCTGGAATTAATGCTAATTTTTATAGAGTATTACTACCAGAAAAATATAGAATATGGTTTGAGAGTAATAATATATATAATGAATTTAACAAAGCGATATTATATGAGAGTGTACTGTATCAAAAAAATTCTTATGAATCAATAGTTAAAGAAATAGAGGAAAATAAAAGCAAAATATTGTGCTTGATAGGAAACAACGGCGAAATTCAGGAACAAGAATATAAATTTCACAATAATTTCACACAAGCCCACTTGACAAAATAAAAATAATAAACTAATATAATTAGGCAATAATTAAATTTAGTAGAAAGGCAAGTGAGAAAAATGGAAGATAAGGAAATACTACTAACTCAGGAAGGTTACGATAATCTAGAAAAAGAACTAGAAATGTTACGTACAGAGAAAAGAGCAGAAATTGCAGAGAGAATAAAAGTTGCATTAGGATTTGGAGATCTTTCAGAAAATTCAGAATATGATGAAGCAAAAAATGCACAAGCTGAAAACGAAAACAAAATCGCAGAGTTAGAAAACAAATTAAGACGTGCAAAAATTATAGATGAATCAGAGATAAATACAAAGACAGTTCAAGTAGGTAACAAAGTAAAAGTACTAGATTTGGAGTATAACGATGAATTAGAGTATACTATAGTTGGTTCAACTGAAGTAGATCTAGCGCAAAATAGAATATCAAACGAATCACCAATAGGTTCTGCTTTACTTGGAGCCAAGAAGAATCAGGAAATAGAAGTTGCAGTACCAGCTGGAGTTGTTAGGTATAAAGTACTTTCTATTACAAAGTAGTTAAAATACTTGAAATTAAAAATTGTTTATGATAAAATAAAGTAGAAATAGATTAAAAAAAAACCTCTTTTGGTATTTTTTTAATCTATTTTTTTTATTAAATTTTCACATTTTCTGAAAAAATAAACATTTCTTTTTTATTATATAGGAAAAATCGCGAGATTTTTGCTATATAACAAGGTTAAGTTTCCCTGATTCGTGCATATTTGC
>CALYAM010000006.1 GCA_944393565.1 uncultured Clostridia bacterium
TATATATTCCTCGTTAGCTCAGTTGGTAGAGCGCTCGGCTGTTAACCGATAGGTCGTTGGTTCGAGTCCAACACGAGGAGCCAAAACATAGGGTTTTGAACATATTTCAGATTTATTTGAAAATAGTTCAAAATCCTATTTTTACTATGCATCAAGGTTTTAGTATATTTTTAATTTATAAAATATACTTTAAAACTTTTTGCAAGGATGTAATGGTGAGTATAAAATTATGAGATTAATTTTAGTATTTTCATAAGTTTATATAAATCGTGTTGTAAATATATATTTCAGCACATGTGGATTTACAATCAAAAGGCATACATGTAATTTTTTGTCGATGTATTGTTTTTTTAGTCTATGTTTGGTATACTAAAAATATAAAGAGTTTAATATTATTTTTAAAAGAAATAATAATTAAACTTAAATTATCAAAAGCGGGGTAAAAAAATGGAAAAACAAAAAATTGATTTATATCTAACAACAAATGCAAAATATTTTGAACCATCTGTTATACCAATTATTCGACAAAAAATGGAAGCAGCATCTGATGATATGTTATTAACATTACAAGCAACAGAATTAAAGGATCCAACTGTTGTTTTACTTATATCTATATTCCTTGGAACACTTGGTATAGATAGATTTATGATTGGAGACATTGGCATAGGTATTCTTAAATTACTTACAGGTGGACTTTGTGGTATCTTAACACTTATTGACTGGTTCACAATTAGTAAAAAAACAAAAGAATTAAATTTCTCAAAAATTAGTATGATAATGTAACAAATGTATAAAAGCAGATATATTAATTTAATTAAATATATAATAGCTAATATCTTTATATTAGTTATTATATATTTATTATATTTAAAAAAAATTAGAATTTGCCCAATATATAATTTATTCAAGGTACCATGCCCGGGCTGTGGAATAACTACGTCACTTGTATATTTGTTAAAAGGAGATATTTTAGCATCAATACAATATAATATTATTACAATTCCTCTTATTATTACATACACAATGTTTAGTATGTGGTATTTCTTAGATATAATTACTAATAAAAATACATTAAAAAAATGGGTTAATAAAAGAAGGAATTTATTAATTATTTTCTGCATAGGCATATTTATAATAACTTTAACAAGAAACCTTACCAATCCGATTTTATATTAAAAAAGTAGTTGATAAAAGCTACTTTTTTTATTATACTGTAAAATAGTTAAATTGTATAAAAACAATTTTTCAAAAGATAATAAGAATGAGGTTGATAATATATGTCTACATTGAAAGAAGAAGTGAATATTTCAGAACTTTATTCTGAAGACTGTTTTTTTTCCAAAGAAGAAATTTATAAGAAATACAATACCAATAACAGTGGACTTAGTTTGCAAGAAGCTACAAATAGGTTAAAAAAATATGGGTATAACCGTGTTAAAGAATCAGGCAAAAAAAAATGGTACAATTATTTTTTTGAGAGTTTGTTTACACCATTTAATATAATTTTATTAATAATAAGTGTTTTATTGTGCTATACAGATGTTATATTACCAGAAACACCTAGTTATGCTAATATAACTATTATTGCAATACTAGTTACTGCAAGCACATTATTAGATTTTATAGAAGAGTATAGATCTAATAAAGTTGCAAGTAAACTCAAAGAATTAGTTGCAACCAACTGTACAGTTATTCGAAATGGCAAAGAAATTCATGTACCGATAAAAGAACTTGTCATAGGAGATATAGTAACTTTATCAGCTGGAAGTATGCTACCGGCTGATTTACGAATTGTTGAAGCCACAGACTTATATATAAGTCAATCTACATTAACTGGCGAATCAGATGCAGTGAAAAAAGTAGTGGAAACAAATTTGCAATCTGGTAAAATAGATAATATTTCAGATATAGACAATATTTGCTTTATGGGAACCAGTGTTGTTTCAGGTAGTGCAAAGGGTATTGTGATTAAAACAGCAGATTCCACTTATTTTGGGAAAATAAGTTATACACTAAATACGGGAAAACCGAAAACTGCATTTCAAAAAGGAATAGAAAGCATAAGTAAATTATTAATAAGCTTTATGATTATAGTTATACCCGTTGTATTCATACTTAATTTTTCTAAACATAGCATAATTACGGCTTTTACATTTGCTGTAGCAATAGCGATAGCAATTACTCCATTGCTTTTACCAGTTATACTATCATCATGCCTGTCTAAGGGAGCAATTAGAATGTCCAAAAAGAAGACGATCATAAAAAAGTTAGATGCAATACAGAATTTTGGTGCAATGAATATTTTATGTACTGATAAAACGGGAACACTTACAGAAGACAAGATTATTCTAGAAAAATATCTGGACATAAAGGGCAATGAAGATTTACATGTGTTAAAATATGCATATTTAAATGCTAGTTTGCAAACAGGGCTGAGAAGCAATATAGACGAAGCAGTTATTAATAGAGCAAAAGAATACAATATCCCAGAAGAAGTAAATCAATATATCAAATTGGACGAAATCCCATTTGATTTTACAAGGAGACGTTTATCAGTTGCAGTGAAAAATGGAGAAGGAAAAGATGAATTAATAACAAAAGGAGCTGTTGAAGAAATACTTAATATTTCATCTTTTGCAGAATATAAAGGTGAAATTTCACCTTTAACATTAGAAACTAGAGCAAATATAAAGAAAATAAGTAAAGAATTAAATAAACAAGGGCTGAGAGTAATAGCTGTATGTAAAAAATATAGTGAAATCTCAAATTATGATTTCGAAATAAAAGACGAAAAAAATATGATACTAATAGGTTTTATAGGATTTTTGGATCCTCCAAAGCAAAGTGCAATAGAAGCCATTGAAAAAATGAACAAATCAGGAATTAGAGTAATGGTACTAACTGGAGATAATGCTGAAGTTACTAAATGCATATGTGATAAAGTTAATATAAAATCAAAAGAGATAATTTTGGGAAGTGAACTAGACAGATTGTCTGATTTTGCTGTTGCAAGGCTAATTAGAAAAAATAATATCTTTGCAAAATTATCTCCTATACAGAAGGCTAGAATAGTACGACTACTAAAAGAAAACGGAAATGTTGTAGGTTATATGGGAGATGGTATAAACGATAGTCCATCTTTAATAAAATCTGATGTAGGAATATCAGTAGATACTGGAGTAGATATAGCAAAAGAATCAGCAGATATAATCTTATTAGAAAAAGACTTAAATGTATTGTTAGAAGGAGTTACTGAAGGAAGAAAAACATTTGCAAACTTAATGAAATATATAAAATTGGCAACAAGCTTTAATTTTGGAGAAGTTTTATCTGTAATTGTTGCAAGTGTTGCTTTACCTTTTCTACCAGAAACACCTATTCAATTATTAGTAGAGGGACTATTATATGATCTTGGGCAGATGACTCTTCCTTTTGATAGTGTTGATGAAGAAATAGTTAGAAAACCAAAAAAATTGGATGTAAAAAGTCTAAAGCATTTTATGCTATTTATGGGGCCAGTAAGCTCAATATTTGATTTAATAGTTTTTGCTTCTTTATGGTTTGTTTTTGGTGTAAGAGAAGCTGCGATTTTTCAGACAATATGGTTTAGCTATAGTATTGTGTCAAATTTAATAGGAATGCATATTATAAGAACTGCAAGAATTCCTTTCATACAAAGTAATGCACATAAAATGGTATATGCTTCTTCAATAACATTAATACTAATTGGCATAATAGTACCATTTACACCAATTGGAGGACTAATAGGGCTTGTTCCTATTGCCTTAAATTATATAGTTTTAATATTTGCAGTTACATTTTTGTATTGTATATTAGCGATGTTTGCAAAAAAGGCTTATATAAAGAAATATGGAGAATGGATTTAAAAATTTTCCACAATATAATTGCATTTTAGCAAAACCTGATATATAATAACAGCGGTTGCTTTCTAAACTGCTGAATAAAATGGCAATTAAGAGAGCATTTGCCATAAAAAAACAAATGGCAAATACTTTTGAACCAAGTTTTAAATTTAAATCACATAAATAATTAAGGAGGTTTTTTTATGAGTCAAAAGTATGTTTACCTTTTTAAAGAAGGAAACGCAAAAATGCGTGAACTATTAGGAGGAAAAGGAGCAAACCTAGCAGAAATGACAAATTTAGGCTTACCTATTCCACAAGGTTTCACAGTTACAACAGAAGCTTGTACAAGATACTATGAAGATGGAGAAAAAATCAGTCCAGAGATAGAAACTGAGATTTTTGAATCTTTAAAGAAATTAGAAGAAATGACAGGGAAAAAATTAGGAGATTTAGAAAAGCCATTATTAGTTTCTGTTAGATCAGGAGCAAGAGCTTCTATGCCAGGAATGATGGACACTATATTAAACCTAGGTTTAAATGATGAAGTGCTAAATGGTATTGTAGCAAAAAATGAAAGATTTGCTTATGATAGTTATAGAAGATTTATACAAATGTTTAGTGATGTTGTTATGGAAATACCAAAATCATTATTTGAAAAAGCAATAGATGAAATGAAAGAAAAAAGAGGAGTAAAATTAGATACAGAATTAACTGCAACTGATCTAAAAGAACTTGTAGGCATATTTAAGGGAATATACAAAGCACAAAAGGGTGAAGAATTTCCACAAGACTCAAAAACTCAACTAATGGAAGCTGTAAAAGCTGTGTTCCGCTCATGGAACAATGCAAGAGCTATTACATACCGTAGATTAAATGACATACCATCAAGCTGGGGAACGGCAGTTAATGTACAAGAAATGGTTTTCGGAAATATGGGAGATGATTGTGGAACAGGTGTTGCATTTACAAGAAATCCTGCAACAGGAGAAAACAAAATATTTGGTGAATACTTAATGAACGCTCAAGGTGAAGACGTTGTTGCAGGTATTCGTACACCACAACATATAGAAACATTAGAAAAGGTAAATCCAGAAGCATACAAACAATTTGTAGAATGTGCACACAAATTAGAAAATCACTTTAAAGATATGCAAGATATGGAATTTACAATTGAAGGCGGAAAATTATTTTTCCTTCAAACAAGAAATGGAAAAAGAACTGCAAATGCGGCTTTAAAAATAGCTGTGGATTTAGTAGAAGAAGGAATGATTGATGAAAAAGAAGCTGTTCTTAGAGTTGAGCCAAATCAACTAGACCAACTATTACATCCAAATTTTGATCAAACAGCATTAAAAGCAGCAAAAGTTGTTGCCAAAGGTTTAGCTGCTTCTCCAGGAGCTGCTGCAGGTAAAGTAGTATTTACAGCAGAAAGAGCAGTAGAATTACATGAAGAAGGAGAAAAAGAATTAGTACTAGTAAGATTAGAAACATCTCCAGAGGATATTGAAGGAATGAATGTATGCAAGGGAGTTCTTACAGTACGTGGAGGAATGACTTCACATGCAGCAGTTGTAGCACGTGGTATGGGAACATGCTGTGTAGCAGGATGTGGAGAGATTACTGTAAATGAAGAAGATAAATACTTTGTACTTCCAGATGGAAGAAAAGTAAACGAAGGCGAATATATTTCATTAGATGGCTCTACTGGAAATGTATATGGAGAAAAGATTCCAACAGTAGAAGCTTCTGTAACAGGTAATTTCGCAAAATTAATGGGATGGGCTGACCAATATAGAGTTCTAGAGGTAAGAACAAATGCAGATACACCAAAAGATGCTAGACAAGCATATAACTTTGGGGCACAAGGAATTGGACTATGTAGAACAGAGCATATGTTCTTTGCACCAGACAGAATTGCTGCAATTCGTGAAATGATTGTATCAAAAACACCTGAACAAAGAGCAAAAGCCTTAGCAAAAATACTCCCAATGCAAAGAGGAGACTTTGAGGGTCTATATAGAGAAATGAAAGGATACCCTGTAACAATTCGTTTCTTAGATCCACCATTACATGAATTCTTGCCACATGAAGACGAAGATATAAAATCTCTTGCAAAAGAAATGGGATTAACATTTGAAGAGTTAAAAGAAGTAGTAGAAAACTTACATGAATTCAACCCAATGATGGGACATCGTGGATGCCGCCTTGCAGTTACATTCCCAGAAATAGCTGAAATGCAAACAAGAGCTGTAATAGAGGCCGCAATTAATGTAAACAAAGAAGGAATGAACGTTACACCAGAAATTATGATTCCACTTGTAGGAGAGGTAAAAGAATTAAAATATGTAAAAGACATTGTAATTAAAACAGCTGATAAGGTAATAAATGAAGCTAGAGTAGACTTAAAATATCATGTAGGAACTATGATTGAAATACCAAGAGCAGCTTTAACTGCAGATGAGATTGCAAAGGAAGCAGAATTCTTTTCATTTGGAACAAATGATTTAACACAAATGACTTTTGGATTTAGCCGTGACGATGCTGGAAAATTCTTAGGAGACTACTATGATAAGAAAATTTACGAATCTGATCCATTCGTAAAATTAGACCAAGTTGGTGTAGGAAAACTAGTAAAAATGGCAACAGATCTTGGAAAATCCACAAGACCTGATATACATTTAGGAATATGTGGAGAACATGGAGGAAATCCACCAACAGTAGAATTTTGCCATAACATAGGGTTAACATATGTATCATGCTCACCATTCAGAGTTCCTATCGCAAGATTAGCTGCAGCACAAGCTGCTATCAAAAATCCAAGAAAATAAGGAAGTAGCTTTTAATTATTTGCAAAATATATATGGTACTTACTTTATTTACATGATAATCAATATAATAAAAAATGAGATCCTATTTTTAAGGATCTCATTTGCTATTCAGATGGATTGTCACACAATCGTTTGAACAACCTGGGAATAGCGATTTTAGAAATTGAAGGTCAGAATTCTTGCCTAAATTGATTTCAATATAGTTTAAACCATTTTTACGTGCTTTATTAATTAGTTCAAACATTTGAAACAATAGGCGTTGCCGCTCCACAGCAAATTTTTGCAAATCTTTACCATACAACGTCGACATAAAAACCAACCTTTCCATACTCCCTAATCGGGATTTGTATACATAATATTATATCATAACAAATAAAAAAAGTAAAATTAACATAGACTTGACAACAATGAAAAAAAAGAGTAAACTTAAAATATTAAAACTAAGCGTTTGATAGAGAAAAAGTAAAATTAAGGTTATCAAAAGAGAGAATTGGTCGTAGGCTGAAAGCCAATTTAGATAAACGAATTTGAAAAACTACCTCTAGAGCTTCTGCTAAAAGGCAGCGTAAAAGATGCGTTAAATCTGTAATGAAGTAGAAATTAGGGTGGAACCGTATTTTTAAATACCCCTATGGATGCAAAAATCCATAGGGGCTTTTTGATATATCTATTAATAAAAGGAGGAACAAAAAATGAAAATTATGTTAAAGGACGGAAAAAATGTGGAAATTGGAGAGAAAATGAGCATATTCGAAGTTGCTAAAATAATAAGTGAGGGACTGGCAAGAAATGCAACTTGTGGACTAGTAGATGGAAAAGTAGAGGACTTAAGATATGAACTTAATAAAGATTGCTCTTTGCAAATATGTACATTTAATGATATAGAAGGCAAAAAAGCTTATTGGCATACAACTTCGCATATTATGGCACAAGCAATTAAAAGACTATTTCCAAAAGTTAAACTTGCCATTGGACCAGCAATTGATGAAGGATTTTATTACGATTTTGATACTGAAAAAACCTTTTCAGAAGAAGACTTAGCCAAAATAGAAGAAGAAATGAAAAAAATAATAAAAGAGGATTTGCCAATAGAAAGATACACTCTCCCAAGAGATGAAGCTATTAATTTTATGCAAGAGCAAGGAGAAATATATAAAGTGATGCTTATAAAAGATCTAAACGAAGATGAAGAAATATCATTTTATAGACAAGGAGAATTTACAGATCTTTGTGTGGGCCCTCATCTAATGAGTACAGGAAAAGTAAAAGCTATTAAGCTATTATCTTCATCTGGGGCATATTGGAGAGGAAATGAAAAAAACAAAATGTTACAAAGAATTTATGGAATTTCCTTTCCAAAAGCGTCAGAATTAGAAGCATATTTGAACATGATAGAAGAAGCTAAGAAAAGAGATCATAGAAAGCTGGGAAAAGAATTAGAGCTATTTTTCTTTGACGAAACTGCTCCTGGTATGGCATATTGGTTGCCAAAGGGATTTACAATGTTAAATACTCTTATTGAGTATTGGAGAAAAGAACACAAAGCAAGAGGTTATCAAGAATTTTCTGGACCACAATTAAATAGCAGTAGCTTATGGAAAACATCAGGGCATTGGGAACACTACAAAGAAGATATGTTTGTTTTAACAGATGCAGATGGGAACGAGCAAGCATTAAAGCCAATGAACTGCCCAAATTCAATCAAAATATATCAATCAAAGCTAAGAAGCTACAAGGATTTACCATTAAGGTTTAATGATGTAGATGTTATTCATAGAAATGAAAAATCAGGACAACTAAATGGACTATTTCGTGTTAGAATGTTTAGACAAGATGATTCACATAACTATATTACAGAGGAACAAATAGGAAGCGAAATAAAAGAAATTGTTAAAATAGCAAGTAAAATGTATAGTATTTTTGGATTAGAATATAAACTAACTTTATCAACAAGACCTGATGACTTCATGGGAGAAATAGAAACTTGGAACCGCGCTGAAAAAGACTTAAGACATGTATTAGATGAAATCTGTGGGGAAAATAATTATAGGGTAAATGAGGGAGATGGAGCCTTTTATGGACCTAAAATAGATATAAAGATGAAGGATTGTTTGGGAAGAGAATGGCAAATGGGTACAATTCAATTAGATTTTCAGTTACCACAGAGATTTAATTTATCATATATAGATAAAAATGGAGAAAAAAAGACACCGATAATGGTTCATAGAGCAATACTTGGGTCATTTGAAAGATTTTTGGGAATTATTACAGAACATTTTGCAGGTGCTTTTCCAACATGGCTTGCGCCTGTACAAGTAAAAATATTGCCAATTTCGGAGGCACATACATCCTATGCAAAACAAGTACAAGAAGAATTAGAGAACCATTGGATACGTACAGAGATAGACGCACGAGCTGAAAAAATAGGTTACAAAATAAGAGATGCACAACTACAAAAGGTACCATATATGCTAATTATAGGTGAAAAAGAGACGAAAAACAATAGTGTAGGAGTACGAGCTAGAAAAGATGGGGACATTGGGCAAATGGAAATTATACAATTCATTGAAAAAATTAAAGATGAAATAAACAATTATACAAGGTAAAAAATATTTTATTATATAATAAAAAAACATGTAGAAATCGTGGGGAAAATATGATATAATCAAAGAATAATCATATAGAATATTCATAGAATTGTACTAATTCTATGAATACATCTAGAGGAAGTAGAGAAGGAGGATTTTCATGGAAAAGTGTTTTGTCTTGCGGACGGAGGCGATTCTCGCTTCAACTAACCCTACCCTGCGGTTTGGAGGAGATAATACCATTGTTATTCCAATGGCAATTCTACAAAACCTATACAGGTATGATGGTTTGCCGGAAAAGCAGAAATTAGCAGCCCAATTCATAGAATACATTGATTCACTTCCAACAAAAGAACTGCTATTTTCTAAAAAGGGATACAAACAAAAAAATGGTAGTTACCTACGAATTGTGGAAAATAAGGAGGAACTTGATTCATCAATTCAAAAGTTGAGTGACTTTTCAAGACTGGATAAAAGAGTATTCCAGGTCTGCATAGACTTACAGAAGAAGGAAAACAGAAATGTTATTTTAATTTCTAAAAATCCTTCTATAAGAATGAAAGCGGTGCAACTTGGGATAGAGGCTCAAATGTTCAAAGACGAAATTTTCCCACCACCCAAGCAGCAATACAAAGGCTTTGTGAACGTATCAGCATCACAAACTGTAATTTCAAAAATGTACCGTAATGGAGAAGTTTCAGTAAAAGAAATTTATCAATATGGTGCTTTTGAATGGTTTGAAAATGAATTTCTATTTATAAACTCTGAAAATGGCACTGCAATAGGGAGGTACACGAATGAAAAAATTGTTCCACTAGTTTACAGCAAGAGATTGCCTTCTGGGTGTAAGGCTCTAAATATAGAGCAGTGCATGTTATGGGAATGTTTACTTGCACCACCAGAAATAGCACCACTTGTAATTGTAAAGGGAGCGGCGGGTACAGGAAAAACATATTGCTCAATTGCAATGGCATTGGAAAAATTAAGAGGCTATTCTAATGATGAGCTATATGACCAAATTCTTGTTGCAACTCCGACAATTACTGTGAGCAACGAAAGCATTGGCTATCTCCCAGGAGACATAGATGATAAAGTTGGACCATATCTTGGAGGTGTTATGGACAACCTGAAAGCAATTTTTAGGGAAAAAAATAGTGAATTAACAAATACTCAACTGAAGGAAAATGCAAGAGAGCTATTTGAAAGGGGGTTTATAGAAATCCAACCAATAGGATTCTTGCGCGGAAGAACAATACCAAGAACAGCGTTTATAATTGATGAAACGCAAAACATCAGCCCAAGTGATATTCATGATATTGTCACAAGAGCAGCAAAAGGATCAAAATTCATTTTTTTAGGAGACCCAGATCAGATTAATAATCCAAATTTAAATACAAGATATAATGGTTTGGTGTTTCTGTCTGAAAAAATGAAAGGAAGTGCATTTTGCTGGCAAATCACTTTAAATAGTAAAAAATCAATCCGCAGTGATCTAGCGCAAGAAGCACTAAAAATCCTATAACTCTAGAAAAAGGGTATCCTATTTTGGATACCCTTAAATTATTACAGTTTATATTTTCTTTTTCTCAATTAGTAAAATCTTCAAAAATTAATTGACAAGATCTTGAAGTGAGTGTATAATATATAAAGTATACAAAAGGTTTAGAAGAGTGGGAGCAAATCCCACTCTTCAAGCATGTTAAAAGGAGGAAAACTTTGGCAAACATAGAAGAAAAAGTAGAAAATTTAATAAAAAGTGATGTAGAAAATCTAGGCTATGACCTATTTGATGTAGTTTATGAAAAGGATGGAAAGGATTTTTATTTAAGAATATATATTGACTCACCAAATGGAATTACGTTAAATGACTGTGAGAGAGTAAATAATGCCATCACAGACAAGATAGACGAAGCAGACTATATAAAAGAAATGTATTTTTTAGAGGTTTCATCTTGTGGATTGGAGAGAATTTTAAGGAAAGAAAATCAGATGAAAAAATATCTAAATCAAGAGGTTTTAGTGAAGCTGTTTAAGCCGTTTAATGGAAGCAAAAGTTATATTGGACTATTGCATGCAATTAATCCTAGCTTTATTACAATTAAATCTGAAAACAGAAATATAGAACTAGAAAGAAAAAATATATCACAAATAAAAACAATTTATCATTGGGAAAATCAAGAAAGGAATGATGAAAAAAATGAAAACAATGGATAGCAAAGAACTAATAATAGCAATTGAAGAATTAGAAAAAGAAAGAGGAATTAATAAAAAGTATTTGTTAGAATCGCTGGAATCTGCTTTAGTTATGGCCTATAAAAGAAATTTTGACTCAGCAGAAAATGTAAAAGTGGTGATGGACAAGGAAAATGGAGATATCCATGTATATGCAGTAAAAGATGTTGTAGAAACAGTAGAAGACCAAAAAACGCAAATACAACTAGAAGAAGCAAAAAAAATAAATAAAAAACTAGAAATTGGTGATAAAGTAGACATTGAAATCATACCAAAAAATTTTGGGAGAATAGCTGCTGGAACAGCAAAACAAATTATGATACAAAAAATAAGGGAAGCAGAACGAGATATATTGTATACTGAATTTAGCGCAAGAAAAGGAGAAATAGTAACTGGAATGATACAAAAAACAGATGGAAATGCACTAGTGCTAGATTTAGGAAAATTAGAAGGGATTATGCCAATTAAAGAACAAATACCTACCGAAGTTTATCATGTTAACGATAAAATAAAAGCATATATATTAGATGTTCAAAAAGGAACGAAAGGTAGTCCACAGGTAACGGTATCAAGAAGTCACCCAGATTTTGTTAGAAAATTATTTGAATTCGAAATACCAGAAATTTATGAAGGACTAATCGAAATAAAAAATGTATCACGAGATCCGGGAAACAGATCAAAAGTAGCAGTCTACTCAACTAATAAAAACATAGACCCAGTGGGCTCATGTGTTGGGCAAAATGGGATGCGTATACAAAATATAATACATGAATTAAATGGTGAGAAAATTGATGTAATAGAATGGGATGAAAATCCAAGTATTTATATCGCGGCAGCATTGTTGCCAGCACAAGTCCTAGCGGTAGACATAAAAGAGGAGGGGAAATTTGCACAAGTTATAGTTCCAGATGATCAGCTATCATTAGCAATTGGAAAATCTGGACAAAATGCAAGACTTGCAGCAAGACTTACAAATTGGAAAATTGATATTAAAAGTGAATCTCAATTCAGAGAAATTTTAGAAGCAGCACAGAAATAGATGGAGGGTGCTATGAAAAAAAAAGTACAAAGAATTTGTGTCGGATGCAGTGCAAAAAAAGATAAAAACGAGTTGATTCGAATAGTAAAACAAAAAGATGGAATAATACGAGTAGATAAAACAGGAAAATTACCAGGCAGAGGAGCATATATATGTGGTGAAGTAGACTGTTTTAATAAAATAAAGAGAACACATAAACTTGAAAACGCATTGGAAACTAAAATATCGGAACATGTTTATGAGGAAATAAGAGGTGTAATGATTGAACAAGGAAAGTAGAGTTTTAGGACTAATTGGAATAACAAAGAAAGCTGGGAAAATAGCGTGCGGAATTGAAGCTGTGGAAGAAACAATAAAAATGCAAAAAGCAAGATTAGTGTTAATTGCAACAGACGCTTCTGAAAAAACAAAACAAAATGTTACGTATTGTTGTGTGAAATACCATATACCAATAGCTATATTTAGCACAATAGAAAGTATTAGCAATGCGATTGGGAAAAGCAATAAAGCGGTAATAAGTATAAAGGATAAAAACTTAGGAGAAGAAATATACAAAATAATTTGTGGGGGTGGAGCTATTGGGTAGTGTAAAGATACATGAAATAGCAAAAAAATTAAACATAAGTAGTAAGGATGTATTACAAAAAGCAAAAGATTTAGGGTTGGAAGTAAAAAGCCATTTAAGTGGAGTGACAGTGGAAGAAGCAGAAAAAATTGAAAATGCTTTTGAAAAAAGAGTTGAAGTAAAAGAACCAAAAAAGGAAAAAGCTTCTGGACCTGTAATTATAAGAAGAGAGGTTATTATTGCAGATGAAGACATAAAAAGACAAGAAGAGCAGAAGAAAAAACAAGAAGCTAAAAGTCAAGTAGGATTTATAAATAATAGAAAAAAAGATTTTAATATTGTATATCGTAATAAGCAAACGAAGCCACTTACTGTAAGTGAATTATTTGGACTGAAAGATAATAAAAAAGAAGAAAAGACAGAGACTAAAGAGGAACAAGCAATAAAAGAAGAAGTTAATAAAAATGAAGATACAAAGAAAGAAGAGGAACTAAAAACAAAGCCAGTGGAAGTGTCAGAAAAAACAGAAACAAAAGTGCTAAACCATGCGAAAACTACATATAATAATCATTATGATAATAAAAACAATAATCGTTTTAACAACAACCAAAACAAAAATGTAAACAAATTTAACAATCAAAACCGTACTCACGATAATCAAAATAGGTTTGGAAATAATAATAACCGCTTTAACAACCAAAACAACCGCTTTAGTAATAACATACAGGGAAAACAAAGCCAAAGACCAAATTTTAATAATGGAAAACGTCCGTTAGACGAAAAAGGAATAGAAAAAAATATTAAGGATTTAATGTCAGCTGATATAGTAGAAAAAGAAAGTGCAAGGGAATATGCAAATCGAGCTATTGATAAACAAAAAATTAATCGAGCTGAAGAAAACAAGGGGAAAAAACCTAACAAAATAAGAAGAAACAATGAAATAGAAATAAATAGTGAAAAATTAAAAGACTTAAAACAAGAAAGTAAATTATCTCATATGTTTAATGAAGGCTCAATGCTTGATTATTATGATTTGAGTGATAATAGAAACCGCAAAAACAAGAAAAAAATGCAAAAACAATCAGATGAACATATAAAACAAAAAATATTTAAGCTAACAGATATTACAATTCCAGAAACTATTACAGTAAAAGATTTGGCAACCGAATTAAAGAAAACAAGTGGGGAAGTTATTAAAAAATTATTAGGCTATGGCATTATGGCTACTATTAACAATGAAGTAGATTTTGATACCGCTTTTTTAATAGCACAAGAATTTGGAGTAACCGCACACAAGAAAGAGATTATTAAGGAAGAAGATATATTGTTTGATGAAAGTGAAGATAAAGCTGAAGATTTAGTTGAAAGACCACCAGTTATTGTCGTTATGGGACATGTTGACCATGGCAAAACATCTCTACTTGATGCAATAAGAAGTACAAATGTAATAGAGGGGGAAGCAGGAGGAATTACACAAGCAATTGGTGCATATAAAGTAGAGGTCAATGGCAGAGAAATTACTTTTCTGGATACTCCAGGGCATGAAGCATTTACAAGCATGAGAGCTAGGGGAGCACAAGTTACAGATATAGCTATACTTGTAGTTGCTGCTAATGATGGAGTTATGCCACAAACTGTTGAAGCAATTAATCATGCTAAAGCAGCCAATATTCCGATTATAGTTGCAATTAACAAAATAGATGTAGAGGGAGCAAATATAGAAAAAGTAAAACAGGAATTAACTGAGTATGGTTTAGTACCAGAAGAATGGGGTGGAGATACTATATTTGTACCAATATCTGCAAAGAAAAAACAAAATATTGATACATTATTAGAAATGGTATTGCTACAAGCAGATATGCTTGAACTTAAAGCTAACCCAAATAAGCAAGCAAAGGGAAGTATAATAGAGGCAAGACTTGACAAATCAAAAGGACCAATTGCTACAATGTTAGTACAACGTGGAACTCTTGATGTGGGAGATACAATAGTTGTAGGCTCTGTTATAGGAAGAATACGTTCAATGAAAAATGACAAAGGGCAAAATGTAAGAAAAGCTGGACCATCGACACCAGTAGAAATTTCAGGACTTACTGAAGTTCCAGAGGCAGGTGAAACATTTTACGAGGTAGATGACGAAAAAACAGCAAAACATTTGATAGAAAGAAGAAAACGCCAGGCTAGAGATAAAGCATTAGGAGCAAATTCAACAGTATCTTTGGATGATTTATTTTTACAAATTGAAAAAGGTAATTTAAAGCAATTAAATTTAATAGTAAAAGCAGATGTACAAGGATCTGTTGAAGCAATAAAACAAGCAGTGGAAAAATTAAGCAACAATGAGGTAAAAGTTAAAGTTATTCATGCAAATGTTGGAGCCGTTACAGAAACAGATGTTACACTTGCAAAAGTATCAAAAGCTATTATAATTGCATTTAATGTAAGACCTGAAGCAATGGCTAAAAGTGCAGCGGAAAAAGATGGAGTAGAAATAAAAATGTATTCTGTAATATACAATGCAATAGAGGATATAGAATCAGCAATGAAGGGAATGCTAGACCCTGTATATAAAGAAGTAATAATAGGAACAGCAGAGATTAGGCAAACATTTAAAGTTTCAAATGTAGGAACAATTGCAGGGTGCTATGTAACAGATGGAAAAATTGCAAGAAATTCAATAGTTCGAATAATACGCGACAACATTGTAATTCATGAAGGAAAGCTAGTATCTTTAAAGAGATTTAAAGATGATGCAAAAGAAGTGGCAAAAGGCTATGAATGTGGAATTCAAGTTGAAAATTACAATGACATAAAAGAAGGAGATATTATAGAAGCACACATTATGGAAGAAGTAAAATAATACAAAATTTATTAAAGGAGACAACATGCAAAAAGAAAATCATAATTTTAAATTAGATAGAATTAATGAAGAATTAAAAAGAGAAATAAGTAATATAATTAATTATGAACTTAAAAATTCAAAAGTTACGGGACTTATAAGTGTAACAAAAGTAAAAACAACCCCAGATTTAAGATATGCAAGAGTTTGGATTAGTGCATTAAATTGCAAAAATAAAAAAGACACATTATTGGGATTAAAGCAATCTTCTGGATTTATTAGAAGTGTTATTGCCAAAAAAATTAATATGAGAATTACTCCAGAGTTAGTATTTGAATTTGATGACACTATGGAATATGGAGAAAAAATAGATAATATTTTAAATGACATTATGAAAAATGTAAACAAAGAAGATAGAAAGGAAACTGAAGAATGATATTAGATAACATTATCGATGAAATAAAAAAAGCAGAAGATATTGTTTTACTAACACATGAAACTCCAGATGGAGATGCAATAGGCAGTAGTCTTGCTTTATATGGTGCATTAAAGCAATTAGGAAAGAACGTAGATGTAATTATACCGGAATGTCCTAGCCTGTTCCAATTTTTACCATGGTATAAGGAAATAAAAAAAGAAGGAAAGAATAACAGATACAATTTAGCCATAGCTCTTGACTGCTCTGACATAAAAAGACTAAATGGATTTGCAAAATATTTTGAAGGAGCAAAAATAAAAATGGTAATTGATCACCATGGGTCAAATACTATGTTTGGCGATTATAACTTTGTAAATCCAGCGTCTCCAGCATGTTGCCAAATATTAGTAACTGTTTTAGAATATCTTGGTGCAAAAATAGACAAAAAAATTGGTGAATGTATTGCAACAGGAATTATTACCGATACAGGTGGTTTTAAGTATAGTACGATAAAAGCAGAGACATTTGAGTTTGTTGCTGAGCTATTAAATGATGGTGTAAATATTTCTGATATATACAGAAAAGTGATGCAGCTAATAAGTAAAAAACAATTTGAATTAAGAAAAATAGCAATAAATAGAATGGAATTTTTAGAAGATGGAAAAATTGCATTTACATATATTACAAAAAAAGAACAAGAAGATTTGAAACTAGATATAGGGGAACATGAGGGAATTGTGGAATTAGGCAGAGACGTTGCAGGTGTTGAAATTTCAATATTTATGCGAGAACAAGCTGATAATAGTTATAAAATATCATTTCGTTCGAACGATTATGTAAATGTATCTGACATATGCTTAATGTTTGGTGGAGGAGGACATCCCAGAGCTGCGGGATGCACAATAAACTTACCATTAGAACAAGCAAAGGAAAAGTTACTTTCACAAACACGAATGTATTTAAAATAGCAATTGTGTTACAAGGAAGGAATGAAAATTTAAATGGATGGATTAATTATTGTAGACAAAACAAAAGGATTAACATCTAATGATGTTGTTCAAAAGATACGAAAAATATTGCAAATTAAGAAAGTCCGGGCACACAGGTACTTTAGATCCATTTGCAACAGGTGTCCTTCCTATTCTTATAGGACAAGCAACTAAAGCTTCAAAGTATTTAGTAGAACATAATAAAACATATATAGCTACAATCAAACTAGGAGAAAAAACGCAAAGCGGAGATTGTGAAACAAATGTGATTCAGTCAGCAAATGTGAAAGACTTATGTGAAACAGAAATAAATGCAGTTTTAAAATCATTTATAGGAAAAAGTATGCAAGTACCGCCAGTGTACTCTGCAATTAAAAAAAATGGAAAAAAATTATATGAATATGCAAGACAAGGAATTAAAGTAGAAGTAGAGCCAAGAAAAGTAGAGATATATAATATAGAACTTATGAAATGGGAAAATAATAAAAAAGAAATTACATATAAAGTAGAGTGCTCAAAAGGTACATATATACGTAGTTTTAGTGAAGACATAGCTAAAAAACTAAATACATTAGGTTATACTAAGAGCTTAATAAGAACAGACATAAACGAATTTTCAATAAAAGATGCTGTTAAAATAGAAAACATTAACAATAAACAAAAAGTTTTGGAAAAAATAATACCATTGGAAAACTTATTTAAAAACAAAGAAGAAATTAATTTAGAAGACAAAAAATACAAACATTTTATAAATGGCGTAATGCTTACAGTAGATAAAAAAGACAACATATATCGAATATATAATAATGGCATATTTGTAGGGATTGGGAAAGTAAAAGATAACTTACTTAAAAGGGATATAATAGCTAGTGGTATTAATTTTTAACAAATGCTTGCTTTTTTAAAAAAAATATAGTAAAATAAATATGCTTATGAAGCAATACCTTTACTTAGTTTAAGGGCAATACTCTTACTTAAACTCAGTTTTTGGCAAACAATTTTTGAGGAGGCGAAAAAATGACACCAGCAAGAAAACAAGAAATTATTAATACTTATAAAAGAGTAGAAAACGATACTGGTTCCCCAGAAGTTCAAATTGCTCTTTTAACAGAAAGAATTAATGAATTAACAGAACACTTAAAAGTTCATGTGAAAGACAACCATTCTAGAAGAGGTCTTTTAAAAATGGTAGGAAAGAGGAGAAACTTACTTAACTATTTATCAAAGAAAGATTTAGCTAGATATAGAGAAATAGTTGAAAAATTAAATTTAAGAAAGTAGTAACAAAATGCGGAATATGGCTAGTTTTCAGCTGTTTTCCGCTTTTATTCTATTTTTATGTGCATAAAATGTAATGAAAGCACAAAAAATATCTAAATAAAGGTAAATTTTGATTGTAAAGTAGCTTGTATGAAGAACATATAATATGTGCTTTTCATAGAGGTTACGTTTCAAACAAAATTTATCTTTGTAACTAAAATAATAGGAGGTAAATTTATGTTTAAAACTTACAGTATGCAACTTGCAGGAAGAACACTTATAATTGAAAATGGGAAAATGGCAGGACTTGCAAATGGCAGTGTGTTAGTTAAATACGGAGACACAGTAGTGCTTGCAAATGTTACAGCATCAAAAGAGCCAAAAGAGGGAATTGATTTTTTCCCACTATCAGTAGAGTATGAAGAAAGATTATATTCAGTTGGAAAAATACCAGGTAGTTTTCAAAAAAAAGAAGGAAAGCCATCAGAAAAGGCAATATTAACATCAAGAGCGATAGACAGACCAATGAGACCATTATTTCCAAAAGATTTTAGAAATGATGTAGTAATTGATTGTTTAGTATTATCAGTTGACCAAGACAATTCACCAGAAGTATGTGCAATGATAGGAGCAGCAACTGCAACAGCTATTTCAGATATACCATTTAATGGGCCAACAGCATCAGTTAATGTTGGTTATGTTAATGATGAAATTATTATAAACCCAACACTAAATCAAAGAGCAGAATCTAGACTAAATTTAACAGTTGCAGGAACAAAAACCAAGATAACAATGATTGAAGCAGGAGCAAATGAAATACCAGATGATATTATGCTAGAGGCAATAAAGGTTGCACATGTGGAAATAAAGAGAATTTGTGATTTCATAGAGCAAATAACAAAAGAAATAGGAAAGAAAAAATTTGAATATAAACACTTTGTTACAGACGAGGAATTGTACTTCTTAATAGAACAAGAATATAAAACTAAAATGTATGAAGCAGTTCAAGCTACGGATAAAGAAGTAAGAGACGCAAATATTGAGAATTTAACAGAACAAATAGAAGCAAGCTATTGTGAAAAAAATGGAGAAGATGCATTAGAAGAAAAAAAACAAGACATTGAAGACTGCATATATAAATTAGAAAAGAAATGTGTAAGGGAAATGATTCTAAATGAGCACAAAAGAGTAGATGGAAGAGCCGTTGATGAAATTAGACCATTATCTTGTGAAGTTGGGCTGTTACCTAGAACCCATGGGAGTGCTTTGTTTACAAGAGGTCAAACACAAGTATTATCAGTTGCAACATTAGGTATGAAAAGCGAAGAGCAGATATTAGATGGAATAGATGAAGAAGAAAGCAAAAGATATATGCATCATTATAATTTCCCAGGATATAGTGTAGGAGAAGCAAAAACTTCAAGAGGACCAGGAAGAAGAGAAATTGGTCATGGAGCACTTGCAGAAAAAGCACTAGTACCAGTTTTGCCTAGTGAAGAAGAGTTCCCATATTCTATTAGGGTAGTATCAGAAGTACTATCATCAAATGGATCAACATCGCAAGCAAGCATATGTGGTAGTACACTTGCTCTGATGGATGCGGGAGTACCAATCAAAAAGCCAGTTGCAGGAATATCAACAGGACTTGTAACAGATAGTGAAAATCCAGACAACTATATAATGCTTACAGACATACAAGGCTTGGAAGACTTTTTTGGAGACATGGATTTCAAAGTAGGTGGAACAAAAGATGGAATTACTGCGATACAAGTAGATATAAAAATAGATGGACTAACATATGATATAATAAAAGAAGCCTTTGAAAGAACAAGAAAAGCAAGAGAATACATTCTAGATGAAGTAATGTTAAAAGTACTTCCAAAACCAAGAGAAAGCATGTCAAAATATGCACCAAAAATTATTAATATTACGATTAATCCAGAAAAAATAAGAGATGTCATAGGAACAGGGGGAAAAGTAATAAACAAAATTATCGCTGAAACTGGGGTGAAAATAGACATTGAAGATGATGGAAAGGTATTTATATACTCAACAGATTCGGAAGGAGCTAATAAAGCATTAAAAATGATAGAAGATATAACAAGAGAGATTGAAAACAATGGAATTTATGAAGGAACAGTCACAAAAATAATGCCATTTGGTGCTTTTGTAGATGTTGGTGGAGGAAAAGAAGGACTATTACACATATCAAAAATATCAAAAAAACGTGTAGCAAAAATTGAAGACGTATTACATGTTGGAGATAAAATAACAGTTAAGGTATATGAAATAGATGATCAAGGCAGAATTAATTTGACAAAAAAAGACGTATAAAAATAAAAACAATTAATTTTTGCAAAATTAGTTGAATTCTAACAAGATGAATAGTATAATAATAAAGGTTAAACTTTAAAATGAGAAAAGAGGAAAAAAAGTGAAATATTTATATGTTCTACAACAAGCACTTGTATGGGTCATAACAATATTTTGGATTTATCAATTAATGGTAAGTCTTTGTTCTCTTGTTAAATTAAAAGATAAACCATTCCTTAAGAAAAAAAATCATAGATTTATGGCTATAATTCCAGCACATAACGAAGAATCTGTTATATTAAATTTAATAGAAAGTTTGAAACAACAAAATTATCCTAAAGAACTTTTAGATATATATGTAATAGCTGATAATTGCACGGACAACACAGCAGAAATTGCAAGAAAAGCGGGGGCAATAGTATACGAACGTTTTGAACCAGAAAAGAAAACAAAGGGTTATGCAATGCAATGGTTTTTAGCTAAGAAAATAGAAGAAAATGCACCATATGACGCATTTTGTGTATTTGATGCAGACAACATTGTAGATAAAGAATTTATCAAAAATATGAACAAAAAATTATGCCAAGGAGAAGAAGTAGTTCAAGGCTATAGAGACATTAAAAACCCAACTGATAATTGGATTACTGCAGGTTATGCAATATTTTATTGGACAATGAACAGATTCTATCACCTTGCAAGGTATAATTTAGGCTTATCACCACTCATTAATGGCACAGGCTTTATGGTAAAATTTGATGTGATTAAACCTGAAGGATGGAATACTAAAACTTTAACTGAAGACATAGAATTTTCATTAAAGAATATAATAAAAGGTAGAAAATTGGGATGGGCAGTAGATGCCAAAGTATATGATGAACAACCATTGGGATTTATACAATCATGGAAACAAAGATCTAGATGGACAGTAGGGCACATCCAATGCATACAACATTATACAAAAGACTTAATGCTAGCTGTAAAGAAAAATAAATCTTTAATGAATTTTGATGGCTTTTTATATATTATTGGAAGTATACCAATGTTTATTGTAACATTAATTCTACTTGCAATAAACTTCATATTGTATTTAGGAGAAGGATTTACAGCATCACAATTAATAGACAGTTATGCAAGATATATCATACCAACATTTTTATTGCCAATTGCAACAGCAATTCTTATTATGGTACTAGATAAAAGACCAATTAAGCCTATGGTAAAAGGACTAATATGTTATCCATTATTTTTAGGCTCGTGGTTATTAATAAATTTTAAATGCTTATTTAAAAGAGATACAACATGGGAGAAAATAAACCATGTAAGAGCGGTAAAAATAAACGAAGTAAATGGCGACATTAAAAAGGAATTAGTATAAGACAAAAAACATATATACATTTTTCTTTATAAAAAAACAGGTTTTATAAATCTGTTTTTTTATATATTATGGTGGCTTTTTATATGTTTATATGTTAAAATAAATAAATAAAAAAGAGAGGAAAAAATATGAATAGTAAAGAAATGAAAAAAAGTACAATAATAATTGCATTAATTATCATTATTATGATCCAAATAATAGCAAGAGTTTATGTTGGAATAAAAAAAGAATATTTTCACATAGATGAAGCGTATTCATATTCACTTATGAATTATAATAAAATACAGATAACAGAAAATAATGATTTCTACGAAAATTGGCATACGAAAGAATATTACATAGATTATTTAGCAATAAATGAAGATGAAAAATGGGATTTAAAACCAGTTTATCAAAATCAAAAAGATGATGTACACCCACCATTATATTATGCACTACTACGTATAGCTTGTAGTTTTACCATTAATGAATTTACTAAATGGACTGGAATAATATTAAATATAATAATATGGATTTTCTCGGCAATACTTATATATTTAATATCAGAAAAAATATTTAAAAACACGAAAATGGCATTACTTACATGCTTAATTACAGGGTTAACACTAGGAGCTCTTGAAACTACTGCATTCATAAGAATGTATGAACTGGCTAATATGTTTGTTTTATTAATTACATATTTTCATATGAGAATATATAGCAAAGAAGAAATAAAAATAAAAGATATATTTCCAATTGGAATCAGTATATTACTTGGATCGCTTACACATTATTACACAATTATATACACAGCATTTATATTCTTAATTTTTGTAATAAAATATATATCAAAAAAACAATACAAAAACCTTATAAAGTATGTAAGCTGTTTTGCAATAGCAGCAGCAATTTCAATACTAATTTTTCCACCTGCCTTAAGACATATATTTAGTAGCTATAGAGGGCATGAAGCAAGAGGAAACTTGTTAAACATACAATACATTTTTTCAAATTTAGCAACATATTTAGAAATAATTTCAAAAAATTTATTTGGGCCACTAGCAGTTTATCTAATAATAGCGTATATTATATTTTATATTAAAAAGAGAAAAGAAATTGTAAATTCAGAAAATAAGGAAATAAATTTATTGCTAATACCTACTATATTATACTTTATTCTAGTTGCACAGATATCTTCATACAATGAGTTAAGATATATAATGCCAATTATTTCAACGGCTATGATATGTGTAATCTATGCTTTATATAACTTATTGAAACATTATTTTAAACAAGGAAAAGCACAAATAATAAGTGCAATAATATTATTAATAATTATAATAAGTCCTGCAGTAGCAAATACACATTTAGATTTTACATACACTAAAATGAATAACTTAGCTAAAAAAATGGAAGAAAAAGCAAACATACCAGCTTTATATGTATTTAGTGATCAAAGTATACGATTCTTAGATGATATATATATTTTTACCAAATTGGATGAATCATACATAATGAAATACAGTCTAGCAACAATTGAACATATACATGATGTATTAGAAGACAAAAACACAGAAAATGGAATTATATTTATATATAACAATGGTGTAGAACCAGAACAAATCATATCAGAAATAAAAGACACATATAATTTCAAAAACGTAGAAGATATCCAAAAACTAAATGAAGGTATGGTAAAATATATTCATTAATTATGGGGAGATGTAGGAAATGATATTTGAACCACAACCATTACATAAAATAAAAATATATGCATTTGTTGGACCATCTGGTACCGGGAAAAGTTATAGAGCACAAATGGTAGCAAGTGAAAAAAACATAAGTTATATTATTGATGACGGGCTGCTTATTAAGGATAATGAAGTAATTGCTGGAACTTCAGCAAAGAAAGCTCCAACAAAAATTGAAACAGTTAAGCAAGCACTATTTATGAGCACAAAACAACAAGAGGAAATAAGAAAAGCACTAAAAAAATATAAAGCAGAATCAATACTGATATTGGGCACATCAGATGATATGGTTGATAAAATTGCTAAAAATTTAGGACTGCCAGAGATTTCTGAAAGAGTATATATTACAGATGTAGCAACAGAAGAAGAAATGAAAGAAGCAAAGAGAATAAGGCAAACCGAAGGAAAGCATGTAATTCCTGTCCCAACATTTGAAATAAAAAAGGATTTTTCAGGCTATTTATTAGACCCTCTACAAATATTTAAGTCAAAAGGAAAAGGTGCAAAGCCATATATTTCTGAAAAATCTATTATAAGACCAACATTTAGCTATTTAGGGAATTTTACTATATCAGATACAGTATTTAGACAAATTATAGAATATGTAGCAAATAGAATGCCAGATGTATACAGAGTAAATAAAGTAAGAACAGATAATATAAATGGAAATACAAATATCTACATAGAAGCAATATTAGAATATGGCAATAATATATTTGATATATTAAAAGAGTTTAAAGAAAATTGTAAAAAGGAAATAGAAAAATTAACAGCAATGAATGTTGCCACAATAGATATTGTGGCAAAAGGAATTCATATGAAGGAAGAAAATATCTAAAAACATATGAGGAGGAAAAAAATGCAGTTTATTGTTGCAATTGATGGACCAGCGGGAAGCGGAAAAGGAACAATTACAAAAAGGATTTCAAACAAGCTTAATCTAATAAACATTGATACTGGTGCAATGTATAGATGTGTTGCACTAGAATGTATAAATAGAGGACTTAGCCTGTCTCAAAAAGAAAAAATAATTGAAATTTCAAAACAAATAAAAATAGAATTAAAAGATGATGAAAAAATATATTTAAACAATGAAGATGTAACAAAAGAAATTAGAAGTAAAGAGGTATCAAAAATTGTATCACAAGTTTCAGCCATCGTAGAAGTAAGGTACAACATGGTAAAACTACAAAGAAAATTGGCAGAAGGAAAAAAAGTAATAATGGAAGGAAGGGATATAACAACATATGTGTTCCCAAATGCAGATGTTAAAATATATCTAGATGCTTCACTAGAAGAAAGAGCTAAACGAAGATACAAAGAGATAAAAGACAATGGACAAGATATCACTTACAAAGAGGTTTTAAATAATATAAAAATGAGAGATGAAAATGATAGACATAAAAAAGTAGGTTCATTAAAAATTGCGCCAGATGCAGTTTTAATTGACACAACCAATCTGACAATTGATGAGGTAGAAGAAAAAGTGATAAAAATAATAAAAGAAAAATCTTTATAAAGGAAGGAAAAACCATGCTACGAAAGTTATTAAAAGCTTTTTTTCATTTTTTGGCTATCATTGTATATAGACCAAAAGTATATGGTAAGGGAAATATACCATCAGAAGGAGGAGCAATAATTTGTCCAAATCATGTACATGCATTAGATTCAGTAATAATTTTAACAACAGCAAAAAGAAAAATAAATTTTATGGCTAAAGAAGAACTATTTAAAAATGGTTTTATTCGTTTTTTAGCAAAAGTATTTGGCATTTTTCCAGTAAAACGTGGGGGTAAAGATTTGGACGCAATAAAAACATCTTTAAAAATATTAAAAGACAAAGAAATATTATGTATGTTTCCTGAAGGAACAAGAAATGGATTAAGCAAAGGTGTAAAGCCAAAGAATGGGGCAGTTTTAATTGCAATAAAAGCTGGAGTGCCAATTATTCCTTGCGGAGTACAAGGTAGTTTTAAACCATTTACAAAAGTAAAGCTGAATTATGGAAAACCAATATATTTTGATAAAGAAACAGATATTCAAGATAAAGAAATTGTAAATAATTTAACTAAGAAAGTTGTGGATGAAGTAGTTTACCTCCGAGATGAAAAATTGCCTAAATAATAGCAAACTCATGTATAGACAAACATAACTAAAAATGATATAATATTAAGGTTAATTTAAAAAGAGTAGGAATAGGGGTAATTATAATGAATAATAAAAAAATACGTAATATAGCAATTATAGCACATGTAGACCATGGGAAAACAACTTTAGTAGATGCCATGCTAAAACAAAGTCATGTGTTTCGTGAAAATGAACAAGTCGCAGAAAGAGTAATGGACTCTAATGATCTTGAAAAAGAAAGAGGAATAACAATACTTTCTAAAAATACATCAGTTGTATATAATGATATAAAAATAAATATTGTAGATACGCCAGGTCATGCGGATTTTGGCGGCGAAGTAGAGCGTGTACTAAAAATGGTAGATGGTGTACTATTATTGGTAGATGCTTTTGAAGGTGCCATGCCACAAACACGAGAAGTACTAAAAAAATCATTGGCATTAAATTTAAAACCAATAGTTGTTGTAAATAAAATAGATAGACCAGGAGCAAACCCTTTAAAAGTAGTAGATGAAGTTTTAGAATTGTTTATAGAGTTAAATGCAAATGACGAACAATTGGATTTCCCAGTGGTTTATGCATCTGCAAAAAATGGGATAGCTAAAATGAACTTAAATGATGAAAGCAGTGATTTAAATTGCTTATTTGAGACTATCATAAACAAAATAAACCCACCACAATGCGATGAAGAAGGAACAATGCAAATGCTAGTTTCTAATATTGATTATGATGATTACTTAGGAAGAATTGCAGTTGGTAGAATAGAGCGTGGCAGTATAAAAAATGGAATGAATGTAGCAGTATGCAAAAAAGATAAAACAGAAAATAGTAAGATAGCAAAATTATTTACTTATGCTGGACTAAAAAAAGTAGAAATAGAAGAAATAAAAGCGGGAGATATTGTTGCTGTATCAGGTATAAACGATATAAACATAGGAGATACAATTTGTGATATAAGTAACCCAGAAAAAATTCCATTTGTAGATATAGACGAGCCAACAGTATCAATGACATTTAGTGTAAATGATGGACCATTTGCTGGAAAAGAGGGGACATTCATTACATCAAGACATATTAGAGACAGATTGTTTAAAGAATTAGACAGAAATGTAAGCTTGCGAGTTAGAGAGACAGATAGAACAGAAAGTTTTGAAGTATCAGGAAGAGGAGAATTGCACATTTCTGTATTAATTGAAACAATGAGAAGAGAAGGATTTGAGCTTCTTGTTTCAAGACCAAAGGTAATATTTAAAGAAATAAATGGAATAAAATGTGAGCCAATGGAACGACTTGTAGTAAATGTACCAGACGATTGTATTGGAAATGTAATAGAAAAACTTGGTAAAAGAAAAGGCGAAATGATAAATATGGAGCCTGCTGAAATAGGACATACAAAAATAGAATTTAAAATACCAGCAAGAGGATTAATTGGCTATCGCTCAGAATTTATGACAGACACAAAAGGAAATGGAACAATGAATAGTATATTTGATGGCTATGAGGAATATAAAGGAGATATTTTATCTAGGACAAGAGGAGTTATTGTGGCATTTGAAAAAGGAACTGCTGTAACGTATGGCTTATATAATGCACAAGAAAGAGGAGACCTATTTATTGGCCCAGGAACAGAAGTATATGAAGGAATGATAGTAGGTCTAAACTCAAGGGGAGAAGACATTTCAATTAATGTATGTAAAGAAAAGCATTTGACAAATACAAGAGCTTCTGGCTCAGATGATGCATTAAGATTAGTTCCACCAATACAATTTAGTTTAGAAAAAGCAATTGAATTTATAGCAGATGACGAATTGGTTGAAGTAACACCAAAAAATATTCGACTAAGAAAGAAAATATTAGATAGCAAAATGAGAGAAAGAATGGCAAGAAAGTAAAAAATAATACCCCCATTACATGAGTAACGGGGGTTTGAGCTTTACCAACAATTTAGCTATTAGTCAAATACCAATCTCCAAGCAAAGAACTGTAAAGCTTTAACTTAAACTCATTTTGACATTCTTCCAAAATCCGTTCTCCAATGCTCCGACTTGGCACATAGGCATATATCGCTACAGCTTTTTTGCGGAACATGTTACGGGAGGTTAAGTAGTCTTTCAATTCTTTACTTGAGGTTACAAAGCAAGTTACATAGCACATGTTGGTTCCTCCTTTATTTTGTTGAGCAAATGCCCAGTATAATAATATTATAACAAAAAATTTGTAAAAATACAAATTTATAGAAAGAAGAGATTATTTTGATAGAAATAATAAAAGAAGAAGCAATAAAAGATCATATACCAATTATAATGGATGATACATTAAATGAAATTTCAAAAATATTAATCCAAGAGAAACCAAAACAAATATTAGAAATAGGAACAGCAGTAGGCTATTCTGCAATTTGTTTTTCAAAATTTCTGCATGAATATGGGAAAATTGATACTATAGAAATAGATGAAGTGAGAGCAAAAAAAGCAATAGACAACATAAGAAAAATGAATCTAGAAAAGAAAATAAATGTAATAATAGGAAATGCAATTGAAATAATGCCAACACTTACTACAAAATATGATATTATTTTTATAGATGCAGCAAAAGGAAAATACCCCATTTTTTTAAAAGCATCTATTAGATTATTAAATACAAATGGAATTATAATTGCTGATAATGTACTATATAAAGGCTATGTGCTTGGAGAATATAATAAACATAAACAACGCACAGCTGTAACGAATTTAAGAGAATATATAAAATTAGTAACAGAAGATAAAAATTTGGAAACAAAAATATTAGACATTGGCGATGGAATTGCAATTACTAGGAAAAAAGGTACGGCTTCAAACTAAATATACACACAAATTTTACACAAGTAGAATTTGTGTGTATTAAAAATGGCATTGGATTTTAAACATTATTGCTAAACTAAATCGTCTG
This sequence comes from uncultured Clostridia bacterium, assembly GCA_944393565.1. GTDB lineage: Bacteria > Bacillota > Clostridia > TANB77 > CAG-508 > UMGS1754. Next base: position 29,101 of record CALYAM010000006.1, read on the forward strand.
GCAAATGTCCTAATTCGTTTGAAGCTTTTAATAAATAATTTTTGTATGGAATATTATAAAAATATTGGAAGTTTTCATTAAAGCTTAATTTACGTAATGATACATCATTATCTTTATGAGTAATTACTGCGTAACGTGGAACCTTTAAATGTACATTTCTATCAAGTGTCCTTGGCTTATACTTTGCAGCATGATTTGCATTCCCATATTTTGCCACATTTTCCATGTCAATAGTTTTAATTTGAACCTCAAATTTTCTACTATTTGGCGCAATTGCTGAAATATGGAGTGCTTTGTAACCATTTCCGCTTTGGAAAGGCAATATAATCCTTTTCTCTGTTCATAGGAACCATAAACTCTTGATTTTCATATAAAGATTCTAAAAAATCTTTAAATTTATAACAATATAAGCTCCTTAAATTTTCAGATTCATTACCATTTACTGCTCTAATAATATGTCTTATACCATGAATGTCATAAACATTTTCTAATCCTTTGATTCTAGCTTTATTCAATGTAGAATCAAAGGATTTTATTCTACAAATAGTATAAAAATCAACTTCTGGAAACAAATGCATTAATGCTTTATGATCTTCTAGACATTGATTATAAAAATCACTTTCCCAATCATGATGAAGATAACTGCTATAAAGTTCAAACACATCTGAAGAGTTAAATTTTAAATCTTCCAAAAAAGAATTTCTTTGAGTATTCAAAAATATCGCCTCATTTATTTTATATAATAATTTATATAATTATATCAAAAAAAGATAATAAAGTAAACAGAAAACCTAGATTTTTCAATACTTTTATGTTATATTAATAGAGTAATTATAACAAAAGAGGACAAAATAATACAAAAAAGGAGACTAACTATGAAAAAACCAGAATTGCTAGCACCGGCAGGAAATTTTGAAAAGGCTAAGATTGCCTTCCAATATGGTGCAGATGCAGTATATGCAGGAACATCATCACTATCGCTTCGTACAAGAGCTGAAATGGAAGATAATAACCTAGCTGAAACAATTAAATATGCACATAGCATAGGCAAAAAGGTTTATGCTGCAATAAACATTTTTGCATGGGATGAAAAATATGATGAGATAAGAAAACAAGCAAGAATACTAAATAAACTTAAAGCAGATGGAATAATTGTATCAGATGGAGGCGTACTTGAAATATTAAAAGAAGAAGCACCAAATATACCAATTCATATAAGCACACAAGCCAATACTGTAAGTAGTTATGCATGTAAATTCTGGTATAATAATGGAGCCAAAAGAATTATTTTGGCTAGAGAATTAAATAAACAGCAAATAACAGAAATCATAAAAAACAAACCAAAAGACTTAGAAATAGAAATGTTTATACATGGGGCAATATGTTTTAGCTACTCTGGAAGATGTTTCTTAAGCGATTTTCTATCAGGAAGAAGTGCTAACCTTGGAGACTGTGCACAAAGCTGTAGGTGGGCGTATAATGTTTATGTAGAAGAACTAAACAATCCAGGACAGCTAATGCCAGTGGAACAAGATAAAGACGGAACACATATATTTTCATCAAAAGATTTATGCCTCATAAACGAAATTCCAGAAATCATAAATATGGGAATTGATAGTCTAAAAATAGAAGGAAGATTAAAAACCGAGTATTATCTAGCAACAGTAATTAATGCCTATAGAAACGCAATAGATGATTATATAAAAAAACCAGAAAAATATGATTCTCAAATATACAAAAGAGAATTAGAAAAAGTAAAAACAAGAAGCTTAACAACATTTTATTTTAATGATAGACATAATAAAGATATACAAGAATATGAAGGTAAACAATATAATTCTGAATATGAATTTGGCGGAATTGTAAAAGAAACTCAAGGAGATAAAACACTTGTAGAAATAAAAAATCGCTTGCAAACAGGAGATACTATGGAAATTATACTGCCAGGGAGAATAGCACCTATAAGCTTTGAAATAAAAGAACTATGGGACAGCAATACATTAGAAAAAATACAATATGTGAATCCAGGAAAATATGGTCAAAGTGTATTAATTAAATTACCAGTACAAGCTGAAAAAAATTATATACTAAGAAGGAAGAAGCTTGTGTGAAAACAAAAAATGCAGTTAGGATAAAAATATAAATGGAACTTAATAATATAGATATAAATAAAGCTACTTTCAAAAACAGCCGTTTTTAAAAGTAGCTTTATTTTTAAAATGAAGTTAAACATATATAATAGAAAAATATGAAAAAAGAATAGAAAAATAAGCTAATATGTGTTAAAATATTAGCGAAAAGAAACAAAAACAAGATGTATAAATAGAAAGGGAGGAAAATGTATAGCTATTATAGCTAGCATATATAGAATATGGGATTTTTTGATAGATTAAGACAAGGGCTTGGGCAAACTAAAGAAAACTTAAGTGAAAAAATGAACAGTGTGTTTTCATCATTCAGAAAAGTGGATGAAGAGCTTCTAGAAAACTTAGAAGAAGTATTAATAATGTCAGATATAGGAATGGAAACATCAGTTAACATTATTGGAAAATTAAGAGAAAAAATAAAAAAAGAAAATATTCAAGAAGAAGAACAAGTAAAAATAGCATTAAGAGAGATAATGAAGGAAATATTAGAAATAGATAATATAGAACTTAAACTAAACACAATTCCATCTGTAATTTTAGTAGTTGGAGTAAATGGAGTAGGAAAAACAACATCAATCGGAAAAATTGCAAATTATCTTAGAAAACAGGGGAAAAAAGTTGTTGTCGCAGCAGCAGATACATTTCGTGCTGCTGCAGTAGAGCAACTTGAAATTTGGGCAAAAAGAGCTGGAGTAGATATTGTAAAAAAAGAAGAAGGTGCAGACCCTGCATCTGTTGTGTTCGACGCAATTTGTTATGCTAAGACGCAAAATGCAGATGTTTTAATTTGCGATACAGCAGGAAGACTACACAACAAGCAATACCTCATGGACGAGCTTTCAAAAATTAATAAGGTAATTGACAAAGAATTACCAGATGCTTCTAAAGAAACTTTATTAGTAATAGATGCAACAGTAGGACAAAATGCTATAATGCAAGTAAAATCATTCAAAGAAACTGTGAATATTACTGGACTTGTGCTTACAAAATTGGACGGAACAGCAAAAGGCGGTGTTGTAATTGGAATTGTAAATGAAAATAAAATTCCAATAAAATTCATAGGGGTTGGAGAACAGCTAGAGGACATGCAAATTTTCTCAGCAGATGAATTTTTACAAGCAATAATATAATAAATGTGGGGGTAAAAATGGCAAATCAAGAAGTAGAAAGAAAGAAAAGTAGTAAAAAGAGAATTTTAATTGTAATTATATTTATAATAGCATTTGCACTACTTAGTTTTATAAACTACAGAGGAGAATATTTACAAATAAAAGAAATAGGAGAAAATTACATAAGTGTTTTTCAGCAAAACATTAAGTATAAATATGTAATTACTGGAATAAATTTTACTGTATGGTTTTTAGCAATTTATATAACAAATAAAATAATAAAAGTAGGACTAAAAACTTTTTTTATTGCAGAAAAAAAGGAAATGCCAAAATTACCTAATAAATCAATTGCATTTATTTTAGGTGGAATAATATCATTGCTTACATCAGATTTTCTAGTAAATAAAACAAATTTATTTATAAACAGTACTTGGTTTGGAGGGGATGGAGATCCAATATTTGGGCAAGATATTGGATATTATATGTTCCAAAAGCCATTTATTGAATTAATGCTACTTTATTTTATGACAATGATGGTAACTTTAGCAGTATATACTATAGTCTATTATATTTCAGCATTCAATATATATTTTGACGGAATAGATGCCAAAATTTTAAAAAAGAGTACATTTGTAAAACAACTAATTGGATTTGTTCTAATAATAGCAATTACTTTAAGTATAACTACTTTTTTAAAAACACAAGATATATTATTTGAAGAATTTATACAATTAGATGATGCAGACCAAACTACATTGACTGGTGCGGGACTTACAGATGTAACAGTAAAACTTTGGGGCTATCGTTTATTTTCAGTTGTTATTTTGCTATGCGTAATTTTGGGAATATATTTTTTCAAAAAGGAAAAGTATAAGCATGCTATTATATCAATTTTATCAATACCAAGTTATTTGATAGGACTATTTGTTGCAATTACTATTTTTCAAATTATTTTTGTAAGTCCAAATCAATTGGATAAAGAAAAAAAATACATAGCTTATAACATTGAAAACACACAAAAAGCATATAACATAAATATTGATGAAATAGAGCTAGAAAGCAGTGGTACAATTACAGAAAAAGATATAAAAAATCATCAAAAAATAATTGAAAATATACCAATTGTTAGTAAAGACATGACATTAAGCACATTGCAGAATTATCAAGACAATGTAGGCTTTTATTCATATGATAATACAAAGCTTCAAAATTATGTAATTCAAGGAAAAGAAAGCTTAGTTTATATTTCTCCGAGAGAAATCCTTATTGATGGAGTAAATAGAACATATGATAATAAAACATATAACTATACACATGGCTATGGAACAATTATTACATCGGCAACAAATACAAATGAAAGAGGTGAAATAGAATATGTACAAGTAGATTTTACTGGAAAAGATGAAAAAGTATATATTTCAGAACCAAGAATATATTTTGGATTAAAAACAAATTCTACAATTGTTGTAAATAGCAAAGATGAAAAAGAATTTGATTATCCAATTACGTCTTCAACAAACAGAGAAAATAGTTATCAAGGCAATGCAGGGCTAAACCTAGGATTTTTAGACAGATTTATCCTAGGAGCGACAACAAACAATTTAAATTTAGCGTTTACTGGGAACATAACATCTGAAAGCAAAATTATATGTAATAGAAACATAATAGAAAGAGCAAAAAAAATAATGCCATATTTTATTTATGACGAAAATCCATATATCGTTATAACAGATGATGGGAGACTAGTGTGGGTATTAGATGCATATACAGTAAGTGATAGCTATCCATATTCACAAAAAACTACAATAGAAATTGGAGATACAAGAACAAAAATTAATTATATTCGAAATTCAGTAAAAGTATTAATAGACAGTTATGATGGAACTATTAAATTTTATATAACAGATAGAACAGACCCTATTGCGATGGCATATAGGAATATTTATGAAGACTTATTTGTGTCAGATACTCAAACAATACCAGCTGATATAGCAAAACACATTACATATCCAGAGCTATTGTATAAAGTACAAGCACAAATGTATCAAAGATATCACAAAGTCCAAACAGAAGTATTATTTAGAAATGATGACTTATGGGACTTTGCACGATTCAATACAGGAAATACAAGTGGTAGTGCAGGAATAAAAATGGAGCCATATTATACTATGCTAAAAACAGTAGATAGTGAAGAAAGACTTGGCTTAGTAATACCTTATACTGCATATGGAAAACAAAATATTGTTTCATATTTAGTGGGAACATATGATGAACAAACGGGTTCCAAACTTACACTATATAAATTTAAGTCTGGAAGTAATATATTAGGTCCTTCACAATTAAATCAGCAAATAGAGCAAGACGAAACAATTTCATCACAGATTGAAAGCTTAAATACATCAGGTAGTAGGTTGATAAAAAATATGATTATTATTCCAATAGAAGATACTTTGCTATATGTAGAACCAATATACCAAGTTCTATTAAATGAAAAAACACAAGTACAAACTTTACAAAAAGTTATAGTAGCATCTGGAAATAAAGTAGCAATTGGTGATACACTTGAAGAGGCAATTGACAATTTGCTTTCTAGATCAGCTGTAAATATTGAAGTGGAAAATACAGATGATGAAGAAGATTTAATAAATGCTATTATTAAAGCAAATAATAATTTGAAAGAATCGAGTAGTAATAACGACTGGGAAATGATGGGAAAAGACATAAAAAGACTACAAGAACTGGTTTCTCAGTTAGAAGAGTTAAAACAAATACAAGAAGAAAATGTTAACATGACTAATATAGATGAAACGGAGCTTGTTACATCAGAAACTAATACTTTAGACTAGTATGTTTTTTACCAAACATGGAAAAACTAAAAAAGGTGAGTATATGTTTGGTAAAAAAGATTATTTAAGTAAAAAAGTTGATGAGCTAAATAATATATTATTAAAATCTAATTTAAGAGAAATTGCCTATTTATTAGGAAACAAAAAAAGAATGTTCTTCCTCAATTTTTTAGCTGGAATTGCAAGGGGAATTGGAATTGGCATAGGAGTTACAGTTATTACTGCTTTTCTTATTTTTATATTACAAAAAATTGTAAAACTAAATATTCCAGTTATAGGGGAATTCATTTCAGACATAGTTGATATTGTGCAAAAAAACAAATATTAGGAGGGGAAATATGAATTTACCAAACAAACTTACTATTATAAGAATTATACTAGTACCTATTATGGTTATAATTCCATTTTTTAATATACAAGTGGAAATATTGCGGAATTCCAATTACATATTTATTAATTAATATTGTTTTTATTATTGCGTCTATAACAGATAAATTAGATGGTTATATTGCAAGAAAAAGAAATGAAATAACTGCTTTCGGAAAATTTGCAGACCCTCTTGCAGATAAAATTTTGGTTTTAGCAGCAATGATGATGTTAGTAGAACTAAATAAATTACCTGCTTGGATTCCAATTATAGTTATAACTAGAGAATTTGTTGTTTCTGGCTATAGATTAATTGCTGTTGAAAATGGAGGAAAAGTAATAGCAGCTAGTATCTGGGGAAAATTAAAAACAGTTACACAAATGATTGCTATAATATTAGCATTTTGTGATGTAAATAAGTTTGGTGAAATTTTTTCTGGGAAATTAACAGGAGGAGCATTTGTGTTAAATCTCTTGGCAACTTCTATAATGCTAATTTCTGTTATAGCAACAATATTTTCAGGCTGGGATTATTTAAAAGATGGAAAAGAATTGCTAAACACAAAAGATAAATAATACATAAATGGAGGAAAACAAATGAACCAGGTAAATGCAAAAAAGAGAATAGATGAGCTAAGGGAAATAACTGCATATCATGCAAAAAGATATTATGATGATGATTCACCAGAAATAAGCGATTTTGAGTATGATATGTTAATGAATGAACTTAAAAACTTAGAAAGACAATATCCAGAATATGTGGACAAAGACTCATTAACTCAAAAAGTCGGAGGAACCGTAAAAGAGGGGTTTAAAAAAGTAGAACATGAAATTCCTCTTCAAAGCATACAAGACGTATTTGACTTTGAAGAGGTAAAAGATTTTGACAAAAGGATTAGAGAACAAGCTAAAATATATAATCTTCCAGTACAATATGTTGTTGAAACAAAAATAGATGGACTATCAGCAGCTTTAGAATATAAAAAAGGCATTTTTGTAAGAGGGGCAACACGAGGAGATGGACAAATAGGAGAAGATGTTACAGAAAATTTAAGAACTATTTCTAGTATACCACAAAAATTAAAAGAGCCTATTGATATTGTTGTGCGTGGAGAAGTATTTATTGGAAAAAAAGAATTTGAAATGTTAAATGCAAAGAGAGAAATTACTGAAGAGCCATTGTTTGCTAATAGCAGAAATGCGGCGGCAGGCTCATTAAGACAGCTTGATCCAAATGTTACAAAAGAAAGACCACTTGATATATATATATTTAATGTGCAAAAATCTGATAGTAAGCAATTTACTTCTCATTATGAGGCATTAAATTACTTGGAAAGTATAGGTTTTAATACAATTCCAGTAAAAGTGCTATGCAACACCATTGAAGCGGCTATTACAGAAGTAAAAAAGATTGGAGATAAAAGAGAAGAATTATCTTTTGGAATTGATGGAGCTGTTATAAAAGTAGATAATCTAGAATTAAGAGAAAAGTTAGGTAGCACATTTAAAACACCTAAATGGGCAATTGCATATAAATATCCACCTGAGCAAAAAGAAACAATAGTAAAAGATATTGTTTGCCAAGTAGGTAGAACCGGTGCAATTACTCCTATTGCAATATTGGAACCAGTTAAATTAGCAGGTTCTAATATTTCTAAAACAACTCTCCATAATGAAGATTTTATTAAAGAAAAAGACATAAGAATTCGGAGATACTGTTATTATTCAAAAAGCAGGTGACGTTATTCCAGAAGTGGTTGGGGTGAAAAAAGTAAAACGAAATGGAAAGGAAATAAAATTTGAAATGCCGAAGAAATGCCCTGTCTGCAATGGACCAGTAATAAGAGAACCTCGGAGAAGCTGTAACAAGGTGTATTGGTATTGAATGTAAAGCTATACAGCTTAGAAAAATAGCACATTTTGCATCTAAAGAAGGAATGGATATTACGGGCTTAGGAATATCGATTGTAGAGGAGCTTATAAATAGAGGCTTAATAGAAAATATTGCAGATATTTATAAACTAACTTTAGAAGACATTGCAATACTTAAAAAAAATGGAAAAAAATTTGCTCAAAATTTAATTAATGCTATTGAAAGAAGTAAGAGTAATGATTTAGCTAAACTTATTAATGCCTTAGGAATTAAGCACTTAGGAACGAAAACATCTAAGATCTTAGCAAAAAAATATAAAAATATGGATGCTATTTTTAATGCTAGCTATGAAGAGTTAAGTATGATAGAGGATATAGGACCAGTTATTGCAAGTAGTATTTATAATTTTTTTGAACAAGAACAAACTAAAGACTTAATAGAAAAGCTAAAACAATCTGGTGTTAACATGAATTATAAAGGTGAAGAGGCAGATGAAAGATTTTATGGAAAGACATTTGTATTAACCGGAACATTACAAAATCATACAAGGGATGAAGCAACAGAAATTATAGAAAAATATGGTGGAAAAACATCAGGAAGTGTATCAAAAAAGACAAGCTATGTACTCGCAGGACAAGAAGCAGGTAGCAAACTTGCAAAGGCAGAAGAATTAGGAATACAAGTACTAACAGAACAAGAATTTGATGAAATGATAAACTAGGAGAATATTATGGACGCATATACTCTAGAAAAAATGAAAAAGGATTTAGATAATGGTTTTGGACTATATTTTAATTACAATAATGATAGATACTTAATTCATAAAGTGGCAGACAATTGCTACTCCAAAAAATTAGTAACTATAAAAGAAAAAAGTCCGCATGCAATATTTAATTTAATTTCGAGTAAGACATTAAAAGAAATGTTTCCATTTATGGAGGATTTTGAGTATAAAACATAAAAAATTGACATTATTTTAATATATTGATATAAATAAGATAGATTTAGGAGAAAAGTAATGATTTTTTACCCAGATATATATTTAGAAACAATAAAAGATATAACTTATGAACTTTTAGAAAAAAATAATATACATGCTATTATTTTAGACATGGACAATACATTAATTGATTATAATGCAAATGTGCTAGATGGTGCTAAACAATGGGCTGACGAACTTCGAAAAAAAAGAATAAAATTTTTGATTGTTTCTAATAGCAATAAAAAAGAAAAACTAGAAAAGGTTTCAAAAGAACTGAATATGGAATATATTTCCTTTGCACTAAAGCCATTTAAAATAGGCTTAAAAAAAGCAATAAAAAAATTACAAGAAAAACCAAAAAATATTGCAGCTGTTGGAGATCAAGTGTTTACCGATGTAATAGGAGCAAAGAGAAGTAAAATGTTTTCTATTTTAGTAAAACCTTTGGATGAAAAAGATATATTACTTACTATTATAAAAAGACCTTTAGAAAATTACATACTAAAGAAATACCAAGAAAAGGGGAAAAAATAATGTATATACAAGATGTTCATATTATAGGTTATGTTATTGTAGCAATTGTAGGAGGAATTATAGGACAATTTTTAGGATGGTGTAACAAAAGACTTTCAGAAGAAAAGAAAATTTTTTGCAATGAGTATTTTAAATATAGGAAACAAAATAAAACAATAAACTATACACTAATTGTTGCCATAGCAATTACATATATGGCATTATTATACTGCTATGGATTTTCATTTAATATTGCTAATGATTTAAGCCTAATAAAATATATGGTATTAACACCAATGTTACTTTCTGCACTTATTATAGATTATAAAATACAAATTATACCTAATAGATTAAACTTAACAATATTTGAAACTGGCTTAATATTTACATTTTTAAGTGGAGTTTTTATTAACTTAAATGTAGCAATAAATATGCTACTTGGCTGTTTAATTGGTGGAGGAATATTTTTAATAATTACATTAATCGGTGGTTTAATTGCAGGCAAAGAAGCTATGGGCTTTGGCGATGTTAAATTAATGGGAGCAATGGGTTTATATTTGGGTGCAATAAATATAGTAGCAGTTACTGTAATTGCCTTTTTATTAGGTGCACTTATTAGCATTATTTTGCTTGCAACAAAGAAAAAGAAAACAGATGAGTACATACCTTTTGGACCTTTTATTGTGATTGCTGCATTTATTGTAATATTAATTCCGTTTGATATATTACTGTTTGTTCTTCTTAAAATTTTTACTCTGGGTATGTTTAAAATATAAAGGGGGAAACTATATGAACCTCAAAATTGAATGGCTAAGAAATAAAATGAAACGGAAATGCTTTAGATGGTATGATTATATCAAATCCAATAAACATAAGGTACCTTACTAATATTCAAGCTGAGGGAGTTTTATTAATTACCAGAAAAGACAATATATATATTACAGATAGTCGTTATATAGAATCTGTAAATAGTGCATTAACAGTTGATGATGGTATTATGGTATATGATACTCGAAATTTAACAATAGATGATTACGAGAACTTCTTCTTGTTCTGCAACTCGGTAGGGTTTGAAGAAAATTATGTAACTTATGCAAAATACAAAGAATACATTCACAAATATAAGATTGAAAACATTGTTGAAACAGAAAATATGATAGAAGGTCACCGCGTAATAAAAGAGAATAATGAAATAAAAAAAATAAAAACTGCTTGTGAAATAACAGACAAATGCTTTAAGCATTTGCTTACTTTTATAAAAAAAGGGATGACTGAAAAACAAATAGCAGTTGAAATAGAGACATATTTTAAATTAAATGGAGCTGAAGATATTTCATTTAGTCCAATTGTTGCTTCAGGGATTAATTCATCTATGCCACACGCAATACCAACTGATAAAAAAATAGAATCTGGAGATATTATTACAATAGATATGGGGTGCAAATATGACGGGTATTGTTCAGACATGACAAGAACAATATTTGTAGATTATATACCAGAAAAACAAAAAAAAATATATGATTTGGTTTTAAAAAATCAATTGTCAACATTAGAACAACTAAAAGATGGCGCTAATATCAAAACTATTTGCAGCCAAGTTCAAAATAGCTTTGAATTTAATAAATTTATGCTTATACATGCCTTAGGACATGGTGTAGGATTAACTCTTCATGAAGGACCAATTTTAAGCACAACTAACAATCAATTTTTAAGAGAAAACATGGTAGTAACAAATGAACCTGGAATATATTTGCCAGGGAATTTTGGAGTGAGAATAGAAGACACTATATTAATTACAAAAAATGGCTGCATAACTTTAACAAATTCGGAGAAAAATTATATTATAATATAATAAAATCACCTACTTTACCTCAAAGTATTGATTTTATGGCTTAATTGTAGTAAAATAAAAAAGATTAACAAATTAAGAAAGGGGAATAAACATGGCAGAAGTATATATGGCAGGAGATATTAGAAATGGGACTACATTTGAACTAGATGGAGCAATATATAAGGTTGTTGAATTTCAACATGTTAAACCAGGAAAAGGAGCAGCATTTGTAAGAACAAAACTTAAAAACGTAATTAATGGTTCAGTTCTAGAAAAAACATTTAATCCATCCGAAAAATTGCAAGGAGCTGAAATAGAAAAGAGAGATATGCAATACTTATATAATGATGGAGAATTGTACTATTTTATGGATAATAATACATATGAACAGATACCACTTAATAAAGAAGAATTAGGTGATAGTTTAAAATTTATTAAAGAAAACATGTCTGTAAAGATTTTATCTTTTAAAGGAAAAGTATTTGCAATAGAACCACCTATATTTGTAGAACTTAAAGTTACATATACAGAACCAGGATTTAGTGGTAACACATCAACTAGTGCTAACAAACCAGCAACTCTAGAAAATGGAACTGTAATAAATGTGCCATTGTTCGTAAATATTGATGATACTATACGTATAGACACAAGAACAGGCCAATACATGGAAAGAATATAGGAAGGAAATTATATTATGGAGTCTAATATTAATGATGAATATTGCAAAATGCTAAATGAACTTGACGAAAACATTTCCAATTCTGATGAATTGGAATATGCAAAAAACCAAATGCACAGATTGTCAATGCTATTTATTGATGAGATGCAAGCAATGTCTGAAAAATATGAAGATAAGATTAATGCCTTAGCGTATAAACAAAAAGAACTAGAAGACAAGGTACAAAAAGTACAAAGAGCTGTAACTAGTATTGAAAAAGATATATATGACGATGACATAGAAGAAAATGAAACATATGAATTTGAAATAGTTTGCCCATATTGCAATAATGAATTCGTAGCAAATGTTGGTGAAGAAAAAGATGAGGTTCAATGCCCAGAGTGTAAAAACATTATTGCATTAGATTGGGAAGGTACAGAAGAAGATAAATGCATCGGAAATTGTACACAGTGTCATTTTTGTGATGATGAAGAAGATGATAAAGATAATGAAGATGACGATATGTAATTATGTAATATAATTTAATGGATTAACAGCGTTTCCATCTTTCCTTAAAGTGATATGTAAATGTGGACCAGTAGTGGCACCATTTGTTGGGTTACCATAGCTATCTCTATAAGGATTGTTGGGAACGCCATATACATTTTTAGGGCCGACTTTACCTATAACATCTCCTTTTTTTACTTTTTTGCCAATATATACAATATAGTCAGGTGAAACATGACAGTATGATGCAGAAAAGCCCTCACAGGTTACAGTTATAGTATAGCCACCAGCACCACTAAAACCTAAAAAAGTAACTGTTCCTGAAAAAATTGAAACAATATTACAACCAGTCGGAGCAGCTATATCAATTCCAGAATGATAAGTAGAAGCACCGTGCAGTTGGAGCATTGCGTTTGCCAAAATAAGAAGTTATGGTAGTATAGCCTGGAGTTGGCCACAAAAAATTATCGCCATTTAATATTCTTATAAATGAAGAAGAATCAGAAACATTAAAACTAGTATTTTCATAAAATACAGGTATAAAACTACAAAAAAACAAAGTAATAATTAAAACAATAGAAAAAATAAAAATAATAAAGGACTTAAAAATAGAAGAAAGCACAATAAAACCTCCTATATAATACGCCCCTTAATAGTCTATATATAATTTTGGAAACAAATCTTTTTCATGCAATATGATGAACTAAAATCACTAATAATGTGTAGCATAAAGCAAATTTTTGTTAATGAAATCCTTTCTTTTTAGTATTTATCGATTTATTAAATTTTTCTTTTTTATTTTTAATAGTAGCTTTTACTTGTTCTTGTTTTTTATCTATTGAAGCTTTTAACTTAACTTCTCTTTCATCAATATACTTTTCAATTTTTTCTTTTTTTTCTTTTAAAATCGCACGCATATTTGGAAAAGCATCTAATAAACGTTTATATAAGAAAGATTTTTTACTAATTATTTCTCTAATCTTTTCTGAAATCTCTTCAGTGCTATCTTTATAAACAGAATCTGCTGCAAACTTTAACTTGAAAACAACAGTAAATGAAATTATATTGTCAAACAAAAAAAGTACCAGCAAAGCGAAACCAAGAAGCCTTATAGTAAAAAGAGATAAATTACCTAATAATTCACAAAAAAATGGATTAATAAAATAAATTAGAAGGCAACCTAAAATTCCAAAATAAATAGAGTTTACAAGACAAACACGTCCATTAATATTAAAAGATTTACATGAATAATCCCACCATCTTGCATGAAATAACTTCTCCATAGCATAACTTGTAATGTATTCCATTACAGTACATAAAACAGAAGATAATGTAAAAAGTGTAATTACATTGCTTTTATATTCGTTTAGCATAAAAGTCATAAAAATTGCTGCATAGCCATAAATAGGACAATAAGGACCAATCAAAAAACCACGATTTACAATTTTTTTAGCTGACATACTGCAAACAACTTCTTCTATAATCCATCCGCAAAATGAATAAAAAATGAATAAAATAAAATAAAAAAGAAATGTATCCATATATTAATCCTTTCTAAATTAGAATTTTAAAAGAAAAACGTTTAAAGTATATTACTTTAAACGCCCCACAAGTACTATTGGCAGGGGTGCTAGGAATCGAACCTAGCTCTGCGGTTTTGGAGACCGTTATACTACCGATGTACGACACCCCTATAAACAGTACTTTTTTAATATACCATGTTTTTACTTAAAATTCAATCATTTTTCATAAAATTTTGAAAAATATAAATTATCATTTAAAATTTTAATTAAATCTAAAAATAAAGCCAAAGGATTTACTCTCCTTCGCGAAAAAAATTACTTTTCATCTTTGACATTTACGGGAGAAAAGTTGTATAATATAAGTGCACATGGGGGTGTAATGGTTTCGACAGAAAGCTAGAAATATGAGAAGCGAGTGGTGGCAGCTTGCCACTCCACCTAAAAAGGTAAGCAAAAAAAATAAACGCTGATAATAGAGAATTAGCATACGCTGCTTAAGCAGTGTCGCTTTACCTTCAGTGCCTACGCTTTAGGCTAAAGTGTCAATGAGTAGGGAACGAAACTATTTCTTTCCTTGGAAATAGTGGGTAATAAAAGGATACCAATTGTATTTTCTTGTTTGTAAAAAATACGAAAGGGAAAAGAAAGAACAAACTGCACTCGGAGAAACTTGTATGGAAAGCTTTTTGGACAGGAGTTCGACTCTCCTCACCTCCACCAAATAATAATTATGAATACATAAATGCACATTTTTCAGCAATTAGCTTATAAAGTAAATTTGCAACAAACAAAGAAAAGTAGTATAATATAAATATAAATTCGCAGTTGCGATATTTGGAGGTTTCAGAAAATGGAAAGAATCATGAGCCGGGAAACATGCATGAAGTTACACAAATGTAGGTACTGTCCGTACAAGTGCCCAAGAGGCTCCAAATTGTGTGAGGAATGTAAAAACCGGTGCCCTTGTTGCATAGCGGATTGCCGGTATTGCGACTTGGAATGTAGCAATCGCCATGAAGAATGAGACCAAAAGCACACTCATAAAAGAGTGTGCTTTTAAAATCACTTATTGTTTTTATTTGTTTAATTTTAATTTTTATAATATAAAATAAATTAGAAATGGTAAAATTAAATTACCGATTATATTTTCTTATTTTCTAGCCAAAAAGTGTTGACAAAAGAAGGAAAAAAATATAATATAAAAAAGAACAAAAATAAGCAAAAAGTAAAAGCAGAAAGGAAAGTTCAGAGAGATAACTATTGAAAAGTAAGTACCTTGAAAATCAGATAGGATGTTAAGAAGAGAGAAAAGAGGGAAAGCATAAGTAGATAGTTATAGCAAAAAAGAAAAACATAGTAAAAAAAGGAAAGAAAGCAAAATGGAAAATAAAAAAACAAAGGAGGAGAAAAGAAGAGGATGAAAGAAGAAAGAAAAAGGATGGGGCATCCTATAAAGAAAAAAGCAGGAATAACGCTAGTAAGTTTAGTAATAACAATAATAGTATTATTAATATTAGCAGGAGTGGCAATAAATTTAGCAATAGATGAAGAAGGACTAATAGGGAAAGCAGAAGAGTCAGTAGAAAGTTGGAATAGTGCGGTAGGAGAAGAGAGTAATGTAATAAAAAACATATTAATGAAAGCAAATGAAATAGAAGGAGGAGTAACAGGAGGAGGCGGTGATGATATAACATATGTAGGAGACGTGCCAGTTCCAAATGGATATACAGCCTCACAAATAAGTAACGAAGATTCAGAAGCAGAAGGATTAGTAATATATGAGATACCAGAAGGAGCAAAAGTAAACTGGACAAATAATGAAGACAGTAATGGAAAGAACCAAAGTACAATAACAATAGAAGGAAATACAACAAATTTACAAGAAACAGTAAATCAATATGTATGGATACCAGTAGATATAAATAGTATGGTAATGTGTGAAAATAATAATAAATTAGCAGATGAAAATGGAAATAAAATATGTAATATAGTATATAATGAAGAAGCAAATACCTTAACTTGCCAAACACACCCAGCAACAGCAACCAATTTAGTGGGAAGATTGTATATAGGAACATATAGTAATACAAGAGATGAAGATGGAAACAGAATTTATTCCTATACTATGGACTTTACAAAAAGAGACCAGACATATAATACAAGTAGTTACAATGAACCAAATACTGTAAGTAGTGATTCAAGTAATAGTATAACAATTGACCAATTAAAAAGTGACTTTACGGCAATGGCGAAAAGTGTAGCCAAGAATGGAGGATTTTATATAAGTAGATATGAAGTAGGAGCAGGAGGAAGTAGTAAAAAAGGCCAGCCAGTATTAACAGCAGCAAGTGGTGATGGAACAAATTATTCAGGGGCAAATACATGGTATGGATTATATAATACAATAAAAAACAGCGGTGCAAATAAACAAATGATATGGGGATGTCAGTATGATCAAGTAATAAAGTTTATAGGAGAACCAGCACAAGATGGACACAGTGATAGAAATTTAACCGAAGATCATGCCTTATCAGGACAAAACGAGGAAGACTGTATGAGAAATATCTATGACCTTGAAGGTAATCATTATGAATGGACAGCAGAAGCGTATTCTACCCACAGTCGAGCGAATCGAGGCAGCTACTACGGCAGTGCAAGCTATAGCAATTTCTACCCAGCAAGTGACCGCAGCAACTACCGCAGTCCGACTAATAGCAGCGTCGACAGTTCGTCCCGCGCCACACTTTACTTGTAGCGCTGAAACGCTGGTAGCGATACATTAGAAATTGGTTGAAAGTAGGATTTATAGATTAAATATAACAAGCATTTCGCGAACGAAGCACGTGAAAAGGGGCGCCACCTAAGCGGTGGCGTTTTTTGTATCAAAAGAAAAATATAGCATTGCGAGAACAAAATTAGAATTGAAAAATGAAAGTATAATTACTACAAAAGGATATGATGAAATGGCAGATTGGATGATACAAAAAATAAAAAAAGAAGATAAAGTAATAATGCAAGGAGAATTAGATACAAGAATGGAAGTTGTGGTAAAATGGATGAAAGGATTTATGTACTAGAAGAACTTTATAAATATTTACAAAAAGGGTGTTTGAAAAATAATGTGCATAATAAATCGGAAATTTATTATTGCAATTTATATTTTGCTTTTAAATTTATAAAAAAACTTGTAAAAAAAAAATTAAAATGATACAATATGCATAATTTAAAAGGGAGTAGCTTTTTTTTTACTAATCAACAGCCGCGATATTTTATCTGGTTAGTAAGCTTTAATAGGTAAGCAAGACTTTTAAAGGAACTAGAGCATGCAAATGAAGTTTTAATTCCTTAAAAAATCTTGCTTTTTGCATGAAGAAATATAAATATTAGCATACTACATTATATAATGGAGGGAGTGGTTTAATTGGCAGAAAATTGGTTTTGCAAAACATTAGAAGAAACAGCCAATACATTAAAAACAGATTTAAAAAATGGACTAAAACAAGAGGAAATAAATGAACTTCAAGAACAATATGGTTACAATGAATTAAAAGCGAAGAAAAAAAAGAGCATTATTGTTAAGTTTTTAGAACAATTTAAAGATTTTATGATAATTGTTCTTATTATTTCTGCTGTTGTGTCTGGAATTGTTGGAGTGATAGAAGGAGAGGGAATTACAGATACTATTATTATTTTAGTTGTAATTTTAGTAAATGCGATTATTGGTGTTGCACAAGAAAATAAAGCAGAAAAATCGCTAGAAGCTTTGCAAAAATTAAGCAGTCACGCGGCAAAAGTAATTAGAAGTGGAAAGATGACGATTGTATCATCAAGAGACTTAGTGCCAGGAGATATAGTTGTATTAGAAACAGGAGACTATGTACCAGCAGATTTAAGAATAATAGAAGCAATAAATTTAAAATCGCAAGAATCAGCACTTACTGGAGAATCTGTTCCAGTTGAAAAGACATCTGAGAAAATAGAAGATGAAAATATAGGAATCGGAGATAGAATAAATATGCTATTTTCATCTAGTTTGGTAACTTATGGAAGAGGAAAAGGTGTAGTAGTAGAAACTGGAATGAATACGGAAGTAGGTAAAATTGCTGATATTATTAATAAATCAGAAGAAACTGAAACACCACTACAAGTAAAGCTAAATAAATTGGGCAAAACATTGGGAATAGTTGCACTTATAATTTGTGCAGTTATATTTGGGGTAGGTTTATTATATGGAAAAGATCCTATTCATATGTTTATGTCAGCAGTGAGTTTAGCTGTTGCTGCAATACCTGAGGGGTTACCTGCAGTATCTACAATAGTACTCGCAATTGGAGTACAAAGAATGGTTAAGAAAAATGCTATTGTTAAAAGGTTACCAGCGGTAGAAACATTAGGAAGTGCAACTGTAATATGTTCAGACAAAACTGGAACTTTAACTCAAAACAAGATGACAGTACAAAAAGTATTTTATAATTACAAACTAATAAATATAGACAATATTGAAGGAATCGACAATGAACTTAAAAAATTAATTTATACTAGCATGCTATGCAATGATACTAAGGTAACAGAAGATGACAAACTTACAGGAGATCCAACAGAAACTGCTTTAGTAGATTTGGGCTTTAGATTAAATTTCGAACCTGCAATATATGGTATGATGCCTAGAATAGGGGAAATCCCATTTGACTCAGACAGAAAACTAATGACAACAGTAAATGAAGTGGATGGAAAATATGTAGTATTTACTAAAGGAGGAGTAGATGAACTGCTTGCAAGATGTAAAGACTGTATAATTAATGGAAAAATAGAAAATTTAGAAGAATATAAAAAAGAAATATACACTAGCAATGAAAAAATGGCTAAAAACGCATTAAGAGTCTTGGGAATGGCATATAAGGAACTAGAAAAAAAACCTACAAACGAAGAAATAAAAAAATTAGAAAACAATCTAACATTTATTGGAATGGTTGGAATGATTGACCCACCAAGAGAGGAAGCAAAAGAAGCAGTGGCAAAATGCAAAACAGCAGGAATTAAACCAGTAATGATTACAGGAGATCATAAAATTACAGCAACTGCAATTGCTAAAGAATTGGGAATATTAGAAAATGAAACAGAGGCAATAACAGGGCAAGAGCTTGAAGAAATGTCTGATGAAGAACTTGCTAAGAATATAAGAAACTATTCAGTCTATGCAAGAGTTTCACCAGAACACAAAGTAAGAATTGTAAGAGCATGGCAATTAAATGGGGAAATTGTAGCAATGACAGGTGATGGAGTAAATGACGCACCAGCACTTAAAAATGCGGATATTGGATGCGCAATGGGCATGGTAGGTACAGATGTAGCAAAAGAAGCTGCAGACGTTATACTTACAGATGATAATTTTGCAACGGTTGTTTCTGCAGTAGAAGAGGGAAGAAGAATTTATGATAATATATTAAAAGCAATACAATTCTTACTTTCTAGTAATGTAGGAGAAATTATTACTCTTTTTATAGCAATAATGGCAACACCACTAATTGCATCTGCGTTTGGAATACAAGATATAAAAGCTCTTGAACCATTACTTCCAATTCACATATTATGGATTAATTTAGTAACAGATTCTCTACCTGCTTTAGCACTAGCATTTGATCCAGCAAACCGCAATATAATGGAACGTAAGCCTATAAAACCAGGCAAAGGAATATTTACTAAAGGAATGGCATGGAGAATAGTTTATCAAGGATTTATGATAGGTATTATTACCTTAATAGCATTTTGCGTAGGCCTTGCGACACCTGGAATAGAAGAACACATGAGAATTGAAGTTGGGCAGACAATGGCCTTTTGTGTGCTAGCACTATCACAACTTGTACATGTTTATAATGTAAGAAATAATAGTGAATCTATTTTTAAAACAGGAATTTTTAATAATACAAAATTAATATTGGCTACAATTGCTTCGGGAATACTTATGCTTGTTATTTTATTAGTTCCTCAATTAAGAAATATATTTAGTATTGTTGCATTACCAGTTCAAAATATATTAGAAGTAATTTTACTAGTACTATCGCCAATTTTGGTAGTAGAATTATTTAAGCTATTTAAAATTAATACAGGGAAGGAAGAAAAGTAAGCAGATGAAAGAGAAGATTGTATAGATATTATAATCTATTGTATGCTTCTCTTTTATTTAGCAATTTATGTAGCAAAAAGACGAAAAATGGAATATAATAAAAAAGGTGAAGCATATGGAAATTGAAATTATAAAAACAAAACCTAAAAAAGTGAATTTTTTTACTATTATATTTGTTTGCTTAGTTTTAGGTGCAATTATATATGGAGTTATAAGGAGTTTTCAGGCAGAATCAAAAGAAACAATTTCAAAAGAGATTACAAATAACGAAGTAAATGATGATGTTACAGAAGTAAACACCAACACGATAGAAGAACAAAAGACATCTTTGATAAAAATTCCAATAATAGATGAAGTAGCTTCAGAAAAGATAAATAATATATATAAATCAGAAATTAAAAGAGCATTTTTAACATTTGATGATGGACCATCACCAAATGTAACACCTTTAATTTTAGATGTTTTAAAAGAAAATGGAATCAAGGCAACTTTTTTTATGCTAGGGAATAGAGTAGACACATATCCCAAAATTGCAAAAAGGGTTTACGAAGAAGGGCATTATATAGGAAATCATGGTTATTATCACATATATTCTAAAATATATGAAACACCACAGAGCGTTTTAACTGAGTATGAACAATGCGAGTATGCGATAAGAACTGCAATAGAACAGCCAGAATATACGTCAAGATTGTTTAGATTTCCAGGAGGGCTGGCTGGAGGACCATATGCAGAAATAAAAAAACAAGCTACTGAAATTCTAAAGCAAAACAATATTGCACATGTAGATTGGAATTGCTTAACGCAAGATTCTGCGGGGAAATATACAAAAGAGCAATTACTACAAAACTTGAAAGACACTGCATATGGAAAAAACAGCATAGTAATTTTAATGCATGATGCAGGAGATAAAATTTTAACTTATGAAATGTTACAAGATGCAATTAACTATTTAAGAGAAGAAGGCTATATTTTTTGCAGTTTTTATGACATTATGAGTTTTAAATAACCTATTTACTATTTATTAATTTTTTAAAGTTATAGACTAGGAATGTAAACAATAAAACAACTAAAATTAACAAGCCTAAAGAGCTAAAGGAATTATTTTGCAAAGAAATTTGTAAAGACGTTTGAACTATATCTAAATTAAAAAAATCTGTAATATTAAGTAATATGTAAGTATAAAAAGTTGCAAAACATGCTTGAAGCATTTTACCATAGAAATATGATTTAATTGAAATATCGCTTTTTGAAATTACACTAAATACCTGAAGCAAAACTGATATTCCGCCAAAACCTAGGAGAAAGCTGCAAAATAGAATATTTTGAGATAATATTTTCGAATGAATAATAGATATTTCGCTTACACCATTTGTGAGTTCTAAAAGTCCAGAAATAAAAGCAGAAGCGAAGCTTTCCTTTATACCAATCAGTTTAAACAATGCCACTAGGGGCAGACTAACAAGTTTTAATAATTGGCTCTGCTTTAAAATTGCAATTATCACAGAAAATATAACAATGAAGCCTCCAATTAATAAAATGGTATGTATTGAATTCATAATGCTATTTGCAAGTGCTTCTCCTAGGCTTGAAAACTTGATGTTTTGATTATACAGTATTTTTTTTGAAGAATTCTTATAATAATTGGCAGTTTGATTATTTTTCCAAAATCTAAAACAAATTCCTACACTTAAAGTTGCTAAAACATGTGTAATAAATAGTAAAATACCTGTTCTTAAATCACCAAATAAGCTTATGCCGACAGTCCCTATAATAAAGAGAGGACCGGAATTGTTTGTGAATGCTATAAGTCTTTCTCCTTCTTCTTTAGTACATATTCCTTCTTTTCTGAAATTTGCTACAATTTTAGCTCCAGTAGGGTAGCCACTTATAATTCCCATAATTAACGGGAATGCACCTTCGCCAGGAACATGAAAAACAGGTCTCATTATTTTGCTTAAGAGCTTTCCTACAATGGAAACAACACAAGTATGGCTCAATAGCTCTGTGGCAATAAAGAAAGGAAGAAGAGTTGGAACAACATTATTAGCCCAAAGCTGTAAACCGGCTTTTGTACTATCAAGATTTGTTTTAGAAAATACGATTAAACATATTAAAAATGTACAAAACAAAAAAGGTAAAATTGCATGTTTTAATTTTATAACAACACATTTAAAACCTTTCATAAACCACTCTTCCTAATAGAACTTATTTCTATTTTAATAATATTAAAACAAGTTTAGTATTATAACTATAATTATAAATTATATACAAAAAACAATTTAACCACTTGACAATTAAGTTGTATTTGTGTTAATATAATATTTGTTATAAGATGCGGTTGTGGCGGAACTGGCAGACGCGCTAGACTTAGGATCTAGTGGGAAACCGTGGGGGTTCAAGTCCTCTCAACCGCACCAAATTTAAAAGCTAACTTTGTTAGTTTTTTTTTGTATATTTTTGAGAAAATTAGAAAAATTTAAAAATATAAAATAAGGAGACAAAAATGATAAAAAAGAATGACATATATAAAGTTACAATTATAGATCAAGGCAAAGAACGGAGAAGGAATTGCGAAGATAGACAATATGACTATATTTATAGACGGCGCTATAAAAGGAGAAAAAGCTAAAATATTAATTGTTAAAGTCCTTTCAAATTATGCTTACGGGAAGTTACTAGAAATTATCGAAAAATCAGACATGAGAGAAAATGTGGATTGTGCGACTTACCAAAGGTGTGGAGGATGCAATTTAAGACACATGAAGTATGAGGAAACTTTAAAATTAAAAGAAAATATAGTTAAAACATGTTTTTACAAGGCTTTAAATGAAGACATTGCCATACAGGAGTGTATAGGAATGGAAAATCCAATTGGCTACAGAAATAAATTAGTTTATCCTGTGAGGGTCAATAAGGATGGAAAAATTATTATGGGAGTATTCGCAAAAAGAAGTCATAACATAATAGAAACAAACAGATGCTTTTTGCAAAATAGCAAAAATGAAGAAATTGCCAACTACACACTTAAACTCTTAAGACACTACGATGTTTTGGCATATGATGAGGAAAATAAAACAGGCTCTATATGTCATATTATGATTAGAAATGGTTACAGAACAGGAGAAGTAATGCTTGTCATAGTATCTAAGACAAATTGTATACCAAATGAAAAAAAAATTGTAGATGACATAAGAAATACATATCCAGAGGTAAAAACAATTATAAAAAATATTAATGAAAAAGAAACAAATGTAATATTAGGAGATACGAACGTAGTACTATACGGACGTGGCTATATTTATGATATAATAGAAAAATATAAATTTAAAATATCTCCACTATCATTTTATCAAATTAATCCTATTCAAACAGAGATACTCTACAAAAAAGCTATTGAATTTTCTGGACTAACTGGAAATGAAGTTGTATTTGATTTGTATTGTGGTGTTGGCACTATTGGAATACTTGCAACTAAAAAGGCTAAAAAGGTATATGGAATTGAAACAGTAAAGCAAGCAATAGACGATGCAAAAGAAAATGCAAAAAATAATAATATAAAAAATATTGAATTTATAATGGGAGATGTAGAAAATGTTTTACCAAATCTAGTAAAGAAAGATGAAGCAGACGTAGTATTTATAGATCCACCAAGAAAAGGATGTGATAGAAAAACAATAGAGACATTGCTTAATATGAAACCAAGGAAACTCGTTTATGTAAGTTGTAATCCAGCAACACTAGCAAGAGATGTATCGATTCTAAAACAGTTCTACGATATAAAGAAGATTCAGCCTGTAGATATGTTTCCATTTACAAGTCATGTGGAGTGCGTATCGTTGCTATGTTTGAAATAAAACTCAAAACTGCTGAAATTGATAGGGTTACAGAACTTTTATAAAAAAATTAAAAAAAGTTAAAAAATAGTCAAAATTTTTGAAAAAAATTACTTTAATATTAGAGGAGGCGCAAGGAAACATGAAGAAAGAAAATTGAAAAAATACGCAAAAACATAGAGCCAGTGAGGAAAGAAAGCAGCCATATCTACCGTATCTATACGAGGTATATCGTAGATATATAGTGAACATATAAAAAATGCTTAAATATTAGAGATTAGAAATAAAATTATAAAAAAGAGGAAAAACTCTAAATAAAGTACTTTGGTAAGTGCTTTATTTTTTTTAAAAAATTTATAAGAAATACTTGCCGTTTTCATTCGTAAATGATACAATATTTACGAATGAAAACGGCAAAGGAGAAATAATGATGGATGATATACAAAAGGTAGAAAAATTATTAAAAAAGAATAATGGAGTAATTGAAACATACCAAGTAGAAGATCTAGGGATTAACAATAAGGTTTTAACAAGAATGCTAGAAAGAGGCTTAATAGAAAGAATAGCAAGAGGAACATATATAGGTGCAGATACTTTTGAAGATGAATACTTTATTACTCAAGCAATTTGTAAAAAAGGGATATTCTCTCATGAAACAGCTTTGTATTTTCATGATTTATGCGATAGAACACCTATAAGATATCAATTAACAATACCAAGTTACTATAATACAAAGCTATTAAAAGATAAAAATTATCAATTTTTCTATTTAAAAGATGAACTATATGAAATTGGAATCATAGAAATGAAAACACCATATGGAAATAAAGTAAAAGTTTATGATTTAGAAAGAACAATATGTGACATTATAAGAAATAAAAAGAAAATTGAAATAGCTTTATTTGCTGATAGCATGAAAAGATATGCTGATAGAAAAGATAGAAATTCTATTAAATTGCATAAATATGCAAAAATATTTAATATTGAAGATGAACTAAGAAAATATCTGGAGGTTTTGCTATGATAGCTAAAAATAGAGAACAACTAAAAGCATGGATAAAAAATATGTCAGCGAAAGTTGATGTGAATGAAAATATCATTTTACAAAACTATATGC
>CALYAM010000007.1 GCA_944393565.1 uncultured Clostridia bacterium
CTTGTTTTTCCACATATTAGCCTTTAAAATTTTGTTTATTGTCTCTTGTTTTCCATACGGTTGTATGCTTTTTTTTATTTCTCCCCATTTCTTGTTTGTTGTATACATAATCATATTTGTATTGCTTTATTTTTTAGATATTATTCCTTTTATCTTTTTCTATTTTTATTCCACCATTATGTCATTTTAGTTTTTTATTCTTTGTTTTATATAAGGATTTTTTTAATTTAAAATATAATTTTTTATATTATTCTTTTTTTTAATTTATTTATTTTATATTTATATTTTTAAATAATAATTAATTATTTTTATTAAATTATTATTTTTTTTTTATTAAATAAATTATTTATTATTTTAATTAATTTAATTTTTTTTATTTTATTTTTTAAGATTATTATATTTTTTTATTTTTATTTATTTATTTTTTTATTTTTTTAAAATAAATAATTATTAAAAAATTACTTATTTATTTTTTTCATTTATTTTAATCAATTTTATTTTGTTTTATTAATTAATTGTTTATTTTATTAATTATTTATTTAAATAATTTTTTAATAATTAAATTTATTTTTGTGTGGTTTTATTCTGATAATCATAGTATCAATACCTTATTTATAATATTATAATAAATTTATCCAATTTCTTCTTCCATACATAATTCTAACAGTTTCAATACTGTCATTTTTTTTTCTATAAAATACAATAATATAATTATCTACTATCAATTTTCTTATTTCAAGCTTTTTTATTATGTCGTTATTAATAATTGCATATATTTCAGGGCTATCCTTTAAAGTTTTTTATTGACATTCTTATTTTAGAAAGTAGTTTATTTGCTATTTCTGACTCTTGCAGATTATATTTTATATATTGCTTTATCCTTATTAAATCTTCTTTTACTTCTTTTGAATATTCTATGTTGTATTTTTTCACAAATAAAACCTCTTTCTATATTTTTTCTAATTCTTCGTACACTTCTTCCTCAGAAAATTAATAATCTTAATATTATTTTTTGAGTTATATAAATTGCAATTAAATCGTTATTTCTCTTGTTTATCTTATTATTAATTTACACATATTAAAATAAAAAGTTCTTCATTTCCGAAAATTAAATCAAAGCCGTGTATACATTTTAGGTAAATTAACCTGAAGAACTTTTTTTATGTGTTTCAGAGACATTTATTATAATGGAAACATATAAATAGTCAATTTGTTTTTTCAAAAAAAAGATATAAAGCATATCTAACTTTATATCTTTTTTTGGCGGAGACGAGAGGATTTGAACCTCCGCTGCCCTTACGAACACTAGCAGTTTAGCAAACTGCCCCCTTCAACCACTTGGGTACGTCTCCATTTTGGCGGAGAGGGTGGGATTCGAACCCACGGTAGGCTATAAACCTACGCCAATTTTCAAGACTGGTGCCTTAAACCAACTCGACCACCTCTCCAAATATTAGCTACAACATTATATATACTAACACTTTTCGTATTTAATGTCAATAGCTAACTGTCTGAATTAGAACAATTTATTTTTCTATTCTCTTATTCTGTGAGTTTTTTCAGAATGAACAGCAATATCTATTGCTTGCCTTTCTTCTGCTGAAATTGAATAATCTGAGCTTCCATTTTTTACAGGTTTAGCATAAATATTAGACATCTCTCTTGAATATATCCCATTTAAAACAACCCCGGAATTATCATCATCTAACAATGCCAAAGCAAAGCTTAAATCACTGCCGGTATCCTTAAAAGCACTATATCTTACTATACCAATTTTTTGGATGCATTTTGACATATCTTCATCTAATTTATTGCAGTAAGATAGGAGTTCATGATTTTTTATATTAATCTCTTCGACTCTCTCCATATATTTCTTTAATATCTCTTCTAAGTTATTACCATTTCCTAATTTTTTCATAAATGCTGTATAATCTTTTCTTATTTTACTTAATTTAATACAATTAATAATATATAAAATAAACATTACAAATAATATACTAGTTAGAATATAAACAAATATATCACTGTGCAAAAAATCAATAAATTCTATCATTATTCCCCTCTCTTTTTACATAATGAAATGAAAATAGGTTAGTTTTTCATTTCATTATGTTTATACTAAATTATTTTATTAAATCTAATAGTCTTGATAAATCATCATTTGATGTGTATTCTATAATAATTTTTCCCTTGTTTTGTTTCGCGTCTACTTTAACTTTTGTACCAAAAAATACTTGAAATTGATTTTCTATGTCTCGATATATTGCTTCATATTTTTGGTCCTTTTTTTTCATCTTTTTTCTTAAGCTCATCTTTTTTTCTGCGTCTCTAACTGTATCTCCAGATTCTATCATGTACAATGCCATATCATATTGCTTGTCCTTATCATCAACAGCAAGTAATGCCTTGCAATGACCTTCTGTTAACTTTCCCTCCAATGCAAGATCAATTACCCTTTCGTCTAAGTTTAGTATTCTCATTGTATTTGCAATTCCACTTCTGCTTTTTCCAATTGTGTCTGCTAATTGTTGTTGTGTCATTCCATATTCAACCATAAGAGCTCTCAAACCTCTTGCTTTTTCAATTGGATTTAGATCCTCCCTTTGTATGTTTTCAATTAATGCAATTTCTTTATTCTTTTTTTCATCATTTTCTCTTATAATT
This sequence comes from uncultured Clostridia bacterium, assembly GCA_944393565.1. GTDB lineage: Bacteria > Bacillota > Clostridia > TANB77 > CAG-508 > UMGS1754. The sequence goes on from CALYAM010000007.1 coordinate 2,665, forward strand.
GAAGGAATTTCAGTAAGTCCTGCTTTTTTTGCAGCCCTCCATCTTCTTTCTCCTGCAATGATTTTATAATAATTTTCTTCTTTAGTTACTATAATTGGTTGAATAACACCATATTTTTTAATTGATTCTGCAAGTTCATCTAATGATTCTTCATCAAATTTTTTTCTGGGTTGCATACGATTTGGCTCAATTTCTCTAAGTTTTAAGTTTAATACAATTTCATTCTCTCTTTTTTCTTCTTCTGGAACTGTAGTTGCAAAAAGAGCTTCTAATCCCTTACCTAATCCTGTTTTTTTTGCCATTTTGACATCTCCTTTTTTATTCTTTCATATGTCTTGCCTTTGATTGTTGATTATTTTTTAAAAATTCTTTTGCAAATTTATCATAACATTTTGCACCCTTTGATCTTGGATCATATACAGTAATTGGCATTCCATAACTAGGTGCTTCACTTAATTTTACATTTCTAGGTATAACTGTTTTATATACTTTATCTCCAAAATAATTTTTTACTTCCTTTACAACCTGATTTGATAAATTCGTACGAATATCATACATTGTTAAAAGAGCACCTTCTATATCAAATTCTTTGTTTAAATGCTTTTTTACTAAATTAATGGTATTTATCAATTGTCCGTAATCCTTCTAAAGCATAATATTCACATTGTATGGGAATTAAAACCGTATTAGCTGCTGTAAATGTATTTAATGTAATTAAGCCTAGTGATGGTGGACAGTCAATTATAATGTAGTCAAACTCTTCTTTTATTTCATCAAGTTTCTCTTTTAATCTATGTTCTCTTGACATCATAGACACAAGTTCTACTTCTGCTCCTGCTAAATTTATATTTGAAGGACAAACCATTAAATTTTTTACACATGAATTCTGTAATGTCTCTTTTATGGCAATATCATTAATCATTACATCATATACGGAATATTCTAGTTCTTTTTCGATTCCCAATCCACTCGTTGCATTTCCCTGAGGATCAGCGTCTATCATTAAAACTTTTTTTCCATATTTTGCCAAACATGTGCTTAAATTTACTGCTGTTGTTGTTTTGCCAACTCCACCTTTTTGATTTGCAATAGTTACTATCTTTCCCAAAATTACATCTCCTCTTCCAAAATCGAAAAATTGATATAAATATAATATAAAAATAAAACAAAGATGTCAATAAAAATATTTATGAAATTTAAAAAACTTTTCTATTTTTGAAAAGTTTTTTGTTTTTATTAATTATTGATTTTTATTGTATTGGTTCTTTTGCAGGTTTTCCCTGTCTTCTTGGGTATTTTTCAGAAATTTTTTCCATTTTTCTTACTATAATTACATTTCTTTCATATTCTGAAAAAGGCAAATAAAAATTATCTATTTTTTCTATATTACCTTTTAATAAATGACAAGCATTTTTACTTTTTATTAATTCTTCTTTTATATTATTTCCTTTCATGCAAATTGCAAGTCCATTTACTTTGCAAAAAGGAAGTAAATATTCTAGAAGTGTGCTCATATTTGCAACAGCTCTTGATGTTGCTATATCAAACATCTCTCTATATTCTTTAAAGTGTGCCAGTTCCTCTGCTCTAGCATGAATAGCTCTTGTATTCTTTAATTTTAATTTATTAATAACTTCGTCTAAAAATTTTACCCTTTTGTTTAAAGAATCAACAAGTAGAAAAGAACAGTTTTCCATTAAGATGCTAAGTGGTATTCCTGGAAAACCAGCTCCTGAACCTACATCAATTACATAATTTCCATCTTTTAACCATTTTGCAATGCTTAGAGAATCAACAAAATGCTTCGTTAATATTTCGTTTGGCTCTACAATTGATGTTAAATTAATTTTTTTATTCCATTCCATTAGAAGTTCTAAATATATAGAAAAGTTGCAAATTTGTTTGTCAGTTAATTTAATATTAAATTTACTTAATTCTTTTTCTAATTGATTTATATATTCCCTCATAAGCTTTTCCTATCTTCTTTTTTTTGTTCTAAATAAATAAGTAAAACAGAGATATCTGCTGGTGAAACTCCTGAAATCCTAGAAGCCTGCCCTACACTATATGGTTTAAATTTATTGAGTTTTTGTCTAGCCTCAAGCCTTATGCCTTTAATTTTGCTATAATCAATTTCTTGAGGTAAAATTTTATTTTCTAATTTTTTAAAACTTTCCACTTGTGCATTTTGCATCTTTATATAGCCTTCATATTTGATTTGAATTTGGACTTGTTCTGCTTCTTCCCTTGTCAATTTTGGTCTTTCCTCATCTATTTCTTCTAGCATATTATATTCAAGTTCTGTTCTTTTTAGCAGCTCTTCTAATCTAACCCCCGCCTTTATTTCAGATGAATTGTTTTTTCTCAAAAAACAATTAACTTCTTTTGTAGGCTTTATTATTTTATTTTTAATTCTTTGTATTTCTGATTCAATATGTTCCTTTTTTTCTATAAAATTATTATATCTTTCATTTGAAATTAATCCTACTTTATGCCCTATCTCAGTTAACCTTAAATCTGCATTGTCTTGCCTTAATAACAGTCTATACTCTGCTCTAGATGTCATCATTCTATATGGTTCATTAGTAGTTTTTGTAACAATATCATCAATTAAAACACCTATATATGCATCAGAACGATGTAAAATAATAGGCTCCTTTTCATCTAATTTTAATGAGCTATTAATTCCTGCAATTAGCCCTTGAGCTGCTGCTTCTTCATAACCAGAAGTTCCATTAATCTGGCCTGCAAAAAACAAACCTGATATTTTTTTATGCTCTAAAGATAATTTTAAATCTGATGCATGAATACAATCATATTCAATAGCATATGCTGGTCTTGTAAATTCTACATTCTCAAGACCTGGTATAGTTCTATACATTGCTATTTGTACATCCTCTGGAAGAGATGAGCTCATTCCCTGTACATACATTTCCTCAGTGTCGATTCCCATTGGTTCAATAAAAATCTGATGTCTTTCCTTATCACTAAAGCGTACAACTTTATCCTCTATTGATGGACAGTATCTTGGTCCAGTGCCTTCTATTTGCCCGCTATATAGTGGTGACCTGTTTAAATTTTCCATTATAATTTTATGAGTTTTTTCATTTGTATATGTGAGATAACAAGGAACTTGTTCTTTTTTTATTATTTTATTATCAAAAGAAAAAGGAATTATCTCTGGGTCACCTTCTTGAATTTCCATTTTTGAAAAGTCTATACTTTTTTTATTTACTCTAGCAGGTGTTCCTGTTTTGAATCTAACAAGTTCAATTCCCAATTTTTTTAAGCATTCTGATAATGTATTTGCTGGAAAAACACCGTCTGGCCCACCTTCAAATGAAGATTCCCCTATAAATATTTTTCCTTTTAAATATGTTCCTGTTGCTACAATCACAGCTTTGACTTTATACACTGCTCCTATATTTGTCTCTACTGAAACAACTTCCTCATTTTCGACACCAATATTCACAATTTCAGCTTGTTTTAAAAATAAATTTTCTTGTTTTTCTAATGTATGTTTCATTTCTAGTTGATATTTTTTTCTATCAGCCTGTGCTCTTAGAGAATATACCGCAGGTCCTTTTGATTTATTTAACATTCTAGATTGAATACATGCTTTGTCTATGTTTTTTCCCATTTCTCCGCCCAATGCATCAATTTCTCTGACTAAATGCCCTTTAGAAGTTCCTCCTATATTAGGATTGCAAGGCATGTTTGCAATACATTCTAGGCTTATAGAAAAAAGCAAAGTTTTCTTTCCCATTCTAGCTGTCGCTAGGGCTGCTTCACACCCTGCATGTCCTGCTCCAATAACTGCTACATCATATTGTCCAGCGTCATATTTCATTTTCTTCACCTACATTTTTCTGTTTTGTATGGAACAAAAATTCTTGTTCTATAAAGTTTTTGACAAGCTTGTCTTTTAAGCTTTTATTTTCCTAGACAAAATTTGGAAAATATATCTTTTATAACATCTTCAGATATGTTGTTTCCTGTAATTGTGCCTAGTTTTTGTAAAGCGTCTGTTATTTGAATTGCTATAATATCAATTGGCATTTTGTTTTCCATTGTTTTTAACGCTTCGTCTATTTTTTCTTCAGCATCTTTTATGGCTTGTTTGTGTCTTGTATTTGTAATAATTAAAGATGAGTCTTGTTTAATTTTATCTATGTCAAACATTTTTTTTATTTCATCATATATTTTTTCAATTCCTGTTTTTCTTAATGCAGAAATACATATAATTGGTTTTCCTATTTCAATACAATTTAACATTTCATTGCTTGGCTTTCCAATATCTTCTTTGTTTAGCACAATTATTGCATTTTTATAAGAAATTAATTTTATTATTATTTTATCCCACTTATTTAATTCTTTGCTACTATCAAAAATTGCAATTACTAAATCAGCCTCTTCAATTAATTTTTTTGATTTTTCAATTCCTATTTTCTCTATTTTGTTTTCTGTATCACGAATTCCTGCTGTGTCTATTATTTTCAAAGCAATGCCATTAACTGTAATGTATTCTTCAATTGTGTCTCTTGTTGTTCCTTCATATTCTGTAACAATTGCTCTTTCCTCTTTTAACATTGCATTAAGTAAAGAAGATTTGCCTGCATTAGGAGTTCCTACTATAACTGTCTTTATCCCTTCTTTTAATAATTTCCCATTATCAAAGCTATCTTCTAATTCTTGTAATTTTTGCTTTATATTATTTAATTCTATTTTTATATTATTTTTACTTATTTCTTCAACATCATATTCTGGATAATCAATTGAAACATCAATTTGTGACATTAATGTAACTCCTTGATTTATTATGCTATTGATTTTTTTAGATAGTTCTCCTTCAAGCTGTTTTTCAGCAGTTTGTGCTTCTAATTCTGTTTTTGCATTTAATATATCAATTACAGCCTCTGCTTGCGATAAATCTATTCTACCATTTAAAAAAGCCCTTTTAGTAAATTCTCCAGGTTCAGCCAAAACTGCACCATTCTCAAGACACAATTCTAATATTTTTCTCATAACAACAGTTCCTCCATGTGAATTAATTTCACATAGATTTTCTTTTGTATAACTTCTAGGTTCAATAAAATAAGAAACTAAAACCTCATCTATTATTACATTTGTTTTTGGATCAATAATATTTCCATATTGAATAGTATATCCTTTAGGTTCAATTTTTCTATTCTTAGGCAAAAAAATTTTTCCAAGTATTTCAAAGCATTTTTTGCCACTCATTCGGATAATACCTATTCCACTTGTGCCTGTTGCTGTTGAAATTGCGACAATTGTTGACATAATAAAAACTCCTCTTAAATTTTTTAATAAAATATTGTTTTACTTTGAATAACATAATTACAAAGGAGCTTATAAGCTCCTTTATAATTATATTATTTCATTGCAATCACAACTTTTCTATGTGGCTCAGCTCCTATACTATATGTTTTTACATTTGGATCTCTTTGTAATTTACTATGTATTATTTTTCTTTCATAAGATGTCATTGGTTCCAAAGTAATAGACTTTTTTGTTTTAGTAACTGTTTTTGCAATTTTTTCTGCAAGTTCCTCAAGTGCTTTTTCTCTTTTTTCTCTGTAATTTTCAATATTTAAAAGTACTTTTAACCTCTCCTTAGAAAACTTACTTGCAATTGACGTTAAAATTACTTGTAAAGAAATTAAAGTTTCGCCTCTATAACCAATTAAATAGTTTAAATTTTCACCAGTAATATTTACTAAAATACAATAAGATTCTATCTTTATTTCAAAGTTTACATCTTTTCTATCTAATTTTTCCAAAAATTCTGCTAAAAATCTTTCTAATTCCTCAATTGCGCGTTTTATATTTTCATCACTCTCAAGAATTCTTTTTTGTTCATTGTGTCTTTTATCCACTATTTTGTCTTCATTTTTTTTATCCTTCATAGTTATTTTTACTTTAACAACTCTTGGAGTTAATATACTAAAAAAACTTCTTTTTTCTTCTTCTAATACTTTTATATCTACCATATCTTTTGTAGCTTTCATTTTAGCCAATCCATTTTCAATAGCTTCAGTTGTTGTCTTTCCTTCTGATATGATACTTTTTTCCATTTTATTTTTTCCTCCTTGTAAAATTAATTCTCTTCTTTGTTCAAAAAAACATTCATTATTAATCTTTCTATAATCATTAATAAATTATTTACGAGCCAATAAAGAGCTAGGCCAAGTGGTGCAATAATAGCGATTGAAATTGACATTATTGGCATAAACCACATCATACTTTTATTTGCATTAGCAATTGCATCCATTTCTGGATTTGAATTTTCTTCTGTTTTGTTTTTATTCATATTGCTAGAAATTCGAATTGATATAAAAGAAGAAATAACATAAAGAACTGGAATAATATATACTGTTGGATTTGATATGTCCTGTATTGGAACATTACTTAAGTCTAATCCTAAAAAATTCATATTAATTGCCAATTTTTCATAGTCTTCCCTTTTTTCTTCAGGAAAATCATTAGTTTCTAGTTTCTCAGCAGCCTGTTTAATTACAGCAATTTCTGGATACGATAAGTTTTTATCATTTTCAGGCAATTCACTTTTTACTTCATTTTCATAGTTTTCTATTAACTGTGGTTCAATTTTTAGCATATGTGTAAGCGGGCTTCTAACCAAGTAAAAAATAGCAAGTAATAAAATTATTTGCACAATTGCACTTAAACATCCACTAAATGGGCTCATATTTTCTCTCTTATATAAATCTAGGACTTCTTGGTTTATCTTCTCTTGATTTCCTTTATACTTTTCCTGTATATCTCTTACCTGTGCTTGAACCTTCATAGATTTTTTCATTGTTTTTTGTTGTTTAATTGATAAAGGTAGCATAATTATTTTTAGTAAAACTGAAAATAAAATTATTGCTAAACCATAATTTTTTACAATATCATAAATAAAATTTAATACATAACCAAAAACATCTGCAAAAAATTCAATCATATCTTTCCTCCGTACTATTTTAAAGGATCATATCCTCCCTTTGAAAAAGGGTTACACTTTAATATTCTTTTTAAGCCAATATATAATCCCTTGTATACTCCATATTTAATTATAGCTTGCTTCATATATTCTGAACATGTTGGTTCATATTTGCATCTCATTCCTAGGCAAGGAGAAATTTGTTTTTTATAAAAATCAATCATATAAACTAAAAACTTTTTCATTTATATCATCCCTGCTTTTTCAAAAAGAGATTTCATATCATTCTTTATTTTCCAGAAATCAACTTTTTCTATATCTATATTTTTTTTCCATAATAAAACAATTCTATAATTTTCAATAAAATTTTTTTCAAATTCGTTGTAATTTTCTCTAAGCCATCTTTTGATTTTGTTTCTTGTAACTGCATTTCCTGTCTTTTTACTTACAGCAATTCCAAGCTTGTTTTTGTAGGAATTTTCTTTTATAACGTATAAACATAAATACCTACCAAAAAAACAATTTCCATTTGTAAGTATTTGTTTAAATTCATAATTTTTTTTTAAAGTATCTGTATTTTTCATCTTATTCTCTCTATATTCTTATCTCAAAAAGACCACATATTTTTGTGGTCTTCAAAATTAAGCACTTAATTTTTTTCTTCCCTTTGCACGTCTTGCTTTTAAAACATTTCTTCCTGCTCTTGTTTTCATTCTTTTCATAAAACCGTGTTCTTTTTGTTCTTGTCTATTTTTTGGTTGATATGTTCTTTTCATTTTGCACCTCCCACACTCTATAATGCTTATAATAATTTCTCAATTCATAAGTAAAGTGATTATACTACAAAAGTAATCTAAATGTCAATATTTTTTCAGAAAATAGCATCCTTCAAATGAAACATCTATTAAATATAAATAAAAAATTTATTTTTAACAAATTACTTGACTATTATGTTTCTTTTTTGATATTATTATGAAAATAATAGGGAAATAAGGCTTTTGAGGATTCACATAAAACCACTTGTGGATAATTTTTGCTAGAAAACAGTAGAGTTATCAACAATTGTGGATAACTTTGTGGATAACTTTTTTGTAAATTACGCACTTTTAGGAAGGGTTGAACAAATAATGCAAGCAAACAACTTAAACGAACTTTTGGATAAAGCAAAAAATCTATTAAAGGAAGAAACTACTGAAATTTCATATCAAACATGGTTTAAAAATTTACAAATAGCCAGTATGGAAGAAAATAACATTGTATTAATTGTGGATTCTATTTTTCAAAAAGATTTATTGGAATCAAAATTTCAAGAACTTATTATAAATACATTTAACTTTCTTACAAACATGGATTGTAACTTAAGCTTTATCCTAAAAAGTGAAAAAGGCACAGAAGAAAAAAAAGAAATTCCTATTGCTCAGGAAATTACATTAGGTTATGCAAACTCTTCACTAAATCAAAATTATACATTTGATACATTTGTTGTTGGAAACAACAACAGTTTTGCTCATGCTGCTTCTCTTGCTGTTGCAGAAGCACCAGGTAGTTCATATAATCCTCTTTTTTTATATGGAGGAGTGGGGCTTGGTAAAACACATTTAATGCATGCAATTGGAAATGAGATTTTAAGAACAAATCGTAACACTCGTGTACTATATGTAACATCTGAACGTTTTACAAATGAATTTATTGATGCTATAAAAAGCAATAAGATGGAAAATTTTCGTAATAAATATAGAAATATTGATGTTTTATTAATAGATGATATTCAATTTATTGCCGGAAAAGAAAGAATTCAGGAAGAATTTTTTCATACATTCAATACTCTATATGAATCAAAAAAACAGATAATACTTTCGAGTGATAGGCCTCCAAGGGACATTACATTATTAGAAGACCGTTTAAAATCACGTTTTGAATGGGGCCTTATTGTTGATATTTCACTTCCTGATTATGAAACACGTTTTGCAATTTTAAGAAAAAAAGCTGAAAATGAGCATATTATTATTGACGACTCGATTTTATCAAATATTGCACTAAAAATAGATACAAATGTTAGAGAATTAGAAGGTGTCTTAAATAAAATGGTGGCAATAGCATCTCTAACACATAGTCCAATTACTGTAGAACTTGCAGAAAGGTCAATAAATGATGTAATACTTCAAAAAGAAAAAGTAATTTCTGCGGACTTTGTTCAAGAAATTGTTGCACGATACTTTAATATTGATAAACGAGATTTAAAAGGTTCAAAAAGATCTAACGACATCGCATTTCCAAGACAAATAGCAATGTATTTATGTAGAGATACAGCAAATATGTCTTTTCCTCAAATTGGCAACGAGTTTGGAAAGCGAGATCATACTACAGTGATGCATGCATATTCAAAAATAGAAAAAGAAATAAAAGATAAACCAAATACAAAGTTAATTGTGGAAAGTGTGAAAAAAATATTGTTAGAAGATCAAAACTCTATATAATCAATAAAAATTAAATTTTTTGAAAAATTAGTTCTCTAAAACAAATTTTCCAAAAAAATCTCGAATCTTTTCTTACGGAAGAAAGACTTTAGTTATCAACACCAACATGTTAATAAGCTGTTAATAAACTGTTGAAAACTAAGATATCCACATAAGAAAAATTTAGGTGTGTATAACTATAGGACTTATCCACAAAATTATCAACATCGAAAAAGTAACGGAAATAAATAAGTCACATACTTATCCACAGTTTCCACAGCACCTAATACTAATACTTCTATAATTATTTATATATTTATAAAGGAGATTTTGAAAATGAAAATTGTTTGTGAAAAAGAAAAACTTCTTAAAGGTATTAATTCCGTAGTAAAAGCTGTTGCTAACAAAACAACAATGCCAATATTAGAAGGAATACTAATTCAAACAAATGATAATGAAATAAAACTTACAACATATGATTTGGAAATAGGTATAGAATATGTTATGAATTGTACAATACAAGAACAGGGAAGTGCAGTTGTTAATGCAACAATGTTTAGTGAAATAATTAGAAAACTTCCAGATACTGATATCTTGATATATATGAATGAAAATAATCTTCTTGTTATAGAATGTGAAGGATCTCTTTATAAACTGGCAACAATGAATCCAGATGAATTTCCTGAATTACCAAAAATAGAAGTAGAATATTCTATAAAATTAGAACAAAACATTTTAAAAAACATGATTAGAAAAACTATTTTTGCAGTTAGCACGGAAGAAAATAGACCAATATTCACAGGATGTTTATTTGAAATTATAGATAACAAGTTAAATGTAGTATCAGTTGATGGATTTAGACTAGCTCTAAAAAGTAATTTTATAAATACAAAAGTAAATGATTTTAAAGCAGTAATTCCAGGAAAAACATTAAATGAAGTTAATAAGATAATGACAGATTCATATGATACAATTGTTATAGGAGTTGCAAAAAACCAAGCATTATTTGAGATGGAAAATTGTAAAATAGTAACAAGAATATTAGATGGAGAATTTTTAAATTACAATAATGTAATTCCTGAAAATTGGGATACGAGAATACGTGTAAATAAAAACAATTTTCAAAATTGTTTTGAAAGAATAAGTCTAATTTCAGCATCAAGTAGCGAAAAGGAAAAAAAATATCCTGTAAAAGTAACAATAGATATAGGAAAAGTAACAATTTCGTGTACTAATCAAACAGGGGATGCAAAAGAAGAAATATATGTAGCAACAGAAGGAAAAAATCTAGAAATAGGATTTAATCCAAAATATTTTTTAGACGCATTAAAGGTAATAGATGATGAAGAAATATATGTGGATTTTGGAACAAGCATATCTCCAGCAGTAATAAGACCTGTTGACGATGGAGAATACACATACATGATATTGCCAATAAAATTAAAAGATTAGAAGAAATTATTATGAATATTGATAGAATAAAGTTAGAAAATTTTAGAAATTACGAAACACAAGAAATAAAACTAAGACATGGGATTAATATTTTGTATGGAGATAACGCACAAGGAAAAACAAATATGATTGAAGCAATATATTTATGTGCTATTCGGAAAATCATTTAGAACAAATAAAGAAAAAGAACTGATACAAATAGGAAAAGAAAAGACAAATGTAGAAATTTCATATAGTAAAAGTGATAGAAAAGGAAAAATACAATTTAGCATTGGAGAATGCAAAAATTTTTATGTAAATGAAATTAAAGTAAAAAGATTAAGTGAATTATTGCGGAAATTTGTATATTGTTTTATTTGAACCTGATGATATGGTATTATTAAAGAACGGTCCCTCAAATAGAAGAAGATTCCTAGATGTAATGATTAGTCAATTAAAAAAAAATTATTTGTTTTCACTAAACCAATATATGAAAATTTTAGAACAAAGAAATAACTATTTAAGGCAAATAAAGTATGAAAACAAACCAGAGGAAATGTTAGAAATTTGGGACGAAAGTTTATCAGAATATGGATACATTGTGTGGAAATATAGAAATGAATTTATAGAAAAAATTAAAGAAAAGGTAAATTATTTTCACATGCAAATGACAGGGCAAAAAGAAAAAATTACAATTGAATATAATTCCACATGTAGTGCAAAACAAAAATATTTAAATGTATTAAAAAAAAATAGAAAAATAGATATAATAAAAGGTTACACAATAAACGGTATTCATAGAGATGATTTTTCAATACAAATAAATGGAAGGCCAGTTAATGTATATGGTTCACAAGGACAACAAAGAACAACAATTATCTCATTGAAACTGTCTGAACTAGAAATAATAAATGAAGAAGTAGGGGAACAACCAATTTTATTATTAGATGATTTTATGTCAGAATTAGACGATAAAAGAATTAGTAATTTTTTAGAAAACATAAAAGACAATCAAATTATTATTACGTGTACAAATCAACTTAAACTAGAAAAAACAAAAGGGAGTTTCTATAAAGTTGAAAATGGAAAAATATATATAACTTAAAAAAATTAAAATTTACAAAGTTTTAATATTGAAGAAACAGAAAGTTATTTAAGTAGGAGGAAAAAATGGAAAAGTACGAACACAGCTATGGTGCAGAACAAATACAGGTATTAGAAGGCCTTGAAGCTGTTAGAAAAAGACCAGGAATGTATATTGGAAGTGTTTCAATTAGAGGACTACATCATTTAGTATATGAAATTGTAGATAATAGCGTAGATGAAGCATTGGCAGGTTATTGTAAAAATATACATATAACAATAGAGCCAGGAAATATAATTTGTGTAGAAGATGATGGAAGAGGAATTCCTGTTGCTATTCATCCAAAAACAGGAATATCTGCAGCAGAAACAGTATATACAAAATTACATGCTGGAGGAAAATTTGGTGGAGATAGTGGCTATAAAGTTTCAGGAGGGCTCCATGGAGTAGGTGCTTCTGTTGTAAATGCATTATCTGAATGGGTAGAAGTTACAATTCAAAGAGATGGTGGCATATACCAAATGAAATTTGAAAAAGGCAAAACAGTACAAAAATTAACTAAAATAGGCTCTTCAGATAAAACTGGAACTAAAGTAAGATTTTTTGCAGATGGAGGCATATTTGAAACATTAGAATATGACTTTGAAGTCTTAGAAGATAGATTTAGAGAGATGGCATTTTTAACAAAAGGTCTAAGAATAAAAGTAGAAGATAAAAGATGCGAACCAGAAAAAAAAGCAGATTTTTGCTTTGAAGGTGGACTTGTTTCTTTTGTAGAGTATTTAAATAAAAATAAGGAAACTTTACATCCAAAACCTATTTATATTGATAAATCAGGAGAATATCCTATTGAAATTGCAATACAATACACAACAAGTTATTCAGAAAATATTTATTCATTTGTAAATAACATAAATACAATTGAAGGAGGAACACACTTAGAAGGATTTAAAAGGTCTTTAACAAAAGTATTTAATGATTACGCAAAAGCAAAAAATATTTTAAAAGAAAAAGATTCAAATTTGCAAGGAGAAGATATAAGAGAAGGAATTACGGCGGTTATTTCAGTTAAAGTAAAAGAACCACAATTTGAAGGACAGACAAAAACAAAATTAGGCAATAGTGAAGTTTCAGGAATAGTATTTAGTATAATGAATGAAGCACTTTCTACCTTTTTAGAAGAAAATCCATCTATAGCTAAAACAATATTAGAAAAATGTGTTAGTGCTTCACGTGCAAGAGAGGCAGCAAGAAAAGCGAGAGAATTAGTACGAAGAAAAAATGCATTAGAAACAACTACACTTCCAGGAAAACTTGCTGATTGTAGTAGCAAAATACCAGAAGAATGTGAAGTATATATTGTAGAAGGAGATTCGGCTGGAGGAAGTGCAAAACAAGGAAGAGATAGAAAATTCCAAGCGATTTTACCATTATGGGGAAAAATGCTAAATGTAGAAAAATCTAGAGCAGATAAAATATATAATAATGATAAATTACAACCTGTTATTTTAGCAGTAGGAGCAGGAATAGGTAATGATTTCGACATAACAAAAATTAGATATGGAAAAGTAATAATAATGGCTGATGCAGATGTTGATGGAGCACATATTAGAACATTACTATTAACATTCTTTTATAGATATATGAGGCCACTTGTTGAAAATGGAAATGTGTATTTAGCACAACCACCACTTTATAAACTTTCTAAAAAAGGAATCAAAGATATTTATTGTTATTCAGATGAAGAAATGAATCAAAGATTAGAAGAAATAGGAAGAGACGGAGTCAATATTCAAAGGTATAAAGGATTAGGAGAAATGAATCCAGAGCAATTATGGGATACAACCATGAATCCAGAAACACGTATACTAATAAAGGTAAATGTGGAAGATGCAATGAAAGCAGACAAAATATTTACTATACTAATGGGAGATGAAATAGAACCAAGAAGAGAGTTTATTGCGGCAAATGCAAAATATGTAAAAAATCTAGATATATAATTGAAAGAAGACATCCTATTTTAAGGATGCCTTCTTTCAATTATAAAGCTCTTATTTATTATCACATTAAACAAATAAACATAACTTTTTTTACTAATATATATTACTATATAAATAATAAATAAGTCACATAAATTCATTATTCTGTTAGACAATAAATACACCCTATACAACTATATTCATCCAAAAAAGTGGACTAATAATAATCATATACAAAAATATTTTCAAGAAAAATAATAGTAGCTAGAAAATATTTTCTTAAAAGATATAGATATTATCATAAGCTCGAATATATTTCCTATATTATAGCAATATACCAAAAGAGAAAAAATACATATTGCCTTTCTACAAAAAATAAACTCTTATCGCCGACATTATAAAACCTAAAATAAAGCTCAATAATATCTTTGCTCGAATCTAATAAAACTTAAAAAAACCTTATTAAACTCTTTGCTGAAACAAATAAAAACCTTATGCTTTTATTATGATTATTTTTAAAAATAATATTCAGGAAACATCTGGAAAAAATGTCGAAAAATCTCAATAAAAAAATATTGACAAAAAATGGAAAACAATATAAAATAAAGAAAATTTATATCATAAGGAGCTAAATTTTGAAAAATAAACATTTTTATTCAGTTCAAGATTGGTTACCTTTTAAAAAAATTTTAGAAAATGGAATAATTCAAACAAAAGATAATTCTTATATAAAAATTATAAAAATTTTTCCAATCAATTATAATTTAAAATCTGAACTAGAAAAAGAAGCTATTTTAAATTCATATAAAATTTTTTTAAAAACATGTAATTTTAATCTACAAATTTTAATTCAAAGTAATAAAAAAGATTTATCTAAACACATTTCCAAAATTGAAGAAATTAATAAAAATAAACAAACAGAGGAAGTAGCACAAAAATATATAAAATATATCCAAGAAATGAATGAAGAGAAAAAAACAAATACAAAATATTTTTATATAATAATAAAAGAAAAACTAGATATAGAAAAAACAGAAAATGAAAAGATAGTATTGCAAAAATTAAAAGAAAACTACTATAAATTAAAAGAAACATTATCTCGCTGTGGCAATAAAGTAGAAGAAATTCAAACAAAACGAGAAACGGTAAATATAATTTATTGTTTTTTAAATTATAGAAAGCAAAACAAACTTGAAAATTAAAAGGAGGAATGGATGAAAAGTTTTAAAAAAAAATTAGAAATAAAAAAAATTATTAATCAAATTGAAGGAGGTGTTACACAAAAAGATATAATATCACCATCATATGTAAATACTACAAATCCTAATTTTATTGAAATTGAAAAAACATATTATGCAGGACTTATTATTATAAATTATTTTAGAGAGTATCAAGAGATAATATTAAAACCATTTATGGATTTACCAGAAAATATAAACATATCTATATTCTATGAAAAGCAGGACAAATATAAAGTAATAAGAGATCTAACATATCATATAGGAAATGTTGGAGCACAATTAAAAGATATAAAGAAAAATAATCAAGAAATTGATATAGCAGCTTTTACATATCAAGACGCTAAATATATTAGAAAAGAATTACAAATTAATAATGAAGATTTATATTTTTTGTATATCTATATGGAGATATTTAATGAAGACAAAAAAGAACTTGAAAATCAATTAAATAAAATAGAAGGAATTTGCAATGCTACTGGACTTGCAACAAGAAGAGCAACATTTAGGCAAGAACAGACATTACTTGCGACTTTACCTTTATTTCAGAATAATTATCAAATAAAAAATTCTGCTAAAAGAAATGTTTTATCAAGTGGATTAACAGCCACTTATCCATTTATTTCATCTACAATATTTGACGAAAATGGAATTTTCTATCGGTACAGATTTTTATAATCATTCTCTCATATTTATCAATCGTTTTGAAACAGAAAAATATAAAAATGCTAATATGTGTTTATTTGGAACAAGTGGCTCACGGAAAATCTTTTTTTACAAAGATATTAATATTACGTTCTTATCTAACAGGGATAGAACAATATATAATTGATCCAGAAAGAGAATACCAAAAAATATGTAATAAATTAAACGGAACATATATTCAAATAGGAGCAAATTCAAAAACATATATCAATATATTTGACATTAGAGAAGAAAGCCAAGAAGATGGAAATGGTTATTTAGCATCTAAGATTAATAAACTAGTAGGATTTTTTAAACTAATTTTTGGAAATATAGACGAAGAAGAAAAGGCAATTTTAGAAGAAAAAATAATTGAATTATATGAAACTAAAAAAATAAATTTCGAAGATAGTAGTTTATATAAAAAAGATGAAAAAACTGTTAATATAAAACCTGTATTTAAAGAAAGTAAAGATATGCCAACGCTAGGCGAGTTTTATGAAATATTAGGAAAAGACCCAAAAACAAAACAAATGCAAATAAAATTAATTCCATTTGTAAAAGGTTCATTAAATTTTTTTAATCATCAAACAAATGTAATATTAGATAATTTATTAATAGTTGCAGATGTGCACGATCTAGGAGAAGAAAATTTGGCTTTTGGAATGTATTTATTCACAGAATTTTTTTGGGATAAAATAAAAGCAAATAGAAGAATAAAAAAAGCAATATATTTGGATGAAGCATGGAGACTAATAGGAGTTACATCAAATAAAGAAGTAGCAAGTTTTATATATAAAATATTTAAGACAATTAGAAAATATGGAGGAAGTGGAGTTGCAATAACACAAGATATCTCAGATATATTTAGTTTAGATGGAGGAATTTATGGTAAATGCTTGTTAAACAATTCAAATATTAAAATGTTTTTTGCATTAGAAGAAGAAAATATAAAAATATTAGAGCAAAATATAACCTTAACAGAAAAAGAAAAAATAGAAATTAAATCATTAAAAAGAGGAGAAGCACTATTATTTGCTAATCAAGAGCATGTATTATTAAAAATTGACAATGCAAATTTTGAAAAGGAGATGATTGAATAGATAGTGTAAAACAATTTTTGAAAAATTGAATAAAGAGAGGAATGAAAATGAAGAAAATTGTAACTGCTTTGGCAAATCCCGAATTAAATAACGAACTGATAAACATGAAAGAATTTGAAATAATAACGCCCGATATACAATATCAGGAAGGAATTTTTGAAATATTAGAAGAAAAGCAAATTGATATTTTAATTTTAAGTGAATTACTAAAAGGAAAAGATGATTTAAGAAGTTTATTACAAAAAATAAAAAAACTAAATTCGGATATAAAAATAATTTTATTATTAGAAAAAGAAAATATAGATAAAATTAGAATTGCAAAAGAAGAGAAAGTAGAAAAAATATTGTATCACCATAAAGTATCAATTAAGGAAATGATAGAAATCTTAAAAGAATTACCAACTCAAACAAATATAGAAGAAGAAATAAAAAACATAAAAAAATTAATTATAGAAACACAAAAAAATAGTAAGAAAAATATTATAAAAAAATTAAAAGAAAATATAAAACCAAGAGAAAAAAAACAAATAGAAAACAACTCAGAAAACAATATAATAAGTGTAGCAGGAGGACACGGAACAGGAAAAAGCATAATTACAGTGAGCCTAGCAATACAGTTAAAAAAAGAAAATAAAAAAGTATTAATATTAGATTTCGATTTATTAAACGAAAGTATTCATACAATATTTGGAAAGAAAAAAACAAACCAAAAAAATGAAGATTATAAAACAAAAATAAATACGAAAATAGATCTAATTTGTGCAAGCAATTTGTTGTTTTCAAGTAAAAAAATGGATATATTAAAAATTAATCAATTATTAGAAAAATTAAAAAAAGAATATGATGTAATTTTAATAGATGTATCATCAGAATGCTATCTGGAATATACAAAATTTTTACTAAAATTAAGTAATAATATTATTTTATTAACTGAAGGTAATTTATTGGAAATAAAAAAAGCAATTCATCTTTTGGATATATATACTAAAGAATGGAAAATAGAAAAGGAAAAAATAAATATAATCTTTAATAAATATCATAAAAATGCAATTGATGAAAAAATATTAAAAAACATATTTATTGAATACAAAATTCTAGGAAAAATAAATTATAATAAAAATTTTTCAACTTGGATCAATCAAAACATGAAAAACTACTATATTTCAGGCAAAGAAAGGAGACAACAAAAAAATATTATAGAAAAAATTTTTGAAAAACCTAAAATTTTTAAAAAGGAAGTGTCATAAAATTATGCAAGAATTAGAGCTAAACATAACACAAAACAATGAAAAACAATTAGTAACTGAAAAAGAACAAAAAAATTTTTTAGAGACAAATTTAGGCAAAGCTATAAATTTTGCGATGGACGCGGGGCTAAGAGCAATTTTACCCAATTATGTAGAAGATGCAGCTATAAACATTAAAGATACATTATTTCAAGAGGGACTTAGCGAAGGAATAAAAAGTGTAATAAATTCAGGAATAGAACTAGGAAAAAGCGTAATAGGAGTATTTACAGGTAAGTTTGATAATGTAAATCAAATGCAAACTGCTATTCAAAAAGGAGGAATAATAGATGGGATATCAGAATTGATAGATGAAACATTAAAAAAGATTCAACAAAAAGAAATATTACCATTAAAAGTTGTTTCCGTAATAAAACAAGGAAAAAATATATTGCTAGATAATGTAACTAAAAATATAGGAAATGCATTAACAGAGCAATTAGAAGAAATTGAAAAAATAAATTTATATAGTGAGAACTGGGAAAAGTATTATGAAAATAAGGACTTTTCAGGAATGGAAAAAGAATACAAAAAATTAGAAAAAAGTTTAAATAAAGTTATTCCTTTAGAAGAAACAATAAAAAAAGCAAGAGAAATAGAAAACATACATAATCTTATAAAAAACAATGGTAATAATTTTGAACTAACTCAAATAGAAAAAGATTTAGCAAAAAAATTAGTTTCTTAAAAAATTTCCACTTGCATATTTTCTTACGGTTTAGTATAATACAAGATAGTTGTAAAACTAGAAAAGAGGTAAAAAAGTGGAAGACAAAGCAGAAAATATTATAGACAGAAATATAGAAGTAGAGATGAAAACATCTTATATTGATTATGCCATGAGTGTTATAGTATCTCGTGCTCTTCCAGATGTTCGAGATGGCTTAAAACCAGTACATAGAAGAATATTATATGCTATGTATGAAGATGGAATAACGTCAGACAAACCATACAGAAAATGTGCAAATACAGTAGGATCTGTGCTTGGAAGATATCATCCACATGGAGACAGTTCAGTTTATGATGCAATGGTTAGAATGGCACAAGATTTTTCGATGAGATATATGTTAATAGATGGACATGGAAATTTTGGGTCAATTGATGGAGACGGTGCTGCAGCAATGAGATACACAGAAGCGAGAATGTCTAAAATCTCAGAGCAAATGTTAGTTGATATAGAGAAAAACACAGTAGATTTTATGCCAAACTATGATGACAGATTAAAAGAGCCAATTGTATTGCCATCTAAAATACCAACACTTTTAATTAATGGGTCCTCTGGAATTGCAGTAGGAATGGCAACAAATATTCCACCACATAATTTAACAGAAATAATAAATGGCATTATAAAAATGATAGAAGACGATAATGTTACAGATGATGAATTAATGGCTATAGTAAAAGGACCAGATTTCCCAACAGAAGGAATTATTGTAGGGAGAGAAGGAATAAAACAAGCGTATACAACAGGAAAAGGCAAGATAACCGTTAGAGCAGAAACTGAAATAGAGGAAATGAGTGGAAGTAAACAACGAATTATAGTAAAATCATTGCCATATCAAGTAAATAAAGCAAAACTGATTGAAAATATAGCATTATTGGTTAGAGAAAAAAGAATTGAGGGAATTTCAGAATTAAGAGATGAATCAGACAGAAATGATAGAGTACGTATAGTAATAGAACTAAAAAGAGATGCTAATGCTCAAGTTGTATTAAATCAATTATACAAAAATACGCAAATGCAGGACACATTTGGAATTATAATGTTAGCATTAGTTAATGGAGAGCCAAAAATACTAACATTAAAAGAGTGTATTGTACATTATATAGAACATCGTAAAGAAGTTGTATTAAGGAGAACGAAATTTGATCTAGACAAAGCTGAAGCAAGAGCTCATATATTAGAGGGTTTAAAAATAGCAATTGATAATATTGATGAGGTCATAAATATAATTCGTTCATCATATGATGATGCAAAAGAACGTTTGATGAAAAGATTTGCTTTATCAGAAATACAAGCACAAGCAATTTTAGACATGAGACTAAAAACACTATCAGGATTACAAAGAGAAAAAATTGATGAGGAATATAATGAATTATTAAAGCTAATAGCATATTATAAAGAAGTATTAGGAAGCGAAAAATTAGTATTTGATATAATAAAAAAAGAACTTTTAGAAATAAAAGAAAAATTTGGTGATGAAAGAAAAACAAAGATCATAGCTGCAGAAGGAGAAATAGAAGTAGAAGACCTAATAAAAGAGGAGCAAAATGTTGTCGCATTAACGCACTTTGGCTATATAAAAAGAATGCCTATTGATACATATAAAAGCCAAAAGCGTGGAGGAAAAGGAATTACAGGTATATCTACTAGGGAAGATGACTTTGTTAAGGAGATATTTACTACATCAACACACGATACTATATTATTCTTTAGCAACAAGGGAAAATTATATAGATTAAAAGGCTATGAAATACCAGAAGCGGGAAGAACAGCAAGAGGAACAGCAATTGTTAATCTATTAAGCTTAGATGCGGGAGAAAAGGTTTCTGCTATTATTCCTATACAAAATTTTGCAGAAGGAAAGTACTTATTATTTGCAACCAGAAATGGATTAATTAAAAAAACAGCTTTAACAGAATATAATTCCGCAAGAAAAACAGGATTACAAGCAATAAGCTTAAAAGAAAATGATGAATTAATAGATGTAAGATTAACGGATGGAGAAGATAATGTTGTACTAGTAACAAAAGAAGGAATGTGTATAACATTTGATGAAAAAGATGTTCGACCAGTTGGAAGAGTTTCACAAGGAGTAATAGGAATACGCTTAGATGAACAAGATCAAGTAATCGGAATGGAATCAATCATAGCAGGAAATAGAGCAACTTTACTTGCAATTACGGAAAATGGATTTGGCAAACGTACAGAATTAGACGAATATAGAGTACAATCAAGAGGAGGAAAGGGAGTAATTACATATAAAATAACACCAAAAACAGGTAGTATAATTGGAATTAGAATAGTAGAAGAAGATGATGATATAATGCTTATAACAGATACAGGTACTATTATTAGATTAAATGTAAAAGATATAAGTGTTTTAGGAAGAAGTACACAGGGAGTTACATTAATGAGAACTAATGAAGGAAAAGTAGTAAGCATAGAGAAAATTTCTGAAGAAGACAAAGAAAATCAAACAGAGTAAAAAATTAGACTATATCTGAAATGAACCCAAATTATTAAACAAAAAAGTTTAATAATTTGAGTTCATTTTTATGCTAAATGTTCAGATAAATTTAAATTGCAAGTAGTTAAATATTGTGCCAAAGAGCATCATGGATATATAGAAGTAATAAATACAATACTATTTTAAAATGGATAAGAAAGTATCTAGAACATGAAGAAAAAGTCTAATAAAAATAATCAAAAACTTGATGACTAATTTGAGCAATATACAGTAGAAAACATTTATCGCATAAAACGAATATCATCTCCAAAGAAGCGACATATATTATAATTTCCAACAAAACGAGAACCAAGGCGTTCTTCATAGATAGAAAAAATGTTGTTTAAACTTAAATTTGTTGAAATTATAGTTTTTGTAATTTTATGGTTTTGATTAAGTAATCTAGTATTAATAATATTAAATAGTTCACTAAATTTCATACTATTCATACTTTCTGTTCCTAAATCATCAATAATTAACAAATCAACAGTTAATAAATTGTCAATAATAAAATTATTAGCATTGGGTTTATTAAAACGAAAATCTAAAATATTGTCTAACATAACAGATGAAGTCTGGTAGAGAACTGTTTTACCAAGGTTTAAGAGTTCATATGCAATACAATTGGAAAGAAAAGTTTTACCTAAACCGGTGTTCCCCGTAAACAATAAATTTTTTTCATCTGGGTCATCAAAATTTTTAATAAAGCTCTCACAAATTTTTTTTATGTTTTTTATATTTTCCCTAGGTGATATAGAAGCATGATATTTTTCTTCATTTACTTCATCAGAATATTTGGTGATTGTAAATGTGGAAAAATTCTCTTTTGATAAATTACCAATATTTGATTTATTATATTCTAAATTAAATATACGTTGTTTTAAGCAAGAACACATAACAGATTTACCATTATTAATAATATAACCTGTATCTTTACAAATATTACATTCATATGCGGGACAAAAAAAACTCAAATCAATACCAAGATTTTTCAAAAAAGAATCTTTTTTTCTTTGTAAATCATCTAGCTTTTTCTTTAAATTACTTAAAATTTGATTTTTTTTATTTGGATTTTTCAAAAGCTCAATACTATAGGAAATAGATGCTTTTGTAAAATTTTCTTCTATTTTTGCAAATTCGGGATATTCTAATAAAAAATTTGCCTTTCTTTCTTCGGCATTTTTTATTGCAAAACGTCTTTTATCCTCATATTCATTGAGCAAATCCTTACGAGTTGTTGAATCCATTAAATCACCACTTTTTAATTAGTATAATAAAAATATAAGAAACTATTGAGAATTTGCATTTGACTTAGAAACTGGATTTGCATAAAGTGATTCCAAATTTCCATAATTACGTTGTTCATATAATTGAAAATTAGATTTCTTTTCTAATTCTTTAGTCTTTTTATTTTTTTCTTTCATTTGAATAATAAATTCTTGAATTTCAGCAACTGTTTTAAACCCACGCTCTTTCCAGTCAGAGAGCAATTTATCGATGTAATCAAAATTTGGATTCGCTTTAGAAGTCGTTTTCTTAAGAGCAATATCAATAATATCTTGTGAATAACCATACTCGATAATCCACTTTTCTATATATGCTTCTTCAAACTGTGTAAGAGATCTATTAAAACCTAGTTTTTTAGAAATAGATTTCTTTATAACATTTAATTTTTCTTTTTTCTGATAATAATTATCTAAATCCATAAAAGATTTTATATTACTTTTACTCCAAGCTTCAGCAACAGTTTGCACATAATTTCTATGTAAAGCAGATTTTTCAAAACAGTAACCAAATAAAGCAATCATTACTTGTTCATCAAACTGATATTTTTTAAACCATAAATCAATATCGTTATACCAAGAAGGAGACATAACTCCTTGAAAATACAAGTTATTGATGTTTTCAATTGCTTTTGCACGATATTTATTTTGAGCAGTTTGTTCAGCCTGTTCAGGGGTAGAAGAAAGCTTAGGCGTATACAACTCAAACAATTCCTTCTCCTGTAAATTTATTAAAACATAACCAGTATTTTTTTTAATAATAACACCTTGAGCTTCCCAATATGAAAGAGCTTCTTGAATGACATTAAATGAAAGAGCCAGTTTTTTAGATAAATCTGTTATTTTTACTTCTTTATTATATTTAGATAAAAAAAGGATATATAAATACACCTTAACATAATCTCCTTTAGCAGTAGACAAATATTCTGTAAAGAAAACATCTGGCAATTCCGTATTAGAAAAAAGCATTGATTTATCGTTTAGTTCTAATTTCATTTGGATTAGCTCCTTATAAATAGATTTTGTAAATAGAATTATAGCATCTCGACAAATTTTTTACAATATAATTTAAGATTTAGAATAAAAATATATGCATCGATTTTTAAAGAAACAATAAATATATGATAAAACAAAGAAAATATTTTCATGGTAAAGACCAATAATACTGATAATAAAAAAAGGCAAAAAAAGAACAGTGCAAATTAATATTTTTATTTCTAGTGTTTCAAAAAAAATATTTGATACAGAAAATAAAAAAACAAACCAAACAAAATTAAATAATACAGTAGTGTAATCAAAAATACCGAATAAGCGCGAACTAAAATTATAATTTTGTGGAAAAACAAAATGCATTTTTAAATATTCCCTCCTTTAAAAAAAGATTTAATATTAGAAAAACCTGTACTAATTTCAGAAGAAATTCCTCCAAGCCAATCTTTAACTAATTGATTAGCTTTAATAAATGCGTAAATGCAGCCTACAATAATAAGTTTAGATAAAATATTATCAGAGTAATTTGTAGAAAAGGCAATTAATAAAACAAATGAAATAAAAACTTGTACTAATAAAAATGCCATAAAACTTCTAATCCAGGTCTTAAAAAACCATGAAGTGGAATTTAAAATAAGAGATAAAATTGCAAATGGTGAAATCAAAATCCAAACTTTTATTAAAACATACCTAAAAGAATATGTAAAAATTAAGCGAAATAAACCTACGGAAATAAATCCTCTTATTAATCCATCAATGGAAAACAAATTAAATTCATCATTCCCCACAGATATAATAGAATTTAGTTTATCTATAAGGGAAGAAAAGCAAATGGGAGTATTTAATAAATTTTCACCAAGATTTCGAATAGCAGAAGATAAAAGCGAGACAAAATAAATAATTTGTTCACAAAAGAAAAAAGAGCAATTCATAATAATGCCAAATAAAATTAATTTAAAAAAAAATGAAATAGGGCGTTGATTATTAGAGAATGTATAAAAAGAAATAAAATTGGAACATATAAAATACAATAAAATTCCTAATAAGAAAGAATTACAAATTAATAAAATTCCATTTTGAGTTTCTGCTCCTAAAAAATGTTCTAATGGAGAGCTAGTTAGAATTTCAGTATCAATAAATGTAATGTCATCTAAAATGGGGTATAAACTATTATCAATGGAAGAAAATAAACTAGAAAATAAAGTATTAATTGTTTCTAAAATAATTTCAGTTATATTAATATCCTCCATAATATCACATCCAATTAAATAAGACTTTTGACAGCTGCTAGAATTAAATCAGTTGCTAAAATAAAAGCGTAAGAAAAAATGGAACCTCGAATTAAACGCTTTGCAGTTCTAATTTTTTCTTCATCACCAAAACTAAATTTCTTCATTAATACACCTGTACCAATAGCAACTGCAGCAGCAGGAGTAGCTATCTTAATCATCCAATCACTAATTTTTTCAAAAGCACTTTTAATTTTACTAATTAATTTAGGATCAGCAGCAAAAGATGGCTGAATAAAAGAGAAGATAAATATAAAAGTAAGAAAAATAATAAAAATAAAAGAATATTTATTAACATTCATTATCAAAAATTCCTTTCATCTAAATTAAATTGAAAATAAGGTTTCATTTGCACTTTACAAGGTGGGATAATAATATCACCGTCAGACAAAAATGCAAGACATGAAAAAGTTGGTAGTTCCTGAGAAAAAAAACGGGAATCAAATATAAAATCGTTTTGAGTATAAGTTTGTATACTTTCAGAGAGATTTGAGCCTAGTGAATGAAAGCGCTGAGTTATATAATGAAAATTCGTTTCTTTTGCATTTTCAGAAATAGAATATGAAGTTTTTTCTTTGTCTTCTTTCCCCAATAGCTTTTGAATATCTTCAATTGTAAATGTATCATCAGTTCTATACCACAACTTGTTTACTAAATTTTGCACTAAAACTCGAACACAAGTAGCATCTTTTAAAGTATTTAATAAAGAAGAATAACTTTGTGTAGCAACAATATTTATGCATTTGGCTTCACGGCTTTGGGCAAAAAAATTGGAATCAGAAGTAGTTACAAATTCATGAAATTCATCACATATAAATGCAGTTGTTCGTGTAGCAACATTCTTTTCCAAAGACGACAAAACTTCTGCTTGAAAGTCAAGTTTTAAGTAAGCTGCAATAAAACGAGAAAGATTTTGATATTTAGCCAAATTCATGTTAAGAACAACGATTTTCCCTTCATGTAAAACTGAGGAAAAACCAGTAAATGTACATTTCTTTTTATTGGGGCAAAATATTTTTTGAACCGAATAATCAGAAACAAACATAGATGTAATACGAGAAATTTCCGACTTTACAATAGATAGAACTCGAGGATCTAAGTTGTTAAATTCTGTTTCAAAAAATTCTATTGCAGAGAGTAAATCAAAACATTGTTCATCATTAAAGACATTTTTTTGAAATAGAGACCTTAGATAATTTATTTTTTCGTAAAAATAGTTAGAGAAAAAAATCAATTTATGAATTTCTACAAATGTAACATAATTGTCATTATACAATCTGCATAATTTTATACATTCTGTTAATATTTGTGATGCTTTATCGAGCCAGTAAGAATCTGAATTATTAGGGGAAAAAAGTAAAAGTATTGTTTTTAAACGTTCAGCTAGTACAGAAGGCTTTAAATCTGGTTTATCTAGTGGATTATAAGATATAAGACCGCCTAATTCTAGTAATACTATATCATCTTCTCTTAGAGAATCTTTTGCAAATTTTAAAACTTGTTTATAAAAATTTCCTTTTACGTCTAATATTAACATTCCAATTTTCTTATTCGGGTCTAAACAATTATATTCAATAAGTTGTTTGCAAAAAGGATACATTGCACTTGAAGTTTTTCCGCAACCTGTTGTTCCTGTTATCAAAATATTTTGATAAAGGCTTTTTTCAACCAAAAAGATAGGAGATTTACTTTCAGCATTATTCCCAACAAAAAGAAAAAGTTTATTTTTAGGTGGCAGTGGTTTTGAAATTTTATTAAAATTAATTTTATTGAAAAAAATGTAATATAGAGAATTCCCCAAAATAATTCCAGATAAAATACAAAGAAGTAAATAAATTCTCTTTGAGTAATACCAAAAAGTAGGAAATTTTGTACATATATCAAATGGAGATAAACTATAAGGAATAATAAGACTTGTAGCTTCAAGAATTGGATTAAATAAAGATACTGAAAAACAAAAAAAACCAATAGCAAAAAAAAGTAAAAACAAAAATCTAAATAAAAAGGCTTTCAAAAAAATCTCCTTTACTTACTATATTTTCTTTTTTGCTCTAATTTAGAACCTTGCATGTGATGGAATACTTTGTCTTCAAAAAATGAATAAATAAAATAAGAAACAACAAAAATGTGAAATAAAAAGGACAGAAAAAACAAATGAACAAGCAAAAAAACATCACCTCATTTCCAATTTATACCATAATATAATAATTTTTATGATTTGTCTATACTTTTTGTAAAATTTATGTTACAATTATAACGTGTTGGAAAAAAATTATACAAGGAGGAAAACAATGAAATTCACAAAAAATACAAAAATCGGTGAAATATTACAGCAAGCACCTGAAAAAGCAGAAATATTGTTAGAAGCAGGGATGCACTGTTTAGGATGCCCAGCATCACAAGAAGAAACTTTAGAAGAAGCATGTGATGTTCATGGAATAGATGTAGAAGAAATAGTAAATAAACTAAATGCATAAAAGTGAATAAATAGATAGATAGCATATTTTTGTATACTATCTATCTAAAAAATTAATGCACTTGTAGCTCAGTAGGATAGAGCGCTCCCCTCCTAAGGGAGAGGTCGTGGGTTCGATTCCCTCCAGGTGCACCAAATTATAAAAAGTTACTAAAATTAAATGTTTGTATGTTTTTAGAGTGTAAAGAAGTAATATAATAAATTTATAAAAAGGATTTGAAAAAATTGCTAACAGATAAAGAAAAATATATGAAACAGGCTTTAAAAGAAGCGATAAAGGCATATAAAAAAGATGAGGTGCCAGTGGGAGCAGTAATAGTAAAAAATGGGAAAATTATTGCAAGAGCACATAATGAGAAAGAAACAAAAAAAGATTGTACAAAGCATGCAGAAATAACAGTAATACAAAAAGCAAGTAAAAAATTAGAAAATTGGAGATTGGAAGGAGCAACATTATATGTAACGCTAGAACCATGTACAATGTGTATTGGTGCAATAATTGGAGCAAGGATAAAAAAAGTATACTTTGGAGCATTTGATGAAAAAGCTGGAGCATGTGGTTCAGTATTAAACATTCCAAAAGATTTTCCATTTAATCATAGAGTAAAAATAGAAGGGAAAATATTAGAAAACGAATGCAAAACGATAATAAAAAAATTTTTTAAAGAATTAAGAGAAAAGAAAGGCGAGAAACATGGATAAAAATAAAAAAGAGGCAATAAAAAAAGCTGCGTCTATAAGTATACTATTTTTTTTTATTGTAGTTGTTGGATTTATAATGATAAAATATGAAATAGAAGGGGAAAAAAATTTGCCATTTAAATTAAACAAAATTATGATTATAAGTACAGCAGATGGAATAGCAAAAGATGACCAAAACATTTCAATTGTTCAAGCTAATGATTTATATTTTTACATAGAAAAAAATGAAAACAATAATTCAGAAAATATGATTGAACAAATCTCAATAGAAAACATTAAAATAATGTCAGCACCGAAAAAGGGAAAGGTTGCATTTTATAGACCAAATAACACAGAAGGAACAGCATATGTGTATAATGATGAATTTCTTTTGGAAGATGAAATAATTTATAATGGTGATACACAAACAAGTATGCAGAATCTAACAATATCAAATCAAGGAGGAATAATAAGTTTTAGAACATGTGTAAAAGAAATAGGAGAAATTCCGATAAATATGGAAGATGAAGGAAGAGAAGTTGGATATAATAATGATGGAACATTGTTAAAAAAAGCTCAAATTGTAATATCAGATATTAAATATAATATAGGATTTGATATGTATATAAAATTAACAGATGGCAAAACATATAAAGGCTATATAAATATAAGCTTGCCATTGGAGGACGTTGAAAACAATGGGGTAAAATCAATTGAAAAAGTAGACATGGAAGACATTATATTTAAAAGGCTACCAGAAGTAGGATAAATGCAAAAAATGAGACACTAGAAAAATGCAAAACAACTATTGCACAAACAAAAAATACAGTATATAATATAAAATATAATAACTCCTATGTGGAGAGCAAACTTCAATAAAAAGCTATGAACCTCGTCAGGTTCGGAAGAAAGCAGCGATAAGTAGTGTATTTATGTGAAACGTTTGCTTTCCACATAGGAGTTATTATATACATAAAATGTGGGGGTGAAAAAATGGAATACACGGCATTATATAGAAAGTTTAGACCGCTTACATTTAGTGAAATAGTAGGACAAGAGGCAATTACAAAAACATTACGAAATCAAATAATTTCAGGGAGAGTTGGTCATGCATATTTGTTCAGTGGCGGAAGGGGTACAGGAAAAACAACATCAGCTAAAATTTTAGCAAGGGCAGTAAATTGTTTAAATCCAAAAGAAGGTGAGCCCTGTAATGAATGTGAGATATGTAAAGCAATTCTTTCAGGTTCACTTACAGATGTTGTGGAAATGGATGCAGCTTCAAATAATAGTGTAGAAGATATCCGTTCAATAAGAGAAGAAGTAAACTTCTTGCCAACAGTTACAAAATATAGAGTATATATTATAGATGAGGTACACATGCTTTCAATAGGAGCATTTAATGCTCTTTTAAAAACATTAGAAGAGCCTCCTGCACATGTTAAATTTATTCTAGCAACAACTGAACCTCAAAGGTTGCCAGCAACTATTTTATCAAGATGTCAAAGATTTGATTTCAAAAGAATACCAAATAATGATATCATAAAAAGATTAGAAATAATATGTAATCAAAGTAAAATTGTAATATCAAAAGAAGCTATGCAAATCATAGCAGCATTATCAGAAGGCGCAATGAGAGATGCAATTAGCATATTAGAAAGATGTGTACAAGATGGAGATAATCAAATTACAGCAGATAAAATAAAAGATTTAGTTGGAATTCCACAAATGACACATATTTATAAATTAGCAAAAGCAATTTTAGAATATAATGTTGAACAAGCAATTGAAGCAATGAATAATGTATTAACAGAAGGAAAAGAATTAAATAACTTTATATGGGAGACAATAAAATATATAAAAGATATTTTATTATATAAAACTGGCGTTCAACCAGAGCTATATAGCGAAGAAGAAAAAGAACAAATGAAAGAAATAGCACAAAAAGCATCGAAAGAAAGATTGCTTAAATTAATATACTTATTTTCAGAATTAGAAAATGATATGAAATGGTCATCTCAGAAAAATATATTATTTCAAGTAGGAATAATAAAAGCGTGTAAAACAAAAGAAGACAATGAAATAGAAGAGATAGAAAAAAGATTAAGCAATATAGAAAAAACAATAAATAATGGTGTGCAAAACAAACCAGAAAAAAAAGAAATAAAAACTATAAATGAAATAAAAAAACAACATGATAATAGCAAACCTGAGCAAAAAAGTAAAGGTAAATATGTTTCATATTGGGAAACAGTATTAGACAGACTAAAAGAAAATGGAAAAGTAATGCTCTATACTAATCTAATCAATTCAAGAGCGATAGAATTAAATGATTTAGTTTTGGGAATAGAATTTAAAAATGGATTAACCGCATTTGGAAAAACAGTATTAGAAAAGCCAGAAAACAAGCAAGAATTAATTAAACTAGTAAGTATACATGCAGGAAAAGAAATGCAAATAAAATATATTGAAACAAACGAAGAAAAGAAAGAAAACAACAAAAAAACTAATGAAAACTTTGATGGACTAGATATCCCAATAAATATTATTGAAGAATAAGGAGGAAAAATAATATGTCAAGAAGAGGAGGATTCCCAGGAGGAATGGGAGGATTTGGCGGAATGAATATGGGGCAACTAATGAAGGAAGCAAAAAAAATGCAAGAAGAAATGGAAAAATCTCAGGCAGAGCTTAGCTCAAGAGAGTTTGAGGCAACAGCAGGTGGAGGAGCAATACAAGTAAAAGTAACAGGAGCTAAACAAATAAAAGAGGTAAAGCTACAAAAAGAAATTGTAGATCCAGAGGATATCGAAATGTTACAAGATTTAATAGCAAGTTGCATAAATGAAGCATTAAGAAAAGTGGATGCAGCAGCAAGTGCACAAATGGGAAAATATAATATACCTGGACTTATGTAGTAGGAGAAGAAATATGTCAATTTATTCACCATCAATAGAAAAACTAATAGAAAGTTTTGAAAAATTACCTAGTATAGGACATAAAACAGCTGCAAGGCTTGCTTTTTACATGTTAGACTTGAGTGAACAAGAATCAAATGAATTTATAGAATCTATAATAAATGCAAAAAAAAATCTAAAATATTGTTCAAAATGTTATAACATATCAGATAGTGATCCGTGTCCTATATGTAATAATCCTAAAAGAGATAGTAGTATTATATGCGTTGTAGAAGATGTAAGAGACATTATAGCAATGGAAAGAACTCATGAATATAAAGGAGTATATCATGTACTACATGGTTCAATCTCTCCAATGAACGGAATAGGACCAGAAGATATAAAGCTAAAAGAATTAATATCAAGGCTTTCTGATAACACTGTTAAAGAACTAATATTAGCTACAAATCCAAGAGTTGAAGGGGAAGCTACTGCAATGTATATATCAAAGCTTGTAAAACCAATGGGAATAAAAGTTACAAGAATAGCCCATGGAATCCCAGTAGGAGGAGATTTGGAATATACGGATGAAATAACTCTAAGTAAAGCGTTAGAAGGAAGAAGAGAAATGTAAAAAAAGTGGCAAAATCCACTTTTTTTATTGTATAGGAAAAATCGACTCTTTCTTTGAAATTTCAGCATTTATATCGATTTTTCCTATACAACAAGGTTAGGCTACCTTAGGCTGTCCGAGCGAAGCGAGTGAGATATATTTCGCCGTTGCTCCAGAAACTAACCCTGCGAAATGCCTTTCTTATAATAACAATTTTTACTATACAACAAAGTTAAGTTTTTACATTATAATACCTAAGCTTATTAAGCACTAAATAAAACATTACATATATCAACTATAGCATTTGGTTTAGCAAGTGCTATAGCTTTTTTTTTCATATTTGCTAAAACATCAGGTGAATTTAAAAACTTTTTTAAAATGTCATTTATATTATCATTTTTCTTTAACCAAATTGCAACACCAGAATTTTCTAAGAACTCTGCATTTTGTTCTTCCTGCCCTGGTATAGGGTTAATAATAATCATAGGAAGACCAGATACTAAACTTTCAGTGGTAGTTAATCCACCAGGTTTAGTAATTACAAAAGTAGCAATACTCATAAGTTCAGGGATTTTTTTTGTATAGTCTAAAATACAAACCGAACTTTCTCTGTGATAATCCTCGACACTTTTTTCAAATATTTTTTTCATATGCTTATTTCTTCCAGCAATTGCAATAATTTGTAAGTCTTGAAAATTTTGAACTAATGTATTAAAGACTTGAAAAGTATTTGTTTTACCAAGGCCAAATTCACCACCAGCAAAAAATAAAACTGTATTTTTATTAGGTGTAAAGTTAAATTCTTTAAAAATGGAATCTGTATTATATTCTTGCAAAAAGCGTTCAGAAAAAGGTATACCTGTAACAAATATTTTGGAAGAATCAATATCATTTGATATCATGTCATCCTTCATTTTATTATTAGAAACAAAATAATAATCCATTTCATCAAAACCCTCAAGCCATTGATTATGAATATGAAAATCTGTCAAAATGGTAGCAATTTTACAATGCAACTTTCCATTTCGTTTTAAGAAAGAGCACATTTGACTTGAAAAAGGATGAGTAGAAATAATTAAATCAGGATTAAATTCTTTTATGCATTTATAAAGCTTAGATGACATTAATTTATTTGAAAATTTACAAGCCTTTGATAATACTCCTTTTTCAGCACTATAATAGACTTTTTTCCATGCCCAAGGAGCATTTTTAGCCATCCCAGAATAAGCTGAAGTTGTTAATTTATTAATAATTCGGCTTATATATTCAATACAATCAATTAGCTTGGTTTCTATTTCTGGATAGTTTCTTTCAATATGCTCTTTTAGAGATTTAGCAGCAGATAAATGACCACCTCCGTAAGAACCGTAAAAAAACAAAACTCTTTTCATAAAAAACAATTCAACCTCCTAGATAAAATAACAAATTAATTATAACATAAACTAACCAAAAAATGTATATTTTTAAAAAAATGAAACAAACTAACAAAAACAATCTAAAATTTATAATTTGGGAGGAAAAATGCGAAAAGCTGTTAAAATACTACTTATACTTGGAATTGTAAGTTGCATTTTATATGAAATTTATCAAATACTTTTAAATAAAAATTCTTATGCTACAAGTAATGCAACAACACAATCAGATTTGCAGTTGATAGCAAGAGCAATTAATGGGGAAGCAAGAGGAGAAAGCTACGAAGGGCAAGTTGCAGTTGGAGCAGTTATATTAAATAGGGTAAAGGATCCAAATTTTCCTAATACAATTTCAGGAGTTATTTATCAACCTGGAGCTTTTACTGCTGTAAGTGATGGCCAAATTAATGAGCCAATAGCAGAAAACTCAACTGTAATGAAAGCTGCAAGGGATGCATTAAACGGATGGGATCCAACAGGAGGATGTGTATATTATTTTAATCCCAATACAGCAACAAGTGATTGGATCTGGTCAAAAACAATTGTAAAAACAATTGGAAAACATCATTTTTGCAAATAGAAAGGAATGAAAAAATGGGCAAAATCAAAGAAAAAATATATGATTGGAAAGAACGCTTAAAGGATAGACACATGTTGACATTGGTGGTTAGCTTTATAGCTATAATAGTAATTATGGGAGTTTTTATATATAAAAAACAAAACGAATATAGACAAGTTATGGAAAATCAGTATAATATGGCTTTTTTTGAACTTGTAGATTATGTGCAAAATGTAGAAAATTTTCTTGCAAAATCATTAATTTCAACAACTCCAGAACATGGAGCAGAAACACTAACAAATGTATGGAGAGAAGCAAATCTTGCATCAAGCTATTTAGCACAACTACCTATTTCTACAAATGAACTTGCAAACACATCAAAATTTTTAAATCAAGTAAGTGAGTATAGTTATTCACTGTCAAGAAAAAATATATATAATGAACCATTAACACAAGAAGATTTAGATAATTTAAAACAATTACATGATTACAGCGTAGAACTAGAAAATACGCTAAACCAACTCTCGAGTGATATGGCAGAAGGAAGGATAAGCTGGGGTGAGCTTACCAAAAAAGGAAGGATAGCTTTTGCAACACAAGTAAGCAACATATCACAAGATAGTTTTAAAAATATAGAGGAAAATTTTCAAGAATATGCAGGCCTTATATATGACGGAGCATTTTCTGAACATATTACAACAGAGGAAAAAGTTGGGTTAACAGGGGAATATGTTTCAGAAGAACAAGCAAAACAAGTAGCAATAGATTTGATTGGAGAAGAAAAAACAAAGCAGATAGACTCAAATGGGTTAATAGAAAATGGAGAGATTGCAGTTTATGATTTTTATTGTAAAAGCGATAATGATAATCAAAATGTAGTCCATATATCAATATCACAAAAAGGTGGACATGTTGTGTTAATGAACACAGATAGAAACGTAGAAGTAGAAACAATATCCTATGAAGATGCAAATAAAAAGGGAATAGAATTTTTAGAAAAACATGGTTTCCCTAATATGAAAGAAACATATTATTTAAAACAAGATGGAATAATTACAATAAATTATGCATATAAACAAAATAATATTATAATGTATCCAGATTTGGTAAAATTAAAAATAGCATTAGATAATGGAGAAATACTTGGTATGGAAACAACAGGCTATTTGAATTCTCATCATGAAAGAGATAAAATAACACCTGCAATAAATATAGAAGACGCAAAAAAAACATTAAATAACGATTTAGAAATATTAAGTGAAGGGCTAGCAGTAATTCCAACTGAATGGAGAACAGAAATACTTTGCTATGAGTTTAAAGGTAAAGTAGGCGATACAGAATTTTTAGTATATATTAATGCAGAAAATGGTAGAGAAGAAAATATACTAGTAATTATAGATACTCCAAATGGAATTTTAACGATGTAAAAAATTCCAACATATAATAAAAAAAATAGCAAATACTATTCACATAAAAAGAGAAATAAAAAAGGACAAATTTTAACTCATAAAAACGAAAAACAAAGAGAAAGCTAACTTTGTTATATAGGGAGGTACAAAATGGGTTCTAATAAAAATTTAATGTCAGAAAAATTAAAAGAAGAAATAGCAAAAGAATTAGGAGTATATGAAACAGTAAAACGTGATGGAGGCTGGGGAAATGTATCAGCAGAAAAATGTGGAAATATGGTAAAAAAAGCAATTGAAATAGCAAATAAAAGTACTGAAAATTTGTAAAGCAGAAATGCCATGCAATAGAAAAAAATAAAATAAAAAGTACGTAAAAGCAAAAAATGGCTTTTACGTACTTTTACTATTTAACTAAAATTCAGTATATATATTGATTTCTAGGTGCATATATTATAAAATAATAACACAAAAGGAAGAGGTGAAAGCAAGTTGGAGGTTGAAATAAACAAAAAACGAATTTATTATGAAGAAGAAGGAGAAGGTTACCCAATAATATTATTACATGGATGGTTGGCAGACTTAAAAACAATGAAACCACTTGCTGATAATTTAAAGCAAAAATTTAAAATATATAATATTGATATAATTGGATTTGGAAAAAGTGACTTACCAGATGAACCAATGAAAACAGATGATTATGGAAATTTTTTAAAAGACTTTATAGAAATACTGAATATAAAAAAACCCATATTAATTGGACACTCCAATGGTGGAAGAATTATTATAAATTCTGTAGGAAGAGGTATTGTAAATCCACAAAAAATAATTTTAATCGATAGTGCGGGGTTAAAACCAAAGCGAAAATTAAAATATTACATAAAAGTATATACATTTAAATTTGGGAAAAATGCTTTAAACTGTTTACCAAATACAAAAACAATAAAAGAATTGAGAGAAAAATTATTTAAAAAATTCAGCTCGGATGATTATAAAAACTCGCCTGAAGTGCTGAGAAGAACGATGTCAATAATAATTAATGAAGATCAAAGAAAATACTTGCCAAATATAAAGGTTCCTACTCTTTTAATATGGGGAGAAAATGATACAGCAACTCCATTAAATGATGCAAAAGAAATGGAAAAAACAATACCAGATGCTGGCCTAGTTAAATATTCAAACTCTGGACATTTTTCATATTTAGAAAATCTACAAAATTGTAATATTGTCATAAATGAGTTTTTAAAACAAGAGTCTATGTAAAGAGGGAAATAGAATGATTGAAATAATAATAAAAAATATTTGCTACTTATTATTTGCTAGTTATTTTAGCCAAAAAACAAAACATGGGTTGCATATGCTTCAGCTAGAAAGCTATAAAAATGAAAGATACAGCAAATGGTTAAAACAAAATAAGAGTAAAACAATAAAAAAAGAAGAAATTATATTACTATTGCCAATAATACTAGGATTATTTACAAAGCATAATATAATAACATACATATTATTTGGAATATCATATATAGTGTTAAAATATACACTTAAACAAAACAATGAAAAAAAAGCATTTGTTGTAACAAATAGAATAAAAAGAATGATAGCAATATATTTAACAGTATTTGCAATTATTTTAATATTAGGAAATATGCATCAATATGGCGTTTTGCTTGCAATTATATGCGCAATTTTTACTATGTTTTCATACAATATTGTACCTATTATAAATAAAATAAATCAACCAATGGAAAAACAAATACAAAAAGGGTTCTATAACAAAGCAAAAAAGAAATTAGAACAAATGCCAGATTTAAAAGTTATTGGAGTTACAGGCAGTTATGGAAAAACAAGTACAAAATATATTGTAAGCACAATATTATCACAAAGGTATAATGTACTAATGACACCAGAAAGTTATAATACAACAATGGGAGTAGTAAGAACAATTAATGAAAGATTAAGCCCTACGGATAATATATTTGTATGTGAAATGGGAGCAAAAAACATAGGAGACATAAAAGAAATTTGTGATTTAGTAAAACCTAAGATACGGTATTTTAACAGCAATAGGCCCTCAGCATTTAGAAACATTTAAAACAATAGAAAATGTGAAAAGAACAAAATTAGAGTTAATAGATTCTTTAGGGAAAGATGGGATAGCATTCTTAAACTATGATGATGAAAACATAAAAACAGCTAAAATAGACAAAAAAAATTATACATATGGAACAACAACAAAACTAGATTATTGGGCAAGTGATATTATTTGCAATGAACGAGGATCACAATTTGTAGTACACTGCAAAACAGGGAAAACCATTCCTGTAAAGACTAAACTACTTGGAAAACACAACATTGGAAATATCGTTGGAGCGATAGCAGTGGCAGATATATTAGGACTAACAGAAGAGGAAATAATAGCTGGAGTGCGTTTTCTAAAGCCAGTGCCACATAGATTGGAATTAATTGGAAGAGAAGATGGAAGCATAATAATAGACGATGCATATAATTCAAATTGCACTGGGGCAAAAATGGCACTAGATGTATTAAGTGCTTTTTCAGGAAGAAAAAAAATATTAGTAACACCAGGTATTGTTGATTTGGGTGATGAAACTGAAAAGTATAATAGGGAATTAGGAAAACAAGCATCAAAAGTTGCAGACTATGTTATATTAGTTGGGGAAAAACAAACTCAACCTATTTTAAAAGGACTAAACGAAGCTAATTTCCCAAAAGAAAAAACATATGTTGCGAAAGATTTAAAAGAAGCTTTAGAACAAATGAAAAAAGAAAGTAATAATAATACAGTCATATTACTTGAAAACGATTTACCGGATAATTATTTATAGGGGGTACATAATGAAAATAAAACTAGGAATTTTTTTTGGGGGAAAATCAGTAGAACATGAAATAGCTGTTATAACAGCTAATCAAGCATATGCCAATATTGATAAAGAAAAATATGAAATAGTACCTATATATATAAGTAAAAAAGGAGTTCTCTATACAGGAGACCATCTATTTGAGCTAGAACAATATAAAAACATTGATAAGTTATTAGAGTCTTGTACACAAGTTATGATAATAAATGATGGCACGAATGTAAAAGTATTAAAATATCCTATAAAAAAATTTGGGAAAAATATAATTAATACAATAGATATTGCATTTCCAATCATGCATGGTACGAACGGGGAAGATGGAACAATACAAGGATATTTGGAATTATTGGGACTACCATACATTGGATGTGACATAATATCATCAAGTGTAGGTATGGATAAAATAGTATTTAAAAAAATATTAAAAGAATCTGGATTACCGGTAGTAGATTATGTATCATTTTATTCAATGGAATATATAACAAAAGAAGAAGAAATTAAAAATGAAATAGAAGAAAAACTAGGTTATCCTGTAATTGTAAAACCAGGAAATTTAGGCTCTAGTATTGGAATAAAAAAAGCAAAAACAAAATCAGAATTAGAAGAAGCAATAGAATTTGCAACAGAATTTTCAGATAGAATAATTGTAGAAAAGGCAGTAATAAATTTAAGAGAAATAAACTGTTCTGTAATTGGAGATTCTATACATTGTGTTCCATCTGTATGTGAAGAGCCAATAAGTACAGATGAAATACTAAGTTACACAGACAAATATGCAAGTGGAGGAAAAGGACAACAAAATCAGCAAGGGCAAAAAGCAATGGCTGCTGCACAAAAAAAATTACCTGCCGACCTTTCAGATAAAAAAAGAACTGAGATAGAAAACCTTGCAACAAAAACATTTAAAGTGATAGGAGCAAGTGGAGTTGCAAGAATAGACTTTTTGATGGAGAAACAAACAGAAACAGTGTATGTAAATGAAATAAACACTATACCAGGGGCACTGTCTTATTACTTGTGGGAAGCAACAGGAAAAACATTTACACAAGAAATTGATGAATTAGTGTCCATTGCACTTAAAAGAAAGAGACAGCGAGAAAACACTATATTTTCGTATGAAAAAAACATACTAGCATTAAATGGTAATAAAATGGGAATAAAGAAGAAATGAGGAAGAGATGGAACTTTTGGAAATAGATAAAATAGTAAGACAATCACTATCAGAAAAAAGATATTATCACTCTGTATGTGTAATGAAAAAATGTGAAGAATTAGCAAAAAAATATGGAATTGATACTCAAATAGCAAAAAAAATAGGACTAGCACATGACATTGCAAAAGAGATGCCAGACAGTGAAAAAATAAAATATGCAAGAGAAAATCACATAGAAATTAACATGGTAGAAAAAAAACACGTAGGGTTGTTACATGCAAAAATAGGTGCAGATATAGCAAGAAAAAAACTTGGATTTAGTGATGAAATGTGTAAAGCCATTAGCCTACATACAACAGCAGGTACCAACATGAGTATGCTTGATAAAATATTATATGTAGCAGACTCAACAGGAGAAGATAGAACGTGGAACGACATTGATTATGTAAACATACTAATAGAGGAAAACATAGATAAAGCTGTAATATACCTAATTAATATAGAAATAAAGGATAAAGTTAAAAATCAAAAAATGATACATGTAGATAGTATTCTTGCAAGAAATGAATTAATAAGCAAAATTATGTAAATATATTTTAAAAATCAATTACTTATGATATAATAAAATACGAAAGAAATGCAATTAATAAAATATGTGTAGCAATATTTGGGGGAATAGTAATGATTTTTAAAGATTATTATCGAATATTAGAATTAAACACAAATAAAGTATCTTTAAATGAAATAAAAATAGCATATAGAGATCTTGCAAAGAAATATCATCCAGATGTAAATATAGGGAATGTAAGGGCTGAAGAACGATTTAAAGACATAAATGAAGCTTACCGAGTTTTATCAGATTCTACCTCCAAAAGGAGGTATGACAGAATGTGGAACAATCAAATTGGAAAAAAGAAAAATTTTGAAGAAAGTAAACGAAGTGAAGGATCATTAGTTTCTGACTTTTTTACGATGTTTTTCGGAAAAGAAAAAGAAGAGCAGGCACAAGAAAAAAAGAAAAAAGTGCCTGCAAAAGGGGAAAATATTGAAACTGAGATTAACATGACAATAGAAGAAGCTTTTTTTGGACTAGAAAAGAAAATATCATTAAGAACGATAAATGGGAAAATGAAAACTTTTTTAATAAAAGTACCAGAAGGAATAAGAAATGGTGAAAAAATAAGACTAATGGGACAAGGAAAAGAAGGAAAAAATGGAGGAAAAAATGGCGATTTACTGATTAAAATTCAAATAGAAAATAGTGCAAAATTTAAATTAGATGGATACGATATAATAACAGATTTAAAATTAACCCCATGGGAAGCGGCTTTGGGAACAAGGGCAAGCATTGAAGGAATTGATGAAAAGGTTTCACTATTTGTACCACCAGGAATTCAAAGTGGAGAAAGGGTAAAAATTGCAAAAAAGGGATATAAAGATGGAAAAGGAAGTAGAGGAGATTTAGTTACAGAAATAAAAATAATGGTTCCTAAAAAATTAACTGAACAAGAAAAAAGTTTATTTGAAAAACTAAGTGAAATTTCTAATTTTAATCCAAGATAAAGTATACATAAAACCAATCAAACAATTGACAATTATTACAAAAAACAGTATAATAATATATAGTGACAACAAAAGAAGAAACAAAAGATGTAATAAAGGAGTGTTGCATAGATGGAAGATAATATGCAAGGAAAACATTTTAGCATAACAGATCCAAAAGATGTAAATACGGTTATATATCAAGTAAACAAGACAGAAAAAGAATTTTTAAAAGACTCTCCTAAATATACAATAGAAAGGCTAGACTATACAGTAGAGTTAGTAGGAGAAAACAAGAAAAAAACTTTTTTTGTGGACGAGCCATCTACAGGAAGCAAAGACTTAGTTATACTTTCTTTTGGAAAAGAAAAAGTAGTTGTAAATGTAGGATTACTAGAGGAGGACAGAGTAAAAATATCTAAAAGACCAATTCCCATGAAATTTAAAACATTATATAGCGAGGAAGAAAAAGAATACAAAGATTTTACATATACACCTAACTTAAAAAGGCCAATAACAATTATTGACCCAGAAACAGCAGATGAAATCAAACCAACATTATATTTTGATGAAAAAACA
The DNA here is from genome assembly GCA_944393565.1 of uncultured Clostridia bacterium. GTDB lineage: Bacteria > Bacillota > Clostridia > TANB77 > CAG-508 > UMGS1754. Next base: position 43,876 of record CALYAM010000007.1, read on the forward strand.
AATGAAGTAAAGGGAAAATGTAAATTAAAACCATATAAAAGCTATTTTGCATTTGAAATAAGACAAGATAGTAGCAATGACAAGAAAGGGGTATAAATATGAGTGAAAATACTGCAAATGCGGGTCACGACGAAATTAGTATTGGTGTAGGAGTTTCTATATATGATGAAAATGGAAGAGATGAAACGCGAAAGGATGGAAAATTTCCACAAATGCCTAGAACAATAAAATCTCTTAATTCAAAAGAGCCATGCATAGAAATTCCGCTAAGTAAAAATCGAATAAACAAAAAAGAAAGCCGAGAAGAAATGCAACACTAATTTAAACAAAAGAAAAGGTGATGTAATTGGTAAATAAATTTAAAAGAGGAATAAAAAAATATAAAAGTAAATTTATAGTTGCACTTATACTATGGGTAGTATTAGCCATAGTATTTGTTTCGCCTGTAAGTGTTTCAATTCAAGATGCAATGGCAGATGGCAAGTTCGATTTTGCAATTTTTTTTGAAAGAATAGGAGAACTTATTATAAATCCTTTTAAAAGCCTAGGAGAATCCTTTAATGAACAATATATAGGAAGCTTTTGGGGCTTTTTATGGAAATTTACACTGGTATACTTCTTAATACTATGTATAGGAATAGTAAGATATATGCCAAAGCATGAATATGATAGTATAGAACATGGCTCGAGCGACTGGTGCGAAAATGGTGAAGAATACAAAATATTAAGCAAAAACAGAGGAATAATACTCGCACAAAAAATATTTTTGCCGGTAAATAAAAGAGGAAATGTAAACGTACTAGTAGTAGGACGGTTCAGGTTCAGGAAAATCAGCATCATATGTTATTCCTAATGCTTATCAGCTACTGGGTTCATATGTATTTACAGACCCAAAAGGAGAATTATATGATAAATCCGCAGGATATTTTAGAGCAAAAGGTTATGATGTAAAAGTATTAAACTTAGTAAAACCACAAAACAGTGATGGCTATAATCCCATAATGCATGTAGCAAGTGATATAGATGTTGATATTATAGCACATACCATTGTAAAAGGACAAAGTGATATTGAGAACAAATCAGATCCATATTGGGATGACATGGCAGAAATGCTATTAAAAGCTTTAATATACTATTTGCTAGCAACAAGACCAGAAGAAGAACAAAACTTATCAAGTTGCGCAGAATTGGTAAGAGCAGCCAATAGCAGTGGAGGAGACAACTTACTCACGAACTTAATGAATCAATTACCATATGATCACCCAGCAAGAATGAATTATAAATCTATAGAAATAGCACCAGAAAAAACATATGGCTCAATATTGAGTTCACTTCAATCTAAACTTGGTAAGTTTGATTCAAAAGAAATTGCAGAACTAACATCAACGGATACAATTAGTTTTGAAGATATAGGAAAAAAGAAGACCGTAGTATATGTTATATCATCAGATACACATACTGCATACGATTTCTTACTAACAATATTTTTCTCACAAATGATACAACAACTATATGATTTCGCTGATGATAATGGAGGCAAATTGCCAATACAAACTTTTTTTATTTTAGATGAATTTGCAAATATAGGCCATATTCCAGATTTTGATAAGAAAATATCAACAAGTAGAAGTAGAAATATATCATTTAGCGTAATACTTCAAAATTTAGATCAGCTAGAAGCAGTATATAAAGATACTCACGAAACGATAATGGGAAATTGTGATACACACTTGTTTTTAGGAAGCAACTCACAAAAAACAGTTGAATACTTTTCAAAAGCATTAGGAGAAAAAACAATAGAAAGAGACAGTATTTCGATAAACAAAGATAGAAATGATTGGAAACAAGGAAAAAGTGTATCAGACCAAGTTATGGCAAGGGCATTACTAACTCCTGATGAATTGAGAAGATTAGATAATGATACTTGTATAATATATGAAAAAGGTTTAAAACCAATTAAAGCTAGAAAATATTATTATTTTGAAAATTCAACTGTAAAAATATCACAACAATATCCAGCAGACCATAATGATGTATCAATAGATAGAGGCAAATGGAGAAAATATAATCCATACAACCCATATGAAGATGAAAAACAAGAGAACACAAAAATTGAATCATTAGATGATTTATTTGAGGAACAAAATGATGAACTAACAAATAACAATATCGAAGAAGCACCTGTACTACCTAAAGAGAAAAATGAGCAAGCAGAAAGTGATATACAAAAAGAACTTGAAGCTAAATTTGATGAGCTATTTGGTAAAATTGATGAACAAGATGACAATAACCCATTTAGTGATATAGTATAAAAATACCATATAGAAACTGCTTAAAAGAACAGTTTCTATATTTTTTTATGTTGAGGAAAAAATCGAATTTTCCTCAACATAAAAACCACCTTAACAATTTTTCCCATGCAATAATAGTATATTATTTTGATGTACATATTCGCGACTAAAAATATACATGAATGAGTTGGAAGATCATACATTTATGATATTTCCTACAAAAACACTTTCTTGACGAAAAAAAAACAATATGATAAACTAATAAAACAAAAGTTCTACAAAAAATCAGAAAGGAATAAAAAATGAAATTTGCACATATAGCAGATATGCACTTTGATACAGCATTTACAAGCCTAGAAAATAAAAAAGGATTAGAAAATATAAGGCGATTAGAACAAAGAGAAGTATTTAAAAAAATGGTAGAAGAAATAAAGCAAAGAAAGATACCATATTTATTTATTTCAGGAGATTTATACGAACAAAAATATATAAAACAATCAACAATTGAATTTATAAATCAACAATTTGATAAAATACCTGAAACGAAGATATTTATTGCCCCAGGAAACCATGACCCATACATATCAAATTCTTTTTATGCACAATACAAATGGAACTCAAATGTCCATATATTTAAAGATAAAGTAGAAAAAATTCAGACACAAGAAGCGGATATATATGGAGTGGGATTTTCAGATTTCTATTCTAAATCTTTAGGAATAGAAGAAATAAGTAATTTAGATTCAAATAAAATAAATATTGCAATTGTTCATGGAACACTTGATGGGTCAGATAAGAATTTAGAACCATACAATCCAATACCTAGAAAAAAATTAGAAGAAATAGGATTTGATTATGTTGCATTAGGACATATTCACAAAAGAAGCAATGAAGAAGAGACAAAAATAGTTTACCCAGGCTCAACAATATCTTTAGGATTTGACGAACTTCGGTGAACACGGAATGATAATAGGAGAGATAGAAAAAAAACAAAATAATCTTCAATTTATAAAGCTAGATAATAGAATATTTACTGAAAATAATTTTGATATTTCAGATATAAAATCTCAAGAAGAATTAATTGAAAAATTAAATGCAACAAATTTTGATAACAACACAGAAAATAAAATTATTCTAATAGGAAAAAGAAATTTTGAAATTAAAATAAGTAGTATTTTAAAATTAATTCAAAATGATTCAATAGCAAAAATAAAAGACCAAACACAAATAAAATATGATATAGAAAAAATAGCAAAAGAAAATAGTTTAAGAGGAATATTTGTAAAAAAAGCATTAGAAAAAATAAATGATAGTAATAAGCAAGAGGTACTAAAGGCAATAGAAATAGGACTTGAAGCTTTATAAATACAAATAAAAGGATGTGTTTTTTTGAAAATTAACAGAATAAAAATAAATCAATTTGGAAAAATAAAAGATAAAGACATTGAACTTAAGAACAACATATCAATTATCCATGGGAAAAATGAAGCAGGTAAGACAACTATACTAAAATTTATAGCAGGTATGTTTTATGGAATATCAAAGAATAAAAATGGAAAAGAAATTAGTGACTTTGAGAAATATGAGCCATGGAGAGAAACAAACTACTCTGGGAAGATAGAATATAGTTTAGATGATGGAAGAGGATATGAAGTATATAGAGACTTTAGAAAAAAAAATCCACAGATATATAATGATAAATCAGAAGACATCTCAAAAGAATTCCCAATAAATAAAAATAGAGGAAATGATTTTTTCAAAGAGCAAACCGGAATGGAGGAAGATGTATTTTATAATACGATTTTACTAGAACAAAACAATGTTGTATTAGAAAAAAACAAGCAGAACGAACTAGTACAAAAAATGACCAATATTATATCAACTGGCCAAGATAATATTTCATATAAAAAGACGTTAGAAAAATTAAAAAATAAATTAATAGAAGAAGTAGGAACAGAAAGAACGACAGAAAGACCATTAAACAAAGTAGAAGAAGAGCTAAGAAAATTAGAGATAGAATATGATAAACTAGAAAACGAAACTTCAAAACAATACAGTTTAAACAAAAATGAAGAAATACTAAAAAATCAAATAAAAAATCAAGAACAAATATTAAAAGTATTAAAAATCATAAAAAATGAGAGAGAAACAGAAGAAATTGAAAAAGAATTAATTAAAATAAAAGAAAAAGAGATCAAAGAATTAAAAGAAAAAATAAACAACAAAAAAATAGATGAAAAAAAAGAAGTAAAAAAAGGAAAAAATCTTACTTTTTTTATATTATTATCAATAGTAATTCTTGCTTTTATATTTAACCCAATTAAGACAATAAATTATGTTTTACTATTCATATTTATAGCTATTGTAAGCTACAAGCTTATGAAAACAAAAAATGAAAGGCAAAAGAAAAGGGAAGACATAATAAAACAACAAAAAGAAATAGAAATTTTACAAGAAACAATAAAGGAAAAAACAGAGTATATTGAAGAAAAAACAAATCAATTGAATAAAAATATTGAAGAAAAAAAACGAGAAATAAAAAATTTATATACCAATTTATACATAGGAGATATGTTTGAAAAATCGCTAGAACAAATAAAGAACCAGATAGAAAAAGAAGAAGTAAAAAATAATGAACTAAAAATGAATTTAGCAGAAATAGAAATACAAAGGAAAAACATATTACCTAAAATAGACGAAATGGTAGAAACAGAAGAAAGAATAAAATCATTGGAAAAACAAAAAGAGGAATTAATTTTTATTGCAACATCTATTCAAATAGCAAAACAAACGTTAGAAGAAGCATATGACGAAATAAAAAATAGCCTAACACCACAATTTATGGCAAATTTAACAGAAACAATAAAAAAAATTTCAAATGAAAAATACAAAAATATAAAATTTAATGATGAAGAGGGTATTTTAGTAGAAATAGACAATGGAGAATACAAAAAAGTAGAAAGACTAAGCACAGGAACAATATTTCAAATGTATTTATCTTTACGTTTAGCTATGGCCAGGGAAATAACACATGAAAAAATGCCGATTATTTTAGATGAAGCATTTGCATACTATGATGATGAAAGGCTAGAAAATATATTATTATACTTAAAGCAAAATTACAATCAATATCAAATAATCATATTTACATGTACCAATAGAGAAAAAGATATATTAGATAGAAATAGCATAACATATGATTTAATAGAAATGTAAAAATTGCAAATACTTGAAAAAATAGGCAATTTGATATACAATAGAGCAAATTAAAGATAAGGGGAGAAAAACATGTTTCAAAAATTAGAGGCAGTTGAAAAAAGGTATGAAGAGTTAAATGAAAAAATTTCAGATCCAGAAGTAATTAGTAATCAAAATGAGTGGAAGAAGTTGATGAAGGAACATTCTGATTTACAAGATATAGTGGCTAAATATAGAGAATATAAAAAAACAAAACAAAACATAGAAGATGCAAAGCAAATGCTAGAAGATAAAGAGCTAAAAGAATTAGCTGAAGCAGAAATAGAAGAAAATAAAGAAAAACTACCACAAATAGAAGAAGATTTGAAAATACTACTAATACCAAAAGATAAGGATGACGAAAAAAATATAATTTGTGAAATAAGAGCAGGAGCCGGTGGAGAAGAAGCAGCACTTTTTGCAGGAACTTTATTTAGAATGTATTCAATGTATTCAGAAAGAAAGCATTGGAAACTAGAAATACTAAATGAAAATGGAACAGGTCTTCGGAGGCTATAAGGAAATTTCCTTTATGATTACTGGAAGGGGAGTCTATAGTAGGCTGAAATTTGAAAGTGGCGTACATAGAGTACAAAGAGTACCAGAAACAGAAAGTAGTGGAAGAATACATACTTCAACAGCAACTGTTGCTGTATTACCAGTTGTTGAAGATGTAGAAATAGAGATAAACCCAGCAGATATAAAAATGGAAGTGTTCCGTTCATCAGGTGCAGGTGGACAACATGTTAATAAAACATCATCTGCAGTAAGATTAATACATATACCAACAGGGATGGTCGCTGAATGCCAAACAGAGCGTTCACAATTACAAAATAGAGAATATGCAATGAGGCTTTTACGTTCAAGATTATATGAACAAGAAAAACAAAAACAAGATGCAGAACTAGCAAGCCAAAGAAAAAGCCAAGTTGGAAGCGGAGACAGAAGTGAAAAGATACGTACATATAACTACCCACAAGGAAGAATTACGGATCACAGAATTGGATTTAGTATATATCAAATTGAAGATTTCTTAAATGGAAATCTAGACGAAATGATTGACAATTTAATTGCAGCAGACAGAGCAGAAAAATTAAAGGGAGACCAAGAATAAGGAGAAAACTTATGACTGTAATGCTAATTTTAATAGGATTAGTACTATTGGTAAAAGGAGCAGATTTTTTAGTAAAAGGATCTGTGAGCATTGCAAAAAGATTTGGCTTGTCTGAAATGCTAATAGGCCTTACTATTGTTGCAATAGGCACATCATTGCCGGAAATATTTATAACGATTAAATCAGCAATAGAAGGACATCATGAATTAATCATAGGAAATGCGTTGCGGAAGCTGTATTTGTAATTTATTATTGGTAGTAGGAATAGCTAGTGTAATAAGACCTATAAAAGTAGACAAAAGAATAACCAAAATTCATATACCATTAGGTATAGTTGCAATGATAGTTTTGCTTTTATTAGGAAATATAGCAATTACAGGAACAGAACTTGAAATAAGCAAAACAGAAGGTATACTATTAATAGTAATAACAGGACTATATTTAATTTATACAATATATGAAGAAAAGGTTATAGAAAAAGAAGAAAACAAAGAAGAAGAAAAAATAAAAACGATATCAATTGCCAAAACAATTACATATATATTATTAGGAATAACAGGACTAAAGATACGGAGCAGATCTAGTGGTGGACAATAGTGTAGCCACAGCCCAAAATATAGGAATAAGTCAAACAATAATTAGTATGACAATTATAGCAGTAGGCACAGCACTGCCAGAAATCGTAACATCAATTGTTGCAAGTATTCAAGGAGAATGTGATTTGATTTTAGGAAATGTAACAGGTTCAAATCTACTTAATTTAGGATTGCTAATTGGACTTGGTGCAATTATAACACCACTGCATTATGATATAGAATTTAACAAACATATTATATTACTTATGATTGCAACTGCGATTATAAGTATAGTCACTCAATTAGATAAAGACAAATCAATAAATAGACCAAAGGGAATTATACTTTTATTGGTTTATACAATATATTTGGTAAAATTATTTGTATAAAAAAAGCACTCTACCAATAAAATAGAATAAAAGAAAGGAGTGCTTTTATTGTGAATGAAATTATAAAAACTACAATGCTTGGACTTTTTTTTGGAACTTTTGGCACAACAATTGGCGGAATTATAGGAGCTACATTTAAGAAAACATCAAACAAATTATTAAGTTTTATACTTGAATTTGCAGCAGGAATGATGGTATCGATAGTATGCTTTGATTTGATTCCAGAAGCATTAGAACTTTCAAGCTTAGGTATAACATTTACAGGAATTTTTATTGGTGTAATTACTATGGTAATATGTGATAGTCAAGTAAAAAGAAAATACAATACAAAACAAAACGGAAAAGGTAATTCATTATTAAAAACTGGAATTATAGTAGGAATCGGACTTGCACTTCATAATTTCCCAGAAGGACTTGCAATCGGTTCAGGATTTGAAGCATCATATAAACTTGGCATTTCCCTAGCACTTGCAATTGCATTACATGATATACCAGAAG
>CALYAM010000008.1 GCA_944393565.1 uncultured Clostridia bacterium
ACTTGCATGTCTTATGTGCGCCGCCAGCGTTTATCCTGAGCCAGGATCAAACTCTCTTGTTCTTTTCTTCTTATTTTTGTCTCTTCTTGACTCTTTTTTCTTGTCTCGTTTCGAAATACTTCGTATTTCCGCTTGGTCTCTTAAAGGATTTTATTGTTTACTTTTCAATGTGCTTTTTTAAGTTCCCAATCACTATGTGACTGAGAACATTTTCATTTTAGCATAACTATTTAACTAATGTCAATAGTTTTTAAAAATATTTTTAAATTATTTTTTTAATAATATTTTTATGCTATTTTTTGTACTTGCCATCGTTTTTTTAGGTGGCTTTTATAGCGTAACATTTTCTTTTTATAAAGTCAATGGTTTTCGTAAAAAAATTATTGGTAACTTTTAACTTGAAAGCTGATAAATTTATTTTCGTTGTTTTACTGCTTCATATATAACAATTCCTGCTGATACAGAAGCATTTAAAGAAGTAATTTTTCCTTTCATTGGTATTTTTATTAATATATCCGTATTCTCTTTTACAAGTCTGCTCATTCCATAGCCTTCACTGCCAATAACTATACATATTGGCCCCGTTAAATCTTGGTTATAATAATATGTCTTCGCTTCTATATCTGTTCCAATAATCCATAAGCCTGATTTTTTTAAATATTTTATAGTTTCTATTAAATTTGTTACTCTTGATATTTTCATATGCTGTACAGCTCCTGCTGATACTTTATTGACAGTACTATTTACTCCAACAGCTCTTCTTTTAGGAATTATTATGCCATGAACTCCTGCAGTTTCAGCAGTTCTTATGATTGAGCCTAGATTATGTGGGTCTTCTATCCCATCTAGAATTAAAATAAATGGGTCTTCATTCTTTTCTTTTGCAATATTTATAATATCATCTATTTCGCAGTACTCAAATGGTGGAACAATAGCTATAACTCCCTGATAGTTTTTTGTTTGTGATATTTCATCCATTTGTTTCTTGTCTTTTTCAACCATAACTATTTTATTTTCTTTTGCTAAGCCAATTATTCTATTAATAGATCCGATGCTTTTCACCTTTTGTAATGTATATTTTATTTATATCTTTTCCGCTTTCTAATAATTCTAATACTGCATTTCTACCTTCTATTTGATCATCATATGATTTTTGATTTTCCATCTTAGTCCTCCTCATCTAATTTTAATACGCTTAAAAAGACCTCTTGTGGTATTTCCACATTGCCTATTTGCCTCATTTTCTTTTTTCCTTTTTTCTGCTTTTCTAGTAATTTTTTCTTTCTTGTAATGTCCCCTCCATAACATTTAGCAAGCACATCTTTTCTCATTGCTGATATAGTCTCTCTAGCTATTATTTTCCCTGATACAACAGCTTGAATTGGTATTTCGAATAATTGCCTTGGTATTTCTTTTTTTAACTTCTCGGCTATTTTTCTGCCTCTTTCATATGAATTGTTTTTGTGTACAATAAAAGATAAAGCGTCTACTGGTTCGTTATTTATATAAATATCTAGTTTTACTAAATCCGCTTTTCTATATTCCTTAAAATCATAATCAAATGATGCATATCCTTTTGATTTTGACTTTAATGTATCAAAAAAATCGTAGATTATTTCGTTTAGAGGCAATTCATAGATTAGAATAACCCTAGTTTCATCTAAATATTTCATATCTATATATATACCTCTGCGCTCCTGGCATACTCTCATAATATTACCTACATATTCTTTTGGTAGCATTATTTCGGCTTTAACTATTGGCTCTTCTATGTAACTTATTTCTTGTGTTGGTGGAAGATCTGCTGGATTATATAAATCTATTATTTCTTCATTTGTTTTATGTACTTTATAAATAACAGATGGTGCTGTTGTAATTAATCCCAGGTCAAATTCTCTGTCTAGTCTCTCTTGTACAATCTCCAAATGAAGCAATCCTAAGAAGCCACATCTGAAGCCAAATCCTAATGCAATTGAAGTTTCAGGTTCATATTCTAATGCTGCGTCATTAAGTTTCAATTTCTCCAATGCTATTTTCAATGCTTCATACTGACTTCCGTCAATAGGGTATAAGCCACAATACACCATTGAGTTTGCTTTTTTATAGCCTGGCAATGGAGTTTTAGCCGGTTTATCGTTATGAGTTATAGTATCTCCAACGTGCAAATCTGAAATTGTTTTTACACTTGCAACAATATAGCCAACTTCCCCTGCACTTAATTTTTCTGCAGGACAATAACTACCAGGTTCCAGATATCCAACCTCTGTTACAACAAATTTTTTTCCTGTTGCCATAAATAAAATTTCTTCTCCAACTTTTACAGTTCCTTCTTTAACTCTCACATAGCTTACAGCACCTTTATAGTTATCATATTTGGAGTCAAAAATTAAGCATTGTAATTCTGAATTTGGGTTTCCCTTTGGAGGTTTAATTTCTGTTATTATTTTTTCTAATACTTGTTCAACATTTAGTCCAGTTTTTGCTGAAATACATGGTGCATTCATTGCAGGTATTCCTATAACTTCCTCTATTTCATTTTTTATTTCTTCTGGTCTTGCATTTGGCAAATCCACTTTATTGATTACAGGTAAAATATCCAAATTGTTTTCTAAAGCTAAATAAACATTTGCAAGTGTTTGTGCTTCTATTCCTTGGCTAGCATCTACCACAAGTATGGCTCCCTCGCATGCTGCTAAACTCCTTGACACTTCATAATTAAAATCCACATGCCCTGGTGTATCAATTAAATTATATATGTATTTTTCTCCATTTTTAGCAGTGTATTTCATACGAACAGCTTGTGCCTTTATTGTAATACCTCTTTCTTTTTCTAATTCCATATTATCTAATACTTGATTTTCCATTTCTCGAATAGATAAGGCACCTGTCATCTCAATTATTCTATCTGCCAATGTTGATTTTCCATGATCAATATGTGCAATAATGCTAAAATTTCGTATATTCTCTTGTTTCTCCATTAATTGCCTCCATTTCTGGTTTTTATTTTATCATAGTTTATACTTTTAGGCAATAATGTTAGTAACATTTCATTTTTCTATTGTGTTTTAGGCATTTATATGGCATAATGAATTTATCTTTTTATATTAAATTGGAGGTTTTTTTATGTTGCAAAAGAATTTAGAAAAATTGGAATTTTCTAAGATTAAGAAAATTTTATCAGATTTTGCTATTACTGATAATGGAAAAGATTTTGCACTTAACTTAACTCCTGCTACATGCTTGGACGAAGCAAAAAAGTTACTTGATGAAACAACTGAAAGCTATATTTTGTTATTTCGTAAGGGTTCTCCGCCTTTAGAGCATGTTACAGATATTTCCATTCCACTAAAGACACTAGAAAATGGTGGTTTTTTATCTGCCACTTCATTATTAAATATTACAAATATCCTAAAAGAATCTAGGTTATTAAAAGAATACTTTCACTCTGATATAGATACTTCATTTTGTTTACATTTGTCAGACTTATTCAATAATTTATATTCTAACCCAAAAATAGAAGAAATAATTTACTCCTCCATTTTAGATGAAAATACAATTGCTGATAATGCCTCATTAAAATTATCAAAACTTCGCAAAGAATCAAGACAATTAGAAATTAATATTAGGCAAAAGCTTTTAGATTGTCTTCATTCAAGTTATATTCAAGAGCCGATAATTACTATTCGCTCAGGTAGATTTGTTATTCCTGTAAAGCAAGAATGTCGCAGTGAAGTCAAAGGATTTGTTCATGATATTTCTTCAAGTGGCTCTACTATTTTTGTTGAACCAATTACTGTTTTTGAACTAAATAACCGATTAAATGAAATTAAACTAGAGGAAAACATAGAAATTGAAAAAATTTTACAAAATTTAAGTAGTCTTTTTTACGGTTTAATATCAGAGTTAAATAAAAATGTTAATATAATTGGAAAAATTGACTTTTCATTTGCAAAAGCAAAATATGCTGTAAGTATAGATGCTACTGAGCCAATTTTAGAAAGCAAGAAGATTATATCTTTGCAAAAAGCACGTCATCCATTAATACCTGCTAATGTTGTAGTGCCAATTAGCATTAAGTTAGGAATTGATTTTTCTTGTCTTATTATTACTGGTCCTAATACTGGTGGAAAAACAGTTGCTTTAAAAACAGTTGGGCTCTTATGTGTTATGGCATCTAGTGGTTTGTACATTCCTGCTGCTGAAAAAAGTTCTGTTTATGTTTTTGATAAAGTATTCGCGGACATAGGAGATGAGCAAAGTATTCAGGAATCTCTTAGCACTTTCTCCTCACACATTACCAATATTGTAGAAATTTTGCATAATGCAACTGCTAGTAGTTTAGTTTTATTAGACGAGCTTGGTTCTCGGAACAGATCCCTCTGAAGGGGCTAATATTGCTATTAGTATATTATTAAAATTATATAATAATGGAATATTAACAATGTGTACTACTCACTATCCAGAGCTTAAGACTTTTGCAATGCAAACAGTCGGATTTGAAAATGCATGTTCAGAATTTGATATTGAAAATTTAAAGCCAACTTTTAGGCTATTAATTGGAGTTCCAGGTCAAAGTAACGCCTTTGCAATCAGCGAAAAGTTAGGGTTGGATGCTGATATATTGGCATATGCTAAATCTATTTCAAATACAAATCAAATTTCTATTGAGGATTTGTTAAGGCAGATTTATAATGATAAAAAAGCAATTGAGATTGAAAAAGAAAAAATTGTTAAAAACTCGAAAGAAATTGATGACCTAAAATACGATTTGTATGACGAGAAGAGAAATTTGGAGCAACTTAAGCAAAGTTACATTTCTACAGCCAAAGAAGAAGCTAGACAAATTTTAATTAGTGCAAAAGAACAAGCAGATAAAATGATTAATTCATTAGAAAATGGGGTATCTAAAAGTGATGCTAACTCTATTAGAAAAAAAATCAAACAAGGAATTGTGCAATTAGCACCTAATTATAATTTCTCTGAATCTCATATTGAAAAGAAAGATATATCTATTGGGCTTTCAGTGTTTGTTAAACCATTAAATACATATGGTACTATATTAAGTTTACCTGATAAATCAGATAAAGTTCAAGTTCAGGTTGGTAGTACAAAAACATATTTTCCTATTTCTGATATTGAAAAGTCAAATATAAAGATAGCCCATGAAGGTGGAAAAGTAAAGTCAAAATTATCATCTAAGAGTTCTTTTATTTCTCCTGAGATAAATTTACTAGGATACCGTGTTGAAGATGCAACTTCTGTGCTTGACAAATATTTAGATGATTGTGTTATGTCAAAACTCTCTTCAATTAGGATTATTCACGGTAAGGGTTCAGGTGCCTTGCGTTCTGGTATTCATGCCTTTTTGAAAACAAATCCACATGTGAAAAATTTTAGACTTGGCAGTTTGGGCGAAGGTGAAATGGGGGTTACAATTGTAGAATTAAAGTAAATTCAAATTAGAAGGAACTTTCATATTCTAGTTCCTTCTAATTTGAATCTGCCTTTATTTGTTTCTGCATATATACTTAATTTTTCCTCATCAACAATGCCTAATATATCATATTTAATATTTCCTATTGGTGTGTTAAATTCTCCTGAAAAAATGCATTTGTTTCCTTCTACTTTTCCTCCATAAAAATTATTTTTTCCTCCCATAATCTCTAGTGTACCACTTAGACTTTCATTTTGTACCTTTAGCTCCAAGTTACCACTTATTTGTCCCATTGGTGTATTGAATTTTATTAGATATTTTCCTTCTATCATAACCTAACCTCCATTATTTTATTATATTCTGCTTAGGCTAAAATGTTACACTAAAAGTTAGGTTCAAAAAAACAAATCCACAGCGCTACTGTGGATTTGTTTTTGGTGGGCAGGGATGGATTCGCCAAAGGCCGCCGCCCTAAAAACAGTCCACTGGACTGTTTTTTTACGGGCTTTCGAATCCTCCTTTTTATTCAAAAAAAATCCACAGCGCTACTGTGGATTTTTTTTTGGTGGGCAGGGATGGATTCGAACCATCGTACTCAAATGAGAACAGATTTACAGTCTGCCGCCTTTAGCCACTCGGCCACCTACCCACATAAAATAATTAAGTTGAAATGGTGCGCCCTCAAGGATTCGAACCTTGGACCCACCGGTTATGAGCCGGTTGCTCTGACCAACTGAGCTAAGGGCGCATATCTCAACGCAAGTTAAAGTATAATATATTTTTAAATTGTTGTCAATACTTAGACATAAATTTCATAAAATATTTTTATTTTCGATATTATCTATGCTTCTCTAGCTTCTTTCTGAATCATTGCCTCCGCTTTTTACAAAAGCATATGGCTTTTCCTTATTATTTATTAAAGTTGTACATTGTTAGTATTCTCAAATTTATTGTTGATTATTTAAAATATATCCTCAAGCAAATCTGAAATCTTTTGTAACCTGTTTTTTGTATCCTTTTACCTTCAAATTTTATTGATAATTCATTCTTTTCCATTTTGCCTTTTTGCAGCATAAATAATTGATAATATTATTCCTACTAAATTAGTTCCTACTGATAGTCCTAGTAATAGTCCTTTTGTAAATTCTCCAAACGAACTAGTCTCATTTCCAGCAAAGAATATATACGATAAATATAAAATATTTCCTAATATTATTAAAAAAATTCCAATTTTTAGTTTGTTCATTTTGATTTTTTCCCCTTTATACATTTCTCTTTAATGCATTATTAGGTCCCCATATGCATGGACTTGTACATTTAAAATTTGGAAAAAGGCACCTTATTCCCGATTCGTATTTTTTTAAGTAATTATATACATTACTATTAGAATTTTCTGTATTAGCTATGTATTTTTCCAATGTTATTTTGGTTTGTCTCATAATTTCTAATTGTGCTAAGCCACATAATCTTTCCTTACATTTTAAAATAAAGTCCTCCACTGTGCCCCTTTCATTTATATCAGCTATCATTCCTTGTGGAAATTTATTTTTCAATGATGATATATCTTTCTGCCACATACTTTTTAGTTTCTCATTATTTTCTATTATTTCTGGGGTATAAAATGCAACATCTTTTATTTTCATATTGTAACGTAATGTTCTATGTCTTTGTGCCTGTGCAAGCTGTGCAAATGTTCCTTTGTAGTTTGTGCTATAACATTCGCCAAATTCCTCTTTATAATCTCGTTTTGCAAATAAAGAAAGTTCTCGTTCTTTTATATCTGCGTTTAGTCCATCTACTGTTATATTTTTGGTTAGTTCAATGAATTCATACATATATGGTTTTAGTTTTGCACTAAAAGCTGTTTCTTCTTCTTTTCTAATATAGTTCTTAAAAAATTGTATAATATAATTAACTTGTCTAAATGAAACTGTGTATTCCATTGTAGTTGCCGGTGTAAAAATACTAATTAAATATCTTGCATTTTCCATCGCTAATTTTTCCATTTGTTTTTCTGGAATATTTTCATATTTTTTCGCAATCTCTTTTTTATATATGTCAATCCATTTATAATATAGTTCTTCTTCTTGTTTGGATGCAATCATTTTAGTATATCTAGCTGATTTTTCAGATGTCGTATAGGCTCCTTCATTGTTTAATATCATTGCTAGTATTTTAGGTATGTTGACCAGGCATAGGTTATAGCTTACATGATCAAATACACTGTGATGCCCATTTTTAATTGCATTCTCTGCTCTTTTTATTGCTTTTTCCTCTGGTTGTTTTAATAAGCTTTCTATTGTATCTGGCATATAGCATATTCCTGCCGACATGCCTGAAAATTTTATTGCTTCCTGTCTTGACATTATGTTATTTGTTTTAGTAGATGCAAGAATTTTTATTTCCATTTTATCATCATTCCTTATATATTATTTGCATTGAAAGAAAAAAACCAAACTGTTACAGTTTGGTTTTTAAATTACTGGCGCTGTTCTCCTCTTCCTTCTGGCAAAGCAGGAACTTGTAAAACTACTTTTACTTTTAATACATAACTTATTGCTCTTCCTATTTTGCTGTTCTTTATTCTTTGCCATAATGAAGGTTTTACTTCAAAACGCGTTTCTTCAATATATTGTTTGTCTTCTTCCTCGGCAACCTCTTTTGTAACTGTATTTTCTACAACGTCTTCTATTGGTTCTGGTATTCCTTTTAATGCGTCTGCTACTTCTATTCCAATATAGCTCAGTGCTTTTGATCTGTCTTCTATACGTTCCATATCTATTTCTATGTGTAAGTTCGTTTCTAAGTTACTTATTCTAGCATTAACAAGCTTTAATGCGTCTTCATAATTTTGTGATGTTTTGGTTCTGTTTCTTCCTATTATTGATAATGATTCCACAACGTCTTCTGAGAATTCATCTGTTGCTTTTTTTACTTCTTCTTTCCAGCCTTCTTCTTTTGACTCTGCCATTTCTAATATTTCTTTTAAACGTGCTGCCTGATTAATATTATTTTCTCTTACTCTAATTAAAGTTTCTATTTGTTTTGTATTTTCTTCAAATTGATTCGTTGCGTACTCTACAAGTCCATAAGCAGCTTTATACACGCTTTTAGGAAAATTCTTCTTTTTAGGATATTCTATCAAATATGTTTTAATTGATTCTATTAAATCTTTAAAATAAGTGTCTTCTTGTAATTCTACAATTTGCTTTTTACTATTTGGATTAATCATTTTTTGAACTTTATCTATATTAGATAAAATTTTTTCTTCTGTAATTACCATTTTTACGTTTACTATGCCTGATTTTCTGAAGAGTGACATGTAAACTACCCTCCTTTGTCCTATGCTTTTTCTTTTGCTATAATTAATTATACATTCTTTTGCAAAAAACTACAATAGGAATAGTTAAATTTTTATTTATCTATTTTGTTACAATTTTATTACATTTTTGTAACAAAAGTCAAGAATTTTTTGCAAATTATTACTTTTTTTAACTAAATTTTTTAAGCCCTTGTAAAATAGATTTTTCAAGTTCATGGTATAGTTTTTGTACTTCAATTTCTCTGTTAGTTTTTAATTTGTATATTAAACTTGAACAAGTTAAGCCAAAAATTCCAGAGGCGATTATTTCTGGATCACCTTCAATTAGTTCTCCTTTTTCTATCCCTTCTTTTATAATATCTTCTATTGTTTTTATATACTCAAACACATAATTTTTGCATCTAATATTTCTTGGTTCATTTCCCCATATTTGGCTCAATACTATTGTAATAATGTTTTCGTATTTTATAATTACTTTTATTTGTATTAATATTATTGCCTTTAGTTTGTCTATATAACTTTCTACTTTCTGAGTTTTAATTTCTATACTGTTTTTTAGTAATTTCATTCCTTCTTCTACAAGAAAATTAAATATTTCTTCCTTGCTTGAAAAATGATAATATAGCGTCCCCTTTGCTACACCAACAGTTGCTGTGATTTCCTCTATACTCGTTGCATCATAACCTTTTTTTGCAAATAATCCCATGGAAGTTTCAAAAATTTTTCTTTTGGTTTTGTTCATTATTTAGTATATGTTAGGAATTTTCCTAACCTCCTCCTTCCAATAAAATTTTTTAATTAATTATATAATTGGGTTTCCCAATTTTCAATATCTTTTATCATTTTTTCAACGGTTAAATTATACTTTTCTTCTATTTGCGCTACACTTGCATGTTTTATAAATTTTATTGGATAACCATAACATTTAATATTGGTTAATATATGTTCACTTCTTAAAACGTTTTGTACTGTGTCTGCTAAGCTTCCGTACTGTTATATTATCTTCCATTGTAATAATCGCCTTTGTTTTTTCGCCATATTTGATTATTACCTTTTTGTCAATTGGTTTTAAAAAGCGCATATTAATTACTGCAACGTCTTCCATTTGTTCTGCTATTGCTAGCGCTTTTGCAACCATTTTACCAATTGCAAATATAGCCATCTTATTTCCATCTTTTAATACTTCTGCTTTTGACATTTCTATTTTATTTTTTTTATTTGAAATAATTGTTTCTTCTTCTCCTCTTGGGTATCTTATTGCAATGGGGTGTTCTGATTTTATTGCAAATGCTAACATTTCCTCTAATTCTTCAAAATTTTTTGGTGCCATTACTACAAGGTTTGGTATTGTATTTAAAAACGACAAATCAAAAATTCCTTGATGTGTTTCTCCATCGTTGCCTACAATGCCAGCTCTGTCAACACAAATTACAACTGGCAAATTTTGAATACATATATCATGCATTATTTGATCATAGCCTCTTTGTAAAAAAGATGAATATATTGGCACTATTGGTTTCATTCCAGCTTTTGCAAGTCCTGCTGCAAGTCCTAAAGCATGTTGCTCTGCAATTCCTACGTCAAAAAAACGTTCTGGAAATTCGCCCGCAAATTCGGCAAGTCCTGTTCCTTCCTTCATAGAAGCAGTTATAGCCACAATATTTTTATTTTCCCTTGCAAGTTTTACTAGCTTATCTCCAAAAACTCTGGAATAGTCTTTTTTATTTGATTTCTTTTTACCAGTTTCTATTATAAAACTGGATGTACTGTGAAATTTATCTGGTTCTCTTTCTGCTGGTAAATAGCCTTTTCCCTTCTTTGTTATTACGTGAACCAACACAGGTCCATCAATAGATTTAGCAATTTTCAATATGTTTTCTAATTTTTCTATATCATGTCCATCTACTGGTCCTAAATATGTGTAACCTATATCTTCAAAAAACATTTTTTGTATAAATAATTGTTTTATACCTCGTTTTATTCTTTGTATAAGTTTTACGCTTAATTTCCCTGTCAACGGGATTTTATTCAAAGTTTTCTTTAAAGTACTATTGGTTTTTGTGTAAAATTTTTTCCCTCTAAGCTTTGCAAGTAATGTTGCCATACCTCCTACATTTTTAGATATACTCATTTCATTATCATTTAAAATGACAATTAAGTTGTTTTTACTACACCCTGCGTCATTTAGTGCCTCTAATGCCATGCCTCCTGTTAAAGCACCATCTCCAATTACTGCAACGACTTCATAATTTTGCTTTTTCAAATCTCTTGCTCTTGCCATTCCTAATGCTATTGAAATAGATGTACTACTATGCCCAGTATTGAAGCTATCATACTCTGATTCAGTTACTTTTGGGAAACCTGCTATTCCATCTTTTTTTCGAAGCGTATGCATCTTATTTTTTCTACCTGTTAATATTTTATGCACATATGCTTGGTGGCCAACGTCCCATATTATTTTATCTTTTGGCATATCAAATACACTGTGCAATGCAATAGTAAGTTCTACAACTCCAAGGTTTGAAGCTAAATGTCCGCCATTTTTAGATACAATTTCTATAATTAATTTTCTAATTTCTGTTGCCAATTCTTCTTTTTCTTTTATTGTTTTTGTTTTTAAATCTTTTGGTGTATTAATAGTTTCTAGCATTCTAATTCTCCCTTAATTATTACTTTTCCTATTATACACTTTTGGACATTTATGGTCAAGAAATCATTTTTTCCTTCTTATATCTTTTTGTAATTGGCCTTTAGTTTTTATATAACCTTTTTTAGCACTTCATACAACATAATTTAATCTTGTATAATATTAATATACTTTATCTTTTTTTATGTAACAAGGTTAGGCTTCCTTAAGCTCTATCTGAGTAAATCAAGTACCACATATTTGGCTTTAAAAGCCTAACCATGCAAAAAATGTCTTTTTTTATTGCATAAAATTTTTACTTAAGTTCATTTTCTATATTAAGTAATCTATTATATTTTGCAGTTCTTTCGCTTCTACATGGTGCACCGGTTTTTATTTGCCCTGCATTTATACCGTACTGCAATATCTGCAATTGTTGTATCTTCTGTCTCTCCTGATCTATGAGAAATTATCGTTTTATACCCACTTTTTTTTGCAAGTTCAATTGTATCTAGCGTTTCTGTAAGTGTCCCTATTTGATTTGGCTTAATTAAAATACCATTGGCAGCTTTTTCTTTTATTCCTTTTTCCAATCTTATTGGATTTGTAACAAATAAGTCATCTCCTACTAATTGTATGTCATCCCCCATTCTTTTAGTTAGTTTTGTCCACCCTTCCCAGTCTTCTTCACTTAGTCCATCTTCAATAGATAAAATAGGGTAATTTTTTCTCAATTCATCCAAATATTCTATCATCTCTTCTGATGTTTTAAATTCACCTGTTTTCCAAAAATAATAGCCATTTTTCTCCATTTTTTTAGCTGCTTCAAACATTTCTGTACTTGCTATGTCCAATGCAATTCCAATTTCTTCTCTTGGTTTATAACCTGCTTTAACAATTGCTTCTACTATATAATCTAATGCTTCAATTTCTCCTTTTAGATTTGGTGCAAAACCACCTTCGTCTCCAACGCTTGTAGAATAACCATTTAACTTTAGTACATTTTTTAGCCTATGATATATTTCTACACACATTCTTAGCTTTTCTTTAAAGCATGTATTCACAATTGGCATTATCATAAATTCTTGGATATTTAAATTATTATCAGAGTGTTTTCCACCGTTTAATATGTTCATCATTGGAATAGGCAATAGTTTTGCATTTGCCCCGCCTATATAATTATATAAGCTCATTCCTAATGAATCTGCTGCCGCCTTAGCAATTGCAATCGATACACCTAAAGTTGCATTTGCACCTAACTTTTCTTTGTTCTTTGTTCCATCAAGTTCAATAAGCATCTGATCAATTTTAATTTGTTCATATACATTCTTTCCTATTAATTTTTTTGAGATTTTTCTGTCTATGTTTTCTATTACTCTGTTTACTCCTTTTCCCAGATATCTTGTTTGTTCATTATCTCTTATTTCAACAGCTTCAAATGTACCAGTAGATGCTCCAGAAGGTACCATTGTAGTACCTAAAAAACCACCATCTGTTATTACTTCAACCTGAACAGTTGGGTTTCCTCTTGAATCTAATACTTCTATTGCATTAATTTCTTCTATTTTTAAACTATCCTTCATAAAAATATACCTCCAATATTTTTTATTATGTCCAAAAATATTGAAGGTATAAGCATTTTTTTCTTTTATATTATGCTCCCATTATATTATAACCATTATCTGCATATATAATTTGTCCTGTTATAGCATCTGACATTTCACTAAGTAAAAATGAAGCAACATTTCCCACTTGAATAGCTGTTACATTTCTGTGTATCGGTGCTTTTTGTTCAACAACAGTTAATATTGAAGAAAAATTTTTGATTCCTTTTGCTGATAATGTTTTTATAGGACCTGCTGAAATGGCATTTACTCTTTTCCCTTGCTTTCCTAAATTTTCAGCTAAATATCTAACACTAGACTCTAGTGCTGCTTTTGCAACTCCCATTATGTTGTAACCGTCTAGTACTTTTGTTGAACCATGGTATGTAAGTGTTAACAAACTCGCATTTTCATTTAGTAAATCTATATTTATTGCTGTTCTAGCAGCTAAAACAAATGAATATGCGCTTACATCAACAGCATGCAGATACCCTTCTTTTGATGTATATATAAAATCATTATGCAGATCATCTGTATTTGCATGAGCTATGGCATGTACGATTCCATCTATTTTTCCGTTTTCATTTTTTATTTTTTCAAATGTTTCTTTTACATATTTATCGTTTGAAGCATCATCTAATACATATGCGCTGCTTCCTTTAAACTCTAATATTAGTTCTTCAATTTTATCTTTGTTTTCCTCACCCATATATGTAAATATTAAATTTGCTCCATTTTCATATGCTGCTTTTGCAATTCCAAAAGCAATACTCCATTTATTTCTTATTCCCATTATTAATATTTTTTTATTTTTGAGCAATTTATTTTCCCCCCTAAACTTCTTTAATATAACTTATTTTTCTATACTTGCTATATCTTTGATTTACAATTTCTTCTTTGCTTAGTTTTAGCATAATACTTATTTCATTTTGTATTTCTTTTTTTAATTCTTCTATTACTTTCTTAAAGCTCTCATCAGTAAGTTCCATAGGTTCCTTTATAATATTATCAATTACTTTTAGATCATACAAATCATTTGCTGTTAGTTTCATTTTGTCAGCAGCTTCTTTATATCTACTTGCATCTTTCCATAAAATTGTACTATATCCTTCAGGAGATAAAATAGAATAAATAGCATTTTCAAGCATGAATACTTTGTTTGCAACTGCAATTGCTAAAGCTCCACCAGATGACCCTTCTCCTATTATTATTGATATTATTGGGACCTTGATTTTTGCCATCTCAAACATTGATCTTGCAATTGCTTCTCCGTTGTCCACGTTGTTCCGCTTCTATTCCAGGATAGGCACCTTTTGTATCTATAAATGTAATTACTGGCCTTCCGAAACTTCTCCGCCTGTTTCATAAATCTAACTGCTTTTCTATAGCTTTCTGGGTTTGGCATTCCAAAGTTTCTTTCTATGTTTTCTCTTGTGTTTCTTCCCTTTTGTTCTGCAATTACCGTATATACTTGATTTTCAATTTTTGCTAAGCCACACACAATTGCTTTGTCATCTTTATAAGCTCTATCTCCATGGAGTTCTATAAATTCATCGAAAATATTATCAATATAATCAATAGCTGTTTTTCTTTTAGGATCTCTTGCTATCTCTACCCTTTCCCATGCAGATATCCCTTCTTTTTTCTTCATTTGGTGCTTCCTCCTTTATGGTATTGGATTAGTTTATAAATAGTATTTTTCATATCTCTTCTTTCAACTATTTTGTCTATAAATCCATGTTCTAATAAATACTCTGCTGTTTGAAATTCCTCTGGTAAGATTTCCCCTATTGTTTGTTCTATAACTCTTTTCCCAGCGAAACCTATCATAGCACCTGGCTCTGCTAATATAATATCTCCAAGGCTTGCAAAAGATGCCGTAACTCCTCCATATGTAGGATCTGTCAAAACTGAAATATAAAGAATTCCGGCTTCATCTAATTTTGTAAGAGCTGCCGTAGTTTTTGCCATCTGCATAAGAGAAATTATTCCCTCTTGCATTCTTGCCCCTCCAGATACTGTAAAGATTATAAGTGGTAATTTTTGTTTTATGGCTTGCTCTATGCTATATGTAATCTTCTCTCCCACTACTGCTCCCATACTTCCCATTAGGAATCCACTATCCATTATGCATATAACAACCTTTTCTCCATTAATCTTTCCAGTTCCACATGCTACTGCTTCATCTAATCCTGTTTTTTCTCTTAGTTGTTTTAATTTTTTAGGATAATTCTCTAATTCAAGAGGGTTAGTAGTATCTATATTTAATTCAAATCTTTCATATGTACCTGCGTCAATTATTTGTTCTAGCCTTTTGGCAATGTGTAATCTAAAATAGTGTCCACAATTAGGACAAATGCTAAAATTTTCTCTAACTGTTTCTTTATATAGAATTTCCTTGCATTTTTCACACTTAACCCATTTTCCTATCGGTATATCTATATTAGATTTTTTATTAGTTATGTTTTTATTTTCTCTCTTCTTTATTTTATCAACAATCATTTGTTTTTTGCATCTCTCCTTAATATTTCTTTATCAATAAACGATGTATCATAATTTCCTCTAATAAAATTAGGATTTTTAATAATATTAAAAAGGAAATCTCTATTAGTGTCAATTCCTTCTATAACAAGTTCTTCTAACGCTCTCTTCATTTTACTAATTGCTTCATTTCTACTTGCTCCATATGTTATAATTTTGGCAATCATTGAATCATAATTAGGAGGTATTGTATAACCATTATATATTGCAGTATCGATTCTTATTCCGTTTCCCCCTGGGAAATTAATTTCATTTATCTTTCCAGGTGAAGGCATAAAATTTTTCTCTGGTTTTTCTGCATTTATCCTACATTCTATTGCATTTCCTTTAAACTCTATATCTTTTTGCCTAAATTTTAGTTCCTCACCTGCTGCAATTTTTATTTGCTCTTTAACTAGATCTATTCCTGTTCTCATTTCGGTTATAGGGTGTTCAACCTGAATTCTTGTATTCATTTCCATAAAGTAAAAATTTCTGTCATTATCTACTAAAAATTCTACTGTGCCGCAACTTGTATAACCTGCTGTTTTAGCAACCTTTATTGCAACATTTCCCATTTTGTTTCTTAGTTTTTCGCTAATTATTGTAGAAGGCGTTTCTTCTATTATTTTTTGATGATTTCGTTGAATAGAACAATCCCTCTCGCCTAAATGAACTATATTTCCATGTTCATCTGCTAGAATTTGTATTTCAACATGTCTTGGGTTTCTTATATATTTTTCTATATATATATCATCATCATTAAAAGCATTTTTTGCTTCTTGTTTTACAATATTGTAATTTATTTCTAATTCGTTTTCTGCGTTTACAACTCTAATTCCTTTTCCTCCACCGTCCAGCTGCAGCTTTTAGCAAAATTGGGTAGCCTATTTCATTACATACTTTTTTTGCATCACTTATACTTCTTATACTGCCATCAGAACCTGGTATAACAGGTATGCCTTCTTTTTTCATTAATTTTTTACTATTAGACTTATTACCTAATAATCTTATAACTTCTGATTTAGGTCCAATAAATTTTATATTTGATTCCTCACATATTTTTGCAAATTGTGAGTTTTCTGATAAAAATCCAAAACCAGGATGGATACTGTCTGCATTTGTAATATTTGCTGCTTCTATAATATTTTTTATATCCAAATAACTTCGTTTTGAGTTTGCAGGTCCTATACAAACAGCTTCATCAGCTAAGCGCGTATGTAATGCATCCTTGTCTGCCTCAGAGTACACTGCTACGGTCATTATATTCATTTCTTTGCAAGCTCTAATTATTCGCACAGCTATTTCTCCACGATTTGCTACTAATATCTTGTTCAATTTTAATACTCCTTTTTTATTTATACTACTGCAAAAGTAAGTTCACCTTTTGCTACTATTTTTTCATTCACACTAGCTACCGCTTCTCCTATACCAACAGGTCCTTTTCTTTTAATTATTTTAACTTCTAATTTAAGCCTATCTCCTGGCACTACTATCTTCTTAAATTTCATTTTATCTATTCCACCAAACAGTGCATTCTTTCCTTTGTTTTCTTCCATGCTTAGTATTGCAACCGCTCCAGATTGTGCCAGTGCTTCTGTAATTAAAACACCCGGCATAATTGGATTTTTAGGAAAGTGCCCTTTGAAATACCATTCTTTTTCATCAACATTTTTAAAGCAAATTGCCATTTCTCCTGGTATATATGTTTCAATTTCATCAATCATTAAAAAAGGCTCTCTTTGTGGTATTATTTTCTTTATTTCTTCCTTATCTAACATTTGTTTCACCTTTCTTACTCTATAATAAACAATTCTGTACCATACTCAACAGTTTCTCCATCTTTAACTAATATTTGCACAACATTTCCTTCAGAGTCGGATTCTATTTCATTCATCAATTTCATAGCTTCTATTATGCAAAGTGTATCACCTTTATTTACATGTTTCCCAACTTCTACATAAGGTGCTGATGTTGGAGATGGTTTTAAGTAAAATGTCCCAACCATTGGTGATTTTATTATTTTTTTATTCTCTATGGTTCTTTCTTCTGTATGCTCTTTATATTCTGGCATGTTATCTGCCTTATAGTTAATAGCAGTATCTTGGCTCTCTTTTTTCATACTAATTTTGGTTCCGTCTGGGAAATCTATATTTATGGATGATATTTTTGAATTTCCCATATCTTCCATTAGCTGTTTTATTTTTTCATATTCCACTTTTAAATCCTCCCCTTCTTTTTTATATATTTGCATATTTTCTAATTATTATAGAAGCATTATGTCCCCCAAAGCCTAAAGAATTTGACATTACAGTATCAATCTTTGTCCTTCTTAATTCATTTGGTACTATATCCAAATCGCACTCTTCATCTTTTACCATATAATTAATAGTAGGTGGTACTAATTGATCTTCGATTGATTTTACACATATAGCCGCTTCCACTGCACCTGCTGCTCCCAGCAGATGACCTGTATTCCCCTTTGTAGAGCTCATCATTACCTTTTCTGAATATCCTCCAAAAGCTAGTTTCACAGCCTTTGTTTCTGTTGAATCATTTAGATATGTAGACGTGCCATGAGCATTTATATAATCAATTTTTTCTGGTGTAATATTTGCCTCTTCCATAGCTCTTATCATTGCTTTTGCACTATATTCTCCATTAGGACATGGCGAAGTAATGTGATATGCATCTGTAGTTGCTCCAAATCCTATTACCTCTGCATATATTTTTGCTTCTCTTGATAGTGCATGTTTAAGTTCTTCTAAAACTAAAATTCCAGCACCTTCTCCCATTACAAATCCATTTCTTTCTTTGTCAAATGGTATGCTTGCTCTATTTTTGTCTATACTAGTAGATAATGCTTTCATATTCTCAAATCCGCCTATTCCTATTTCACAGATTGCAGCTTCAGTACCTCCTGCTAAGACTACATCTTCTTTTCCTAATTTTATAGTTTTATATGCTTCTCCAATTGCATGTGTTGATGACGCACAAGCTGTTAATATAGCCATTGACTCCCCTTTAAGTCCAAGCTCTATTGCAATATTTCCAGCTGGCATATTTGCTATTGCCATAGGAATAAACATCGGTGATATTCTTTTATTTCCTTTTTCAAAATTAACTTTACACTGCTCCTCAATTGTTTTAAGTCCTCCAATGCCTGAGCTTACATATATTCCTGCTCTATCGTAATCTGTATTATTTTGATTGATTCCACTATTTTTTAGTGCTTCTTTTGCTGCAATTATTGCAAATTGAGTACATCTATCTAGTCTTTTAACTTGCTTATTGTCAAAATATAATAATGGATCATACCCTTTTACCTCAGCAGCTAACTTCGTTTTAAAATTTGTTGTATCTATTTGTGTGATTTCATCTATTCCACATCTTTTTTCTTTTATTCCTTCCCATGTTTCTTCCATGTTTTTTCCAATTGGTGTTATTACACCAAGACCCGTTATTACAACTCTTCTTTCCATTTTTTTCTCCTTTACATCAACATTCCGCCATCTACTTGAATTACTTGCCCTGTAATATATGAGCTTTCTTGTGAAGCTAAAAATTTTACTACATTTGCAACATCCTTTGTAGTGCCCATTCTTTTTAAAGGTATGGATTTTTTTATTTCTTCTTTTACCTCTTCTTTTAAAACATCTGTCATATTTGTTTGTATAAATCCTGGTGCAACCGCATTTACTAGTATGTTTCTGCTTCCTACTTCTTTCGCAAGGCTTTTTGTAAAACCAATTATCCCAGCTTTTGAAGCACTATAATTTGTTTGTCCTGCATTTCCACACAAACCAACAACCGAAGAAATATTAATTATTCGTCCTTCTTTTTGCTTTATCATGTACTGAATAATGCTCTTAGTAACATTATATGTTCCTATAAGATTCACATTAATTACGTCTTCAAAGTCTTCATTTTTCATTTTTATAAGTAACATATCCTTTGTTATTCCTGCATTGTTTACTAAAACATTAATTTCACCAAAAGTATCAATTACTTTTTTAGCCATTTCCTCGCAAGAGTTAAAATTTGATACATCTCCTTTTATTGTAAGGCACTTTGCACCTGCATTTTCTATTTCACATTTTGTTTGTTTTAGCTCATTATTCTCATTTCTATAATTTAGTGCTATACTATAACCATTTTCTGCTAGAGTTATTGCAATCTGTCTACCTATTCCTCTTGTTGCTCCTGTTATAAAAGCTACTTTGTTCACTTTATTACTCCCTTCCACAAGTTACATCTTGAATTACATTTTCTAATTCTATGCAATTGCTTATATTTAATATTTTTATAGGCTTTTCAAATTTCATTCGCTTCACAAAACCACTTAATGTTTTTCCGTGGTCCTATTTCTATGAAACAATCTATTCCATTTTTGTACATAGTTTCTAAACATTGTGTAAATTTCACTGGGCTAATTATATGTTTTGACAAAATTTCTACTATATTATCGTTTTCATTATATAATTTGCCATCTATGTTTTTTGCAACCTTTGAGTTTTTTAAATGTATTTTTGAATTTTTAAGTTCCGCTTTTAATGTTTCAGAACATTTTGTTAGTTTTTTGGTATGAAATGGTCCTGCAGTTTTTAATATGATTACTTTTTTAGCTCCTATACTTTTTGCTTGATTAGCCACTTCTTGTACTGCGTTTTCTTCTCCAGAAACTACTATTTGCTCATTTGTATTATAATTTGCAGGAACTGCAAAACCGCAGGTTATATTTTGGCATATGTTTTCAACTTGTTTTGCCTCTAAGCCTATTATTGCCACCATTTGCCAGTTTCCTTTTGGGGTTAAGTTTTGCATTATTTCTCCCCTTTTTGCTACTATGCTTACTCCTGTTTCAAAGTCTAAAATACCATCTTCTATTAAAGCTGTGTATTCTCCAAGACTAAGTCCTGCTGACATTTGAGACCTTATATTGTATTTTTTTAATATTTCTAATATTGCTAGGCTTTCTGTTAGTATAGAAAGTTGTGTGTTTTGCGTTTTACTTAGAATTTCTTCTGGCCCTTCAAAAGATATTTTCTTTATGTCTATATTAGAAATTTTAGAAACTTTATTATAGATTTCTTTTGCTTCATTGTATTTTTCATATATATCAAGTCCCATGCCCACATACTGAGAGCCTTGACCAGGAAACAAAAAACCAATTTTCATTAGCTAATCCTCCTTTTAACTTCTTTTTCCAACTTATTACAAAAACTCGATATTATTTTAATTCTGTCAACATTTATTCCAAATTCCTTTTTTATTGATGTTGCAATATTTACTATGTCATCTGTAAAATTTTTTTTGTTAGTATTTATGCCTATTCCTATTACTAGAAATTTTACTTCTCCAGAATTTATTTTGCTTTCAGTAAGTATACCTCCTATTTTTTTATTTTTATATATTATGTCATTTGGAGCTTTTATATTTAGATTAATACCATATTCTTCTTTGAATATACTTAATAAAATTTTTGCAATTTCTGTTGTTATTCCATCAAGTTTAGCTATATTACAGTTTGTTTCTATATAAACTGTAAAAGCAATATTTTGAATTTCATCTGTATACCATTTTCTCCCATGTGTTCCTTTTCCTTTTGTTTGAATATCAGCCATAATCAATGTCCCATTTTGAATTTTATTGCTCATTATTAAATCCCATACTCGATTCTGTGTTGAATCTGTTTTGTCATAAAATATAAAATTCCTTCCTAAATAATCTGTATCAAGATTTATTAATTTCATCTAAATTTGCCTGCCTTTTTATTTTATTTGTTGTTGTTTTTATTAATGGTTCTTGCGTTAAAATTATTCCTCTAACAGCTTTATATTTTGGTATTTGTGAATTTACTTCTTTTATTTTTTCATGAAGTACATCGTATATTTTCTCTTCTGTTTCAACATTATATGTGTTTTTCATAGTTGCCTTATCATAGACTATTTTTGCATTTAATTTAATATTTTCTTTATCGCTTGATTGTTGTCTTCCAAAAACAAAAGATTCTTTCACTCCTTCTATTTTATTTATTAAGCTCTCTATTTCCTCTGGAAATATGTTTTTCCCATTTTTAAGAACAATTACACTTTTTTTCCTTCCACAAATATATATGTAGCCATCATCATCTATTTTGGCTAAATCTCCAGTGTAAAACCACTCTCCTTTAAATGCTTCGTTAGTCGCTTTTTCATCATTATAATACCCTAAAGCCACACTTGGTCCTTTTACAATTAACTCTCCTATTCCTTCTTCGTTTACATTAGTGACTTTAACCTCTGCGCTTGGTACTGTCTTTCCTACTGTTCCCACTTTATACTCTTTGTTTGTACCTATTGCCACAACTGGAGAAGTTTCTGTTAATCCGTAGCCTTGAACTATATTAATTCCAAGTAATCTATATCTTTCTTCTATTTTGGGATCTAATGCTGCCGCACCACTAATTAGAAGTTTTACTTTTCCTCCTATCATATTGTGAATTTCTTTAAATGCTTGTTTTCTCTCGTCCATAGAAAATTTTTTCAGTTTTTCTTCTTTTTCTAAAATTTCATTTAATTTTCCTTGCTTTTCAAGCTGTTTTCTAATAAAATAAAATATTCTTTCATAAACTCCAGGAACGCATGCCATTACAGTTACATGATATTCATTTAAGTTTTCTATTACATGTCTTATCCCATCTGAAAATACTGTTTCAGCACCTTTGTACAATGCAAACAAAAAACCAACTGTACATTCAAAAACATGGTGGATTGGCAGTATAGAAAGAAAAGTGTCATCAGATGTTATGTCTAATATACTGCCTAAATCCATTAAATTTGCACATATATTTTTGTGAGATAAAGCAACAACTTTTGAAAGTGATGTTGTTCCTGATGTAAATAACATTATACTCATTTTTTCATTATCTATTATTGCATCTATAAATTCTCTGTTTCCTTTATTTATTAATTCTTCCCCCATGCTTATTAATTCTTTTTCAGAATATATTTCATCATTATTTTTAATACTGTCCATTGATATCAGGTATCTCAATTTGTTATTTTGGTTCTTTTTTATTTCTTTTAATATATCTTCATATTTTTTTGAATAAAATATTGCCTCAATTTCTGATCTCTCTATTAATATTTCTAGCTCTCTTTTTGGCAATGATTTATCGAGTGGAACTACCACCCCAGTACCACAGACTATCGCAAGATATGCTATTTCCCATTCGTATCTATTCTCTCCTATTACAGCAATTCTTTTATTTTTAAGCCCCATCTGTATTAGCTTAGTACCTAAAGCATCAACATTTTCTCTTACTGTGCTATGTGTTATTATTTTATATTCTCCTTCTGCTATTTTTATTTTATAAGCTGTTTTTTCACTATATGTTTTTTTCGTTTTATTTAACATTTCCTTTAAATTTTTTATTTCTAATGTTTTATATATCTTTTGACTCATATGTTTCTCACTTTCTCAAATGGAATTATTATAGCATAAGTTTTATATCATATTTTTTTTTAAAAGTCTTTATACTGGCAGGTCAGTACAATAAATTTGTTTTACATGATTTCATAACTTATTAATTCAGTTTTATTAGAAATAAATTCTTTATTTACATTAATATTACCAAATAGTTCTGTTGACAAATATTTCTTATTATCATCTGCAAAAACTGTAACAACATCGCCTCCTATTTCTTCTGCAAGTAATATACTACCAATTAGGTTCGCTCCAGATGAAATTCCTACTCCTAGTCCTAATTCCTTAGCTAATTTTTTAGACATGTTAATTGCATCTTCATCATTTATTTGTATGGTTTTGCTAATTTTCTTTTTTTCTACTAATTCTGGAATAAATTCGTCTCCTATTCCTTCTATTTTATGTTGACCTATCACTTTCCCACCAGATAATATAGGCATTTTATGTGGCTCAATCGCAGTTATACATACATTATTATATTTTTCTTTTAATTTATCTCCAATTCCCATTAAAGTTCCTCCCGTACCTACTCCAGATACGAACCCTCCTATTTCACCCGGAATTTGTTTTAAGATCTCTTTTCCAGTTGTTTCATAATGAGCCAAGTAATTATCTTTATTTGCAAATTGGTTTGCCCAAAATCCATTTAGCTTCTTTGATAATTTTTTTGCCTCTTCTACACATCTTATAAATCCCCCATCTTCTTTAGAATATAGCATTACTTTTGCACCATAGCCTTCCATTAGTTTAACTCTTTCTTTGCTTATCCAGCTTGGCATAAATATATACACGGGGTGATTATAAAGAGCTCCCAATGCTGATAGAGCAATCCCTGTATTTCCACTTGTTGCTTCAATTATTGGCATGCCATTTTTTAGTTTTTTTGACTTTTTTGCATTATTTATTATATAAAAAGCTACTCTATCTTTTATGCTTCCTGTTAGATTAAAATATTCTAATTTCGCAAATATATTTTTTATTTTTTTGTTGTACTTATAAATTATTTTTATCATTGGTGTGTTTGCAAAAGTCTCTTTTTTATAATACATCTTTAATTCCTCCTTAATACTTATTTTATGCAATAAATACCCTTATTATCTTAAACTAAATTCATAATAGATACTTTATAAATTTAGCAGTAAAAAAATTAGATGTAAACTCCATTATTTACATCTAATAGTATACCTATTTTTTTAAATTGTATCTAATAGCTTAAATTTTAGATACACAATATTGTTTTGGCTGGGGTACTAGGATTCGAACCTAGGAAATATCGGAGTCAGAGTCCGACGCCTTACCGCTTGGCGATACCCCAAAATTCAATTTTACCATATAATACTAGCATAGTTTTAAAAAAAATGCTAGTATTTTTTTAATTTTTCTATATGTGTCTATATTTTTATGTTTTGCATGTGCATTTGATTATACAATATTCAAATTTTTTAGTAATTAAAATTTCCTATAATATTTTCATATTCTGTATAGTTTGGCATATATTTTTCTAGCATCTGGTAAAATTTTCTGGCGTGTGTTTTATATTTTAAATGACAAAATTCGTGAAGCACAATATAATCAATAATTTCTTTTGAAAACATTACAATATCTGGATTAATCATAATTTTTTTGTTATTACTACATTTGCCAAGTGTATGTTTAATTCTCTTTATCTCATAGTCTTCAGGTGCAATTCCTAGCATAATCCTTGTTTTTTCCATTGCATCTTCTATCTCTTTAATTGCAATTCTCTCATACATTTTCTCTATTAATATTCCAATAATATCACTTACGTCTAGTCTTTTATATTTATTTGGTATAGTTATTTTAACAATTTTTTCTTCTACTACTAATTTAGGTAATTTAATGTTTTCATATATTATTACTAAATTAAAATAGTCTCCTAATATTTTAATTTTTTTTCCAGATATGTAGTTTCTTTTTTTTATATTTTCATTTTCATATTCTCTTAATTTTTCACTTATCCATTTTGCTTTTTCTTCTACTAATGTTTGTATTTTTTCTCTAGTAATATACCATGGTGCTTGTACTTGTACTTCACCATTTTGAACTGAAATATAGCATCCTCCATTTGCAACTCTACATACATTATAAGCTATTACATCATTTTTTATGGCTTGCATTTTAACTACCTCCTAGAAAACTTTTAGAACTTTTGTTCGTTTTTATTCTACTATTTTTAGTTTCCTTTGTCAATAGTTTTTTGCAAATTTTTGTTCGTTTTTTTGTTCTGTATTATAAATTTAATTAATTTTTTCACATATTACTTTCTCTTTTGGTTTACTCCTATAATTCCTCCTAATGCTCCCGCAAAAACACAGACTAATATCATAATAATTGAGTTGGTATTAAACCCAAAGTCCTTTTGTATTATACTAGAGATTAAATATATTGCTAGTATATAAATAAATCCAACTGCACCACCATTGATAAGTCCTTGTTTTTTTATTCTTTTGCTACTTATTATGCTCCCTATTAATATGCTCATTCCACTAACACATATTACAACAGGAGCTATTATTCTTTCTGACATATTTGTATATGCAAGTAGCAGGGCAAAAATAAATAATAAAACAAATGTAGTAATTATAGAAATTATACTTCCCTTTAAAACTTTAACAATACTACTTTGTTCTTTGTTTTCAATGCTTTTTTTTATTATGCTCATAAAAAACCTCCTTAATATACCTTTTTTAATGTATATTAAAGAGGTTTTTTATTTATTACATAATAAATACTAATTCATTATCTATGTTTGTATTTTCATGATTTGCGTTATTGTTTATTTGATTTGTTGTGTTGCTATTTGTCTGGTTCGTCATTTGATTTGTAAATGTATTAGTTGGGTTATTGTTTGTAATATCAACTCTTCCCGGAATGTTTGCATTTATTTTATTTTCTTCTAAGTATCGCGTTAGTTCTCTTACTCTACCATCCTTTTCAAGATAATACTCTTCTTCTCCTTCATTAGTAACAGAATATATCTTATTAAATTCGCAAGGAATAACAATTCTTCCTATTGAATTTGCAATTCCATATAAATTTCCTTTTCCTATTACTATTCCTTCAATTGCTGGTATTACAACAACATTGTTAGTATTTTTATCTCCTGATGGTTGTAGACTGGTTACATTTGTTTGGTTGTTTCCATTTCCTAAACTTGTATTTGAAATTTCTGCATATCCTAGTTGATCATATTCAAAATTTAAAATTATATCTCCATTTTTGTCTGCCATTCCCCATTTTCCGTCTTTTTTTAGCGGGATGCAATTTTCATATAAGAACAAATTGTTTTTTATATCATCAAGTGGGAAAATATTTCTATCAATGCCTATATTTTCGTATTCACTATATACTATTACTCTTCCATTTTGATTCAATACTCCAAATAAATTATTGTTTTTTACATAATATAATCTAGCTTGTCCATCTATTAAACCTACTTCTTGGTATCTTAAATCTATATTAGTTTCTCCATTTGTACTTAGTATCCCTGTCATTTTCTCATTTGTTGCTATAAATTCATTAGTGTTTTCTATATACACTAGCTTGTCGTATTTTGTACCAATAACTTCTGAAAAGTCTTTAGTGTTAACTACACCATATTTTTCATCTTTTTTTACAACTAGCAGATTTTTAGCAATTGTTTTTTGAGTAATAAAATCTTCTGCAATTCCAGTATAGCCATAATTAGTTGCTACTTCCCTATAATAATCTACTAAATATGGTAATGTCTCTATAATTATAGTCTTTGTATTTTCTATATAATTTAGCCTTACATTAAACGATATTTGAATTATGTTTGATGTAGCATATAAAGCATTATTATAAATCTTTACATTTCCATTAGTTATATATTTATCAAAATTTAATTTATCTGCTGCATTGTTTTTGTATATTACATTTGAATTTAATTCTAGCATTGCAAGTTCATCTTTGCATTCCACATAGCATTTAGTTCTATCTTCTGAATACTGTTTATATTCACCATTAAAGAAATTGTAGTTTACAAAATTAGCAACCTGTCGTATATTATAATATATGGTTTGAGTTTCTGAATCTACTACTATAAATTCATCTGAAATCGTTTCCTTTTTTCCATCAACTTTTAGTTTTAATTTGTTATTTTCTACCAGTTGTAATACTAATATTGCACCTCCTATAAGTAATATAAGTGCTATTGTAGCTATTAAACAAATTATTACGATCTTTCTACTATTATTTTCTTTTTCTTGCTTTTCATTACTCATTAGCTCCATACTATTTCCCCCTTATTCTTTTGTATAACCATATTTCTTATAGAACTCATCTCTAAAGGTTTTTAAATTGTCCATTTCTATTTCTATTTTAACTCTTTCCATAAGCATAGTCAAGAATCTTAAATTATGTATAGATAAAAGACGTATTCCTAAAATCTCATTACATTTTATTAAATGTCTTATATATGCTCTAGTATAGTTTTTGCAAGTATAGCAATCACATTCATTATCTAAAGGTTCAAAATCTTTTTCATATGTTGCATTTCTAATTACTACCTTTCCATTCCACGTCATAGCAGTTCCATTTCTAGCAATTCTTGTTGGTAATACACAATCGCACATGTCTATTCCTGCCATTGCAGCCTCAATTAAGTAGTCTGGAGTTCCAACCCCCATTAAATATCTTGGTTTATCTTTTGGCAACTTAGGTCCTACATAATTTAATATATCTAAAAATTCTTCCTTAGGCTCTCCCACACTTATTCCTCCAATAGCATAGCCAGGGAAATCCAGTTGAACTAAATCTTCTAAGCTCTTTTGCCTTAAGTCTTTATAAAATCCTCCTTGTATAATGCCAAATAATGCCTGATCATCTCTTTTAGTTGAGTCTTTACACCTTTTAGCCCATCGTGTAGTCCTTTCCATTGAATTCTTGGTGTATTCATAGCTAGATGGAAATGGTGCACATTCGTCAAATGCCATTATTATATCTGCGCCTAATGCATTTTCAATTTCCATTACTTTCTCTGGTGATAAAAAATGTTTACTACCATCTAAGTATGATTTAAACTCAACTCCTTCTTCTGTAATCTTTCTTAAATCTCCTAAGCTAAATACTTGAAATCCTCCACTGTCAGTTAAAATCGGCCTATTCCAGTGCATAAATGAATGTAGCCCTCCTGCTTGTTTTACAAGCTCATGCCCAGGTCTTAAATATAAATGATATGTATTAGCTAAGATAATTTCTGCTTTTACCTCTTCTTTTAGTTCCTCTGGAGTTACGGATTTCACTGTTGCCTGTGTTCCGACTGGCATGAATACTGGAGTTTGTATGTCTCCATGAGGAGTATGCACAATACCTCTTCTTGCTCCTGTTTGTTTACATTCATGTAATAGTTCATATGTTACTGCTGGTTTCATTTTTCTTTCCTTTCTTTATTTTAGTTATATTATAAGCATTGCATCTCCAAAGCTAAAAAACAAATATTTTTCTTTTACAGCTTCTTGATATGCGTTTAATACATATTCTCTACCTGCTAAAGCAGAAACTAACATAATTAATGTTGATTTTGGTAAGTGAAAATTTGTTATTAATCCATCTATGCATTTAAATTTATAACCTGGATATATAAAAATATTAGTATCTGCCTCTATTTCTTTTACCTCCCCATTTTGATTTGCTACTGATTCAAGCACTCGGCATGAAGTCGTACCACATGCAATAACTCTTTTGCCTGTTTTTTTTGCTTTGTTTATTTTGTCTGCATCTTCTTTTTTTATATAAAAATGCTCTGAATGCATATCATGTTCTTCTATATTTTCTACTTTTACAGGTCTAAAAGTACCAATTCCAACATGTAAAGTTACATTAGCAATTTCTACACCTTTTTCTTTTATTTTCTCTAGTAGCTCCTCTGTAAAATGAAGTCCTGCAGTTGGAGCTGCAGCTGATCCTTCGTTTTTAGCATACACAGTCTGGTAACGGTTTTGCTCTTTTAGTTTTTCTTTTATATAAGGTGGCAATGGCATAATCCCTATTTTATCTAAAATCTCATTAAAAATTCCCTTATAATAAAACTCTATAATTCTATTTCCATTTTCTAGAATATCTTTTATTTGTGCTTTTAATAGTCCATTTCCAAAACTAACTTTTGCACCTGTTCGTAATTTTTTTCCTGGTTTTACAATTGCTTCCCAAGTATCATTTTTTATTTTTTTTAATAACAATATTTCTATATTTGCATTTGTGCCTTCTTTTGTTCCATATAATCTTGCAGGAATCACCTTAGTATTATTAATAACCAAACAGTCTCCTGGTTCCAAATAATCTATTATATCTTTAAAAATTTTATGTGATATTTTTTGAGTTTGCCTATTTAATATCATTAATTTTGCTTCATCTCTTTTTTCATTTGGATGTTGCGCTATAAGTTCTTCTGGAAGATAATAATCAAAATCTGTTACTTTCATGTATTGCTCCTTTTTATATATCTTGTACTATTGATAATAGTTTCTATTATTATTTTTATTTCCTCTATTATGTTATCTGGCTCATTTTGTATATCTATTTCCATTGCATATTCAAATGCATTTTGATGAACAGGCTTTAAGTAATATATAGATGGATTTAGACCAATATATGTACCATTTAATTCTATTTGTTTTTTCATAAAATCGCCATACCAATTTTTAAGACCTAGTTTGGGCTGGACCTCATAACCATATTTTTCATTATCATGTAATAATGGATACTCCAATCCATATTCCTCTGAAATTCTTTCCATTGTATGTAAAAATTCATGTATAAATACCTCTTCTGGAAACAAGTTCACTCTTGCATCATATTTATATATATAGCTTTTGTCATCATTTGGGACCCTAATATTTGAAAAGCCTATATCTTTATAATCCATGCCTCCGAAGGCCAATCCAATCTGCTTCATTTTCAGAATCATCATGCATTAATTTCCCAAATTTTACTGCTGTATATATATAATCGTATTCCCCTTTTCTTACATATGGCTCTATTATTTCTGCAATATCTGATGGTGAAACATAATAGCCGTTTTCATCATCAAAGCTAACAGATCTAATTGGTTCTTCTATTTCAATTATCTCATATTGCATATTCATTTGCCTATTAGAGAGCTCTGAAAAACTATTTTTTGCTCTTTCCATATTTGATTTCATATCTAATATATCTGTTTGTGTCATACTTTCTTGTATTCTTATTTCTGTTCCATTTTCCTCAACAGTTACATCTAAATTGTGAAATATAAAACATACCATTTTCCAATTATTATCTTGTGTATAGGATCCTACCTCTAGCTTTATGTCTGAAAACCACGCGGTTCCCTTACAATTATCTGCGTAAGAACCAAGTCTAAATCCAATGTCTACCTCAGTACGATTTTTCGAATTGAATAGAAATTCTATTTCTTGCCAATCTGTTGTTCCTTTTATTGTATTAGAACATTCTGTTGTATCTGCTATACATATTCCTGCCCCTGCATTTGAAACGAGCTTTTGTGTTACTACATTTTCTGTTTTTACCATACATGTCACACGATATGGTGTATTGGGAGTTACAGCAACTTTTTTATAGAACATTGCATCATTAAAATCATTTGATACAATTCGATAGCTATTGGTATTTTGTTTTACTTGTCTATCTCTTTTGAATTCTGAAATGTTTGCTATGTACTCTGCTCTTATAAAATCTCCAAAATAATTTTCCTTATATATATCATAAATAAATTTTAGTGCTAAACATACAATTATTATAAAAATAATACTAAAAATTTTTGATAACTTGCTTTTCTTCTTTTGCAACGTTTTTCCTCCTTGTATTAATTAATATATTTTTTATTATACTTTTTTTTTTACTTATTATCAATACTAAAGTCTATATTCTAAATTGTAGTTGAAATTCTTAGTATTAATAATATGCACCTTCCTATTTATTTGGAGGTGCATATTATCTTTATGTTTTTATATAGTTGTTAATGTTTTTACACATCTATCACATAATGTTGGGTGTGTTTTACTTTCACCTACTGTTTCTGAATACATCCAGCATCTTTCGCATTTTTGTCCTGATGCCATTTCTACTTTTATTCCAATTTGTTCTGATTCATCTTTTCTATTGTTTTGCACAATTTCCACCTTTGATACTATAAATACCGTTTGTAGTTCATTCTCCATTGATTTTAGTAATTCTAAATTTTCTCCTTCTGCATATAATGTCACTTTTGCATTTAACGAATGTCCAATTACTTTATCATTTCTTGCAAGTTCTAATTTTTTAGCAACCGCTTCTTTTAACCTCACTATTTTCTCCCATTTTTCTGCAAGATTTATATCATTATATTTTGGATTTTCTACTGGCCAGTAATCTAGCATTGGGCTTTGCACATTTTCTTTTTTAGGATGTGGCATGAATTTCCATATTTCTTCCACTGTAAATGCCGTCATTGGAGTAAGTAACCTTACTAATGCTGATAAAATTATATACATTGCTGTTTGAGCAGCCTTTCTTTCTACGGAATTTTTATTTGAAGTATATAGCCTATCTTTTATTATGTCTAAATAAAAATTACTCATATCATTAACACAGAATTTGTTAATTTCATGATATGCCATATGGAATTCATATGTTTCAAAACTTTGAGTTGCAGTTCTTATTAGCTGATTTAATTTATATAATGCAAATTTATCTATTTCCAT
Organism: uncultured Clostridia bacterium; assembly: GCA_944393565.1. Lineage (GTDB taxonomy): Bacteria > Bacillota > Clostridia > TANB77 > CAG-508 > UMGS1754. The sequence continues at coordinate 31,694 of CALYAM010000008.1, forward strand.
TAAATTTTCATATGCAACAGGCTCATCTGGATCATAATCTGATATGTTTCCAAGTATGTATCTTGCTGTGTTTCGAATTTTACGATATACTTCTGTAATTTGTTTTAATATGTCTTTTGATAAACTAATTTCTGACTTATAGTCAGATGACAATACCCATAGTCTTAAAATATCTGCACCATATTCTTTGATTATATCCTGTGGGCTAATTACATTTCCTTCTGATTTTGACATTTTTTTGCCTTTTTCATCAATTACAAACCCATGTGTTAATACCTCTTTATATGGTGCTACTCCCCTTGTTGCAACTGATGTAAGCAAAGATGATTGGAACCATCCTCTATATTGATCATTTCCTTCAAGATACATATTAGCTGATGGTAACCCTCTTTCGACCAAAACAGCCTCATGAGTAGAGCCAGAATCGAACCATACATCCATAATATCAGTTTCAATTCTAAAATTCTTGCAACCACATTCTTGGCATTTTGCTTCATTTGGCATTAAGTCTTTTACAGAAAGTTCATACCATGATGTAGATCCTTTTTCTCTAAATATGTCTTGTATTTTCTTAATTGATTCTTTTGTAATATATTCTTTTCCACAATCCTCACAATAGAAAATTGGAATTGGAACTCCCCATGTACGTTGTCTTGAAATACACCAATCTGCTCTTTCCTTTACCATGTTAGTAATTCTTTCCTCTCCCCATGCAGGATACCACTTTACTGTCTTTATTGCTTCTAATGCTTCATTTCTAAAGCCTTCTACTGATGCAAACCACTGGTTTGTTGCTCTAAAAATAATAGGATTTTTACATCTCCAACAATGTGGGTATTGGTGTGTTATTGTTTGCTTGTGTAGTAAGCAATGGTGTTCTTCTAGCCATTGAATTATAGCATCATTTGATTTTTCATAATACATATTCTCAAATGGCCCTGCTCCTTCTCTTTGATAGCCTTTTCCATCTACTGTTACTACAATTTCCAAATTGTTTTTTAAACCACATAAGTAATCCTCTTTACCATAGCCAGGTGCTGTATGTACTGCTCCAGTACCTGTATCTAATTCAACAACGATTGTATCATCACTTCCCAATACAACTAGTGAGGTTCTATCTAGGAATGGATGTTTGCAAAGAGTTCCTTCTAAGTCATTGCCTTTAATCTTTTGTACCTCTTTATATGAATTATTCCCCGCTAATTTCATTACTTCTTCTACTAGCTGTGTTGCAAGTATATAACTTTCACTTTGTGTTTCTATTAAGCTATAATCATAATCTCCACCAATTGTAATTGCAACATTGCCTGGCAAAGTCCATGGGGTTGTTGTCCAAATTAGAAAGTATGTAGGTTTTGTTGTATTTAATTTTATACTTGATTCCTTAACTTCAAATTTTACATAAATTGATGTTGTTTTATGGTCCTTGTACTCTATTTCGGCTTCTGCTAACGCTGTTTCACAGTCTGTACACCAATATACAGGTTTTAATCCCTTATATATATATCCTTTTTCATACATTTTTCCAAAAATACCTATTTGTCTAGCCTCAAACTCTGGTTGTAACGTAATATATGGATGTTCCCAGTCTCCTAGCACGCCTAGTCTCTTAAACCCTTTGGTTTGCTTTTCTACAAAACTTAGTGCAAAATCTCTACATGTGTTTCGAAATTCACTAATTGATACTTCATCGCGGTTTATTCCAAGAACTTGTATAGCACGTTTTTCTGTTGGTAAACCATGTGTATCATATCCTGGGATATATGGTGTGTAATACCCTTTTAAATTCTTATATCTAACCACCGTATCCTTTAGTATTTTATTTAATGCATGTCCTGTATGGATTTCACCATTAGCATAAGGAGGTCCATCATGTAATACAAATGGTTCCTTTCCCTCATTTTTCTTAAGAGTTTTTTCATATAGTCCTTTTTCAAATACATTTTCCAATATCTTAGGCTCATTTTCTGGTAAACTCGCTCTCATTGGAAATTCTGTTTTGGGTAAATTTAATGTTTTGCCATAATCATTCTTTTCTTCGCTCATTTTTCTCCTCCTTATAAAAAAACCATTTCATCCTATTTTTAGGACGAAATGGACATATTTTTATTTATGCTGTCCTATTTTCTATTTTTATAGCAAGTATTATATCATTTTTTTTGTAAAAATCAAGAGTTTTACAATATTTTACCATTCATTATTTTTCCACCACCAAGTACAATCTCTCCATCATAAAAGACCGCAGACTGTCCTGGAGTTAAAGCTTTTTGTGGTTCATCAAATATAACTTTTAATTTATTATTTTCCATTTTATTAATTGTTGCCATTGCAAAATTTGCTTTATACCTTGTCTTTACAAAAATTTTTGTTAAATCCTCTGGCTCATTTTCAATTAGCCAATTTAAATCTGTTACTTCAATTTCATTTTTATATAGTTCATTTTCTTCTCCAACAATCAGTTCATTTTTTTCTTCATTAAAGTCTATAACATATAATGGGACTTCGTATGATACTCCAAGTCCTTTTCTTTGTCCTATTGTATATTTGTATAATCCATTATGCACACCAAGTACATTTCCATTTCTTGTTACAATATTACCTCGTTTGTTTTTAAAATTAGCATACCTTTCTAAAAATGTTTTATAATCTCCATTTGGTATAAAGCAAATATCTTGGCTATCAGGTTTATCCGCAATAAGTAAGTTGTATTCTTGTGCAATTTTTCTGATTTTTTCTTTGCTAGTGTACTTCCCAAGTGGGAAGATTATTTTAGGTATAATATCTTTTTTTATTGACCATAACATATAGCTTTGGTCTTTAAATACAGAGTCTGACTTTTTTAATACTAATTGTTTATACTTACTACTATATTCCGTTTTTGCATAGTGCCCTGTTGCAATAAAGTCTGCTCCTAATTTTTTTGCCATTTCCCACATTGCACCGAATTTAAAATATTTATTACATTCTATACAAGGATTGGGTGTTTTGCAGTTTGCATAGTTTTTGCAAAAATCCTTTATTACATATTTTTCAAATTCTTTTTTATAATCTACTACGTAATGTGGTATCTTTAATTGTTCACATACCTTTTTTGCATCTTTTATTTGTTCTTTTTCTTCTTGGAGTTCCATTGTTATTCCTATAACATCATAGCCTTGCTCTTGCAATAGTATTGCTGAAACACTGCTATCTACTCCACCACTTATTCCCAATAGTACCTTTTTCTTCAAGTTTTACACAATCCCTTCTACAAGTATTTTATCATCCCCAATTTCCAATTATTTTTATTGCAACAATTATAGTAAATAAAATAAGTAATCCTATTGTTAAATAGCATATTCCCCATAACAAAGCATCAAAAAACTTAACAATCTTTTTTGTTTTTTTACTAATTTCTCTAAATTTTGGAAATTGTCCATTACTTCCATATTCCATTTGTTTTTTAGTTTCATACTCTTTTTGCCATTTTTCTATTTCTTCCCAATCTTCTTTTATTCCCATATTAATCTAATTCCTTTACTATGCTTTTATGTTTTAATATATCAAAAAAAAAATAAAAAAGCAATGTTTTATTACATTGCCTCTTGATATTCTTTTACTTTTTTTATAAATTCGTCCATTCTATTTTCTTTTATTATGGTGTTTGGGCAGTCTTTACTAATAAAGTCACCGTGTTTTTTTATTGCATCTGTTGATAAATTATATGCGTCTAGCAAGTAAGCTACTAACTTAGTTGCATTATCAAATGTTTCTTCAAAATCTCCGTCTGAGTTAACACATAATTCTATTCCTATTCCATTAATATTACCACCACCATTTTTAACTCCATCACCTGCATGCCAAGCAACTTCATCATCTGGAATATGGTGATAAATTTCGTGGTCATCAACAGTATAATGCCATGAGGTAGAGTCATTACTATTTTCTGTTAGTAGTATTGAATGGCTTTCCGCGTCCGTTCCTTTTTCAAAGTTTCCTGTTTCATGTATTACAATATATTTTATTTCTCTTTTTACTCCTGGTCTTCCTTCTTTGCCAAGTTCTATCAATTTTGTTTTTACTGGAACTCCAAATACTTCTTCTGGGAATACTGCCACAATTTCTTCTTTTTCCGCTAAAACAGGTTGTTCCCTATTTTGATTGTTTTGTGTCACAATTATTGTCACATATATAGCTACTACAATCAAAATTATTGCTAACAAAACTCTTTTTTTTCGAATCGCTTTCTTCTTTTTTTTCATATGTACACATCCTTTTTTGTATTATATCATTTCTTCTGTGTTTTTTGTGTGAATTTTTTTGTTTGTATGTAAAAGAATAAAGAAAAACTTCAAAGTAATACCTCTGAAATTTTAAATAATCTAAATGTATTGAAATGAATATTGCCCACCAAAATGCGTGGGCATTTTGGTGGGCAATAGTTGGCAGTAAGCAAATTTTCTTCTTACCACTGCCTTCTATAATCCTTTGTAATATGCTATTTCATAGCTTCTTCTACTGCAACTGCAACAGACACTGTGGCCCCAACCATTGGATTGTTACCCATTCCAATAAGTCCCATCATCTCCACATGTGCTGGTACTGAAGATGATCCCGCAAATTGTGCATCTGAATGCATTCTTCCCATTGTATCTGTCATTCCATATGATGCAGGTCCTGCTGCCATATTATCTGGGTGAAGTGTCCTTCCTGTTCCACCTCCAGATGCAACTGAAAAATATTTTTTCCCTTGTTCAATACATTCTTTTTTGTATGTTCCTGCTACTGGATGTTGGAACCTAGTAGGGTTTGTAGAATTTCCAGTAATTGATACATCTACTTTCTCATAATGCATAATGGCTACACCTTCACGGACATCGTCTGCACCATAGCAACGTACTTTGCTTCTCTCTCCATCAGAATATGCTATTTCATCTGTTATTGTTAATTTCCCTGTGTAATAATCAAACTTCGTTCTTACATATGTAAAACCATTAATTCTTGAAATTACTTGTGCTGCATCTTTCCCTAGTCCATTTAAAATAACTCTCAATGGTTCTTTTCTTACTTTATTTGCAGATTTCGCAATTCCTATTGCCCCTTCTGCAGCTGCAAAGCTTTCATGCCCAGCAAGAAAAGCAAAACATTCAGTTTCTTCTGAAAGTAGCATAGAAGCCAAATTACCATGCCCTAGGCCTACTTTTCTATCATCTGCAACAGAACCTAGAATGCAAAATGCTTGCAACCCTTCTCCAATCGCTTTTGCTGCTTCATGAGCCTTTTTGCATCCTTTCTTTATTGCAATAGCCGCTCCTAGTGTATATGCCCAGCAAGCATTTTCAAAACAAATTGGTTGTACTCCTTTTACTATATCATATGGGTTAAAACCTTTTTCTTTGCATATGTTTAGCGCGTCTTCAAAATCTTTAATTTCATATTTTTCCATAACTGGTTTAATTTGATTAATTCTTCTTTCATACCCTTCAAATAATGCCATTTTCATTCCCCCTTAATTTAAAATTCTATTTGTTTTACTCTTTACGAGGATCAATTTTTTTAACTGCCTCATCGAATCTTCCGTATTTACCACTTGCTTTTTCAATTGCTTCTTCTACTGCAATACCTTTTTTTATGTTTTCCATCATTTTTCCAAGATTAACATATTTATATCCAATAATTTGATCATCTTTATCTAAGCCTATCTCCACTATATATCCTTCTGCAAGCTCCAAATATCTTGGACCTTTCGCTAATGTACTATAAATTGTTCCGACTTGGCTTCTATGTCCTTTACCTAAGTCTTCTAGACCCGCTCCAATTGTAAGCCCACCTTCTGAAAATGCAGATTGTGTTCTTCCATATACAATTTGTAAAAATAATTCTCTCATTGCGGTATTTATGGCATCACATACTAGGTCTGTATTTAGCGCTTCTAGTATTGTCTTTCCAACTAATATTTCTCCTGCCATTGCCGCCGAATGGGTCATTCCTGAACATCCAATTGTTTCGACTAAAGCTTCTTGTATAATTCCTTCTTTAACATTTAACGTTAACTTGCATGCTCCTTGTTGAGGTGCGCACCAACCAATTCCATGTGTTAATCCAGAAATATCCTTTATTTCTTTAGATTTTACCCATTTTCCTTCTTCAGGAATTGGTGCTGGTCCATGGTCTACTCCTTTTGCAACTTTGCACATTTCTTCTATTTCTTTTGAATAAATCATTTTTTTGCTCCTTTCAATGTATATATTAATTAGGAATCCCTAATTTTTAACATTTAATATTTGATTTTTTTCCTTTTTTCCATCTAAATTTTCTTCATTAGTATGGTCTTCTGTTTCATAATCTAATTTTTGTTTCTGTCTATTGTTATATATAGCTTCTTGATAAGTTTCTTTTTTTTCTACTAGTTTGTTTTCTTGCAAATATTTTTGTATCAATTCCTTTTCTTTCTTATTATATGTATTACTATCTTCTTTAAGATATTTATATCTCCATAAAATATGCCTCTCATAATTTGAATATGGCGACATTGTCAAGTCATCATAATAATACTCCACAAAAAATTTAAAATTTTCAATTTTAATTGTTAAATTTGTCCATGGCACCTGAGCTGTTTCAATAAATTCTTCTCTTAGTTGTTTTATTAATTTATATAATTCATTAATTATTTTAGAATAAGTTTCATCTTCTATATTAAATTTATTTGGAATCTCATACACATTAATTGGTCTTTTTTTTAATATTCCCTTAGGAAAATAATAAAAAAACATTTCACCTATTGGCATTCCATGAACTTGTTCAATTATTGATGCATACAAATATATGCTTTCAAAGCGTTCTGGTATCATGCAAAACAAATGGTTTTGTATGTCTGCATATATTTTTTTCATCTTTGGTGTTACCTTCAAAGCCGCATCCCCCTTTTGAAACGCTTTTCCATATTTTTTTATCTTATAATAAGGCTTTCTCCTGTCATTTCCTCTGGTTTTTCTAATCCCAAAACATCTAGCATACTAGGCGCTAAGTCTGCGAGTCTTCCTTCTTTTAATTCTACTTTATCTAGTCCAATCAAAATTAGTGGAACCACATTTGTTGTATGAGCTGTATGTGGTTCTCCTGTTTTATAGTCTATCATTTGTTCCGCATTACCATGGTCAGCTGTTATAAATAAAATTCCATTTACTTTGTTTATTGATTGCACAACCCTTGAAATGCATTCATCTATTGTTTCTACTGCTTTTATCGCAGCTTCTAGACTACCTGTATGCCCTACCATATCACAGTTAGCATAATTTAAAATTATACTATTATATTTTTCTGATTCTATGGCTTCTACTACTTTATCAGTAACAGCAATTGCACTCATCTCTGGTTTTAAATCATATGTTTCTACTTTAGGAGATGGTATTAAAATTCTGTCCTCACCTTGATATTGTTTTTCTTCCCCTCCATTAAAGAAAAATGTTACATGGGCATATTTTTCTGTTTCTGCAATACGCAGTTGTGTCAATCCTTCTTTGCTAATGTATTCTCCAAATGTGTTTTTTATATCTGTTTTCTTAAACGCTATATTTACGTTTGGAATAGTCTCATCATAATTTGTAAAGCACACATAGTATAAAGAAAGAAGCTTTTTTTCAAATTCTTTAAACTCATTGTCAACAATTGCTCTTGTGATTTCTCTTGCTCTATCTGGTCTAAAATTAAAGAAAATAACAGAATCATTTTGCGCTATTGTAGCAACTGGTTTTCCATCTGTTCCAACAATAACAGCTGGTTTTACAAACTCATCAAATACCTCTTGCTGATAAGAGCTTTCTATTGCACGAATTGCACTAGTACATTTTTCTCCTTCACCATTTACCAATGCATCATATGCTTTTTGGATTCTTTCCCAGCGTTTGTCTCTATCCATTGCATAAAATCTTCCCATAATACTAGCAATTCTTCCTACACCTTTTTCTTCCATTTTCTTTTGTAATTCTGTAATATATGTTTCTGCTGATGCAGGTGCTGTATCTCTTCCATCTAAAAAGCAATGTACATATACATCTTCGAAATCCTTTCTTTTGGCTAATTCTAGCAATCCGTAAAGATGACGTATATGGCTGTGTACGCCTCCGTCTGATAATAATCCCATGATATGCAACTTACTATTATTTTTTTTGCAATTTTCAATTGCCGCTGTAAATTCTGGTATGCTAAAGAAATCTCCATCTTCAATAGATTTTGTAATTCTAGTTAATTCCTGATATACAATTCTTCCTGCCCCTATGTTTGTGTGCCCTACTTCTGAGTTTCCCATTTGTCCATCTGGTAATCCAACATCCAACCCACTAGCATGTATTATTGTATTAGGAAATTGTTTCATTAATTTATCAATTGTTGGCGTTTTAGCCATTGCTATTGCATTCCCATTCTTTTCTTTGTTAATGCCAAAACCATCAAGTATCATTAGCATTGTAAGTTTTTTATCCATTTTTATAATCCTTCCTTTTTTTACAATCACTATTAAGCTTATATTGTTTTTCATTTGTAATGTTTAGTAATTAATTATTTTGCTAAATTCTTCTACATCTAAACTTGCCCCGCCAACTAAACCGCCATCAATATTTGGCATATTAAATAGTTCCTTCGCATTAGAAACTTTTACACTTCCACCATATTGTATTATAACTCCACTTGATATTTTTTGTCCATACATTTTTGCTATTTCATCTCGTATTGCTTTTATAGCTTTTTCTGCGTCTTCCGAAGTTGCAGTTTTCCCAGTTCCTATTGCCCATATTGGTTCATAAGCAATTATAGTATTACTTACTTCTGAGTCTTTTAATCCTTCTAAGGCAATATGGGTTTGTTTTGTAACTACTTCATTAGCTATACCTTTTTCTCTTTCATTTAAACTTTCGCCAACGCAAACAATTGGTTTTAATTTACATTTTAGTGCTGATTTTAATTTTTTATTTACGGTTTCATCTGTTTCTGCAAAATACATTCTTCTTTCCGAATGTCCTATAATTACATATTCAGCTCCAATTGATTTTAGCATTTCCCCAGAAACCTCTCCTGTAAAAGCTCCTTTTTCTTCATAGTGCATGTTTTGGGCTCCTATTTTTATGTTAGTTCCTTGTGCAGTCATTATTGCATAAAACAGATCTGTATATGGAACACAAAGGATTACCTCATTTTTTGTATCTTTTACAAGCGGTTCTAGCTTTTGTATAAACTCAATTGCTTCATTAGGAAGTTTATTCATTTTCCAGTTTCCAGCTATTACTTTTCTTCGCATTATTTAATTACCTTCCTTTACATTAAAAATTATTTATCTTGCAGTGCTTCTATTCCTGGGAGTTTTTTCCCTTCTAGAAATTCCAATGATGCCCCTCCTCCTGTTGAAATATGAGTCATTTTATCTGAAAGTCCCATTTTTTCAATTGCTGCTGCTGAGTCTCCTCCTCCAATAATTGTTGTTGCATCTAGCTTGGCTAACATTTTTGCAACTTCGTATGTTCCATTCTTAAATTTAGGAAACTCACATACTCCAAGTGGTCCATTCCATACTACTGTTTTTGCTCCTTGCAATGCTGTTTCAAATAATTTAACTGTTTCCGGTCCTATGTCTAATCCCTCCCAGCCATCTGGGATTTCCTGTGAATGAACATATTTGTCTTCAGCTTCATTTGAATAGTCTGTTGCAACATGGGTATCTATTGGTAATAATAATTTTACTCCTTTTTCATCTGCTTTTTCAAGTAATTCTTTTGCTAAATCTAACTTATTCAGCTCACAAATAGATTTACCTATTTTATGCCCTTGTGCCTTTAAAAAAGTAAATGCCATACCACCACCTATAATTAAAGTATTCACTTTGTTAAGCAATGCTTCAATTACTCCTATTTTGTCAGATACTTTTGCTCCTCCCAATATTGCAACAAATGGACGCTCTGGGTTTTCTAAAGCACTTCCTAAAAAGTTAAGTTCCTTTTCTATTAAAAAGCCTGATACCGCTGGTAAATAATTTGCAATTCCTGTTGTTGAACTATGTGCTCTGTGCGCTGTACCAAATGCATCATTTACATATATTTCCGCCAGTGAAGCAAGTTGTTTAGAAAGTTGTTCATCATTTTTTTCTTCTCCTGGCTCAAATCTAACATTTTCTAGTAGTATTACATCTCCATCTTTCATATTAGATGTTAAATTTTGCGCACTTTCTCCAATAACATCATTTGCAAGTTGCACTTTTTTTTCTAATAACTTTGTAAGCTCTTCTGCTACAGGTCTTAATGAATATTTTAAATTAAATTCTCCCTTTGGTCTTCCTAAATGTGAGCATAGTATTATTTTTGCATTGTGTTCTAATAAATATTTAATTGTTGGCAATGCTGCCACAATTCTCCTATTATCTGTAATTGTTCCGTTTTCATCTTGTGGTACATTAAAATCACATCTTACTAAAACCTTTTTTCCTACCACATCAATATCTTTTATAGTTTTCTTATTCATAAATCTTACCGATAATTCAATTGCTAGTATAGATACAATTGAATCTACTCCTTTCTTTTTTATTTTATAAAAATATTTAAATGGGCGGAATTTAAGAATCCGCCCTTCACTGCAATGTTATTGTCCTTTTGTTGCAATATAGCATGCCAAATCAATTAGCTTATTTGAATAACCCCATTCGTTATCATACCATGCAACAAGCTTTACAAAAGTATCTGTTAATGCAATACCTGCTTTACTATCAAATATAGAAGTGTGACTATCATGAATAAAGTCAGAAGATACAACATCTTCATCTACATATTCTAATATTCCGTTTAGTTCATTTTCGGATGCCTTTTTTATGGTTGCACATATTTCTTCATATGTTGCTGGTTTTTCTAAATTACATGTTAAGTCTACAACAGATACATCTATTGTAGGTACTCTAAATGCCATACCTGTTAGTTTTCCATTTAATTCTGGAATTACTTTTCCAACTGCTTTTGCAGCACCTGTTGATGATGGAATAATATTTGCTGCTGCTGCTCGTCCGCCTCTCCAGTCTTTTTTTGAAGCACCATCTACTGTTTTCTGTGTAGCGGTTGTACTGTGTACTGTAGTCATAAGACCATCTTTAATTCCAAAATTATCATGTATTACTTTTGCAAGTGGTGCCAAGCAGTTGGTTGTACATGATGCATTTGAAATTATATTCATACTTGGATCGTATTTATCATTATTTACTCCCATTACAAACATTGGAGCATCCTTTGATGGAGCACTTATTATAACCTTTTTTGCGCCAGCTTCTAAATGTGCATTGGCCTTTTCAATAGTTGTAAAAACTCCTGAGCATTCCAAAACATATTCTACTCCATTTGCTCCCCATGGAATATTTTTTGGATCCATTTCATTATATACTTTTATTTCCTTTCCATTTACAATTAGTTTCCCGTCTTCTGATTTTACTTCTCCTTTAAACCTTCCATGCACAGTATCAAATTTTACCATATATGCCATATAATCTGCTGTAATAAATGGGTCATTTATCGCTACGATTTCTACTCCATCTTTTTCTAGAGCTGCTTGGAACGCCAAGTTTCCAATTCTTCCAAATCCATTAATTCCAATTTTTACTGACATAAAATATCCTCCACTTCTGATGCTTTGCATCATAAAAAAATTTAGTTTTTAAAACCAGTTTTATTTTATATTAAATGTATGTACTTTTCAAGTATTCTTTTTAAATTTATTATTTGATTATATTTTTCTCATCTTATGGCACATACAATTTTGTGTTTTTTTTGTGTTTTTAATTGACAAACTTTTTTTTAGGTTATATGATTTTATTTGTTAATATATTATTGAGAGGAGATTTTATTATGTTTAAGAAATTACAAAAGATTTTTGTAGTTACTGTTATTACACTAATAATTATGATAACAGTATGTTTTGCATCCGAAGATACTGCTGAAATTGTTTCTGAAGAAAATGTTGTAACAGAAGAAAACTCATCAGCAAATGAAAATGAAACTTCAAGTGAAGGTGAAACTTCAAATGGAGACACTACTGTGGGCACTTCCGAAACAACTTCTCAAGAATTATATGAAGATGATTTGTATCAATTTGATGATGAAATAATTCTTGATAAATTAGTAGATGGCAATGCATATCTAATGGGAAGCAAAATTTCAGTTTCTGGAAAAGTTGGTGGAGACTTATTCGTTTTTGCTGATACTCTTAACTTAACAAGCGATAGTTATATTTATGGAAATTTATTTGTGTGTGCAAATACTATAACAATAGATGGTATTGTTTGTGATTTATATTCTTTAGGAAATTTAACAATATCAGATACGGGTATTGTTCTTAGAGATATGAGAGCAAGTGGTTCTAATATTACAGTAAACGGTAGTGTTGGTAGAAACGCACATATTACTGCATCAGAAGTTGCTGTGGGTGAAACAGCACTTGTTTATGGAGATTTTAACTATTCATCTAATGATGCTATTCAAATTCCATCAGGTAGTGTAGAAGGTAGCATAAATTATAAAGAACCTGTTAACACAAATTCTAATAGTCAAAATATATTAGGATATGTAATAAACTTTGTGTATACTCTTGTATATGTTCTTGTTGTATTTGCATTTATAGTTTTATTGGCACCTAACTTTAATCAAAAATTAAAAGACATAGTTGCAAAGAAATCTATAATTTCATTTGTAGTTGGTATTATACTTCTTGTTTTACCAATACCTGTTTCTGCTTTACTAATTCTTACTATTATTGGTATACCTGTTGCATTTGCAATACTTTCCATTTGGTTATTCTTAATTCTTGCTTTATCTTTTGCAATAACAACCATTGCAATTGCAAATTTAATTGGAAGCAAAGTTGCAATTTTAGGTAAAGCTCATAATTTACCTGCTGTTATTTTAACTACTTTAGTTCTATGGGCATTGTTGCAAATTCCTTTCTATGTTGGAATTATTGTTAAATTACTAACTGTTATATTTGGCTTAGGCTATCTATTTGTAGCAGCTTTTGTAAATAGAAAGAAAACTGAAGAATAAAATCACAGGCAAATCTTGATTTCATAGTGATTTTACTTTTCTACAAAAAAAGATGTGTATTAGCTCACATCTTTTTTTGTGTAGTTAAATATTTTTTAGTTTTTTCATCAATTCCTTTTTATCTTTTGATTCTATTATTGCACTTCCAACAACAATAATATCTCCTCCTGCTGTTTCCACTTTTCTTGCTATTTCTAGGTTTATACCACCGTCTACTTCTATATAATAATCTAGATTAACTTCTTCCCTATATTCATTCAATTTTTTTATTTTGTATAATGTTTCTTCTTTAAATTTTTGTCCTCCATAGCCCGGTTCTACACTCATTACTAAGACTAAATTTATAATAGGTAAAAATTCCTTTATTGCTTCTATTTCAGTTTCTGGTTTTATAGAAATTCCCACCTTTGATCCGTTTTCCTTTATTTTATCTATTACTTTTAGTAATTGATTTTTGCTTTTAAAACTCTCGTAATGTACAGTAATATAAGCTGGCATATATGGCAAATATTCGTTAACAAAAAAATCAGCATCTTCAACCATCAAGTGTACATCTATAGGTATGTTTGATATATTCTTAATTGTTTGTATTGATTCCTTCATAAATAGTTTTGTATCTGGTTTTACAAATTTTCCATCCATAACATCAATATGAAAATAGTCTGATTTTGCCACCTCTATATCATAAAATGTATGTACTGCCTCTTCAGGCTTTACACTTAAAATAGATGTTGAAACTTCCATTTCCCTCTCCTTTAAAATAAAGTAGCCTAAAATATATTCTACTTGGACTTAGGCTACCTTATTTCATCATATTTTATTCAAAACTTTTTGATGTTTCTACATTTAGGTCCCAATATTGCTCATCCACAACAATTGCGTCATTTATTTTTACACTAACTTTAACTGTTCCAACTCCTGAAACATCAAATGATAAATTTTTATTATTTTCTTTTGTTCTTTTTTCATATTCTTTTGAGTTGCCTTGTGATACTATAATTACCTTTACGTTTACATCTTTTGGCTCTGTTGATACCACATTAGTACTATTTTCTATGTTTGTTGTTTCACTATAACCTGTTAAAGATTTTACATTAACTGTAACTGTTGCATTTTTTATTTCAGGCAATTTATTTACAGTAATTGTAAGTGTTGAGCCTTCGTCTAATTTACTATTTGCGTCTTTATCTTGTTTTAACACAACCCCATTTGATTTTGTAGTATCTTCTTCATATCTTACATTTGCGACTAATTTTGCATCTGTAATCATTTTTTTTGCTTCATCTTCTGTCTTTCCTATAACATTTGGTACATCTACTTCTTCTATTCCTCTTCCTGTACTTACTGTAATTATAACAACTGAATCTTTTGCTATCTCTTCATCTTCTTTTGGTTCTTGGCTAATAACATATCCTTCTTCAACTTTATCGCTTGTTTCTTCTTTTATTTCAGCTTTAAGCCCTTGCTTTTCGATTTCTGCTATTGCCTCATCTTTTTGCTTTCCAGCAACTTTTGGTACTTTTGTTAATTCTATTCCTTTACTTACTATAATTTTTATTGTACTGTTTTCTAATATCTCATAATTTTCGGCAAATCTTGGGTCCTGTGAAATAACTAAGCCTTCTGCTACATCTTTACTAAATGTTTCTTCTGTTACTTCATATTTTACATTGGCTTGTTTAGTTAATTCTTCTACCTCATTTAATGTTTTGCCAACTAAATTTGGAATTTGAACCTGTTTTGGTCTATTCGCATTTGCGACTGCTATAGTAATTCCCATTGCAACTACGAAAATTAAAATACAAAGTAGTATAATTGAAAATACCTTTAGAACTTTATGTTTGCTATAAAATGCTACTAGTTTGTTTTGCTTCTTTTTATTTTCTTGCTTTTCCTTTATATCTCCTGCTTTCTCGTTTAATGTCCTATTTTGAATAGTTTCAACTTTTTGTGTTGGAAAATCATTTGAATATTTGTTTAGCACAACAAAATTTCCTTCTGGATTTTTAGCAACTTGTCTTAAATCACGAAGCATCTCTGTTGCAGATTGATATCTTTGGTTTGGATCTTTTTGCATAGCTTTTAATATGATATTATTTAAGCTACTTGGAATTAGCGGATTTATTTTTAATGGTTCAATCGGTATTTCTTGCATGTGTTTTAAAGCAACTGATACTGGAGTGTCTGCATCAAATGGTACTCTACCTGTTAGCATTTCATATAAAACAACACCTAAAGAATACAAATCTGATTTTGCGTCTGTAAAACCACCTCTTGCATGTTCTGGAGAAAAATAATGAACTGACCCTATTGTTGTACCAAAAGCAGTAATTGTAGAATTAGAAACTGCTTTAGCAATACCAAAATCCGTCACTTTTGCTACTCCGTCTTCTGTTATTATAATATTATGTGGTTTAATATCACGATGTATAATATTATTTCTATGAGCCATCTCTAGTGCTGATGCAATTTGTATAGCTATATTAATAGACCATTTCCAAGGTAAGGCTCCATCTTCTTCAATAATTTCTTTTAACGTTTTTCCTTGTATCAGCTCCATCACAATATAGTATATGTTACCTTCATTTCCTACATCGTATATAGAAACAATATTAGGGTGAGTAAGTCTTGCTGCTGCTTGTGCTTCTGTATTAAATCTTCTTATAAATTCTCTATCTGTTGTAAATTCATCTCTTAATATTTTTACAGCTACATATCGATTAAGGACATGACATTTTGCCTTATAAACTGTTGCCATTCCTCCTATTCCTATTCTTTCGATAATTTCATATCTGTTTCCTAATAATCTTCCCTCAAAATTCATATTTTTCTCTCCTTAATTATTTTCTATAATAATCACGCTTATATTGTCTAAACCACCATTTTCATTAGCTCGTGATACTAGAATCTCATTTGCTTTTTCTATGTTCGTTCGTATAATTCCGTAGATTTCATTTTCCGAAACCATATTAGTAAGTCCATCTGAACAGATTAATAGTACATCTCCCTTTAAAAATCCCTTTACCATTATTTCTGGCTCAACTTCAGGATTGCATCCTAAAGCTCTTGTAAGCATATTCTTCTTAGGATGACTATATGATTGTTCTCTAGTAATAGTGCCGTCTTTTACTAGCTTTTCCACATAACTATGATCAGTTGTTAGTCTTCTGATAAAGTTTTTGCGAATCCTATAAACTCTGCTATCTCCTATATGAGCAATAAATACTTTATCATTATATATTAAGCAAATTTCAATTGTTGTTCCCATCTCTTCCAGTGTTTTTATTTCTCTAGATCGCTGATATACAACATTATTTGCATATTGTATAACTTCTTTTAGAAATTGCAATATACTTTCTTTTTCTAATTGTATGCTAGCGAAGTAATTTTTAACATAATTTTTTACTGATTCAACAGCCAAACTGCTGGCTATTTCTCCTCCGATTATAACCTCCCATTCCATCTGCCAAAATATATAATTTTATATTCTCTCCTTCTGGTGATACATAAATGCAGTCTTGATTCATATTACGCGTTTTTCCGATATCTGTTTTAGCAAATACTCTCATGTTTCCTCCTTAGCTTTTGCTAGATTTTGTCGTCTCAGCTGCCCACATGCAGCATTAATATCTGAGCCTAACTCTCTTCTTATAGTTGCTGTAACACCTTTTGCATTCAAATAATCTCTAAATCTTAATATATTTTCATTTGTACTTTGTATATACTTGCCATCTTCTATTTTATTAATAGGTATTAAATTTACATGTGCCAACATTCCTTTTAATAAAACTGCAAGTCTTCTAGCATCTTCTATATTATCATTATTGTCTTTTGCAAGAGCATATTCAAATGTAATTCTTCTTCCTGTCTTTTTAATATAATATTTACAAGCTTTTAATAAATCTTCTATCGGGTATAAATTATTTACAGGCATCATCTCACTTCTTTTTTCATTAGTAGTTGCATGCAATGAAATTGAAAGAGTGCATTGCCAATTTTCCTCTGCCAATTTTATTATTTTAGGAACTATACCACTAGTAGATATACTAATATGTCTTGCCCCAATATTTAGTCCTTTACTGTTATTTATTATTTTAATAGCTTTTAGAACATTTTCATAATTATCTAGTGGTTCTCCTATTCCCATAAAAACAACATTACTTATTCTTGTTTTTTCTTCCCTTTGGACTGATAATATTTGCTCTACTATCTCACCGTGCAGTTAAATTTCTAATAAAATTAATGCCAGTAGATGCACAAAATTTACAACCCATTTTGCAACCAACCTGTGATGAAACACAAATACTTTTACCGAATTTGTATTCCATAAGAACTGTTTCTATTGCATTTCCGTCTAATATATCAAATAAAAACTTTTTAGTACCGTCTTTTGATTCTAGTTTTTTTATTGTTTTATATGCTCCAATTTCATATTGTTTATCTAATTTTTCTCTAAGGTCTGGTGATATATTCGTCATATCATCAAAGGAAAAAACATTTTTTTTATATAACCATTCCCATATTTGGTTAGCACGAAATGTCTTTTCTCCTATTTCGCACATTTCTTCTTTTAGTTCTTCTAATGTGTAATCTTTTATTTTCTTTTTCAAAAAAGTGTTCCTCCTTATAATATATATACTTATATCACATATTCTTTTTTTTTTCAAACATTATAGTAAAATAAAAAAATTATTATAAATTGCAATAATAAATTTCCGATTTATTATGCACATTATTTTTCAAACACCCTTTTTGTAAATATTTATAAAGTTCTTCTAGTACATAAATCCTTTCATCCATTTTACCACAACTTCCATTCTTGTATCTAATTTTCCTTGCATTATTACTTTGTCTTCTTTTTTTATTTTTTGTATCATCCAATCTGCCATTTCATCATATCCTTTTATGGTAATTATACTTCCTTTTTGCAATTCTAATTTTGTTCTCGCAATGCTTATATTTTTCTTTTGATACAAAAATTGAAAATTAATTTTTTCTAATATTTTTCCTTTTATAAAACATAAATTCATTTTCCTTATCCTTTTCGCAAAAGCAAATATGTTCTATATTCTACTTACATTTGCTTTTGCTGATTCTTTTTTACGTAATTTTCTTACGAGGGAAACCGTTTCTTTACTATCTAATACTTTACTGAACCTATTCCTTAAAATAGGCTATCTGAATAGATATTAGAGACTTGTCATTCTTCCCTCTTTAATTTCTTTTGTTAAATATTTTATTTTTTTCTTTAATTTTCGCTTTCCTCTATCTCGTATTTTTAGTCTGTATTCATTTATTTTATATCCGCAAAAGTTTACACCTTGCTTGTTTTTAAAAATTTGTGTTTTTTTGTTTAATGTTAATCTAAGTTCTTCTTCTACAAAATTTCTTATATTCTCTAATGTTCCTTTTGCTTCTTGTTTAGTTTTTACAAATATTACACTATCATCCATGTAGCGATAATAATATTTTTGTTTTAGTTTATGTTTTACATATTGGTCTACTTCGTTTAGATAGATATTAGCAAATATTTGTGATGTATAATTTCCTATTGCTAAACCTGTTTTTCCTCCATTAGAATATAGAATTTCTTTTATTAGCCATCTTAGTTTTTTATCTTTTATTTTTCTATTTAATATTTTGTATAAAATATCTTTATCTATATTTTCAAAATATTTTTTAATATCCATTTTTATAATATAATATTCTTTCCATGCCCTTGTTAAATGTAGCATATCTTTTTGTACTCTTTTTACTGTTTTATGCATTCCTCTTCCTTTTATACATGCATAACTAGTAGAAATAAATGTTGTTACAAAATATGGCTCTAAAAAATTATCTACTACCCATCTATGTACAATTCTATCTATATATTTTTGCTTACACATAATTCTTAAATATATTCTTTGTATATGAAGTTCTGTATCTATGATGTTTAAATATTCTACTCTCTGTTTTTCAGTTATTTTATTAAAATATATTATGTTTTTTAATGTTTCATACATAGA
>CALYAM010000009.1 GCA_944393565.1 uncultured Clostridia bacterium
TTTCAAAACCATTACACATTTGAACTTCATCTATTAAAACAAAATTATTTTTATTTTGTATATATTTTGATTCAATATAATCATTCAATTTGTGATATTCATTTAATTGTTCAAATTCTAATAAACTAAAATTTATATATATTATATTATAATTTTCAATATTTTTTTCAATATACTCTTTAAATTGTTCCAAAAGTTTTGATTTTCCACTACGCCTTACTCCTGTAATAACTTTTATATCTGGAGTTCCAATTATGCTAATTAAGTCTTTCAAATAATCTCTTTCTATTATTTTCATATAGAATCACCTCACCAATATTATATCAGTATGACTTCCCAAAATCAAGTTTTTTTTATTTTTGGGAAATGAACATATATATTATATTGAAAACTAAGAATTTTATACATAAAAAACCGACCATTATCAAAGTTTTGTGCAAAAAGGAATAGGAGTAATATATAAAACAGCCATAAACCTCCACTTCTGTTATTTCAAGGCTTTTGACTGCTTTATAACTATTAATATTTTATTATATATATTTATTTCTATATATTATTTATATTATATTCTTTATTATTGTAATCTTTTGTATTACTTATCATATCTATATTTATTTGAGCTTCTAAAATCAATTTTAAAGCATTTATATATTTTACTTATATAATTTCATTACTATAAATTATTTTCTTATTATATATTTTTATATATTAAATTGTATAATTATTTTTCAAAAATCTCCAAAGTGTCTATTTCTCTATATTTGCCTTATTTTACAGACAACAAACTATATGACTTAAAAATAAAAATGCCTTAAAATCGATTCTCGTGCGTCGTTTTTCTAGCACTTTTTAGGCTATTTTTCTATTATTCTAATTTAACTGATTTTAGGTGAAAACCTTCAATAATTTTTATATTCATTTAATAGAAGTTACTTAAATCAATAATTAGCAATATTTTTAATAAACAAAGTTATATTAATTAAATTTAGAAACTGCTTAAAACTCATTTTGATGCGTCAATAATTTTATTCTTGTAAAAAAATATTATTAAAATTTAGTTATAAAAATTTTTTAAAATAATTTAATTATTTATATTTTTTGCAAACAACATTTGTTCGTTTTAAAAATATTTCTGTTTGGACTTATAAATTTAATTTTCAAAACTTAATTTTAAAATTTTAAATAAATTTTTAAATTATCTAATTGTATAATTTTTTTACAAATTCAAATTTAATAAATTTTATTAATATTAAAAAATTAGCTATCCCCCCTACTCTACCGTTTTTTACTAAAAATAGAAAAGATAAGTATTTCTCATTAAAAGAAACATTTATCTTCATTGTCTATTTTTTATATAGTCTGCTCAATTTAAATCTCCCTGCTTGAGGCAAGGGTTTTCCTAATTTATTTTTATTATCATAAATAATATCTAATTTTCAGATAAAAGTTTTATTAATCTTGTATTTTTATATAATCTTTCCCTTCCTACTTTTTCAGATTCTAAAAGTCCTATTTCTTCTAACTGATTTAAATATGAAGTTGCAGTAATTCTAGTAACATTACATGCTTTTTCTATATATGCTATTTTTGTATAAACTTCATAAAATAAACTTTCTAATAATTCTTTCGAATATATTTTGGGTAATTTACTTCTAAATTCATCTTTATATTTTTTCATTTCATTTTGAATTTTTTCAATTAATGTTATTGTTTCTTTAGATGTAATTTCAATACCCTTTAAAATATATAGAATCCAATTTTCAAAATTATTATTATTCCTAACTTCATTAAATAATTTATAATAGTCTTGTTTTGTCTTATTTATATATTTACTCAAGTATAGAATTGGGCTATCAATTAATTTATTTAATACAAGATATAGAATATTTAATATTCTTCCTGTTCTCCCATTTCCATCATAAAAAGGATGAATACTTTCAAATTGATAATGTATTAGACAAACTTTTATTAATGGGTCTATGCCATCTTCATTATTGTTTATAAAGTCTTCTAAGTTCTTTAAATAAGTTCTTATTTCTTGTTCGCTTTGAGGTGGAGTATATATTGTTTCTCCAGTAATTGAATTTTTTAGTTCTGTACCTGGTAATTTTCTAATCCCAGCATTATTATGCTCAATAGTTCCTTGTATTTTAATAATAGTGTTTGTATTTATATAACCATCTTTTTTAATTTGTTCATATCCAAGCCAAATGGCATTTCTATAATCTACAACTTCTTTCGCATTTTCTTCTTTATAACCACTTTCTGTTAGTACTTTATAAATATCATCATGAGTTGTAACAATATTTTCAATAGCACTACTATCTTTCGCCTCATTAATAGTTACAGCATTTATTAAAATATGCATATTGGGAATTGTATTTGAATATCCTTTTAATTCTGCTAATGCTCTTGATGATAAAGTTAATTGTTCTAAAATTTTATTTGTTTTTAGATTAACATTTTTATATGGTAACATTTCTAGTTTCATATTTTACCTCCATATATATAAAATATCATATTTTTTATATATTTTCAATAAATATGTATAAAAAAAATAAAAAATTATACATATTTTGAAAACATGTATAATTTTTAGGTTATTTATATATAAAAGCGCTCGATTATTAAAGTTTTGTGCAAAAGGAATAGGAGTAATATATTACTTTTCAAATTAAAGATTACACAAAATTATATTTAAAATATTTATAAAGTTTTTATAGTTGCTTAATAAAAATGTGCTATCCCCACTATTCTACCGTTTTTTTACTCAAAAATTAAATGCCTATAATTTTTGAGTAATTTATTCTTCATAATTTTCTACTTCCTCTTTTAATGTATAATCAACATTAAATTATTTTTTTATTAATTATTTCTCCAATATGCATCCTCCATTTATTTCTTTTTTAGCCTTAATGTATTTAGTATTACAGTTATACTACTAAATACCATAGATAAACTTGCAACCATTGGGCTAATAGATATTGCAACTGGTTTTAATATACCAATTGCAATTGGTATCATTAATGCATTATAGAAAAATGCCCAAAATAGATTTTGTTTTATAATTATTATTGTTCTTTTACTTATATCTATTAAATTTAAAATACTGTATAAATCATTTTTAGTTAAAATAACATCTGAAGAATCAATTGCTATATCTGTTCCACTTTTTACGCTAACACCAATATCTGCTGTTGCAAGTGCAGGACTATCATTTATTCCATCTCCACACATCATAACATATTTGTTTTCTTGTTTTAGTTTTTTAATTATATTTGTTTTTTCATTTGGTAATACATTTGCAATTACTTGAGTTATTCCTATATCTTTTGCAATTTTTTCTGCCGTATCCTTGTTATCTCCTGTTAGCATAATTGTATCAATATTTTTGTTATTCAATTTGCTTATTACTTCCTTACTATTTTCTCTTACAATATCATTTACCCCTATTAAAGCTATTATCTGCTCATTTTGAACAACATAAACAATACTATTTCCTTCAGCTGCCAATTCTTTCTCATCTTTTTCATATATATTTTTTATCTTATAGTTTTCAAGTATTTTAGAATTTCCTATAATAAATTTTTGTTCATCTATTCTACCTATAATTCCAAATCCACTTACATTTCCAAATTCTTTTACTTGTAATGTTTCTAATTTATTATCTTTTAAGTAATCTGTAAATGCTTTTCCTATCGGATGTGAAGATTTACTTTCTATTGATCCAACTAATTGCAACAGTTTTTCATCACTCATATTGCTATAATTTTTTATTTCTGCAATTTTTAATGTACCATAAGTTAATGTGCCTGTTTTATCAAACACAATTGTGTTTACTTTTTGTGCATTTTCTAATATTTCGCTTTTTTTAATTAAAATTCCGGTTGTTTGCACATTTTCCTTCTGATACTACTATCGCAAGTGGTGTTGCTAATCCTAAGCTACAAGGACAAGCTACTACTAATACTGTTACAAATGTTATTAATGCATTTTCAAATCCATAACCTAAAATTAGATAAAAAATAAATGTTAATATGCTAATAGCAATAACTATTGGTACAAAATATCCGGAAACTGTGTCTGCAATTTTTGCAATTGGTGCTTTTGTATTGCTTGCTTCTACAACTAATTTTACTATTTCTGATATAGCTGACTCTTTACCTATTTTTTCTGCTTTATATTCTATATATCCATCATAATTTATACTACCTGCAATTACTTTATTACCAATACTTTTGGTTTGTGGTTTACTTTCTCCTGTGATAAAAGATTCATCTAAATGAGTTTTTCCCTCTACTATTTCTCCGTCTACTGAAATTCTTTCTCCAGGTTTGCTAATTACTATATCTCCTTTATTTACTTCATCTATTGTAACTGTTTTTTCTTTTCCATTTACTTTTATTGTTGCACTTTCTGGTGTAATTTTTACTAATTTTTGTATAGCTTCTTTTGTTTTGTCTTTACTAATTCCGTCAATATATCTTCCAAGTTTTATAAAGTAAATTATCATTACCACTGATTCAAAATATAAATGATGGATAGCTTCATTATTTCCTTTAAAAAGTAATATCATATTATATAAGCTGTAAAGGAAACTACTAATTACTCCAATTCCAACTAATGTATCCATATTGGCAGTTTTATGTATTAAATTTTTATATCCATTTTTTAATATATCAAACCCATATATCATAAAAATTATTGCAAATACAAATAAGCATATTGTATATCCAATAGGATTTTGATTTACATTAATTATTTTGAATGTTGGCAGATGAATCATATGTCCCATTGCAATATATATTAAAATAATTGCAAGTATTGTAAAAATAATAAATTTAATCTTCTTTTTTTTATTTTTTCCTTCGATTTTTATTTCTTTAAATTCTCCTAAACTTTTAAAACCTGCTTTTCGTACAAATTCGTTAAGATTATCAATATTTAAAGTTTTCTCATCATACTCAATACTTGCATTAGCCATTACTAAATTAACAGATGCTTTATTTATTCCTTCTTGCTTGTTTAAATATTTTTCTAAACCATTAGAACAAGCACTACAAGTCATCCCTTCTATTGATAATATTATTTTTTTCATAATTAATTTTCCTTTACTACTTCCAAGCCCAATATCTTCTATTGTCTCTTCCATAGCCTTTCTACATTTTTGTTTGCAAGTATTTTTACTATTCCTGTTTTATCAAATACAACTGTTTCTAATTTGACAAAACTTGTATAAAATGATATTTAAGATTAATATGGTAATAATTTTCTAACCAATATTCTAAATAATCACTATACTATATTGTTGCAGGTGTAAATGAACAGCCTGTTTGATTATATTCATTATATGCTTTTGTTCCTATTCTGTAACCATTGATATTACTGGTTTTTCCCACAACAATTTTTGTATTTTTTCCCACTTCCACATGGACATGGAGCATTTCTTCCTATCTGAGGTTCTTGCCTTTTTATTGGTGATGGCTTTGAAGATTTTTCTTGATTAGAATTTTGTATTTTGAGCCCTGCTGGCCCTTCTGATGTTATTCGTATAACAGGTGCTCTCTGTACTTTTTCATGTTTATGTACATGCATCAATAATTTTACAACATCTGTTTTTATATCTTGTATCATTTGATCAAACATTTCAAAGCCTTCTATACGATACTGAACCACTGGATCCTTTTGACCATATGCACGGAGTCCTATTCCATCTTTTAGTTCATCCATGTTGTCAATATGATTCATCCACTTATCGTCTACAACTTTTAGCATAACAATACGTTCTAGTTCCCTTAGTTCATTGCTTCCTATTTCAGATTCTTTAAATTCATAATTATTTAGTGCTTTTTCCTTCAACTCATCTATCAAGTTTTCTTCTTTTAATTTTTCTTCATTCAATGAGCTTAGCTCATTAACACAAAGTATGTCATTAGTTTCCATAAGTAAACCATTTTTGTTAACATCATTGCAATTATCTAAACCGGCTGTGTAACTTTTAATAATTGCTTCACTTTCTTCTTCTATCATGTGCAAAATTTTTGGTTTCAAATTATCACCATTTAATACCTGTTTTCTCTCTCCATAAATAATTTCTCTTTGAGTATTCATAACATCATCATATTGTAAGACATGTTTACGAATACTAAAATTTCTTCCCTCTACGCGTTTTTGAGCAGATTCTACTTGTCTTGATAAAATACCTGCCTCTAGTGGCATATTTTCATCTGCTCCTAATGTATTATAAACTGTAGTAACCATATCTCCACCAAAAATTTTCATCAAATCATCATCAAGTGCAATATAAAATCTTGACTCGCCTGGATCACCCTGACGTCCACTACGTCCTCTTAATTGATTATCGATTCTTCTTGACTCGTGTCTTTCAGTTCCTATAATTTTTAATCCTCCAGCTTTAATAACTTTTTCTTTTTCTAATTGAATATCTTTAGAAAATTTTTGTTCAAGTTCTTTAAAAACTCTTCTAGAATTTAGAATTTCTTCATCAGTTGTTTCATTAAATGAATTAGCTTGATTAATAAGCTCATCAGAAAATTTTTGTTTTCTCATTTCCTGTTTTGCTAAAAATTCGCTGTTTCCTCCTAGCATTATATCTGTACCACGTCCAGCCATGTTTGTGGCAATTGTAACAGCACCAAATTTTCCAGCTTGAGCTATAATTTCAGCTTCTTTTTCATGATATTTAGCATTTAATACTTCATGTTTAATGCCCTCTTTTTTTAGTATACTGCTTAATTTTTCAGATTTATCTATTGAAACCGTACCAACAAGAACAGGCTGTCCCTTTTCATGACTCTGCTTTATATCTGCAACGATAGCTCTATATTTTGCAGAATTATTTTTATAAATAATATCATTATGGTCTTTACGTATCATAGGTTTATTAGTTGGTATTGAAACAACATCTAAATTATATATTTCTCTAAATTCATTTTCCTCGGTCATAGCAGTACCTGTCATTCCTGCTAATTTTTCGTACATTCTAAAATAATTTTGGAATGTAATTGTAGCAAGAGTTTTGGATTCATTAGCTATTTTTACATTTTCTTTGGCCTCAATTGCTTGGTGTAACCCATTATTATATCGTCTTCCATACATAATTCTTCCTGTGAATTCATCAACAATCAAAACCTCTCCATCTTTAACAATGTAGTCTGTATCTTTTTTCATAATTCCATATGCGCGAAGAGCTTGATTTATGTGATGTACTATTTCAGAATTGTTTAAGTCATTTAGATTTTCTAAATTGAAAGCTTGTTCTGCTTTTTTTATTCCTTTAGCTGTAAGTGAGGCAGATTTTGCTTTCAAATCAACAATATAATCATATTTTTCATTATCTTCTGCCTGCATTTCATCTTTAACATCTTCTTCAACAATAATTTTAGGTGAAAGTCTTTTTACAAAATCATTTGCTTGCTTGTATAAAGTAGATGATTCTCTGCCTGTGCCAGAGATAATAAGAGGAGTACGTGCCTCATCAATTAAAATGCTGTCTATTTCATCTACAATTGCATAGTATAGTGGTCTTTGGACCATTTGCTCTTTGTAAATAACCATGTTGTCTCTTAAATAGTCAAATCCATACTCATTATTTGTACCATAAGTTATATCAGCATTATAAGCTTGTTGTTTTTCTTGTGATGTCATTCCAGACAAAACTAATCCCAGCGACAAGCCTAAGAAACGATAAAGGTTTCCCATCATTTCTCCTTGGTATTTTGCCAAATAATCATTCACTGTTACTAAATGTGTTCCTCTACCTGTTAAGGCATTTAAGTACAATGGCAATGTAGCAGCAAGTGTTTTACCTTCACCAGTTTTCATTTCAGCAATTCTGCCTTGATGTAAAATTATTCCTCCCATCATTTGTACATCAAAATGTCTTATCCCCAATACCCTTTTTGAGGCTTCTCTAACTACTGCAAATGCTTCTGGAAGAATTTCATCCAATGTTTGGCCATTTGCAAGTCTCTGCTTAAATTCTTTTGTTTTTTCTTGCAACTGATTGTCTGTGAGGTTGTGCATATCTGATTCTAAGTTATTTATTCTTTCAACAATTGGCATAATTCTTTTTAATTCTTTTTCACTATATGTGCCAAATAACTTACTAAAAATTCCCATTATATAGCTCCTTTAAATTAATTTTCCATTGTACTATATCACTTTTCTTAGTTTTCTGCAAGTATATGAATATATAATATACTTTTAGCATAGATTGTATCAAACAGTTATGAAAGGGTGCTGCCTATATGTTTATATGTAATATTAGTTTAAACAAAACAAAAACAGTAAAGTGGCTGTTTTCTATTATAGCAATAATACTTATTATTTTCTTTGCTTTTTCCGCATATCGAATATTTAAAGACAGCTTAAGTTCATCTAATGCTGAAGTAAATGATTCCATTCCAGAGTCTGACATAATAAATATAAATGCGTCTAATTATACAAATATTTTAAAGACCGTACATGATGATTTGCAAAGTTATTTAGGAAAAAAAATTCATTTTTCTGGTTATATTTATAGGGTTTCTGACTTTTCTGATTCTCAATTCGTTTTAGCACGAGACATGATTATAAGTTCAAATCTCCGAACATTAATAGTTGGTTTTTTATGTGATAGTAAAGATGCAAAAAAGTTTGAAACAAATACATGGGTAGAATTAACAGGTACAATTACAAGGGGCTATTATCGAGAAGAAATTCCAATAATTCAAGTAACTCATATAGAAGAAGTAAATAAACCTGAAGAGATATTTGTATATCCTCCTGATGAATCTTTTGTTCCTACAACAAATTTATTTTAATATTACTAACTTTACTTTCGATCAAAAATACTTTTTACAACTCCTCTATCAATTAATGTACTATATACATTAGTTAAAACTATTAAAATAATAGGTCCTACAAGTAATCCAATAATTCCTATAAATTTAAAACCTGTGTACATCGAAATTAGTGTAAAAATTGGATGAATACCAATTTGCTTACTAACAACTTTAGGTTCAATTAATTGTCGAACAATAGATGTAATAGTTAATATAATTAAAAGATAAATAGCTAAATGGATATCACCATCTATTGCAGAAAGCACAGCCCATGGGATTATCACTGTTCCAGAACCTAGTATTGGGAGTGCGTCAACAAATCCAATTGCTATTGCGGCTAAAAGTGGATATTTAACATTCATACCTAAATAGCTTAAAATACATAATCCAATTAAAGTTATAACAAATGAAATTCCTACTAAAATAAATTCAGCCTTTAAATAGCATCCCAATGAGGAAACTATATTTTTTAAATGAATCATAAGGCGTTTAAGCCAAGTTTTAGGTAAATGATGCTCCATTTGGTCTAAAATATATAATTTATCTGTACAAATGAAGTAAGTAGATATCAATGTAATTCCAACAAAAATAAAAAATGAAGGTAATTTTGTTACACCTTCTAGCAAACTACTTAAAGTTTCTCTTATCCACTCAGAAATCATTTGTATAAAGTCTTGAGAAGAATGGTTGAAAATGTCAAGTATTTGATTAGAAAGATTTATTTTATCAAAATTAATATTATTTATAATTTTATCAAATTGTGAATAGATTTTTTCAATATAACCGGTTTAACCCTTGTAATAAATTCGAACTTTCTGAAATGATACTTACTATTCCTAGGCTTAATATAGCTATAATAATAATTGATAAAGTTATTAAAACTATTACGGCTGATGTTTTCCTATTTAAACTTGTTTTTTTTGATGTTAATTTAATAATTGGCTCAACAGTTAAAGATATAATAAAGGCAATTAAAAATGGCATATAAAATATTGCTAGTCTAAAAGATAAATAAATCCCAACCCCTGTCAGTAAAAAAGCAAAAAGTCTTTTAAAAACCTTTGTCCAATATCCCATATCAATTACCAAATTTAGCACCACCCTTTTTATACAATATATGCTTTGTTTTTAATAATATGTATAAAGCTTCGAAATTTTTCGAAGCTTTATACATATTATTGTGAATTTTTTTCAGAACAATCACAAATGTGGCAAATACATTTTGCAATTTTATTATTTGGTACATCATCGTTTTTAGCTAGATCACCCAGGGTTATCATTCCAACTAATTTTTCATTTTCTACAACAGGAACTCTCCTTATTTGGTTTTGTGCCATTATATCCACAACCCAATTTACGTCTGTATCTTTTGAAGTACGTATTACGTCAGTTGTCATAATGTCATTTATTTTGGTTTGTTTTGCATTTTTATCACAGGCAATACCTCTTAAAATAATATCTCTATCTGTCACTATTCCTATTACACTTTGTTTCTCATCACAAATAGGTATACAGCCAATATGATGTTCGTTCATAAGTTTTACTACATCGCAAATAGTATTATCCCTTGTTGCCCATACAATTTCCTTGCTCATACAATCTTTTACTCTCATTTTACTACCAACCTTTCTTTATATAATTTATTGGTAGTATTTGCAAAAGAAACAAAATTATGCAATTCATATTTAAAGTAAAATAGCCACAAAATTTTCTTTTGCGGCTACAATACATTTTGCTTAAAACTTGTAGTATAAATTGTTATAATCTATTGGCCTTTGAGGCGTTATTCCTACGTTGTTATAAAAAGGCGGTCTTGCTCCTTGATATGGAGGATATGGTTCTTGAATAGGTGGAATTTGTGGAATATTATTTGGTCTTTGCCTATTAGATAATTCTCTCAATATTAGAATCTTAATCAAATCCCTTAAGTATTCATTTCTTTGTTTTGACTGTCTCATATCCTTTTTTATTTCCTTAGAATTTGGATTTGCAACATCTCCATTTCTCATTTCACATGTTTTATAATCTTCTGGCTCGGCATTGTTATAAATCTTATCTGTCATATTCTCTACCATTTCTTCCGTAATTGATGAGGAATCAATCTCCTGACACATTTTTTTTACCATAGGATATACAATTTTATAAATTTCTGGATACCATTGTTCTTTCTCTGATATAGCATTTGTCATTTGATGCTTTACAAAGGAATTATAACATTCATTACAGTTATCATATGTATTTGGATAGCCCAATATACTATGCATATAGTCATCATAATTTTGATAATACATCGTTTTCCCTCCTAACAATTATGCTATATCTTATTCAGTTTAATTTGAAAACGTTACAAAAGGAACGAAATATACTATAATTTATTTACTAATTCTTTAAATATTTTTCCTCTTTCTTCAAAGTTCTTAAACATGTCAAAAGCAGCACTTGCAGGAGAAAGTAACACTATATTTTCTGGTTTAGCATACTTTTTAGCTTCATTTACTGCTTCTTCTAATGTCACACTCTTTATGATTGGTAAACTTTTCTTTCTTTTATATAATTCCCTTATAACATTGTTTTTAATTTTTTCAGCAGTTTGGCCGGATTAAAATTAGAGCATCACAGTGATCTATAATTGGTTTTGCAAGTGGTTCGTAATCTAGATGCTTATCATATCCTCCTGCAATAAGCACAATTTTTTCATCAAATGAATTAAGTCCTGCAATTGTCCTAGTAGGGCTTGTTCCAATAGAATCATTATACCATTTTACATTATTTATTTCCCTAACAAACTCTAGGCGATGTTCTACACCTTTAAATTGTTTTACTGCTTTTATTTGTGTATCTATATCCACTAAAGTAGATGTAGCAGCAAGAGCAGCACAAATATTTTCTAAATTATGAATTCCTCGTAAATATATTTCTTTTATACTTAGTATGCGTCTTCTAAGCCCATTTTTGCATATTTTAACTTGCCAGTCATCTACTATATAGCCATTTTCAAGTTTTGACTTAGAACTAAATAAAATTACTTTACCAGCAGCTTCTTTTGCCATACTTTTAGTAATATCATTGTCATAATTTAATACTGCAATACTATTTGTGGACTGAAACTTTAATATGTTTTTCTTTGCATCTATATATTCATCATATGATTTATGTACATTTAAATGATTTGGCGTAACATTAGTTACAACCGCAATATCTGGGCTAATTTTCATATTCATAAGTTGAAAACTGCTTAATTCCAGCACAACATAACTATTTTCACTTATTTCATGTAATTTAGTGAATAGTGGGATTCCTATATTCCCACCTAAATAGCATGTATATCCTGCAGTTTTTAAGATTTCATATATCAATGATGTAGTAGTTGTTTTTCCATCACTCCCAGTTACTCCAATTATTTTCCCAGGACATAATTCAATAAGTTTTTCAATTTCCGAAGTAATTACAGCTCCTCTTTCGCGTTCTGCCTGAATTTCTGGTATAGTAGGAACGCAACTTGGTGAACGAAAAATTACATTAAAACCTACAAGCCTTGACAAATAATTTTTTCCAAATGAAGTCTGAATATTAAAGCTTTTTATCATTTCATATATATCAGTATTTATCTCTTGTTCCTCTCTTTGGTCAAAAACTGTTATTTTTGCACCTAAGCCATGCAAATATTCTATAATTGGTGTATTAGATACTCCAATACCTATAATAGCAATTTTTTTCCCGAAACATATCTTTTTCAAATTGTAATAATTTGGTATTTTCCATAGTTTAGTATTTTCCTCCTTACTATAGAATTATTATATTTTCAATTTTATTTATTATAGCCTAATAAAAAATTTTTTTCAATATTTTTGATATGGCTACATATTTTTTAATGGTTTGTTACACAATAATAAAAGCCCTACAATAAATGCATTGAATAAAATAAAGGAGGTGCTAATTATGTCAAAAAAGGGAAATAAGCAGAACAATAAAGATAATAAAAATAATAAAAGTAGAAACAATGAATTAAATAATGAAAATAATAACAGTAAATAATTTATATGGAATAATCGCTGGTTTTTTTGTTGGTTTTATATATAGAATATCAAAAAAACCAGCGAAATTGCTCATTTGTCAAAGTCTGCATAAGTAAAATTTTTTAAATTATTCTAAATATTTTTTTAAAAATTTCCCAGTATAAGAACGTTCATTTTTACATATTTGTTCTGGTGAACCAACTGCTATTACTTCTCCGCCTCTTTCTCCTCCTTCTGGTCCTAAATCAATAATGTAATCAGCCGTCTTAATTAAATCCAAATTATGTTCTATTACAACAATACTATTACCTGTATTTACAAGCCTTTGCAATATTTCCACTAAACGATGTACATCTGCAATATGTAGTCCTGTTGTTGGTTCATCTAAAATATATAATGTTTTTCCAGTTGCACGTTTGGAAAGTTCAGTTGCAAGTTTTATTCTTTGTGCTTCGCCTCCAGAAAGAGTTGTAGATGGTTGTCCTAGTTTAATATAACCTAAACCAACATCATAAAGCGTTTGAATTTTCTGTTTTATTCTAGGAATATTTGAAAAAAATTCAAGAGCTTCTTCAACTGTCATATTTAAAACATCAGAAATATTTTTCCCTTTATATTTAACCTCTAATGTTTCTTTATTATAACGCTGGCCTTTACAAATCTCACATGGGACGTAAATGTCTGGTAAAAAGTGCATTTCAATTTTGATAATTCCATCTCCTTGGCATGCTTCGCAACGTCCCCCTGACACATTAAAACTAAATCTACCTTTTTCGTAGCCTCTAAATTTTGCTTCATTTGTTCCTGCAAATATATCTCGAATAATGTCAAATACGCCCGTATATGTTGCAGGATTTGATCGTGGAGTTCTCCCAATTGGTGATTGATCAATATTAATAATTTTGTCTATGTTTGAAATCCCTTTTATTTCTTTGCATTTGCCAGGTTTTTCGTTTGAGCCATTTAGTTCCCTTGCAATTTGTTTATATAACACTTCATTTATTAATGTTGATTTCCCTGAGCCCGAAACACCTGTAACACATGTAAACACTCCTAAAGGAATTTTTACATGTATATTCTTAAGATTATGTTCAGTTGCTCCTAATATTTCTAACGATTTTCCGTTTGATTTCCTTCTCTTTTTTGGCACATCAATTTTTCGCTTTCCACTTAGATATTGTCCAGTAATTGATTCTGAAACCAGCTTAATTTCTTCTGCTGTTCCTTGTGCTATGACATTTCCACCGTGAACTCCAGGACCTGGTCCAATATCAATAATTTGATCAGCAGCATACATTGTGTCTTCATCATGCTCGACAACAATAAGTGTATTACCTAAATCACGTAATTTTTTCAATGTTGCAAGTAGTTTGTCATTGTCCCTTTGATGCAATCCAATACTAGGTTCATCTAAAATATATAAAACTCCTGTTAACCCAGAACCTATTTGTGTTGCAAGGCGAATTCTCTGTGCCTCACCACCAGATAGAGTACCTGCTGGACGAGAAAGAGTAAGGTACTCTAATCCTACATCTATTAAAAATTGTAATCTTTTGTTAAGTTCCTTAAAAATAGGCTCTGCAATTAACTCATCCTTCTTATTAAGTTCAAGGCAATTAATAAATTCTTTAATTTTATTAATTGGCATATTAGTAAATTCATTAATATTTTTATCTCCAACTTTAACAGCTAGACTTTCTTTTTTTAATCTTGCGCCATTGCATAAGTGGCAAGGACTATTACTCATATACATTTCATAAAAGTCCCTCATTCCTTGAGATTTTGTTTCATTGTATCTTCTAGTTAAAATTGGTATTACACCTTCAAACGGTGCAGTGTACTTGCGTGTACCTGCTAAAGAAGTGTATTCAAAATTAATTTTTTCACTTCCTGTGCCATATAATATTTTATCTAAAAACTCCCTAGGCAATTTTTTTATTGGAATATTTATATTCACGCCATAATGATTTCCAATACTTTCAAAATACATTTTTGCCATTGTTTCTGATTTTTTCATCGTGCTTGCTCCAAAAGCCTTCACTCCATCATATAGAGTTTTGTTTTTATCTGGAATAATTAAATCCTCATCTATTTTCATTAAATAGCCAATTCCAGTACATTCTGGGCATGCACCAAAAGGATTATTAAACGAGAACATTCTAGGTGATAACTCTTCAAAACTAATTCCACAATCTGGGCAAGCATAATTTTGGCTGAATAATTTTTCATCTTTCCCAACAATGTCAACAAGTACTAAGTTGTTTGCATGTTTTAATGCAATTTCAATTGATTCTGCTAATCTATTTCTAATATCCGGCTTAATAACCAGTCGATCAACTAGTATATCAATATTGTGTTTCTTTTTTCTGTTCAAATTAATATCATCTGTTATTTCATATGAAACTCCGTCTATTCTAACGCGAATAAAACCTTCTTTTGCAAAATCTTGTATTAGTTTTAAATATTCTCCCTTTCTTCCTCTTACAACCGGAGCTAAAACCTGAATCTTTGTTCCTTCTTCCAATTCCATAATATTATCAACAATTTGATCAATTGTTTGTTTCTCAATTTTCTTTCCACAGTTTGGACAATATGGTACACCAATTCTAGCATAGAGTAAACGTACATAATCATAAATCTCAGTTACTGTTCCAACAGTTGAACGTGGATTTTTTGATGTAGTTTTTTGATCAATTGAAATTGCTGGTGAAAGTCCTTCTATTGATTCGACATCTGGTTTTTCCATTAATCCTAAAAATTGGCGTGCATATGAAGAAAGACTTTCTACATACCTTCGTTGCCCTTCAGCATATAAGGTATCAAAAGCAAGTGAAGATTTTCCAGAACCAGAAAGACCTGTTACAACAACTAATTTATTTCTTGGAATTTCTAAATTTACATTTTTCAAATTGTGTTCTTTTGCACCTTTTATGATAATTTTATCATTCATCTTGTTTGCCCCCTACTATATCTTTAAAGTAACCCTTCTAATTCCTTTACTTTGTCGCGAAGCTCTGCCGCCTTTTCAAATTCCATGTTTTCTGCATGTTTTAACATTTCTTTTGTGAGTTTATCAATCAACATTTCAATAGAATCATCATTCCCTATATTATATTTAGTACTAATGTCTGAAGTAACAGTGGCCTTAATTGTATCACGAATTGATTTGCGAATAGTTTGTGGTATAATTTTATGTTCTTCATTATATTTCTTTTGCATCTTTCTTCTTCTGTTCGTTTCATAAATTGCTTTTTCCATTGAATCCGTTAATTCATCGGCGTACATAATAACTTTACCTTCTGTATTTCTTGCTGCACGCCCAATTGTTTGAATCAGTGATCTTTCAGATCTTAAAAAGCCTTCCTTGTCTGCATCTAAAATTGCAACCAATGAAACTTCAGGCAGATCAAGACCTTCTCTAAGTAAATTAATTCCAACTAATACATCAAATTCACCGTAATCGTAAGTCTCTTATAATTTCCATTCTCTCTAATGCTTTTATATCAGAATGCATATATCTAACATGAATATTGATCTCCCTCAAATAAGCTGTTAAATCTTCTGCCATTTTTTTAGTTAATGTAGTGACAAGTATTCTTTCATTTTTTTCAACTCTCTGATGTATTTGTTCTATCAGATCGTCAATCTGATTTGCTACTGGCTTTACAATAATCTCTGGATCTAGTAAGCCAGTAGGCCTTATTATTTGCTCAACAACACAATTCTTCGAATGTTCATGTTCATATTCAGCTGGAGTTGCACTTACAAATATGCATTGATTAATTCTTTGCTCAAATTCACTAAATTTTAGTGGCCTATTATCATATGCAGAAGGTAGTCTAAATCCGTAGCTTACCAGTGAATCCTTTCTTGCCTTATCTCCATTGTACATGGCTCTTACTTGTGGTATTGTTGCATGAGATTCATCAATTAAAAGCAAAAAATCTTTTGGAAAATAGTCAAACAAAGTATAAGGTGCACTTCCCTCTGGCCTTCCACTAATATGTCTTGAATAATTTTCTATGCCTTGGCAAAACCCTGTCTCTTTTAGCATTTCTATGTCAAAATTAGTTCTTTCTTCTATTCTCTGAGCTTCTATAAATTTATTTCTTGATTTAAAGTATTCAATTCGTTCATCTAATTCCTTCTCTATTGTCACGATAGCTCTATCTAATTTCTCTTTACTTGTTACATATTGTGATGCTGGTGGTATTAATATATGATTTCTTGCTCCTGTTGATTTTCCATTTAGAGGATTAATTTCAGAAATTTTTTCAATTTCATCTCCCCAAAATTCGACTCTAACAGCAGATTCACTTTGTGAAGAAGGATAAATTTCCAGGACATCTCCTTTTGCTCTAAAAGTTCCCCTTTTAAAGTCAATTTCGTTTCTTGAATACTGCATATTTACAAGCTTCTTCATAACTTCATCTCTTGATTTGTTCATCTGTGTTCTAAGTGATAACATCATTTCTTGATAGTCAGCAGGATCACCCAATCCATAAATGCATGATACAGATGCCACAATAATAACATCCCTTCTTTCAAAAAGAGCTAAAGTGGCGGAATGACGCAGCTTATCAATTTCATCATTAATAGATGCGTCTTTTTCAATATAAGTATCCGAAGAAGCTATGTATGCTTCGGGCTGATAATAATCATAGTATGACACAAAATACTCCACGTTGTTCTCTGGGAAGAATTCTTTGAACTCTGAATAGAGTTGTCCAGCTAGTGTTTTGTTGTGTGCTAAGACCAATGTTGGCTTTTGAACTTGCTGTATAATATTTGCCATTGTAAAGGTCTTTCCAGAACCTGTAACACCTAGAAGAGTCTGGAATTTTTTGCCTTCTTTTATTCCATTAGACAGGTATTCTATCGCTTTAGGTTGATCACCTGTTGGCTTGTAATCTGATACTAATTTGAACATATTTCCTCCTTATGATCTTGCTAAAAAAGATTTCTACTCGAAAAAAATCGTATGAAGGATAATTTTATGATATGATTTCCTTTAATTCTAGAAACATAAAGTTGCTTTTTGTGAATCGAGGCACAATCTTTATTTTCTAAATAAAACTATTTTAAATTAAACAATTCTAGCATATAATTATACCATATATTAATTGAAAGCACAAGTTTTACGAGCTCTAAAAGATATTTAAATATAAATAAAATTTTTTGATTTTTTTGGTTTTTGTATAGACTTTTTAATAATTATTGTGTATGATTATATAGAATTAAATTTTAGGAGGCAAACTTATGAAAAAAACAAATGTAATCATTACACTTATTCTTTTTGTATTGTTCTTTTTTATAGGAACGATAAATGTACATGCTATTGATCTAAACTTAATAAATACCGTACGTGAAAATGAAATTAATTCAGCCGGAAACCTAAATTCATCCACAAATAATAATACCCAAACTAACAGTATTAACCTAAGTGGAAATGGTTCATTAATAAGTAATTCTACAGGATTAAACAA
This sequence comes from uncultured Clostridia bacterium, assembly GCA_944393565.1. Lineage (GTDB taxonomy): Bacteria > Bacillota > Clostridia > TANB77 > CAG-508 > UMGS1754. The sequence continues at coordinate 18,349 of CALYAM010000009.1, forward strand.
TACTCAGTTTGAATTGCCTAGTACGAATGTAAGCAATGTAATTGGCACAGAAAGTGAAAGTTTATCTATCGGCAATATTTTAAATATTTTATTAATTGTTGTTGGTGTATTGCTTGTATTTTTAGGAATAGCAATAATAATTAGAATAAATCGTTAATTTTATTTTTTAAAGGCTTTTCATAATTTGTGAAAAGTCTTTTTTTTAATGAATATTTTATCCTAAAAAATATAATACTATAAATAGCTTTTGTAAAAAATATTTTTTAGGAGGTATATTTTTAAATGAATAAAAAAATTTTAGCGATTATCATATTACTTATAATGTCATTATTTTTTTCTGTTTATTCTTTTGCTACTAATGATACAACATTTGGTGATGAAGTAATGGACTCTGTTGATAAATCAAAAGAAAGTATTCAGAATGCTGGAGAACAAGTCAAGAATATTACAAGTGACATAGGAAACGAAATTCAAGGTACTCTTCATAATGCAGGGCAAGGCATGCAGGACGTGTTAGATGGAAATGATAGTATGTCTAGCGAAACCCAATCAGGTGATTATACCGCGACAAGAACTGCAACTGATCAAATAACAGGTACAACTATGTCAAACACAGCATGGGTTTGGCTAATTCTTGGGATTGTTGGTGTTGTAATCGTTGCATTAACTTGGTATTATGTAAGTCAAAATACAGATTATATGAAAAAAAATTAGTTTTTCGAGTTAAATGATATTTCTAATCATTTAACTCTTTTTTAGTTATAAAAGTATAAATTTTCAACTATTTTTATTGTAACTTCCATAATATATGATATAATCTACTTAGTCTAATTTAAAAGGAGAATCGATACATGACGAAATTAATTGCAAAAAATCCAATTGCAAATCATAACTATTTTATAACAGATTCTTTAGAAGCTGGAATTGTATTGTATGGTACAGAAATAAAATCTATAAGAAACAATAAAGTTAATTTAAAGGATTCTTATGCTATAATTAAAGAAGGAGAAGTATATATTATTGGTATGCACATCAGCAACTATGAGCACGGCAATATGTATAACAAAAATCCTTTGCGTGACAGAAAGCTATTATTAAACAGGCATGAAATAAATCGTTTAATTGGTTTGGTTAAGCAAAAAGGTTATTCTTTAATTCCAATTAGCCTTTACTTTAAAAATAATATTGTAAAAATTAGTTTAGGCATTGGAAAAGGGAAAAAACTGTATGACAAACGTGAAGTTCTTGCTAAAAAAGAAGCAAAGAAAAATATTGAAAAAGCGTTTCGTGAAAAAAACAAATTCTAATAAATAAAGAGAGCACTCAATTTGATAATCTGCATTAACAAATTGAGTGCTCTCTTTATTTATGCTTTATTACTTGAGCAAAAAACATCTCTAATCTTATGTTCTACAATTCTTTGTATCTCATCTCTTGCAGGCATTAAATATTTTCTAGGATCAAAAACACCTGGTTCTTCCGAAAACACTTTTCTTATTTGAGCTGTCATTGCCAATCTTAGATCTGTATCTACATTAATTTTTGAAACGCCTGACAAACTTGCTTCACGAAGCATTTCGTCTGGTACTCCCTTTGCTCCAGGAATATCGCCTCCATATTTATTGCACATTTCTACTAATTCAGGAATAACCGTAGAAGCTCCATGTAATACAATAGGCGTATTAGGTATTTTTTCTTTTATTTTTTTCAATATGTCAAACCTTAGCTTTGCTTCTCCCTTAAATTTATATGCCCCATGGCTTGTGCCAATAGCTATTGCCAAAGAATCACAATTTGTTTTATTAACAAATTCTTCCGCTTGTTCTGGGTTTGTATACATTGCATCATCAACTGAAATATTAACATCATCTTCAACTCCTGCAAGTTTACCAAGCTCAGCCTCTACTACTACACCTTTATCATGCGCATATTCTACAACTTTTCTGGTTAATTCAATATTTTCATCAAAGTCATATTTTGAGCCATCAATCATCACAGAGGTAAATCCTTGGTCTATGCAGTATTTACATGTCTCGAAATCAGAGCCATGGTCTAAATGCAGTGCAAGTGGAATATCATGTTCTTCTAAAGCTGCTTCTACTAATTTCCTTAAATAATTTATCCTTGCATATTTGATGGCACTTGAGGATGCCTGCAAAATAACTGGTGAGTTTTCCTTTGAAGCAGCATCAACAATTCCTTGAATAATTTCCATATTATTTACATTAAAAGCTCCTATTGCAAATTGCTCTTTCATTGATCTTTCAAACATTTTTTTTGTAGTTACAAGTGGCATATATTTTCCTCCTTATTTTCAAATTTAATAGTTTAATTCTATTTCTTTGTAATTAAATTGTCAAGGACAGTTATAGAAAAAGCAACAAAGAGTATTGCCTTTGTTGCTTTTTAAGATGCATTATTAATTTACTTATTATTTTTGTAACTAGAACACATAGATTCATCTGGCATTTGGCTATTACATCCTTGTGAAGGAGTTACTATAATTTGCTTCAACGTACAAGAATTTTCTTGCACATTATTATATTTGCAGCTTTCTACTGTACAATTTATTTTTTGATTTTCTTGCATATAAATTTCCTCCTTTTATAATTCTGTAACTTTATTGTATGTAATTTTTTAAAAACTACAATTAAAAACAAAAGGAAATTTTTTCTTTTGTTTTTTATAATAATATTATTTTTTTCCAGCTGTTATAATTTTAAAAAATATTTACTAGTGATTAATAGCTTATTTTTTAATTTTCCTCTTTATCTTAGAATCTGATATTTGTAATGCATCAATACTTCTTAAGATTTCCGAAATGCTCCTTCTTATCTCCATAGGATATGTAAAAATAAGTCTTACAGTTTGTTCTGGATCAATTATAAACACATTTCGCAAAGTTTCTGAATTATTAACAATGTTCGATATCATTCCATATTCTCTAGCAATTTTGCTATTTCTGTCTGCAATAATTGGAAATGGAACACTAACACCTGTTTTGCAATAAATATCATATAGCCATGCTAAATGAGATGCATTACTATCAACACTAATCCCTATCAAACAAGTATTCCTTTCTTCAAAATAATTATTTGCCATTGAAAAAGAAATTATTTCTGTAGTACATACGGGGGTGAAATCTTTAAATGTGGGGATAGTTAAATTTTTAGAAGTCACACTTTTGCAAATATTTTTTTAAATCTTATATATCTACGTGTTTTAATTTATATCAATTTTAGTAATATCTAGTTCCTTAGAAGTCGGAGTGAATATTTCATAATTTTTCAATTCTTCTGTAACAGCTTTACCTAATAGTCCTCTCGCACCAATAATTAATATTTTCATACTTGCACCTCTTGTTGCAATGGTTTAACAATATTATTATTGTAGAGTATATTTAGTTCATGTAAAGGTCTAGTCATTGCCACATATAACAATTTCATATCAATTGCTTTACTAGAATTATATTCACATTCTGAAGCATCAGCAACAACTACACCATCAAATTCTAAGCCTTTTGCCAAATAACTAGTAATAGTACATATTCCTCCATTATATTGTGTATCGGAATCAGTTATATTATTGATAACTAAACTTTCATTTTTTAATTTATTATTAATTGATGTTGCTTCCTCTTCATTTTTACATATTATAGCAACTGTTTTATATTCTTTTTCATTATATTGTTTTAATATATCTTTTATTGTATTAATTTGTTCATCTGAAGTATTATATTTAATATAATTTACATTCTTTCCATGTCTTATAACTGGTTTTGCAGTGTTTAAATTTATGTGATTTGTTATGTTATTAGCCGAATTCATTATTTCTGTTGTTGTTCTATAACTTTTTAAAAGATATTTCATTTCACATTTATCATTAAAAGTATTGCTGGCTACACTATTCCAATTTTCTATTCCCCTATATTGGTATATTGATTGTGCTAAATCTCCAAATATACTAAATGTTGCATTTTTTAGCAAATATTTTAATGCATAAAAGCTGAAATCGCCAAAGTCTTGTGCTTCATCTATTGCAACTTGTCTATACTGGTCATATTGTTCTATTCCTAATATTTTACTTTTTAGATATATTAATGCACTTAAGTCTTCAAACTCTACATTTCTATTTTTTATATTTGAAATATTTTTCTGTACTTTTTCCTTTATGTTATCAAAAAAATCAAAACTTATATATTTTTTTATATTATTAAGAAATGTTATATATACATTTAAAATGCTAGGAATTAGGCTACTAAAATATTTCTTTACATATTTTTTGCAACCATTCTTTAATTCTCTTTCTATGAAACTTAGTTTTTCTAATTCATTTTTATTAATTTCTTTAGAAACTATATTAATATTTTTTTGATATTGTTCTTTAACCTTAGCCATTATTACATCATAATTATCTTCTATATATTTTGATAACATTAAATTAGTTCTATTTAATTTTGTCTTTATATTGTCATAATTACTCAATTTTTCAATTGAAAAGTATATGTTTTTTATTACATTACTAGTTATTACTTCATATCCCTTAATCTCAATACCTTTTTCTGGAATTATGTTTTCTTTCATTTCTTTTATGAATTTATCTATTGCTTCTTTAAATTTCATTGAAACTTTAAATTTTTCATATTTTAATAGATTTTCATTTACAATAGATTGAATTAATTTTTTATCCTCATCAATTAACTTAATATTTTCATTTAAAAACTCTGCACAAAGTTCTTCATAAGTTAATTGTTTTACATTTTCAACATCCAAATCTGGTAATACTCCAGAAATATAATTAACAAAAAATTTATTTGGTCCAATCACTAGGTATTGATTTGGCTTTATACTGTCGCGATAGTTATATACTAAATAAGCTATTCTATGTAAAGCCACTGTTGTTTTTCCACTTCCTGCAACTCCTTGTATAATTATATTTTCATTCAAAGGCTCTCGTATAATAGCATTTTGTTCTTGTTGAATCGTAGAAACAATATTTTTTAATCTATTATCTGCACTAGCACCTAAATATGGTTTTAATAATTCATCATTCGAAACAGTATCAACATCTTGATAGCTTTTTAATTCTCTATTTTCAATATCATACTGTCTTTTTATTAATAGTTCCCCTGTGCATATTCCTTCTGGTGCTTTATAAGATGCTCTACCAATATTGCTATCATAATACATTGAAGAAACAGGTGCTCTCCAATCAATAGTAATATTATTATTGTCTTCATCCATAACTCCAACTTTACCGATATATAATTGTTCTGTTTTTGTTTCTCCATCTCTAGCAAAATCTAATCTTGCAAAATAAGGCTTATCTACACTTTTTTCCATAAGCCTTAATTTTTCAGAATACATTTCGATAGAATTTTTTATCATAGCCTCATTATTCATATATATTCTAGGTATAGCATCAATTCTTTGATTATAATATTCCATAACATCTTCATATTTTTCTATAATATTTTTTAAATTTTCTTTTTCTTTTTGAAATTCAATATTATCCATATTCATCTCCTAATCAATGATTTTCAGTCAAACATTATATCATTATATTGTTTTCAATTCAGCTATTATCTTTCCTCATGTTCTCCTTTATAAATTGCAATAATAAGTGTCGCACTTTTTGCAAAAAAAATTACAAATAATTTTACAATGCTATTTTGCCATTTTTAAACTTGATTTAAAACCAAACATTGGTCTTAAATTGAACATAATTTATACCACCTTTCAATACTGATTTTACTTTAATATAGACTATTTTACAAAGGTACAAATAAAAAAGAACAAATTATTTTTAAGTAATTCGTTTCTTTTTATCATTATTAAATCTTCTGCAGTTCCTTGGTATACCTAATTTTGTTGATTGTTTCTAACATTAGGATTATACGGGGTAAAATCTTTAAATGTGGAGATAGTTATATTAATTTTTCAATATTTTATATAAAATCATTAATAAATTCTATTAAAAATAACGGAATGTTTAAGATCTTTCCGTCTCTAGCCAAGTTGTTCATAGAAAATCTTATTGATAATTCATTATTATTTTTTTCATTATATCTTGTTAAACTAATATTATTAGTTGCTTTATTTGCTTTTACTTCTATAGGAATGATTTTGTTTTTAAACTGAATAATAAAATCAATCTCATGCCTATCAAATGTATAATAATTTGGAATCATATTAAATGTACTGCATAACATATTTAGTACGAAATTCTCCGTAAATGCCCCTTTAAATTCTTCAAATAGTTTATCTCCTTCAACCACAATTCTACTATCTAAATTAGCCATTTTTCTAAGTAAACCTACATCATTTATATAAATTTTAAATGCACTTAAATCATTGTATGCTTTTAGCGGAAAATCTGTTTTGGTTAAATTATATACTTTATAAGCTAAATTAGCATCATTTAACCAATTTAAAGCTGATTCATATTCTCTTGCTCTTGCACCTTCTTTAATTGTTTGATAAAGAAACTTTTTATTTTCTTTTGCAAGTTGTGAAGGTATATTGTTCCAAATTAAAGAAATTTTGTTTGCTTCATTGTTACTAGTATGTTTTGAAAAATCACTTTCATAAGCCTTTATAATATTTTCCTGGACAATATTTACTAGTTCAATATTTTTTTCTTCCGTCCACACTTTTACTGCTTCTGGCATACCACCAATTATGAAGTAAGCTTTTAGCTTTTCTTCTAGTTGATTAAAAAATATATCTGGAATTAATTCTACTTTTTCTATGTTTTTCATATATTCAACTAAATTTTCACAATTATCTGCAATTAAAAATTCAGTAAATGTCATTGGATACATATTTAAAAAATCAACCTTACCAACAGGAAAAGATGTATGTGACAATCTTATTCCTAATAAGCTACCTGCACAAGCAATATGATATTCATTTGCTTCTTCTTGAAAATATTTTAAACTATTTAATGCATTTGGACATTCTTGAATTTCATCAAAAACTATTAGTGTTTTTCTAGGAATTATAGCTTTTCCATATATAAATGACAATTGTTCTAAAATCCTTTTTGGGTCTTTTGTATTACTAAATAAGTTATATAAGTCTTCATCATGATCGAAGTTAAAGTATGCCACTCCCTCATAATTTTCTTTGCCAAATTGTTTTAAAATATATGTTTTCCCAATTTGTCTTGCACCTTTTAAAATTAGAGGTTTCCTATACTTGCTGTCTTTCCATTTTACTAATTCTTCTAAAATAAACCTTTTCAAAACAATCATCTCCTATAACTAGTATATGTTACCTTGTACTAATTATACATCTAAAATCACATTTTTGCAAATATATTTAAGTGTTTTTTCACATTTTTGTAAGTGTTTTTATGATATTTGTCACATTTTTGCAACTATTTTCACAAACAAAGCATATTTTTTTCTACACTTTTTCAAAGAACATTTTGACATTTTTTCCGAAAGACTTTTTGGTAACATCACATATTTTTTTAGTTTATATTAATTTTTCAGCATCTACTTTTAAATCAAATTTTACGGTTTTATCACTATAAATCCATATAGTGTCAATTATATTTTCTAAAACATATCTGCTAGGCACTTCAGCTGATATAATTCCATCAAAGTATTCCATTGCATTTTTTAGCTTTTTTATTTCTTCTTTTGAAATTTCTAGTTCTAATTTATTTAGAATTTCTTGCAATTTTTCTATTTTATTTGACTTTTCTAGTTCTAATTCTTTATATGATTTTTCTATCATCTGCATTTGTTTCTCATTGTTATTTGCTGCTAAATCTTTTATTTTTTGATTTAATAATACTTTGTACTCTGCTTTTAATGTTTCAATTTCAAATTTAATTTTTTCTTTATTGGTTTGCTCTTTATTAGCTTTAACCTCAATTTCTATGTTATTTATCTCATCTTGATATTTTTCTTTAGTAAATTTTAGAAATTCTTTTAGATGAATGATTATATCGCTTTCCTTTATTTCATGGCATTTGCATCTTGCTTTTCCATATGTTCTATATTGTGAACATTCATATCCTTTTTGATTTTGTTTTCTATTCATTGTAATTCCACTTGCTCCAAAGCCACAATCACCACATCTAATTAATCCAGAAAAAGCATAATTTCTTTTTCTAGTTCCTGATGTAGATTTTGACTTTGCTTTTCTTTTTCGTATATTTTGTGCCATTTCAAAAGTTTCTTTTGAAATAATTGCTTCATGATGATTTTCAAACACAAAATGTTCTTCCTCTGGAAGTTTTATGGCTCTACCTCTTATAGAAATTGTTTTCTTTTTATGAGTTCTTAAAGCACCTGTATATACATCATTGTTTAAAATATTACTTATCATATATGTAGACCATAGCTTCTGTACTGGATGTTTATAGATTCTTCCTCTTTCTAAATGTTTTTGCTTATAATATACTGATGGAGTTGGATAATTATATTTACTATTTAAAATATCACAAATTTTCTTTCTACCTAATCCGTCTTCAACATACAATTTGTATATTAGTTTTATAACTGGTCTAATTTCTTCATCTACATATAGTTTTGTAATATCTTCTTTATCTTTTACATAACCATAATAATTCCCCATTACTAATCTTCCAGTTTTCTGTTTAGAATACATATGATCTCTTGTTTTTTTTGAACAGTCTTTTACATATCTTTCATTAAACCAAGTTGTAATTCCAATTGTATCATCTCTATCATTTAAAACATCATAAGTTCCTCCCATTTCAGAAACTAAAATTAAGTTTTTCTGCATATTTTTAAATTCATCAATAAGTACCAAAACTTTTCCATTGTTTCTTCCTATTCTTGATAAGTCTTTTGCTATAACTACATCAATTTTTCCTCCCTTTACTTTTTCTAACATCTTTGTGAATTCAGGTCTATTAAAGGTATATCCCGAAACATTGTCATCTATGTAGAAGTCTTTATCTTCGATAATCCAATTACGAGTAGAAGCATAATCTTTAATAATTCTTTTTTGTTCTTCTATACTTGAGTAATTTTCTTTATCTTCATCTCTAGACAACCTACAATATCCTACAACTGTCATTTTGCCTCCTTTTGCCTGATATTGCTCTTGGTCTATGTTAGCATACATTGTCCGATATTTCCACTTGTTTTGTAACAATTTTATTAAGAACTTCGGGATAATTCTCTTTTCCAGTTACAAATATACCTACCTTGTACTTTTGTTTCTTATATTTCTCAATTAGTTCTTTTGTTTCTTGCTTTTCTAATTCTTCCTCTGTCAAATAAATTTGTATATAATTATATCTTTGAACTTTCGAAATTTTATATTGCATTACTCTTAGACTCCTTCATAACATTTCTAATAAATGTTATTCATAATAAAGCTTGTCTTAGACATCTTGATTATGAAAAGTCCAAGTTGTTATGAAATTTTCTCATTTTTGAGAAAAAAGGGTTAATTTTCTTTAAATCTAATTTCTTGTCTCAATTTTTCCTAATAATAGTTATAATTTTTTCATTATATGTAGTCTCTTTGATCAATTTTGTATAAAATAATCTTATATTTTTAAAATACGCCTAAATCATTAGACAAAGTTTCTAACATTTTAGGTGTATTTTTTATATTCAATTTAATATAGAATTGTAAGTTGTTATTTTGTTATTTTATTTATTAGGTACATAAATGTACCTGTATTTGTGTCATCAATTTTTGAATAATTTAACCAATTCATTCTATATATATTATTTAAAACAATTGATTCTTCGCAATTTTTCTTTGTACCATCACTTGTATTTTTAGCCCAATCTAGTTTACCTGTTTTTTCTGTATTTTCTTCTAAGGAAAATGCTTTATACATGCTGTTTATTCTTAAAGGTGCTTTTAAATAACTTAATTCATTAGTTATAAAAATAGTGTATCCTTCTTTAAAATTAGAAACCTTATTTTTTATTTTTTCAATTCGTTGAATGTCTTTTAAATATAAATAACAATTCCTAGCTTTGGCACCATGATTTTTTAAATTAAATATTTCATCATCAGCTTTTTTTGTGCATCCTTTAGTTTTATATTTTAATTCTATTGGAATCCATTTATTATCCATAACTACTAATATATCTATATGCATATTTAGATCAAAACTAGGACAATATTCTAATCTAACTTTTGTATTTGAATATTCTTTTTTTATAATCCAAGCTATTTCAAATTGAAAATCCATTTCAGATGTAAAAACTTTTCTTTTTTCTTTTAATTTTGACATTATTAGTTCTATATTAAAATCCATTGCCATATTATATCTCCCCTATAACTTACTATGCTATTTTATTTGTTCTAAAATAACTACTTGACCAAATAACATCAATATCATTTAATTCAGTATTTTCGCTTAATTTTTTAGATTGTTCTTCACCATATACGGATAATATTTCTTTTTCATTTATCATTTGAGAGTCTTCATTTGTATTTCTGATTCCATTCTCATCAATAGTTTCAGCATGTCTAATTAAATAAATTATAGTATCCATATTTTGCAACAACTCCACTTCTTATTTTTATAATTTATATTATATCAATATAAATTATTTTTTTACAATCGTTACACTAAATTTTTACAATAGCTTCAATTTTAGCATTTCAAATACTTTTTTGCAGGATCAGGGAGTCTACTTAGGCTCCTGATAACAGCTAAAAGCGTGGCTTTTAGCTGAAGACGCTTTTGTTTCAGAGTAGACTATCAGACGACTCTTTTTTTATTGTATAGGAAAAAATCCACTCTTTCTTTGAAATTTCAGTATTTATATCGATTTTTCCGTATATAACAAGGTTAGGCTACCTTAGGCTGTCCGAGCAGAGCGGGTGACATGTATTTCGCCGTTGCTCCAGAAACTAACCCTGCGAAATGCCTTTCTTACTAAAAAGCAAGCATAAAATGTCTAAATTTTTGATTTTAGTTCATTCTATACTTGCTTTTAATTCTTATTCAATTTCTTCTTTTAAATTGATTCCATCATATAGGCCTGCTAGATAGTATAAATACCAATTTCTTTCTAACCAATTGCTCTGCAATCGATTCTGTGCCCTTTAAATATAAAGTTAGATTAACTTATCGATACTAAAAAATTAAGCAATATCAGGCTTTTTTATATTTTAGGGTTGAAAAAGAATTGTTATTTGGCTAGGCGAGCAAGTTTGAAATCAATGAGGCGTGCTCGTGCACGCCTCATTGATTTCAAACGTAGTCTCAACAACGCCAAATGGCAATTATCTTTCAACCTTCCCCAAATTGTAAGCTCATAAGGGGGTAAAGTCTCCTGGATATGAAAATAGGACAACCCACTTTCCTTTGTAATCATTTAGTGTTATTTTTCCTATTGTCGTAATTGCTTCAAAGTCTGTGGCTTTTTGTCCTACCTTCACACTTCCATTCATCATTAACTCATAATCCATAAAAATACTCCTCTCATGCTTTTTTTCTAATAAAATTTTTAATTATTTGGTATATTTTATGAATTAGTTATAATTTAAGTTACTTGACGAATCTAATGAGTGAATAATCATCACCGGTATTGTTTTTTTCTAATATTATTACACTTATAAAGTTGTATTTATTTGGCTATTAGTTATTGTAACATCTTCTGTCTTGTTACTAGTTATTTCTTCTCCCCATCTATTTTCAGTTGTTTCTAAAATATCAGTATCATCTACTCGAAGTGCCATATAAGGCTTTTCCTTATCTGTTTCTTTTAAAAATAAGTAAAAATCGTCATTAAATTTGAAATATCTTGGTGGCTGATCGCTTGCACACATAAACATCATACCCGCTTCACTTTTTACACTACCACCAGTATTATTTAGTTCAAAATCAATTGTTTGAATAGCTTGAGAAATATATAATGATGTTCCCTTTATTATTCTTCCACACAATTCGTCATAATTTATTTCCTTTGAAAATTGTATATATGGAACTCTTAGAAAATCTCCATCAATAAAATTTTTGTTACCTGTATACATTTTTTCTTTATCTAGCATCTCATTATATGCGTCTTCAAATGAAAGTGAATTGTTGTCTGTTCTATATAATAATACATCTTCGCCTTCTTTTGTTAATAATCGAACTGCAAATTCCGTGTCTGAATTATAAAACAGTATCTCAATGTTTTTAAATGATTCCTCACCAGTTGCAACATCTGCTCCAAAATATCTTACATATTCTTCAGAGTCTCCAAATTTTTCATATCTCTGTTCTGAAAAAGGAACCAAAAAATGAAATTCTTTTTTCAACATTGCATATAAAATATAACCATTATCGTTTTCCCAAGGGAATAAATCTAATATTCTGCTAGTTTCATTAAATTTCGACTGCAAAGCTTCTTTTATATCTTCTTTCAATTTTGGAGTAGTAGCCCCGCTGATCTTATAATATGAATCATCAGATAACATATCCGCTGTAAAACTTCTTTTATTTAGTTCATTTGCCATTTGTGATTCTCCATCTTCAAATTGAATTGGACCATGTGTTATTTCATCCATTGCATCATTCCAAACAAGTTGAAAGGTGCCAATCCAAACATCATTCATATCACTTTGACCAAGATTGGATGTAAAGCTTGGATTTAATGATAGATTTTTAAAATATCTTGTAGCTGTTACTCCTGCATAAAGAATACAAGCTAGTAATAAAAAAGCTAATGTAAAAGTTGCTACTGTTTTTAAAATTAATCTAGACTCAGCTTTGTATACATGTAAATTATAAAAAGCATTTTTCTCTTTTGTATTTAGTTCATACTTTTTGTAAATTGCATTAATAAATTCTTTGTTATCCATTATACCTACACTCCTCTCTTTTTAAAATTTCTTCCAATTTTCTTCTCGCTCTATATATTAGAATTTTAACCTGTGGCATAGATTTTGTTAAAATTTTGCTTATTTCACGATAGGATAGCTCTTCAATATCTGCTAAATAAATTGCAGATTGATATTCTGGTTTTAATTTTTTTATTGCCTTTCTAACATTTTGTTTAATTTCTTTTCTATATATATTTTCTTCTATTGCTTGGTCATCCATTAAGTCATTTATTAATGGAACAATTCGTCTTTCTTTTTTTAAATAATTGATTGCTCTTGATTTAGCAATTGTATATAGATATGTTTTTAGAGAATATTTAAAATCATATTCTTTTTTATTTATGAGAATATATACAAATGCATCCTGTGCTAGATCTTCTGCTACTTCAAAATTTTTCACATACTGCATAATAAAATAAATCAGCCTATCTTTATGCTTTATTACAATTTCTTCAAAAGCAGTCATATTTCCTTTTAAAAATTGCTTATAAAGTTCCTTATCATCCATTTTTTTATTTTCACTCCTTATTGTAATCTTCTTACCCTTAATACAATTCAATTTTAAAAATGTTACAAAAAATCAGTCTTTATTTATAAAGTTTCTTGTTTTAAGTACTTTTTTACAAATATATAAGCTAAATATTTTATAAAAAAAAGCAAATTTTTTAAAAATTTGCTTTTTTAAATTTAAGTAGTTTGTCAATATTTTGTTTTAGTATAACTGCAAAATAATTAATTATATTCTTAGATGCAATTTAAAATCTCACATTTTATTTTTACATTTTCATTGTCCACTTCACTTCATATCTTTCTTTATATGAATTTTGCCCAAGGTTCTATAATACAAGCAGGGATGTTAAGATTATTATTTATTCCCGTTCCCATAGCAATTTCCTTTTTTAATTTACCGTGGTAATCTGTTCCTCCTGATACAAAATATTTATTTTCTTTACAATAGTCAAGTAAAAAATTAATTTGTTTATCTGTGAATTTACTATAATAACATTCAATTCCATCTATGAGGTGATCTTGTGTAAGTTTTTCGAATACTTTTTTCGAGTTTTCTCCATATATAAAAACATGTGGTATGAAAGCAAGTCCTGATACAGATCTAATTACATCTATTACTTCTTCTGGTTTTGGAATAATAGAAGAATTGTCTATAAAATATGGGCTATTTGGATTAGACATATGTAATCTATAAAATTCATGTTCATCTGTATAATTAACTTCTTCATAAAACCTGTTATTTTCAGGATGGCTTAAAACTTCTTCTAAAATTGCAATTTCACCTGATTCTTTCCTTACATCAAAGTTGAGATGGTCAGTTATTAATGTATAACCTCTTTCTTTAAAGATTTCACACAATTTTTCTGTTTCATGTGTATTTATTTTTTCATAGGTTGGTACAAAATTGGGAAGTATTTTATTTAGTTTGTCTGTATTTACATTGTAACCTAATATCTCAATTGTAGTTCCATCTACTATTGATTTTAGTTCACATCCAGGAATTATTTTGCCACTATATTTTTCCCTTGTCATCTTACTTTTTAGTTCATTATAGGCTAAACATGTATCATGGTCAGTAATAGATATGCATTCAAGCTTTATTCTTTCCGCTTCTTGTAATATTTCACTTATAGTATAAGTTCCATCTGAATATTTGGTATGCATATGTAAATCAATCATACATAGTCTCCTCTTTAATCCATTTTATAGGATAGTTTTTTCTTTTTTATTTTTGCCATAAAAAACCCCTCATATTCTTTAGTTGGACAAACACAAATGCAACCATTTAGTTTTGTAGGAAGAAGTGGTAGGTTTTCTATATGGATAGGCACAATTTCTGCTACTTTTGTGTCTAAAATCTTGTATATAACCTTTTCATTTTCTTCTTCTAGAATTGAACACGTAGAATAAATCATTTCATTGCCAGGTTTCAAAATGGAAATTGCTTTTTTTAATAATGCAAATTGCCTTTGAGACATTTTATTAACTGCTTCTTTTGTAAATTCTTTTTCCGTATATTTGGGGGCTCCCTCTTGCAATGTTCCACTGCCTGTGCATGGAGCATCTAATAATATTTTATCAAATGAGAAAAAATCGTCCAACATGCAAGCATTTTTTACTATCAAGCATATTTTCTCTGCACCTTGTTTTTCTATATTATATTTAAGCCTTTGTGCTCTAATTGGATTTTTTTCACATGCTGTAATAAGTGCTTTGTTATTACTAATAGATGCAATTTGAGTTGTTTTACTGCCAGGTGCTGCTGTCATGTCTAAGATATTTTCTCCTGGCTTTGGATCTAAAATAAGTGGTGGTAACATAGAAGACAAACTTTGAATATATATTTGTCCATTTTTATATGCATCTAGCTGTTCTATTTGTTTTTCATCTGCATTTTCAACTATAAAAGCATTTTTATAATATTGCACTTGTCTTAGCTTAATGTTTTCTTTTTTAAATTGTTTTTCAATATCACAGATATTTGCCTTTAAATTGTTTATTCTAAATGTTGTATATCTCTTTTCTCTATACCCTTTTAATATTCTATTTAGTATGTCCATATCATATTGTTTTCCTAGCAAATCAATTAGATTAGTAGGTATGCCATTTTCCATTATATTTTTCTCCCTATGTTATATATTAATAAAAGTCGAAGCCTTTGGAGGAGTTTTTCCCTTGATAACTTTATGGTAATAATCATAAGTAAGAGGTTCATTATCATTTAATTTTTTACAGTTATCTAATTTTAAAACAAAAATACTATGTGTTCCAACATTAATCTCGTTTATAGCAGTTGTTTCAAAATAACATACTGTATTTTGAACAAGTGTAGGTATCCCATTATTTGCAAGCTCATAATCTACTTTTTGCATTTTATCATATTGTCTGCCTGTTCTAAATCCAAAATGGCCTATTAATTCTAAAGTAGCGTTCTTGTCCAAAACACTAATATTAGCTTTTTTAGATTTTCGAAGTATTTCATATGTATAATTTTCCTTATTTATGGCTACCATCATGTAAATTGGTTCATTTGAAGTAAGTTGCATTGCTGTTGTAACAGTACATCCACTAAATTTCTCTTTATCTTTTGACGTTATAACATATACCCCGTATGATAATTTTTGTAATGCAGTTAAATCCATATTTTCAGTCCTTTCAAACAGCCTATTAAATTATTTTTTTAATCATTTTTTTTATTAACTTATCTAATTTAATTTTTTTAGTCAGCCAAATAATTCCCGTTGCTTTTAATATTTTTAATGTACTTCTATAAAAAACATTTGAGTATAAAGCATCTTTTATTTTTGTGTATTTTGATATTCCTCCAAAACTCTTTAAATTATAATCATACACTAACCAATTATATTCTTCCTCTAAGCACATAAGTTGTTTAGTAATTAATTCTTTTGTTATATCAATATTAGGTAAAAGCAAAGCAGCTTGCTCTATTTTCGCTTTGTTTGGATTGTTTACCCTCTCCTCAAAAATTCTGGACATTTTTTCTTTCATTTGGCTAATTGTAAATCCGCTTAGAATCTTGTTTCTACAATTGGATTTGTAGAATTGTAATTTGTCAAATACTTTTTCAATTGCAATAACATAGCTCATTATTTCTTCATTACTATATTTAAAATCATGAATTTGAGTTTCCTCCTGCATGCATGGAACAATTACTCCAGTTTCCTCTGTAATTAGTTCTTTTTGTCCCCCAACGTCAGCTGAAACAACAGGTATTCCCATTGCTAATGATTCATAAGCAGTAAGTGCTAATCCTTCTTTAATTGAACAATTTAGTGTTAAATCGCTAATAGCATATATTTCGTCCGTATTTGAAACTGCACCAAGAAAAATAATATTTTCATTTATTTTATATTTATTAGCTTCTTTTTTTATATCTTGTAACATTGGGCCATCTCCAGCCACAATTAAAACAAAATCATTTCTCTTTTGTTTTAGACTATTTATTATTTTTATTAATAAATGTGGTCTTTTTTGTAAATCGATTCTTGCAATAAAACTAATTACTTTCTTATTTGTAGGTATATTGTATTTTTCTTTTAATTTAATTTTATTAAAATTTTGTGGATTAAATTTTTCTTCGTCAACGCCAATGTATATTGTGTCTAAATCATCTGGATTTCTTTTAAAATGATTTGCTAAAATTTTCTGACTATTTTTGTTGCATACATATGTTTTGTCAATAACAGAAGATACTACACTAGAATCCCTTGAGTAACCTCCATTTCTATTATACCATTCTTCCATGTGTATATAGTCTATAATTGGAATTTTAGGATGTTTTGCTTTTAGATATGGGAGTATGCTATAGCCAAACACAGAATTGGTATTAAATATTATGTTAATATCATTTGATTCAATTAAGTAATTTACAAAACAAGGCCAATATTTTTGGTCTAAAAATGTTGTTAAATCATAAATTGCTTTTACGTGTTCTTCAAACTCCTGCCTCCATATATTTTCTTTTGGAACAGTAGTTACCATTATAACCTCGAATTTATTTTTATCTAATCCTTTTAATAAATCTAGATTAAATTTATCTGCTCCTCCCATTACCATCCAAGATGTTATCATTAATATTCTTATTTTAGGTTCTAAATTATATTTTGGAATTAATAATGAATCTACGTTTTCGGGAATCAAATCCCAATTATAATTATACATTGGAAATTGAATAGCATGTACATTTTTTTTAATAGTTTGAGAGGTTTTTTTAATAATTTCCAAGGCTCTTTTTGAATTTTGAGATGATCGATAAAGCTCACTTTCTTCTTCTGACTTTCTTCTATACCAAAAGCCATAGTAATTCATTCTTATTGGAATTTTACCAATTGCCAATAATTTTAGCCATAAATTCCAATCTTCGCTAACAGCTTTTTCTCTTAATTCATATCCATTCACTCTCCAAAAATCATCTTTTTTAATCAGTGCTGTAACCACTAATAAGTTCTCTTTTTTTTCGTGCTCTGTGTCAAACCATTTTTTCCATAAATATTCCATTCCATCAAAATTTACAACATCAGTATATGCCCAAGATGCTTCTGGATGTGTCTCTAATGCCCAATATGCTGTTTCTATATATGTTCTTTCAATTAAATCATCTTCGTCAAGGAACATTAAGTATTTTGAATTTTTATTGCATCGTTTTGCTCCAAAGTCTCTAGTATCTGCTACTCCCCCATTTTCTTTATGAATTACATGTATTCTATTGTCTTGCTTTTCAATACTCTCTATAATTTTTAGACTTTCTTCATTTGTAGATCCGTCATCTACAATAATCCATTCCCAATATGGAAAAGTTTGGTTTAATATACTATTTGCAGTTTGGCTTAAGTATTTTCCACCATTATAAAATGCTGTAATAATTGAAACAATAGGTTCATGCTTATTTATAACCTCTCTATTAAATTCTCTAGTTCTTCCTGGTGTATAATTAAAATTAAATTTATTTTCTCCCATAATTGCTCCTTTTAATAATTATAATTCTTCTGCAAATCCCTTTTGCAACTTATGAAAAATCATATAACCTATAATGCATAGTGTAATGGAAAAAATTAATATCAATGTTAACATAGTAAAATCTGGCATAGTTTGATTATAAAAAATATCCCTATAAGCATTTATAATATATGCCATTGGGTTTATATTAATTATCCATCTCAAACTGTTTGGAATGGCTTCTGACGCAAACACTATAGGCGTTGCATAAAATAGCAATTGCAATGCAACGCCTATTAAATGTTGTAAATCTCTAATATACACACTAATGCTAGATACTATGAATGTTACTCCTAGTGTAAATATATATTGAATAATTAATATTATTGGATAAAAAACTATATAATAACTAACACCTAATCCCTCACCTATTGCAAAACCTAAAATTATAATTGTAGAAATCATAAAATTTATTGCTTCACTTGTCACAATGGATATAGGCATGATTTCTCTTGGAAAATAAACTTTTTTTATAATATTACCATTTTCAATAAAAGTAAAAGCTCCCCTTGATAATGAGGTAGAAAAAAAGTTCCATGGTATCAACCCTGCACATAAAAATACAACATAATGTTCTTTTGGATTCTTCAAAATAACTTGAAATACAACAGCATAAACGATTATTTGTAATAATGGGTTCAAAAAAGACCATAAAACCCCTAATATAGAATTTTTATACTTACCTCTTATTTCTTTTTTTACATTGGTTTTTAAAAGTTCTCTATATTTATATATATTTTTTATTGCTTCCATCTTTTTCTCCTCTCCTATGTAGTTGCCTTTATATATTCACTAACAACTTCATCTGTTGGTCCATCCAATCTGACTTGTCCATCAGAAAGCCATATTGCTCTTGTGCATAATTGCTTCACTGATTCCATACTGTGAGTAACCAATACCATGGTTTTTCCTTCGTTTTTAAGTTCTTCCATTTTTTTAAAACATTTTTCTTGAAAATGCTGATCTCCTACTGATAAAATTTCATCAATTAGCAATATCTCTGCATTTACATTTATTGCGACCGAAAAAGCAAGCCTCATATACATTCCTGAAGAATATGTCCTAACCGGATTATCTATAAAAGAACCTAATTCCGAAAATTCAATGATTTTGTTAAGGCGTTCATCAATTTCTTTTTTTGTTAACCCAAAAATAGAAGCATTAAAATAGATATTTTCTCTCCCCGAAAAATCAGGATGAAATCCAGCACCTAGTTCTAGCAGTGATGTTAACTTTCCTTTTGTAGTTATTTTCCCCTTATTTGGATATATAATCTTTGTCATTAATTTTAGTAAAGTAGATTTTCCACTACCATTTACCCCAATTAATGCAACAGCTTCTCCTTCTTTAATATTTAAATTAATATCTTTTAAAATTTCTCTTTTTTGTTTTTTATTTCTTTTAAAAAAAAGTAATTTTTCCTTAATTGTATTTGCCTTGTCCATGTATACATTAAATGATTTATATACATGTTCAACTATAATTTTATCATTTTTTTCTAGTTGCATTTTCAACCCTCTCTAACAAAATATATTATTTCATATAAGAATTTATTGTAAAAAATTAAAAAGTACACTTCGTTTTTATGTAGCCAGGAATCCAAAGTAATATTGTTAAAAATTTATTATATCTTCCTTTCACATTTTTTATAGGATGACTTTTTTTTGCAAGTATACTAAATAAAATGTAATGTTTTATAATATAAAGTCTTTTTATAAAAGTAATCCCGTCAAAAGGCATTTCAAATATTTCTTCGAAATATTTATAAAAACCCTGAGGATTTTTTTTGAAAATTTCTTTTATATTTTTAGTGTACCCATCTTTTTGGTATTCACAAATCATTATTGGAATATTAAAGCCTTTTATATAATAATTTTTATCCATTTTGTGATACATTCTAGCTTCTGTAACAAATTTTTCGTTTTCTTCTAATTCATACATAAATTGTTTCCTGATTTTTGCATTAAAAACTAATGCTTTTTCTCCTTTTTCTTCATCTTTAAAGTACAAATCAAACATAGAAGTTTCCGCTCCTTCATTTGGAAACAAATTACCAATATTACATTCATTTTGATCATACTTTAAAAAAGCGTAAGCATAAATATTATCATTTAATACACATTTTTCTAAAATTGCCTTAAAGGCATTATTAGTAAAAAAATCATCTGAATCACATTCAATAATAAAATCTCCATCAGCCCTTGAAATAATAGCGTTTATTGCTTTCATTTTGCCTTGATTTTTCTGTTTCTCGTACACAATGTCAAACAAATTTTCATCTATAAATCCATTTACAACTTGCTCTGTGTTGTCTTTTGAACCATCATCCATTATTAGCCATTGTATTTTACCACCAAAGTTTATATTTTTTTTTATACTTTCATATAGCCTTCCTAAGGTTTTAGCACGATTATATGTGGGGGTTATCACTGATATTTTCATTAGCTCAATTCCTCCAACAGGTTTATTACTTGTTTTAGTCTATCTTTGTTTTCATAAACATATTTTGTATTATTTTCCTTTTTATTTACTATTTTTCTTAATCCACTTTCTAATCCTTCTTCTGTATTGTCAAAAATAAAAGAACTTTCATAATTAGTAACAGCTTCTCTTGCAGCAGTATTCGTAATTAAAATAGGTTTATCTAGTATTTTTGCTTCTTCTAGTACCATTCCATAGCCTTCAAAATACGAAAATAAACAAAAATAATCTGCATGTTTTATATATGGATATGGATTGTCCATTTTCCCAAGAAGGAAAAAGCTATCTTGCACATTTTCCTCATGTATTTGTTTTATAAGTTCCTCTTTTAAAGGCCCTTCGCCAATTATATAAACAATATGATTGCTACCTTCTTTTTTTAATTTACTATGAACACGAATCCATCTGTCTATTCCTTTTTGTCTTACAAGCCTTGAGACTGAAATCAAATTAATTTTATTATTTGCAAAATTTATCTGGATTTTTTCATTTGCTTTTTTTATTACATTTTCTTTATCAATATAATTATAAATTATTTGTTTTGGTGTAGATATTTTATAAGTTTTTATAAATTTCTCATAATTATCATTGCTTACAAAAATAATTTTGTCATATTTCTTATAGCAAAATTTATCAATTAATTTTTTTAATTTTGCACCAAATCCTTTTCCAAATACCTGTGAAATATCATTATGAACCCAGGCTATTTTTTTTGTTTTTCTACTTTTAGTAGCAAATAGTCTCGTTACTGGGCCTTCTAAAAAGGCAATAATTATGTCATAATTCTCTTTTAGATATTTATTATAAAGCTTATTTTTAAAAAAAAGTAATTGAAGGCGAATTTTTATTTTTTCATATTTGCTAATTTCCTGCCATTTCTTTGAATACACGGTTTTCCTTTTTATTCTATTATCTAACGAAGCCTCAAGCTCTCCTTCGCCATACAATGTAAATATTGTTATATCGTAATAGTCTACTAGTTTGTTTGCAATATCTACTAATACTCTTTCTGCACCGCCTAGCGTTAGTCCAGTAATACCAAATAAAATTTTCTTCATATTTACTTTTCTTTTCCTCCTAACATAACATTAATCTTGTTATATTCTATTGTGCAAAGTACTATTACGAATATCATGCTAGATGAATTAAACAATGTATATCCAGATAATGAAGAAAGTGCAAAGCTACAGAAAATTCCACCGTAAAATCATAAAATATTCTACATCTAGTTTTCTTATATTTCTATAACCACAAAACATTGAATAAATAAATATTGATAGAAACGGTACAAAATATATCAAAAAGCCTATAAGTCCAAAGTTGGTAATCAGTGCTATCAATTCCACCTCTAAAACTAATTCGCGGAAATTTGCTAGGTATCCATTTCCAAACAGCACCAAAAATGGATTAGCTTGATTTTTTACCAAATATATATTATAAATTAGCTGTTGTCTTCTCATATCATTGTTAGTAACATTATGTTCATCCGCGTAGTTGTATAAATCCAAAATTGACTTCTGTGCAGGCTCTGACATATACTGTGTATTAATTTCGCCATTTTCTATTTGTTCTTTTAGTTTGAGTAAACTACCTGAAATATTGGCTTCATCACTTTTTTCTTCATCTATTATGTTTCCTTCAATACTTTCCAAATGTTGCCTTCTTCGCAACGTATTAGAACCAATTATAGAAATTCCAGCAATTATTATAATAATTCCTAACGTAATTCCCTCAAGTAAAATTTTATTTAATTTCTTCTTATGAATAATTGCTATAATAATTTCTGAAGCTGCATAAGTAGCTAACACTAAAATAAAACCGTATAGACCTACACGTGTTCCAATTAACATTGTTTGAAAAATTCCAACTGCTGTTGTTAGTAGCAATACATAATATCTATATTTTTTTTCCTTTATCATTGGTAAAATTATAAATAATCCTAATGTTAAAATTGCACTAAGGCTATTTCCAGATTCAAACCACCCTTTATAGCCTAGTCCTTCTATATATGTACGTGAAGATGATTTTGTAAGTATTGCAATATATATGGAAATAATATAAACACTAAGCGAAATTAGAATTGATTTTTTTAATTTCGTTATATCTATATTTTTAAACACCTTTGTATAAACATATAAATTTAAAATTAAAAAAGAATAGTTAGTTATATATTGCGCTTCATGAAAGACATTACTATATGAAATTTCAGTTTTTATAATTTGAAATATAGCTAAATGAATTAACCCATAGAAAGCATATATAATACATGTAAAAATGATTTTTCCGTTTTTGTTTGCTCTTTATAAAGATAAATGTAGCCACTATAATTGCAATGGTTGGTCTTAAAAAAGTCGATGGAGATATGCTTGTGCTAAATATATTACGAAACATAAAGCTTATAATGTCTAAAATAGGACAAACTATAATATATAAGCATAATATATTTTCCAAAGAGATTATTTCTTTTAGTTTTTTTTGCATTTTCATTTCCTTTATGATTTTACATTTATTTTATACTTAATAGTATATTTTGTCAATAAAAAAAGCTACCTTTAGGTAGCTATAAAAATTCTTAAAATTGTGCAATAAAGTTTGAAAGTTATATTATTTACGCTTAGCATATATAAATTTTTTTTACTCTTTTTATGTAGCAAACTGTTTTTCTTCCATTTTGGGAAAGTATTGTTTAGATTTTCCCAAGTTAAGCTTAGGAGTTTTTTTCGTATTTTATCGTCAGGTATCCTAATCATTCTTTTAAGGGAACTACATAGCAAGTATCTTGTATATGTATATTCTAATTCTTCTTTATATTCTTCCCATAAATTATTTTTTTTATAAAAGTTAAGCACATTATCTAGTACAATGAATATTTCGCTTGTTTTCTCGTTTTGAGTATTTGATATGGAATTACTTCTTTGAATATAGTGAACAAAAGGCTCTTCTACAAATCCAATTTTATTTAAGCTTGGCAAAATATTGTAAAAGAATTCTACATCTTCATAACGCAATCCTTCTGGAAATCTAACTCTTGAATTTTGTATTAATTCTCGTTTATATAGTTTATTCCAGGCAACAACTCTTGCTTTTTCCAAAGCTTCTTTTTTATTTTTATATTTTTCTCCAATATCTTTTTTTAACTTATTGTTTGGGTATTCCCAGTAAAAATTGCATTCTACCATATCATAATCTTTACTTTTTGCTTTTTTATACATAGTTTCATACATTTTTTTTTCAATATAATCATCAGAGTCCAGAAAAGCAATATATTCACCTGTTGCATATGGTATACCATAGTTTCTAGCACTAGATAAGCCACCGTTTTCTTTTTCTAATAGTATTATTTTATTATTTTTTTTCATATATTCATTTATTATTTTAATGCTGCCATCTCTACTTCCATCATTTACAAGTATAATTTCTATATCTTCTAGGGTCTGATTAAGTAAACTATCTAAACACTTTGCTATATACATTTCTACATTATAAACCGGAACAATAACGCTTACTTTTGGCATATACTTTTCTCCTTCATCTTTGAAATATTTCTAACTAAGTTTTAAGTATAATTTTATATTAATACTAAGTATCAATCTTTTTATTAATTGTTTTATACTCCTAATTTTTATATTCTTAATCATTTCCCTATTTTTAATTTCTTTAATATATTCATTTTGTTCTTTTTTTCTTAACTCGCGTAGTTTTTGTATTATAGCATTTGTATAATAAATATTTATATTTTCTTTTGCTTTTTTACTTAAGTTAAGTAATTTTATTTTTTTTTGCATAGTATCATATTGTATTAAGCTGTCTTTCATTTTTGTTATTGTTTTGGCATAGTCTTCAGATCTTGTTATACTTTCCTCACTTTGTACATAAAAATAGCCATAATAATCTATTGAAACAACAGAGTTAGCATAAATTAATATTATAGGGATTAATCCAAAATCTTCATGGTATGTATTTTTTTCAAATTCAAATTTATTTTCTAGTATGTAGTTCCTTCTAAAAAAATAAACACAAGGAGAATCTAATAATACATCCGTAGCAAATAATTTCTCAAAAGCTTTATCACCATTTATTACATCAAAGACAGCACCGTTTACTTTTTCTAGGTACTTTCCGATTTTGATCTACTCGGATTAATTTAAATTTTATTACATCATATTGTTTTGCCATAAATCCACGTAATTGTTTTATTAAATTTTCGTCTATATAATCATCAGAATCAACAAAGAATATATAGTCTCCATTTGCTTTTTTTATTCCATAATTTCGTGTGTCTGCAACTCCAGTATGTGACTTATAATAGTATTTAATATTGCTATGTAAAACTTGATATTTTTTTATTATATCAATTGAATTATCAGTAGAGCCATCATCTACAATAATAATTTCTAAGTCTTCATTATTTTGGCAAATGATAGAATCTATACATTTTTTTATCGTTTTTTCACTATTGCATATGGGGATAATAATACTTAGAGCTGGCATAATCTCTACTTTCCTTTCTAAATTTTTAAAATAAGCTTTCTAATTTTCGCATGATTTTTTTGTTGAATTCGTCTGGGTGAAAATTTTCTTTTATCATATAGCCTTCTTTTAAAAACTTTTTCATAGTATTGTATATATCTTCTGTATTTTTTTTAGTAACATACCCATATTTTCCATCTACTTCTTCTTTGCTATCTGAAACATCTGTTGTTATTATTGGAATACCCATAACAAAAGACTCTACAAAAAAAACAGGATAACCTTCATAATCAGATGTTATGACAGCACAATCACTAATTTTAAAATATGGATATGGGTTCTTCTTTTTTCCTAAGAAAAATATCTCATTTGTTAAATTCTTATCCTTTACAAGTTCTTGATAATATTTAGAATCCTTTCCATCGCCAATCATTAAAACCCTAAAAATTTCTCCATCCCTTTTTAGTCTTTCACATGCATTAATTAGTCTTGTTAGTTTTTTTTGTTTTTCATCATGTCTTCCTACATTTAAAAAAGTTACAAGCCTTGTGTCTTTATTATATTCAATTTTTTCTAATGATTTTTCCTTTATTTTTTTGTAATCTATTAAATTGTTACAAACAACAGCTTTATTGCTCTCTTCTGGAAACGCTTTTAAAAAGCTTTCTTTTGCTTCATTAGATACAAAAACAATATGTTTATATTTGTCTTCATGTACATTTTCAAAAAATAGTTTAAGCTTATTAATATCACCATTAAACAGCGTTAAATAATCTGCATGAACCCAAAGTGCAGAATTTGAGCTTGCAGTCCTTGCCATAAATCCAGCAGGCAACGAATATGTTGCAAATGAAGCGGAAAAGTCAAATTTATTTTTATATTTTCCTATGAATCTTATTCTTTTTATAAAATTTAATATTTTTCGTAGCGGTACAAATTTTGAATTACTTGGCATATATTCTATTACATTTATACTAGAATTAAGTTCATTTAAAAAAATGCCTTGTTTTACTTCTAGTGCTAATGTTATTTCATAACCCATATGATTAAGATTATTTAATAAAGTAACTAAAGCCGTTTCAATTCCACCAATGTCCAACGAATGAGCTGCAAAAAACAACTTTTTCATTCTACTTCTCATTCCTTCCTATAGTATAAATCTTTAAAATTGTCTTTTTCCTTTAGTTAGTATATCAAATACGACTTTTTTCTGCAAGGCATTTTTATATAATTACTATTTGTTATTATGCACATTATTTTTCAAACACCCTTTTTACTTCTAATACATAAATCCTTTCATCCATTTTACCACAACTTCCATTCTTGTATCTGATTTTCCTTGCATTATTACTTT
>CALYAM010000010.1 GCA_944393565.1 uncultured Clostridia bacterium
ACAACTAAAAGCATGGATAAAAAATATGTCAGCGAAAGTTGATGTGAATGAAAATATCATTTTACAAAACTATATGCTAGAGAGACTCTTAGAAAGAATTTCTGTATCTGAATATAAATATAAATTTATATTAAAAGGTGGAATGCTAATAACAGCTATAGTTGGAATAGACATGAGAAATACACTAGATATGGATGCAACAATAAAAGCTTTTGATTTAGAAAAAGATAATCTTGAAAATATTTTAGATGAAATATTTAAGATAGATTTAGACGATGGTGTAACTTTTGAATTTAGAGGAATAAAAGAAATAAGACAAGAAGATGAATATGGGGGATATAGAGTATCATTAGATGCCAAGCTTGATAAGTTAGTTGTACCTATGAAATTAGATATAACAACAGGAGATGTTATTATTCCAAAAGAAATAAAATATAAATTCGATTTAATGTTTGAAGACCGTTCTATTGAAATATTAGCTTATAATATGGAAACAGTAATAGCAGATAAATTTGAAACACTTATATCAAGAAATGTTGATACTACAAGAGCAAGGGACTTTTATGATATTTATATATTATGGACTACTCAACAACAAAATTTTGATAAAGCATTGCTAAGACAAGCTATTGTGAAGAAATTTGAGTATAGAGAATCTATTGATAAATTAAATAATATAGATGAAATAATGGGAGTTATAAAAGAAAGTGACGCTTTGAAAGAACATTGGAAGAATTATCAGAGCAAGTTTAGTTATGCAGAAGATATTAGTTATGAAGATACAATGAAAGTGTTGGAAGAAATAATAAATATAATAAAATAATAAAGAAAAATAAAGGAGTATAAATGGCTAGTAATATCTATATAACCATATTAAATAGAAAAATAGAAAATTTTATATAGTTAATAAGAGGTATAAAGTATTAAAGATAAAATATAGGTATGTTTTTAGTAATGTAATAAAATCATATCTACAGTGCGTGTACGAGTTTTAATAACACTGAAACAGTCACGGTACAAGCCATGTGGAGTGTGTTGTAAATTTAAAATTGAAAAGTATGAGTTAAGAAAATATTGGATGAAGTCATGAAAATATGAATTGACCTAAGGTAGAGTGGTAATAATTAGAACTAAATTTTATAATTGTGAAATTTCTGTAAAATCAATTGAAAAGCGAAAAAAAAGGTGCTAATATTTAGTAATAAAATAACATATAATATTGAAAAAACAGGAGGGTATAAAATGCTTCAATTAAAGAACATTACTAAAAATTATGTATCTGGCGATGAAATTGTAAAAGCATTACAGGGAATTAACCTAGAATTTCGCGAGAATGAATTCGTTTCTATTTTAGGTCCAAGCGGATGTGGGAAAACCACACTATTAAATATAATAGGAGGATTAGACCGATATACATCTGGAGACTTATTTATTAATGGTGTATCAACAAAGCAATACAAAGACAGAGATTGGGATACATATAGAAACCACTCAATTGGTTTTGTATTTCAAAATTATAATTTAATCCCTCATCAAAGTGTATTGTCTAATGTTGAGCTTGCACTTACTCTATCAGGAGTTTCAAAGAATGAAAGAGCAAAAAGAGCTAAGGAAGCATTAACAAAGGTTGGCTTGGAAAACCAAATAAACAAAAAACCAAATCAATTGTCAGGTGGCCAAATGCAGAGAGTTGCAATTGCAAGAGCATTAGTAAACAATCCAGACATACTGCTAGCAGACGAGCCAACAGGAGCACTAGATTCAGTAACAAGTATACAAATTATGGAATTATTAAAAGAAATTGCAAAAGACAAACTTGTTATAATGGTAACCCATAATCCTGAACTTGCAAAGAAATATTCAACTAGAATCATAAAATTATTAGATGGGAAAGTAATAGACGATAGTGCACCATATAATGCTAGCAAAGAAGATAAGGAAAACGCCATAAAAAAAGAAGACAAATCGGGAAAAACATATATGAATTTTTTTACAGCACTAGCTTTGAGCTTTAATAATTTACTTACAAAAAAAGGAAGAACGATTTTAACTGCATTTGCAGGAAGTATAGGAATTATAGGAATTGCGCTTATTTTATCTCTTTCAAATGGTGTACAAAACTATATAAATAAAATTGAAGAGGATACACTGTCTTCCTATCCTATTACGATTGAAGAAACAACAATGGACATGGGGAGTATGATGGAATCACTAATGGAAGATGATTCCCGACAAGAAGGGTACGAGGAAGGAAAAGTATACTCAAGAGAAATTATGGATGATATGATGAGCTTACTATCTACAAAAATTGAAAAAAATAATCTAGCTGAATTTAAAAAATATATAGAAACCGAAAACAATGAAATAGTACAAAATGCAAATGCTATTCAATATAGTTATAATTTAGATTTAAACTTATACAAGGCGGATACGCAAGGAGATATTGTTAAAGTCAATCCAAGTACTGTTATGGAAGCCATTGGGTTTGAAATGGAAAATTCAGCTATAATGGGTAATATGTACTCCATTAGCAATACCAATGTGTGGAGTGAATTGATTGACAATCAGCAATTACTAAATTCACAATATGATGTGCTAGCTGGAAAATGGCCAACTAATTATAATGAAGTAGTTCTAATGGTGAGTGAAAACAATGAGATTAGTGATTACACGCTATATGCATTGGGCCTTAAAGACCAAGAAAATCTGACTCAGAACATGGAAAAACTTAAAAATGGTGAAGAAATAGAACCATCAGCTCAAGTATCATACACGTATGATGAATTACTAAATTTATCATATAAGGTTTTATTAAACACAGACTATTATATAAAGGAAAATAATATTTGGATAGACAAAAGCGATGATGAAGAATTTTTAAAGGGAAAAATAGAAAATGCTGAAACAATTAATGTAGTTGGTATAATTAGACCAAAAAAAGAAAGTGTCGGAATTAGTGTTAATGGTATGATTGGCTATACAAAACAACTAAAGGAATATGTAATTAATAATATAAATGAAAGCCAAATAGTAAAAGAACAAAAAGAAAATGCAGGCAAAAACGTATTTACAGGATTAGACTTCCCAGAAGAAAATTCACAAGGAAAGTTTGACTATAATAGTCTAAGTGATGAGCAAAAGGCATATATGGCGACTTTAAGTGAAGAAGAGCTTGCTAATTTAATGGAAACTTATTCAAACAATGTAAATGCAAGCTATGATGATAACTTAAGTAAATTAGGGGTTGTAGACCTAGATACACCTAGTACAATAAAGATATATCCTAAAGACTTTCAATCAAAAGAGAATATTGCAAATGCAATAGAAACATATAATAAATCAAAAGAGGAACAAAAAAACGAAGCAGATGTTATCAATTATACTGATGTGGTAGGTATAATGATGGATTCTGTAAACACAATTGTTGATGTAATAAGTTCAGTTTTGATTGCATTTGTTGCAATTTCTCTAGTTGTATCTTCAATTATGATAGGTATAATAACGTATATTTCTGTATTAGAAAGAACAAAAGAAATTGGAATTTTAAGAAGCATAGGAGCCTCTAAAAAAGATATTTCAAGGGTATTTAATGCAGAAACATTTATTATTGGTATTGTTGCGGGTGCTATGGGAATAGGAATAACTGTATTACTTAATATTCCTATTAACATAATTATAGAATCTGTAGTTGAAATACCAGGGATTTCTGCTTTGCCAATAATAGGTGGAGTTGTATTAGTATTAATTAGCATGATACTTACTGTAATTGCAGGGATAATACCATCTAAAATGGCAAGCAAAAAAGACCCTGTAGAAGCATTAAGGACAGAATAAAATTCATGCAAAAACATCCTGTATAAAAAAATACAGGATGTTTTTGCCACAAAAATTGACGCCTATAAAATTAAATTGTATAATATGGTAAAAATAATGACTATAAATTTAAAAAAATAACAGGCTAACCGCAAATGATAACATATATTGTAAATAATTAAATATGATACTATAAATAAATTTTATACTGAAAACAAGGAGAACAATTATGCCACAAATAAAACGATATAATCCTAATTTAAAAGTGGGATTAACCAGCAAACAAGTTGCACAAAGAATTCACGAAAAATTGGTCAACGTTGATACAACAGTAACAACAAAAAGCATTAAATCAATTATTCTAAGCAATATTTTTACAATATTTAATTTACTAAATTTTGGTCTTGCATTAGCAATATTTTTTGTACATTCATATCGAAATCTTTTATTTATGGGAATAGTTATTTGCAATACATTAATTAGTACTTATCAGGAAATACATTCTAAAAAAGTAATAGACAAGCTAGCTGTTGTTTCAGCTACGAAGACAACAGTTATAAGGGATAAAAGAGAAGAAAAAATTGGAATTAATGAATTGGTTTTAGATGATATTATAAAAGTAAATTCTGGGAATCAAATTATTACAGATTGTATTATTCAAGAAGGGGAAGTTGAAGTAAACGAATCTTTTATAACAGGGGAATCAGACACTATATATAAAAAAACAGGAGATATGCTTTTATCTGGTAGTTTTATAGTAAGCGGAAAATGTATCGCAAAAGTAGAACACATAGCAAATGACAACTTTACTGCTAAAATTTCAACAGAAGCAAAACAAATGAAGAAAATAAAATCTGAAATTATGGAATCATTAAATAAAGTAATTAAAACAGTTTCACTTTTTATTTTACCAGTAGGAGCATTGCTGTTTTACAATCAAGTAACAATTATGGAAACAAGTTTTGAACACGCAGTAACACAAACAGTTGCAGCTCTTATAGGTATGATACCAGAAGGATTAATATTACTTACAAGTACAGTACTTGCAGTTAGCGTTATAAGACTTTCTAAAAGCAATGTTTTAGTTCAGGAATTGTACTGTATAGAGACATTAGCAAGAGTTGACGTTTTATGTTTAGACAAGACAGGCACTATAACAGAAGGGAAAATGCAAATAAATACAATATTACCAATGGAAAATAAAATAGAAGAAATAGAGAATGCATTAACTGCGATAGGAAAATATTCAGATGACAATAATGTGACAATAGAAGCTATTAGGGCTAAATACAATAAAACCATACAATGGAATGTAAAAGAAAAGGTTGGATTTTCATCACAACGAAAATGGTCAGGAATCTGCTTTGAAGGTGAAGGTAGTTATATTTTAGGAGCACCTGAATTGGTAATAGGAAAAAATATAAATAAATACGAAGGAATATTAAATGAGTATTCCAAGGAAAACAGGATCCTTGTATTGGCTCATAGCAAAGAAAAATTTACTAATAAAGAATTACCAACAAATATAACTGTTTGTGGATTTATAATGATTCAAGACACGATAAGAAAAGAAGCAAGTAAAATATTGGAATATTTTAAAAATCAGGGAGTGACTGTAAAAATTATATCAGGTGATAATCCAATCACGGTTTCAAACATAGCTAAAAGAGCTGGAGTAGAAAATTATGATGATTATATTGATATGAGCAATGTAGAAAACAAAAAAATAACAGAGATAGCAAAAAAATATACAATTTTTGGACGAGTTTCACCAATTCAAAAAAGAGATTTAATTAGAGCAATAAAAGACTTAGGACATACTGTTGCAATGACAGGTGATGGTGTCAATGATGTTCTTGCTTTAAAAGAAGCGGATTGTAGCATTGCTATGTCTAGTGGAAGCGATGCGGCAAGAAATATTTCGCAACTAGTGTTATTGGATTCAAATTTTAATTCAATGCCTAAGATTGTTGCAGAAGGAAGACGAACAATAAATAATATTGAAAGATCATCTCAGCTATTTCTAGTAAAAACAATATATTCTACTTTATTAGCAATACTTTTTATTTTTATAAATATGCCATTCCCATTTAAACCAATTCAACTCTCCCTATTAAGTGTTGCAACAATAGGAATACCATCATTTGTTTTAGCTCTGCAACCTAATAAGGCAATGGTAAAGGGAAGATTTTTGCCAAATATATTATCTAAATCGATCCCGACAGCACTTACAGTTGTATGTAATATATTACTTGTAACTTTACTTAGCTATATATTTAAGATTGATAACCAATCCTATTCAACAATGTGTGTTATACTTACAGCAATTACAGGCTTTATGTTGTTATTGAAGCTGTGTAGACCATTTAATTTATTAAGATTAACTCTTTTATTATCCATGATTATGCTATTTTGTGCTGAGACCATTTTATTTGGAGAAATATTTTATATAAATAGATTAAGTATGCCAAATGTAATTATACTTATTATAATGTTGGTTATATCAATATGTACATATGCCTTATTTAATTATATGGTAGACCTAATATTAAAAAAATTAAAAAAATTAAAAAAAGTATAAAAGGAAAAAAGTGTATGACATTAAAAGAAATTCAAATAGAGGGATTTAATAAACTAAAAGAATTAAATATAGAAGAGCCAATGCTAAAGTCTAGATTATTGTTATCATATATTATTAAAAGACCAAAAGAATATTTAATAACCCATTTAGATGAAAAATTAACAAATAATGAAATTGAAGAATTTAGAAATAACATTGAAAAATTAAAGCAAAGAATTCCACTATCGTATGTTTTACATAGTAAGGAATTTATGAAATTAAATTTTTATGTTGACAATAATGTATTAATACCAAGAGCAGATACAGAAATTCTTGTAGAAGAGATTTTGAAATATAAAGGAAGAAAAAAGAAGATTTTGGACTTATGTACTGGAAGTGGAGCAATAGCTATAAGTCTTGCTAAATATATGCCTGACAGTGAAATAACAGGTACAGATATTTCAGAAAAAGCAATTAAAATTGCAATAGAAAATGCAAAACGAAATAAAGTAAATGTGCATTTTCTTAAATCAAATTTATATAACAATTTGCCAGATGGCTTATGGGATGTAATAATTTCAAATCCTCCATATATTAAATCAGATATGATAAAAAAGTTACAAACAGAAGTGAGGTATGAACCTACAATTGCACTAGATGGTGGAAAAGATGGCTTAGACTTTTATAGAAAAATAATTGAATGTGCCCCAAAATATTTAGAAAATTATGGTATGCTAGCTTTAGAAATAGGATTTGACCAGGCAGATGAAGTTATAAATATATTACAAATGCATAAATGTTATAAAAACATAGAATTAAAAAAAGATTTATCAGGTAATGATAGAGTGATATTAGCAACAAATCATAAGGAGTAAATGATAAGATGTCGTTTTCAAGTGATGTAAAACAAGAAATTGAAAAACAAAAAGTATGGGACAGAAAAAGCACTTTAAGTCAAGATAAACAAATACAAAAAATTATTGTAAGAGAAGCATTTTTAAAATATGGCTTTATAAGCAACCCAAATAAAATTTATCATTTAGAAATTGTAATGAAAACAAAGAAAGGTGCTAAGCAGATTTTTGATATTCTAAATCAAAATGGAATTAAAGCTCGCATAATAAAAAGAAGAGAAAAAAATGTGGTATATTTAAAGGAAGGAGAAGATATATCTAATTGTCTTGCATATATTGGCGCAAGTAGTTCAGTTTTACGATTTGAGGAAATACGTGTTATGAGAGAAATGAGGAACCAAATAAATCGCAGAGTAAATTGCGAAACTGCTAATTTAACTAAAATAGTAAATGCATCATATGAGCAAATAAAAGCAATAGAAGCTATAAAGGCAACAAACAAATGGGAAAATTTAGAAGATGGTTTAAAAAAGATAGGCGAACTTAGACTAAAAAATCCGGATTTAAGCATAGAAATGCTTGGAAAAAAACTAAATCCACCGATTAGCAAATCTGGAGCAAATCATAGGCTAAAAAAGATTATTGAAATTGCAAAAGAAATGAAAAAAGAAGACTTTTAGCTATAAGAAAGTGAGGCAAAGGGGTAATGAGCAAAGAGATTGGGCTGTATGTTCACATTCCATTTTGTAATCATAAATGCTACTATTGTGATTTTTACTCCATAGCAAAACAAGACAGCATAGTTTTACAATATATGGAGTGCTTATTACAAGAGATAGAAGAAGTGGGACAAAATTTAAGAGAAAATAAAGACATATTGTATGTAAAGACAATTTATATAGGTGGAGGAACGCCATCTTGCATAGATGCAAAATATATAGAGGATATAATCCAAATGCTAAAAAAATATTATAACATATTGCCAGATGCTGAAATAACAATTGAGATAAATCCAGGAACTAGTACTATACATAAATTAGAAGAGTATAAAAAAATTGGAATAAATAGGCTTAGCATAGGTATGCAGACAGTAAACAATGATACACTAAAAAGAATAGGCAGAATTCATACATATGAGGAATTTTTAAATTGCTATAATGAAGCAAGAAACGTACGGATTTAAAAATATAAATGTTGATTGCATGATCGGCTTACCAAAGCAAAGCTTTGATGAAGTAAAACAAATTATAGAAGAATTAATAAGACTTAACCCTGAACATATATCTGTATATTCTTTAATAATAGAAGAAGGGACAAGACTAGATAAAATGCTAAGAGAAAAAGCTTTAGAGTTGCCATGTGAAGAATTAGAAAGAATAATGTACTGGTATGCAAAAAAAACCTTAGAAGCAAACAATTATAATCACTATGAAATTTCTAATTTTGCTAAAAAAGGTTTTGAGTCAAAGCATAATTTAGACTGTTGGAATCAAAAAGAATATATAGGCTTCGGCGTTTCTGCACATTCCTATACAAACCAATGCAGATATTCAAATATATCTAATATAATGCAATATATTTTAAATTACAAAAATAATAAACAAGAAGATAATATAATAATCCATGAAATACAAAATAAGACTTCGATGGCTAAAGAATTTATTATGCTTAGTCTAAGGACTATACAAGGATGTAGTAAGGAGAATTTTTACAAAAAGTTTGGCTATGATTTAGAAAAGGGGTTTTCAAATAAAATAGAAAAGCTAAAATTACAAGGACTAATAGAGATTAATGAAAATAGTATAATACTTACCGAAAAAGGAATTGATTATGCAAACTTAGTATGGGAAGAATTTGTTTAAAGTTTTTATACTAAACTAAAAATAAACTGTCTAGAAAGAAAAATTAATAAAAAGTATTGACAAACGAGAAAATTGGATATAATATATACAAAGTTAGCAGTCGTGATATTAAAGTGCTAACAAGAGGTGAAATTCAATGCTAGATAATCGAAAAAAAAGAATTTTACAAGCGATTATTGAAGAGTATATTAATACAGCAGAGCCAGTTAGCTCAGGAACCATACTTCAAAATTATGGACTAGAATGTAGCAGTGCTACTATAAGAAATGATATGGCTGAGCTAGAACATATAGGCTATCTTGATAAACCACATACATCAGCTGGAAGAGTACCATCTGCTAAGGGCTATCGTTTTTATGTAGATAAGCTTTTAAGAGATGATAATATCAGCATAAATGAAATGAAATATATAAAAAACAAATTAGAAACTAAGGTTAATGAAATTGAAGAGTTAACTAAAATTGCAACTAATACATTATCAGAAATTACACATTACACATCTGTTGCAATTGGTCCAAAAACAAGTAGTCACCATATAGTAGACATTAAATTTGTCTTATTAGGTAGTAAAATATTAATGGCAGTTATTTTAACAGATGCAGGAGCAATAAAAGAAACAATTATTAAATTTGAACAAGATATTACAGTTCCACAAGTAGAAAATCTAAATACATTATTTAGAAATAAATTATGTGGCATGCCATTAGATAAAATTGATGAACCATTTGAGCAGTACTTGATGACTGAAATGAATAATGAAGTGAGAGTTATTAAACCAATAATAGAACAAATAAATCATGCAATAATTGAAAACACGGATTTATATTTTGAAGGTACAAATAAGGTTTTTAATTTTCCAGAATTTAAAAAATTAGATGTTGCAAGGAATTTTCTAAATTTATTAGATACAAAGGAACTTGTTTTAGATATATTAGATTCTGGTATTGCACAAGATATTAATGTTTATATTGGAGACGAAAATGAAAATGCTGATCTTAAGGATTTTAGTATTGTAACATTTAAACATACAGTTGGAAATCATGATTTAGGCACTATTGGTATTATAGGACCAACGAGAATGGACTATTCGAAAGTAATTTCTGTTATGAAATATATAAGCAAGAAGCTAAATGAACAATTAGAAAAGGGAATGTTCTAAGAGGAGGAAGACGATGGAAGAAGAAAAACTAGAGAGCAAAACTAAGGAAGAAATAAATAGCAAAGCAGATGAGATTATAGAACTGAAAAGAGAATTAGAAGAGAAAGACGATAGGCTAAAGCGATTAATGGCAGAATTTGAAAATTTCAAGAAAAGAAGCGGTAAAGAGAGAGAAATATTGTATAATTCTTTATTAGCAGATATTGTAAAATCGTTTTTACCTGTACTTGATAACTTAGAGAAAGCATCTGGTGCTGTATCAACAGATGAAAACTTTAAACAAGGAATTGAATTAGTTCTAAAACAATTTAAAGAAGTATTAAAAGCAAATGGAGTGACTGAAATTGAAACGGTAGGAACTGTATTTGACCCAGAACTCCATGAAGCAGTTTGCTCTGTTATTGATGAAAGCTTAGGAGAAAAAATTATAAAAGAAGAATTTAGAAAAGGTTATAAGATTGGAAACAAAGTAATAAGACATTCAATGGTTGTAGTTGCAAATTAAATTATACATAAATAGTTATTAATAAAAAATAATATATATTCAAGGAGGAAAAAATTATGTCAAAAATTATAGGTATTGATTTAGGAACCACAAATT
This sequence comes from uncultured Clostridia bacterium, assembly GCA_944393565.1. Taxonomy (GTDB): domain Bacteria; phylum Bacillota; class Clostridia; order TANB77; family CAG-508; genus UMGS1754. The sequence continues at coordinate 10,850 of CALYAM010000010.1, forward strand.
CATGTGTAGCTGTTATGGAGGGTGGAGAACCAGTTGTAATACCAAATGCAGAAGGAAATAGAACTACTCCATCTGTTGTAGCTTTCTCGAAAAATGGAGAAAGACTAGTAGGACAAATTGCAAAACGTCAAGCTGTTACTAATCCTGATCATACAGTTATTTCAATAAAAAGAGAAATGGGAACTAACAAAAAGGTAAAAATCGAAGGAGATGAATTTACTCCACCAGAAATTTCTGCAATGATACTTCAAAAATTAAAAACAGATGCAGAAAATTATTTAGGACAAAAAGTAACACAAGCTGTTATTACTGTTCCTGCGTATTTTAGTGACAGCCAAAGACAAGCAACAAAAGATGCAGGAAAGATTGCAGGACTTGATGTATTAAGAATTATAAATGAACCAACAGCAGCAGCTCTTGCATATGGAATGGACAAAGAAGAACAAGATCAAAAGATTTTAATATATGATTTAGGAGGAGGAACTTTTGATGTTTCTATTCTAGACATTGGTGATGGAGTATTTGAAGTTTTATCTACTAATGGTAATACCAGACTTGGTGGAGATGATTTTGACCAAAAAATTATAGACTATTTAGTTTCTGAATTCAAAAAGACAAATGGAATAGATTTAAGTACAGATAAAATGGCAATGCAAAGATTAAAAGAAGCTGCTGAAAAAGCAAAAATTGAATTATCTGGAATGCAACAAACAAATATTAATTTACCATTTATAACAGCTGATAGTACTGGACCAAAACATTTAGATGTAACTCTAACTAGAGCGAAATTTGAAGAATTAATTCATGACTTAGTGGAAGCAACAGCAGGACCAGTAAACCAGGCATTAAAAGATGCAGGAATTACTGCTGATAAATTGCATAAAGTTTTACTAGTAGGTGGGTCAACAAGAGTACCTTGTGTACAAGAAATGGTAAAAAGACTTACAGGAAAAGAACCTGATAAAGGTATAAACCCAGATGAATGTGTGGCAATAGGGGCAGCTATTCAAGGTGGTGTTCTATCAGGAGACGTAAAGGATTTGGTATTATTAGATGTAACACCACTATCACTAGGAATTGAGACATATGGAGGGGTATTTACTAAATTAATTGAAAGAAACACAACAATACCAACCAAAAAATCACAAATATTCTCAACTGCAGCAGATGGGCAAACAAGTGTTGAAGTTCATGTTTTACAAGGAGAACGTGAAATGGCTGCTTATAATAAAACATTAGGTAGATTTCAATTAACAGGAATTCCACCAGCACCAAGAGGGGTTCCACAAATTGAAGTAACATTTGATATAGATGCAAATGGTATAGTTCATGTATCAGCAAAAGATATGGCAACTGGAAATAGCCAACAAGTTTCAATTACAGCTTCTTCAAACTTATCTAATGAAGAGATTGAAAAAGCTATTAAAGATGCAGAGGCTCATGCAAATGAAGACAAAAAGAAAAAAGAAGAAATTGAAGTACGAAACAATGCAGAAAGTTTAATATATAATAGCCAAAAAACTATAGATGATTTGGGAGATAAAATAAGTGGTGAAGAAAAAGCTAAAGTTGAAACAGAAATTGAATCTACAAAAAAAGCTTTAGAAGGTACAGACATAGAAGCAATAAAACAAGCTTCAGAAAAATTAACAACGGTATTTTATGATATTTCTCAAAAATTATATAGTCAACAACAAGCACAATCAAACACAACAAACACAGATGCGAATGCAGATAATGATACAAATAATGGAACAGTGTATGATACAGATTATAAAGTAGAAAAAGACGAAGACAACAAATAAATAAAAACAATCTTTAATATGGGGTGCAATTAAATACACACAACTTGCACCCTTTTTATTGCATAATAGTATTTAAATTTTAAAATGACAAAATTTAATATATACGAAATAATTATGCGTTTTTAGAGAGGAAGGGCAAAGTATGGCAGAAAATAAAAGGGATTATTATGAAGTACTTGGTGTTAATAGAAATGTAAGTGATGATGAATTAAAAAAAGCATACCGCAAGCTTGCTAAAAAATACCACCCTGATGCAAATCCATATAACAAAGCCGAAGCTGAAGCAAAGTTTAAAGAAGTAACAGAAGCATATGAAGTGTTATCAGATAAACAAAAAAGACAAATGTATGATCAATTCGGATTTAATGGCCCTTCAGGATTTGGTGGAACAAATGGTAATGCAGGAGGAAGCTATTATTCATATACTAATGGCGGCTTTGGAGGATTTGACTTCAGTGATCTTGGAGGCTTTGGGGATATATTCTCATCTTTTTTTGGAGGTGGAAAAACAAACCGCAATCCTAATGCTCCTAAAAAAGGATCTAATTTGCAGACAAACATTGAAATTACATTTGAAGAAGCATATGCGGGAGTTCAAAAAGAAATTAACATTACAAGAAACGAAGAATGCAATACATGCCATGGAAAGGGTAGCAAACCGGGTACTAGCCCAGAAATTTGTGGTATATGCCACGGAACAGGCCAAGTAACACAGACAATATCTACAATGCTAGGACAAATGCAAACTAGCAGAACATGTAGTGCTTGTGGAGGCAGAGGAAAAATTATAAAAGAACCTTGCCCAGATTGTAGAGGTAGAGGGAAGATTAAAAAAAATATAAAAATAACTGTGAAAATTCCAGAAGGCATAGATGAAGGCCAAACTGTAGTTCTACAAGGTCAAGGTGAGCCAGGAACAAATGGAGGAACACAAGGCGATTTATATATAATTGTACACGTAAAGAGACATAATTTATATACCAGAAAAGGTGATCATGTTTTATGTGACATTCCAATTACGTTTACACAAGCAACTTTGGGAGCCGAAATAGAAGTTCCTTTAGCAGATGGAAAAAAGGAAAAATATAAAATTCCAGAAGGAACGCAAACAGGTACAAAATTTACAATTAGAGGAAAAGGCTTTAAAAATGTAAATGGAAGTTGGAGGGGCGATTTTATTTTTACAGTAGTAGTACAAACACCAAAGAGATTAACACAGGAGCAAAGAAACTTGTTAGTTGAGCTTGCAAAGACAATGAACGAACAACCACCTGTAAAAAGAAGAGGTTTGTTTGGATAATTTATAAATTACTATTAAAATCTTTATTAGTTAGATTATAGCTGGTAAAGATTTTTTTTGCTAATAGGTTATTCTCCTTCAATAATTTTTATTATCTTCATTAATATTTCTTTTTATGCACCTTCCATTAATAGAAGACGTGCAACGGTCAACATCACTACATGAAGCACAACCTATGCCCTGGTACACCTTATAATAATTCGTTTTACCATTTCTGGTTTCTTTTGAATGTCTTGATAATATTAATTCTTTTTGATTTGGGCAAATATAAATATCTTTTTCCGCATTATATATAAAATAACTTTTATCAAAAGGATTTAATTGCCTGTTTAAACTTATATGCATAAAAATTCCTCCCTCACATCTGTATTCATCATAGAACAAAAAAACATATAAATCAATATATAAATAAAATATAACCTATAAGTTAAATAAAATTACTCTAAGATAAAAATTTTTCACTTCCACAAAAAGGAGAGTGTTAAAATCTAACTGTGCAATTCAAAAACATTTTCGAATTGTACAGATTTTTCTTGTTATTTCGAGTAAAAACGACTTCCCACTTGAAATATCAGCCATTTTTCGAAAAAATGAAGTTGTGGGAAAATGAATAAAAGGATTTATGTATTAAAAATATTTTATAAACATTACAAATAGGGTGTTTGAAAAATTCCGTACATAATAAATCGGAAATTTATTATTGCAATATTTTTACAAAAAAATGCAAAATTGTGTTTACATTTATAAAATAATCATATAAAATAAAAATAATTGTAAGAGAGACACTAAAGAGAATAAAAAAAGGGGGCAACAACAAATGAAAATCTTAATGCTTACGTGGGAATATCCACCAAGAATTGTGGGAGGAATTGCAAGGGTTGTACACGATTTATCTAAAAGACTTATAAAAGATGGTCATGAAGTAACAGTAGTTACTTATAAGGAAGGTAATTTGCCAGACTTTGAAAATGACAAGGGAGTTAGGGTTTATAGGGTTCCTAATTTTGAAATAAACCCAAATAATTTTATAGACTGGGTTATGCAGCTAAATTTTAATTTGGTTGCCAAAACTACAGAAATTATTAACAAGGAAGGCACGTTTGATGTAATACATGCACATGATTGGCTTGTGGCATATGCAGCAAAAACCCTAAAACATTCTTTTGATATTCCTCTTGTTGCAACAATACATGCTACTGAATCAGGAAGAAATGGCGGTATTCATGACGAAGTACAGCGTTACATTAATGATACAGAATGGCTACTTACATATGAAGCAACAGAAGTTATAGTAAATAGTAACTTTATGAAAAGTGATATTCAAAGATTATTTGGCTTACCTTTTGGGAAAATAAACGTAATACCAAATGGATTGAATTTAACAACTTTTACAGGACTAGAAAGAGATTACAGTTTTAGAAGGCAATATGCAGCGGACAATGAAAAAATAATTTTAACAATGGGAAGAATGGTATACGAAAAAGGAGTACAACATTTAATTGCTGCAATGCCGAAAATCCTTGATAATTATCATGATGCAAAATTAGTAATTGTCGGAAAAGGTGGAATGATTGATGAACTAAAAACTCAGGTTCACAGCTTGGGTATTGATCAAAAAGTTTATTTTGCAGGTTTCTTAAATTCTAGAAAATTACCAATTTACCAATGCTCAGATATTGCTGTATTCCCAAGCACATATGAACCATTTGGAATTGTTGCATTAGAAGCGATGCTTGCTGGAGTACCAACAGTTGTATCAGATGTAGGTGGCTTAGATGAGATAGTACAACATGGTGTAAATGGAATGAAAAGTTATGCTGGAAACCCAAATTCTATTGCGGATTCAATTTTAGCATTGCTATATAATCCAGAATTGTGTGCGAATATAACTAAAAAAGCAAAACAAGAGGTAAAAGAAAATTATAGTTGGACTAAGATTGCACAAGATACACATTTTACTTATCAAAAAGCAATTTGCCAGACAATGGCACAAAGACAGGCTAATGAATTGCTACAAGAGAAAATACAGAAAACAAGAAAATCTAAAAATACTGAAAATGAAATTACAAATTTATTGGCATTTAAAAAAAGGCATGCATATGCTTAAGAATAATTAGTACGCCTTAGGGAGGAAATAAAAATGAAAGTTTATGATAAAGCAAATGAACTTGCAAAAGATTTAACAGAATGTAATGAATATTTAACATATAAAAAAATAAAAGAAGAGGTATATGCAAATCCTGACTTGAAAGACAAAATAAAAGAATTCGATAAGATTCGTTATGATACACAAGTTATAGCAATACAGGGAGAAAAGCAAGATGAAAATAAGATTAAAAAATTACAGGAATTATATGAAATACTCTTAAAGGAACCAAAAGTTAAAGAATATTTTGATGCAGAAGTAAGATTTAATGTACTCCTTGCTGATGTAAATAAAATTATTGGTGAAGCTGTAAAAGATGTTTTAAAATAGCAATAATAAAAGCCGTTGTATAATATCCAATTTAGATACAATGGCTATAAGTTTATATATAGGTGATAAAAATGGTTGAACTTGCGATATTAACAATATTAATGGTATTAGGAATAATATTTCTTAAGTATGTGTTTGGGCTAAAGTTTAAAGAAATAAAGAAAATGGCAAAAAACACGGAATTAGATGAACTTACAAAGGACTTACCAAATTCGGAAGATATAACAAAACAAATGCTAGAGATAATTAAAAATACAGATGTAAAAGTAAAAAAAATGTTAGATGAAAATACTGGAACCAGTTTATACACCGTAATGAATAATACAATTTCACTTGGAAATATGGAAAATAAATTTGCAAGAGTTCAGACAATAGCACATGAGTGCTTGCATTCCATACAAAGCAAAAGATTATTATGGTTTAATTTTATTTATTCTAATATATACTTTGCATATTATATTATAAGCTTGGTACTTACATTTTTGGGATTTTTTGAAAACGTATTTTTTCATATGTTTATAATATTATTTCTAGGTATTATATGGTATACTGTAAGGGCTTATTTAGAAACTGATGCAATGACAAAAGCTCCATATTTAGCAAATGAATATTTAAAACAGACTAAACTTGAAGATGAAAAAATAAAAACTTTAATTAGCTCATATAACAAGATTAATGAACAAGCAATTCCAATGGTAAATTATTACTTAATTATACAGGTATTTTGCAGACTAATTTTATATTCAGTTATTTCAATGATAGTAATAGGATAAAACAAAAGCAAGGCTTTTGCCTTGCTTTTGTTTTGCATTGGGTAATCAACCTTTTTGACATTTCAGCTTTTCAAGAATTTCCCACATGCAAAATTTAGGTTTCTTATTCTACTGAGTCAAGAATTCTCTTGACATCATCAAGGGAAAAAATTTGAATGTGAGTCATGTACTTCTGCAAAAAAATCTGACCATTTGGAAAAATGTAAATTTTCACGTCGCAGGTTTTAAAAAAGATTTTAATCAAATAGCTATTGCTACCTGATTTCAGAGATGGCTTGACTCCAAAGGTAAACCGGATGTTCCTGTCTTTACAGTAATCAGATATCTCTTGCAGAAATGTTTCAGTGTGATACATTGCCATTTCCCTCCTAAAAAGAATAATATTAATTATACCACAAATATTTTAAATAAACAAATTTGGGAAAAATGATAAAAATACTTTAAAAGAATAGTAAAATAGCGTATAATATAAAAAATGAATATTTTAGGAGATAAGGATGAATAAAAAATGGGAATTTTATACTGTTGATGAAAAACAAGTGAAAGTTATAGCTGAAAAATTTCATATACCAGACCTTATAGCACAAGTGTTAGTAGATAGAAATATAACTGACGAAAGGGAAATACAAACATACCTAACTCCAACGAGAGATGATTTTCATGATCCTTTTTTAATGCCAGATATGGCAATTGCAGTGAAAGAAATAATAACAGCGATAAATGAAAAGCAAAAAGTAATTATATATGGCGACTATGATGTAGATGGAATTACAAGTATAACTGTTTTAAAAAAGTTTTTGGAAGAAAGAGGCTTACTAGTAGATGAATATATACCAAATCGTCTAGATGAGGGATATGGACTAAATAAAAATGCCATAAATGAAATTGCAAAACAAGGTTATCAATTGATAATTACAGTTGACTGTGGCATTTCTGGATTAGAAGAGGTAGAATTTGCAAAAGAATTAGGAATTAAGATGATTATAACAGATCATCATGAAACCTTAGATAAATTACCTAATGCACTTGCTGTTGTAAACGCAAAAAGAAAAGATAGTAAGTATCCGTTTAATATGCTAGCAGGAGTTGGGGTCGTATTTAAGCTAATACAAGCCATAAGTATTCACTTAAATTTAGAGGCAAAAGAATATCTGAAATTTTTGGATATTGTGTGCATTGGCACTATTTCGGATATTGTGCCACTAATTAACGAAAATAGAGTTATTGCAAAACTAGGACTAAAATTAGTTGAGAAAACAAAGAATATAGGTTTAAAAACATTAATTAAATCATCAGGTTATAAAAAAATAGATTCAAATATGATTTCATTTGGAATTGCTCCAAGAATTAATGCATGTGGTAGGATGGGCTATGAACAAGAAGCATTGAAGCTTTTTTTAACAGATAATATTACAACTGCAATTAAGATTACAGAAAGACTTAATAAGTATAATCAAATTAGGCAAGAAACAGAAAAAAGGATATATATAGAAGCAAGTAAATTGATGGAAAAAGAAAATAATCAAAATAGTATTATTTTAGCATCTGAAAATTGGCACCATGGTGTGATTGGAATAGTTGCATCAAAGCTCACAGACATGTATTTTAAACCAACTGTTTTACTTTGTATAGACAAAGATGAAGCAAAAGGATCTGGAAGGAGCATACCAGGATTTGATTTGCATGAAGCTGTTTGCAAATCGAGTGAATATCTGGAAAAATATGGTGGACATGGTATGGCAATTGGAGTAACATTGAAAAAAAATAATATTGAAAATTTTAAAAAGAAATTTAGAAAAATTGCAGACGAATATCATATAGAAAATATTGTTCCAGTAATATATATAGATAAGCAAGTAGAGCTAAATGAACTTTCAATAGATGTGGTAAGGCAAATTAAGTTATTAGAACCATTTGGCGAAGGAAATAAGATGCCAATTTTTTTATTTAAAAATTTAAAGATTGATTCTATTAGGGCTCTTTCTGAAGGTAAACACTTAAAATTAACACTGAAAGAGGGAAATCAATTAATAAATGCTATTGGGTTTAATATGGGAACTTTAGCTGATGAATATAGATTAGATGATAAAATAGATGTTGTAGGCTATTTAGAAATAAATGAATTTAGTGGAAATTGCCAAATACAAATTAATTTAAAAGATGTTAGAAAATCGTATTAGGAACTAAAGGAGTGATTGCTGTGGAAGAAGATATTAAACAAGCAACAATAGAAGACGTTATAAAAAAAATGAAGCAATGTAATAAAAAAGCGGATTCTAAGCTTATTATGTCTGCTTATGAATTCGCAAATGAAAACCATAAGGGACAACTGAGAAAATCAGGAGAACCATATATCGTTCACCCAATACAGGTCGCATATACTCTTTCAACACTGGGACTAGATGAAGAAACTATTTGTGCAGCTTTGCTACATGATGTTGTTGAAGATACAAATGTTACAAGAGATGAATTATTAAAAAAGTTTGGAAAATCGATAGCTGAAATGGTAGATGGGGTTACAAAACTAGGAAAATTACAGTACACAACAGAAAAAGAGCAACAAGTAGAAGATTACCGCAAAATGTTTTTAGCAATGGGAAAAGATATTAGAGTTATATTAATTAAGCTTGCTGACCGTCTACATAATATGCGCACACTGAAATACCTGAAAAGAGAAAGACAAATTGCAAATGCAAAAGAAACTCTAGACTTATATGCTCCACTTGCTAACAGATTAGGAATATATTCACTAAAATGGGAATTAGAAGATTTGTCATTTCGCTATTTATATCCAGAAGAATATTACGAATTAGTAGATGGAATTAACAAAAAAAGAGAAGAAAGACTACAATTTATAGATAAAATTGTAGAAGAAATTAGAATTGAATTAAAAAAAGAGAAAATAGAAGCCGAAATAACAGGAAGAGCAAAACATTTATATAGTATATATAGAAAAATGCAAAGAGACAATAAAACACTTGATCAAATATATGATTTGTTTGCATTAAGAATACTTGTAAATTCGGTAAAAGACTGTTATGCAGCACTTCGGTGTAGTGCATGAATTATATAATCCTATGCCAGGGCGTTTTAAAGACTACATATCTGTACCAAAACCAAATATGTATCAATCTATTCACACTACATTATTGGGACCAAAAGGAACACCTTTTGAAGTACAAATTCGTACATGGGATATGCATAGAGTAGCTGAATTTGGTATTGCAGCACATTGGGCATATAAAGAAGCAAACAAAGATAAAAAAACAAATGTTACTGTGACTGAAGATAAGCTTGCATGGCTTAGAGAAACATTAGAATGGCAAAAAGACATGCAAGATCCGGATGAATTTTTAAAAACATTAAAAACAGAATTGTTTGAAGATGAAGTATATGTTTTTACACCAAAAGGAGATATAAAAGTATTACCAAGGGGAAGTACACCAATAGATTTTGCATATAATATTCACGCCGAAATTGGAAATAAAACAGTGGGTGCGAAAATAAATAGCAAAATGGTACCAATTATAACTGAATTACATAATGGAGATATTGTAGAAGTAATTACCTCAGATAATTCAAAAGGCCCAAGCAGAGATTGGCTAAAATTTGTAAAAAGCTCAGGTGCAAAAACCAAAATACAACAATGGTTTAAGAAAGCACAAAGAGAAGAAAACATTGAGAAAGGCAAAAACATAATTGAAAAGGAAATAAAAAAAATTGGGATGACACACAGCGACTTATTCAAAACAGAATGGGTTCAGGCTGCACTAGATAGATATAAATATAATACATTAGATGATATGTTTGCGAGCATTGGGTTTGGTGCAATATCTCCAGTAAAGATTATTTCTAGAATGTTAGAAGAATATAGAAAGGAACATAAAGAAGAAAACATAGAAGAAAAAATAGAGGAACTATCTAGAGTAAAACCTAATGTAAATAAATCATCTAAAAGCGGGATTGTAGTAAAAGGAATAGATAATTGCTTAGTAAAATTATCTAAATGTTGTAATCCGCTTCCAGGGGATAATATAATAGGATATATTACAAAGGGAAGAGGAGTTTCCGTACATAGAACAGATTGTTCAAATGTAAAAGATTTGCTAGAAGATGAGAATAGAATTATTGATGTTTCATGGTATAATGATACAAAAGCTTCTTATAATGCAGATATTGAAATTTATGCAAATGATAGAACGGGACTTCTCGCAGATATTATATCAATACTAGGAGAAGCAAAAGCAAAATTAATGGCTGTAAATTCGAAGGCTAACAAAGAAAGAATTGCACTTACTGAAGTTACAGTTGAAGTTGAAAATATTGAAGAACTAAATAAGGTATTGAAGGCACTTCGCAAGGTGGATAGTGTATATGAAGTTAAGAGAAAAAAATAAAAACAAAAGGAAGGAAAAATATGATACTAAAGAGACTAAAAATAAATGTAGGATTAAGTGAACCCACTAATTCTTATATTATTGTAGATGAAAAGTCAAAAGAAACCATGGTGATAGATCCAGCAGGTGAAGTGGATCAAATTATAGAAATGATAGAAGTTTTAAAAGGAAAATTAAAATATATTATGATTACACACTGCCATGGAGATCACATAGGAGGAGTAGAAGAATTAAGAAACCGACTCCGGCGGAAAAGTGCTAGTTCACAGAACTGATGCAGAAGGGCTTTATAACGAAGCAATAAGCTTAACTTATTATATTGGAATGCCACAAATATATCTAGAGGCAGATTCAAGATTAGATGATGGAGATAAAATTCATTTAGGTGAGCTTGAATTTAACATAATCCATACACCTGGACATACAAAAGGATCAATTTGCATTTATTGTGAGAAAGAAAAATTACTTTTTTCAGGAGATACACTTTTTAGGGGAACATGGGGAAGAACAGATTTGCCAACAGGAGGATTTGAAGATATAATTAATTCTATTACAAAAAAATTGATGATTTTACCTGACGATACTATTATTTATCCTGGCCATGGGAAATATAGTATGATAAAAGAAGAGAAGCCAATTTATTTAGAACTAAAACCAAAACTATATTGATGAAGGGAGAAGACCTATATGATACAAAGACCAAAAGGAACAAAGGATATATTGCCTGAAAATTCATATATATGGCAATTTGTAGAAAAAAATTCAAAAGATATATTTAGAAATTACGGATTTGAAGAAATTAGGTTGCCTGTTTTTGAGCATACAGAACTGTTTCAAAGAGGAATAGGAGATGCAACAGATGTTGTGCAAAAAGAAATGTATACATTTGAAGATAAAGGTGGCAGGAGTATTACACTCAGACCAGAGGGAACAGCAGGGGTTGTAAGAGCATATCTTGAAAATGGTATGGCAAGTCTTCCAAGCCCAGTAAAATTATGGTACAATATGTCAATGTACAGATATGAAAATGTTCAAAAAGGTAGATTACGCGAGTTTCATCAAATAGGAGCAGAGGTAATAGGAACAGGTTCATATGAAGCAGATGTTGAGATAATTTGTCTTGCAAACAGATTAATTAGCTCATTAGAAATAGAAAACATAAAGTTAACTATAAATAGTATTGGATGTCCAACATGTAGGAAAAAATATCAAAATGTATTAAGAGAGTGGATTGGAAAAAATTTAGAAAAATATTGCGAAACATGTAAAGATAGATTTGAAAAAAATCCAATGAGAATTTTAGATTGCAAAGAAAAGACGTGTAATGAGTTAAATAAAGGTGCTCCGATTGTTTTAGATTATTTGTGTGAAGAATGTAAAACACATTTTGATAATGTAAAGCAAATGCTAAATAGAATTGGTTTAGACTACGAAGTAGACGGCTCTATTGTAAGAGGATTAGACTATTATACAAAAACAGTATTTGAATTTATAGATGAAGATGGACTAGCTATTCTTGCAGGAGGACGATATGATGGACTTGTAAAAGAATTAAAAGGTCAAGATACTCCAGCAATAGGTTTTGCAATGGGAGTAGAAAGATTAATAGAAATACTTATGAAAAAACAAATAGAATTAAACATTCCAAAGCCATGTATATATATAGCACAAATAGGAGAAGAAGCTAATATATTTGCTACACAACTAGTAGAAATACTAAGAGGGAAAAATATATATGCACAAAAAGATATTACAGGTAAATCTTTAAAAGCACAGTTTAAATATGCAGACAGAATCGGTAGTAAGTATGTACTAACAATTGGAGATATAGAGCTAAAAGAAAAAAAAGCAAATTTAAAAGACATGTTAACAGGAAATGAAGAAACCATAAATTTAGATGGAAATTCTGCTGAAAAACTAATTAAATATATAAAAGTAAAGTAATATATTCTAAAAAACTTCTTTAGAGCATATATATAATTATATTATGCTAGTACAAAGGAGTTTTTTTAGTGTTTAATGTGGCGATAATAAACATAAGAGATATAGGCAAATATATAATAAAAGGATTAATTATAATAACAATTCTTTTTACTACTAGCAGTATTATTTCTAAAGAAAGTAATACTGCTAAAGAAATTGAAGACACAGGAAAGAAGATAATTAATTATACTTTTTTAGAATGTTTGAATATTTGCATTCCAGGAATAAAACAAATAGAATTAAAAACAAGTGAAACCTCGCCCATTGAAAAAATATTAAATAGTGAACTTTCTATTGCAAAACACGTAAAGCAATTAGATGATAGCACAATTATAGAAGAGAAAACAGAAGAAAACGTAAAAGAGAATAATAAATCGGAGGAAGCCTCAATTCCGGAAAATGTTAAGACACAAGTGTTGGAAACGAATGTAAAAGAACGATATACAAATAGATATGGGAGTGTAAACATAAAAAATGAAACGGATTTTAGTTTAACAGAAGAAATGCTTACTCCTGATTCTGTAATTAATAACCCGAAGAAAGTTTTAATATATCATACTCATACATGCGAAAGCTATACACCAAGTGAGTCATTTCCATATGAAATGACTGGAAATTATAGAACAACGGATCTTAATTTTAATGTAGCAAGGGTTGGAACAGAATTAAAAAACTACTTGGAAAAAAACGGCTATACAGTGATACACGATACAACATATCATGATTCGCCTGCTTATTCTGGATCATATGATCGCTCATACATTACAGCTGAAAACAGACTAAAGGAGTCACCAGATACAGAAATTGTTTTTGACATTCATAGAGACTCAATAGGAGATAGTACATATGCTCCAACTGTTAAAATAGGAGAAGAGTATGCTGCACAATTAATGTTTGTTATAGGTACTAATGGGGGACGGATTAGAGCACCCAAATTGGGTACAAAATTTAAAAATAGCAATTAAAATACAAGAAAAAGCAAATGAAAAATACCCAGGATTATTTAAACCAATTATATTACGAAATTCGAGATATAATCAGAATCTAGCAAAAGGAGCTAGTATTATAGAAGTTGGAGCAACAGGCAATACATTAGAGCAATGTAATACAAGCATGAAATACTTAGCAGATGTGCTAAAAGATGTGTTTTAAATTGAAATTATTTTTCTGATTAAAAAAATCACATTTTTTGTTGTATTTTAATAAATTATCCTATAAAATAAAAAATTATAGGAGAGTGAAAACAAATGTCAAATATAAAATTAAGTTACGAAACCTCAGGAATATCTGACAAAGAAATTATGAGGTATAAGGAAAAAGTATTAAAAATACATAAACAAATGCATGAAAAATCATCAGATAAAAACGAATTTCTTGGTTGGCTGGAATTACCATCAAATTATAATAAAAAAGAATTCGAAAAAATTAAAAAGGCTGCAAATCGCATAAAAAAAACATCAGATATATTTGTCTTAATAGGCATAGGAGGGTCATACTTAGGAGCAAGAGCAGTAATTGAAGCCTTAACTCACACTTTTTTTAACAGCCTAGATAGGAAACAAAGAAAAGCACCACAAATTATTTATGTAGGAAATAATCTTAGTGCAAATTATATTCATGAAGTTTTAGATATTATTCAGGATAAGGATATTTCTATTAATGTTATTTCTAAATCAGGTACTACTACAGAACCAGCAATTGCATTTAGAATTTTTAGAGAAATACTAGAAACTAAATATGGGATAGAAGAAGCCAGAAAAAGGATATATGTAACAACAGATGCAAATAAAGGAGCTCTTAGGGAATTAGCAGATAATGAAGGCTATGAGACATTTGTAATTCCAGATAATATAGGTGGCAGATACTCTGTGCTAACAGCTGTTGGACTATTACCTATTGCTACCGCAGGAATAGATATTGAAAAATTAATGAATGGGGCATACAACGCGCAGGAAAAGTATAGTGACAGCAATTTAAAATATAATGAATGTTATAAGTATGCTGTTATAAGGAATATACTATATAGGTTATTTAAAAATACAGAAATATTAGTAAATTATGAACCAAAAATGCATTATTTTACAGAATGGTGGAAGCAGTTATTTGGGGAAAGCGAAGGAAAAGAGCAAAAGGGAATTTTCCCAGCAGGTGTAGATTTTACAACTGATTTGCATTCAATGGGGCAATACATCCAAGAAGGAAGAAGAAACCTATTTGAGACAGTAATAAATATCGAAAAATCAAAAAATGATGTTAAAATTAAAATAGATGAAGATGATATTGATGGGCTAAACTTCCTTGCAGGAAGAACAATGGATTATATAAACAAAAAGGCTATGCAAGGAACAATTGAAGCACATATTTCAGGAGATGTACCTAATATTGTGCTAAATGTTGAGAAATTAGATGCAGAAAATATTGGTAGTTTGATTTATTTTTTTGAAAAAGCTTGTGCCATGTCTGGATATATTTTAGGAATAAATCCATTTGACCAACCACGGAGTTGAAGCATATAAAAAAAATATGTTTAGACTGTTAGGAAAGGCTGAAACAAAATAAATACAATATATTGACAAAAAGAGATATTATCTAGTTTAATATCTCTTTTGTAATTATATTGCCCCAATCTGGCATATATTATATTTTATATAAAATTTTAAAAAGACATATTGACATATAGACTAATCAATGATACAATACAGCCACAAGAAACTTTTTGACAAAAATAAATATGTATGACATTACAAGAAAATTTTAAAAAGTTATTACAACAATGCAAACAACACAATTATGATGAAGCCATGTTTTACGGAAAAGAAGGGAGGAGATTGCTGCAATTAGTGGGCGTGTAGGGGACTAATACAATGCATAATTTTGCATTCAAAGTAAATTTTTTTCATACAATTTATTAATGTTTACAGATTTTTCATCATTGTTATCAATAAAGCCAATTCTTGCAATATTGTTATTTAATTCTTGAATCCAAACTTGCCTTTCATTATAATAAACCTCATTTATTTTTTCCTGATTGATAATTTCTAAAACGCGTTCATATTTCATTACCGAAAATTCACCCCTTTAAAAAATATTAAATATATGCTAATAGTATATCCAAACTAAGTAATTAATATGTATACAAACTTTAAATGGTATGATAAAATAATAACTACATAAAATATAAAGTAAATGGAGGTTATATGGTGAAAATTTTTTATAAGAATTTGCAAAAAGAAGTAGATAAAAAAACTAGTATTTTTGATGCTTTTAAAGATGTAATAAAATTAGAGAACAGAAAAATAATAGCATGTCGCTTTAATAATGAAATTAAATCATTAGATTTTTGCCCAGCATTAGATGGAACTGTTGAATTTATTGATACTAGCGACAAAGATGGCAGAAGAATTTATATAAGAGGTTTATTATATATTATGGGAAAAGCACTCGAAGAGACAACGCCAGATGCATTATTAACAGTAGACTATCAACTATCAAATTCGATGCTATGCAGAATTGACAATATGAATGTAACAGAAGAAATGGTTGAAAAATTAGAAGCAAGAATGGATGAAATTATAAAAGAAGACATTCCAATAATAAAAAAAGAGATGACAAAAGAAGAAGCAGTAGAATTTTATAAAACACATCATACACTAAAAGGTAGATTACAAGTAGATATACCAGAGAAAAAAAGTGTACTGCTCTATTATTGTGAAGAATATTATAATTATTTCTATGGAGTTATGCCACCTTCTACTGGTTATATGCAAATATATGAGGTTATAAAATACGGTAATGGTATTTTAATTAGATATCCAAGTAAAACTAATCCAAAAGAATTGCCAAAGTTTCAAGAGAGGCAAAAATTATTAAGAACACTTGATGAGTATGAAAAACTACATACTGTACTTAATATTAATACAATATATAAATTAAATAAAGAAGTTTCAGAAGGAAACATTTCAGATGATATATTGCTAGATGAAGCTTTGCATGAAAAGAAAATTGCAGGAATTGCAGATGATATTTTAAAAAGAAGAGGAGTTAAAGTGATTCTAATTGCTGGACCTTCATCTTCAGGGAAAACGACTTTTGCCCAAAGACTAGGCATACAATTAAAGATTAATGGACTAAAACCAGTTACAATATCGGTAGACAATTATTTTGTAGAAAGGGAGCAGAATCCAAAAGATGAAAATGGCAATTATGATTTTGAATGTATAGAAGCTATTGATTTAGAGCTATTCAATAATCATCTGCTAAAATTACTTAACGGCGAAACAATACAAGTGCCAAGTTTTGACTTTACAAAAGGAACAAAAGTATATAATGGAAATGAAATGAAACTTAGAGAGAATGAAGTACTTGTTATTGAGGGAATACACTGCTTAAATGATAAACTAACATCATTAATACCGAAAGAACAGAAATATAAAATTTATATTAGTGCATTAACAGTGCTAAATATTGACTACTATAATAGAATATCAACAACAGATACAAGACTCATTAGGAGAATAGTAAGAGATTATCAATTTAGAGGCTATTCAGCTCTACATACACTAAAAATGTGGGACTCTGTTAATCGAGGGGAAGAAAAAAATATCTTTCCATATCAAGAAGAAGCTGATGTAATGTTTAATTCTTCTCTTATATATGAACTCGGTGTACTTAAAGATTGTGCTATGACTCTTTTAAAAGAGATAGATAATTCACATAGAGAATTTTCAGAAGCAAAAAGATTACATAGGTTCTTAAGTTATTTCAAATCAATTCCAACAACAGAGGTACCATCACACTCACTACTTAGAGAATTTATAGGTGGAAGTATATTTCATAAATAGGGGGGCAAAATGAAAAAATTTACTGAAATAGACGATGAATTCATATGTGAAAATTGTGGCAAAATGGTTCCCAAATTAGGTTATTCATGTAGGAACCACTGTCCATATTGCATATATTCAAAACATGTGGATGTAAACCCAGGAGATAGAGCAGAAAAATGCCACGGAAAACTAGAACCAATAGGATTGGAAATGGATAGTAAAAAAGGCTATATTATTGTTTTTAGATGCGAGAAATGTGGTATGATACGAAAAAATAAATCTGCTAAAGATGATAATATGGATATACTAATAAAACTAAGTACTGGAAAATATATGTAAATTATATAAATAAATTGAAAAATACTTAAGTATGTGATAAAATAAAACACGTGTTTAAGAAAAATTGTATTTTTTTATTAAATTAAGAAAGGGGAGGATGAAAATGGCAACAAAAGAACCATTTTATATTACAACACCAATTTACTATCCAAGTGGGAAGTTCCACATAGGAACAGCTTATACAACAGTAATTGCAGATGCATTAAAAAGATATAAAAGCCTACAAGGCTATGATTCATATCTTTTAACTGGCTTAGATGAACATGGGCAAAAAATAGAGAACATTGCCAAAAGCCAAGGAAAAAAACCACAGGAGTTTGTGGACGAAATGGCAATGGAAGCAAAAAAAATATGGTCAATTATGAATATTGAATATGATGATTTCATCCGAACCACAGAAGAGAGACATATAAAAATTGTACAAGATATTTTTGACTATTTCATGGAAAAAGGAGACATATATAAAGGAGAGTATGAGGGGTTATACTGTACACCATGTGAAACTTTTTTTACAGAAACACAATTGGTAAATGGGAAATGCCCTGATTGTGGTAGAGAAGTGCATGAGATGAAAGAAGAAGCATATTTTTTTAATATGAAAAAATATGCACAAAAATTATTAGACTATTATGACACACATCCTGACTTTATAAAACCAGAATATCGCAAAAGCGAGATGATTAATAATTTCATAAAACCAGGGTTAGAGGATTTGTGTGTTAGCAGGACGTCATTTGAATGGGGAATACCAGTAAGAAAAGACCCAAAACACATAGTGTATGTTTGGCTTGATGCACTTACGAATTATCTTACAGCATTAGGATATGGCTCAAAAGATGATAGCTTATTCAAAAGATATTGGCCACCTGCAGTTCAAATTGTAGGAAAAGATATAGCAAGATTTCACTTAATTTATTGGCCTATATTTTTGATGGCTTTAGGGCTAGAAATTCCAAAAACAATATTAGTTCATAACTGGATTGTAATGAAAGATGGAAAAATGTCAAAATCTAAGGGAAATGTTATATTCCCAGAAATGCTAATTGAAAAATACGGACTAGATGCTACGAAATATTTCTTATTAAAAGCAGTTCCTGTATCACAAGATGGTATTTTTTCTCCTGAAGAATTCGTAGAAAGATTTAATATAGATTTATGCAATGACTTAGGAAACTTAGTAAACAGAACGGTTGGCATGATAAACAAATATTACAATGGAAAATTGCCAAACTATATTGGACAAGTAAATGAACAAGATAAAGAAATAGAATTGATTATAGTTAAACAAAAACTAGAATTTGAAGAAAAAATGGAAGAACTACAATTTAGTAATGCATTAACAGAAATTTGGGAAATTATATCAAGGTGCAATAAATATATTGACGAAACAGCACCATGGATTCTTTCAAAAGAAGGAGAAAGAAAAAAGTTGAGTTCTGTAATGTACCATTTAGTAGAAAGTTTAAGATTTGTTGCGGTATTATTACAGCCATTTATGCATGAAACAGCCAATAGTATATTCGAACAGCTAGGACTTACTAAATTTGAATATAAAACATGGGAATCAATTGAAAGATTTTGTAACAATATAGAAAATGTAACTGTTACACCAGTTGGTAAACCTTTATTTGTAAGGCTAAATAAAGAAGAAGAGATTGAATATATAAAAAATCAAATGAAGAAAGCCTAATTTAAAAAAAGCATTTTGCAGGGTTAGTTCCTGTAATAATGATAGATATATGTTGCTAGCATAGTAAGTATAGAATAAAAGCATACCATTATTGCATAGGAAAAATATTGAGATATCAAAGAAAATTTAATTTTTCCTATGTAATAATGGTATGCTATTTGTTATGCAAATATGTACAGGACAAAGTTTACAAATCTTGTAATATAAAAGACAGATTCTCACGAAGTGAGATTTGTCCAGAACTTTCTTCAAACACAGAGTTGGCTTGCTCTTGAGTCAAATAACCATATTTCACCATTGCATTTATAACTTGTTTTTGACGTTGTTTTGCTAAATCAGGATTTTCAGAAAGTGAGTATACACCTGGTGCATTGGGAATCCCAGCTAAAAGAGTAATTTCATATAAATTAAGTTCCATAGGTTCCTTGTTAAAATAACCTTTGCTTGCAGCTCCAATACCATAGAAACCATCACCATAATAAATTGTATTTATATACATTTCTATAATATCGTCTTTTGAATACTTTTTTTCTAAATCAATAGCAGCAAAGACTTCAGCCATTTTTCTGCTAAATTTTTGTTCCTGTGAAAAAAATGTATTTTTTGCAAATTGCTGGGTTATAGTACTACCGCCTTCAACAATACGAAACTCTGAAATATTTCTTACAATGGCTCTTATAATTGAAATAAAATCAACTGGACCATGAGATTCATAACGGTGATCCTCAATTGCAATAATGGCATTCTTAAAATCTTTAGGTATTTTATCAATTGTAACATAACCACTTGCAGAACGTATCTCATTTACTGTATCGTCCATGCTTTTTTCTTGTAAAGCTGATTGATACATTTCATAGCCTTCAATACAAACGGTTGCAAAAACAATTAATGCAAATACTGCAACAAGAACAAACAAAACAATAAAAAGTTTCAATATTTTATGTTTCTTCATATTAAACTAAGCTCCTTTTCTTTATTTAAATTTAATTATGGCATTACATTGATTATTATACAAGAAAAAAAACTAAAAATAAAGTCAAAAAACATTATATTTTAGGAAAAGAAGGGATTCCATTTGCCTTGACATTGGCTAAGTTATAGTATATTATTGTACAAACAAAAGAAAGGGTAAACTATTAGAACATATGAACAAACAAAAAAAGATTCCAATTATTATTTATATTTTTTTTATTATAATTTTGATTCGACTAATTTTTTACTATAATATGAAAGAATATACAGAAGCATTTGATACATCATCTTATTTCCAAAACTATGAAGGAAGCATTTTAAAAGCTTGTATTGACGAACAACGTACCCCAGTTTACCCTACGGTATATAAAATATTTAAGTCTATGTGTGGCACAGATGACATAACATATAGAACAATTATTCTAATGCAAGAAATTGTATCAATTGTAAGCATAGCAGTACTATATAAAACCTTTCAAAGTATATTTAGTTCAAAAAAATATGTATATATTTTGACAATACTCTATGGAACTTGTCCAGTGATTTTTTGTTATAACAAAATGCTATTAACAGAATCATTTTCTATTAGTTTTATGGTTATGTTTGTGTGTTTACTTATAAGCTTTAATAAAAAGCCGAGTATTAAGAAAAATATTTTAATTGCAATATACACATTTTTCTTAATTATGTTAAGGCCAAGCTTTTTATATATTACAGTTTATCTTTTTATTGTATGGTTCTTGTTATTTCTTAACAAAGAAAAGAGAAAACAGGCAATAATTGGTTTTGCATTACTTATAACAATTGTACGGAGGGGTATATGCATATAGTAGAGCCAATTTTGTTCAAAATGGGATTAAGGGGTTAAGTCTAGTTACAATAATAAATGAACTTGATACTATTATTGATATGAATATATATAAAATAAACAATTCAAATTATTCTTCTATAATAAAAACAATTGATGAAACAAAATATGAAATATATAATCCGCCTTTTTACAGAATAACAACAAGCACTTTGTTAAAAAAATATGATATAAAATATTTAACAGACTATATAAATCAATGTAAAAAAGAAAACCTTGGAGAATATATTACAAAGAAAATAGAACAAATTATTAAAACCGGCAAACAAAATGCTAATGTTAGGTACAATTTACTTAAATCCGGAGAGAACATGAAACCTTATATTTATATACCATTTGGAATTTTTTATATTGTGGTTTTAGTTGGACTATGCCAAGTTGTATATACATTAGTAAAACATAAAGAAATAAACTATTTACAATTTACTTTAATAACATTAATAGCAGGACAACTTATGGTAATTATAATAGGGGCACAAGCGGAATGGCCAAGATTATTTGCTCCTGCTTTGCCACTAATTTTAATTTATGTTTTGTTATTTATGGAAACAGTAATAACAAAAAAAACTATTGAATAAATTAATTCGAAAATATATAATAAAAAAAGCTAATACATGATTAGATTACAAATGGTAGAATAAGAAAGGAACTATATAATAATGGACGAAAACTTGTTAGTGCCAAGTATAACAGACGAAAATGAAGAAAAAATGGAAAATTCCCTAAGACCAAAAACATTAGATGAATACATAGGGCAGACAAAGGTAAAGGAAAACATGAAAATATATATAGAAGCTGCTAAAAAAAGAAAGGAACCACTTGACCACGTTTTATTATATGGACCACCTGGACTCGGAAAGACTACTTTATCAAATATTATAGCAACAGAAATGAACTCAAACATTAGAATCACATCAGGACCTGCGATTGAGAAACCAGGAGATTTAGCCGCACTTCTTACAAATCTTTCAGAAAATGATATTTTATTTATTGATGAAATACATAGATTGAACCGCAGCGTAGAAGAAATATTATACCCAGCATTAGAAGATTATAGTTTAGATATAATTATAGGCAAAGGACCAAGTGCAAGATCAATTAGACTAGATTTACCCAAATTTACATTAATAGGTGCAACAACCAGAGCAGGTAATTTATCAACTCCACTTAGAGATAGATTTGGTATTGTACATCGATTGGAATTATATAATCCAGAAGAATTAAAAATTATTGTTAAAAGATCAGCTAACATTTTAGGAATTAACATAGA
The DNA here is from genome assembly GCA_944393565.1 of uncultured Clostridia bacterium. Lineage (GTDB taxonomy): Bacteria > Bacillota > Clostridia > TANB77 > CAG-508 > UMGS1754. Next base: position 33,546 of record CALYAM010000010.1, read on the forward strand.
TGAGAAAGGTGCTATGGAGATAGCAAGACGTTCAAGAGGTACACCTAGAATTGCAAATAGATTATTAAAGAGAGTAAGAGATTATGCTTTGGTATTAGGAAATGGAGACATAAATTTAAAAATAGCAAGAATAGCATTAGAAAAACTAGAGATTGATGAGTTAGGATTAGACAATATAGATAGAAAAATTTTAGAAACAATTATCCTGAAATATGCCGGAAAACCTGTTGGAATTGAAAACTTAGCAGCAACAATAGGTGAAGAAGCAGAAACAATTGAGGATGTATATGAACCATATCTAATGCAAATTGGTTTTTTAGCGAGAACACCAAGAGGAAGAATGGCAACACCAAATGCCTATGCTCATTTAGGGATTGAATATGGAGGATAGAATGAAAATTAATTTTAAAAAATTATTTATTGAAGAGACAAATAATACTATGCTCCAATTTTTCAGGTATATATTTGTCGGTGGAACTGCATTTGTAGCTGATTTTTTTGTTTTTTTTATATTTGACCATATCTTAAAATTTGAGCTGGCTTTATCTGTGGCAATATCATTTTTGACAGGAATTTATGTAAATTATATACTATCAAAATGGATTGTTTTCAAAAAAGAATATTCTTCAAAGCTATATGAAATTACAATATTTATAATTATTGGGGTAATAGGATTAGGACTAACAGAATTGCTAATGCATTTATTCACAAGTAATTTAAATATTCATTCGTTAATTTCAAAAGTAATTGTTTCTGCTATAGTATTAATTTGGAATTTTACTGCAAGAAAAATTATATTATATAAAAAATAAACAAGTATTAATTGAAAGAAGGAAAGTAGCATGAAAAAAGTTGTAATAATTGGAGCAGGACCTGCTGGGCTTACTGCAGCATACGAACTATTAAAGGAGAAAGAGAATTATGAAGTAATAATCCTCGAAGAACAAAACCAAGTAGGAGGAATTTCAAAAACTATAGCATATAAGCAAAATCGCATGGATTTAGGTGGTCATAGATTTTTTTCAAAAGATGATACAATTATGAAGTTTTGGAAAGAACTAATGCCAATACAAGGAAAACCCTCTTTTGATGATAAAAAATTGGGAAGAGAAAAACCGCTGGAAATTGGAGGAGTGGATCCAGAAAAAGAAGATAAAGTAATGCTTATAAGGACACGTGTATCAAGAATTTATTATTTAAAAAAGTTTTTTGACTATCCAGTAACAATGAAAAAAGAAACAATAACTAATATGGGATTTGTAAGAACAATAAAGGCAGGATTTAGTTATTTAAAAACTATAATTTTTAAAAGAAAAGAAAATTCATTGGAAGATTTTTATATAAATCGTTTTGGAAAAGTACTTTATTCTATGTTTTTTGAAGGCTATACAGAAAAGCTATGGGGACGCCATCCTTCAGAGATTTCAGCAGATTGGGGAGCTCAAAGAGTAAAAGGACTTTCTATTAAAGCTGTGCTAAAAGATATGTTTCAAAAAGCTTCTGGAAAGAAAAATCAAGAAACGGGGGAAACATCTTTAATTGAACAATTTTGGTATCCAAAATTTGGCCCTGGACAACTTTGGGAAGTGCTAGCAGAAAAGATAATAAGTGATGGAGCAATATTAAAGAAAAATTGCTTAGTACAAAAAATTAATATTGAAAATGGAAAAATAGTATCAGTAGAATACAAAAATGAAAACACAGGTCAAACAGAAAAGCTAGAAGGAGACATTTTTATTTCGTCTATGCCTATAAAAGATTTAGTTGCTGATATGACACAGAGCCTTGTCCCAGAGGAAATAAAAACAATTGCAAATGGATTACCATATAGAGATTTTATTACAATAGGATTACTTGTTAAAAAGCTAAATCTGAAAAACAAAACAGATATAAAGACACTAGGAAATATTGTACCAGACTGTTGGATTTATGTGCAAGAGCCAGAAGTAAAAATGCGGAAGAATACAAATTTTTAATAACTGGTCACCATATTTGGTACAAAAACCCGAAGAAACAGTATGGATAGGGCTAGAATATTTTTGCAATGAAAATGATGAATACTGGAATATGACAGAAGAAGAATTTGTGAAATTTGCAACAGAAGAATTAATAAAAATTGGAATTATAGAGGAAGATGACATTTTGGATTCACACCAAGAAAAAGTAAAAAAAGCATATCCAGCATACTTTGATACTTATTCTCAAATAGATAAATTAGTAGAATACTTAAACAGTTTCGAGAATCTATATTGCATAGGAAGAAACGGGCAACACAGATACAATAATATGGATCATTCAATGGCAACTGCCATTGAAGCTACAAAAAACATAAAACAAGGTATAAAAAGTAAAGAAAATATTTGGAAAGTAAATACAGAAAAATCATATCATGAAACTAAACACAAATAAATTTTTTAAGCAAGAATGTGGTGAAAAATGAAACATTTAAAGAAAATTTGCATTATTGCGATAATTGCACTTTTATTAGAACTAATTGTATTTCAAGTAAATTCATTTTGCCTAATTGGCAAAGATGCAGAAACTGAAATATTAAATATAGAAAATGCCAATTTAATAGGAATAGAAAAATACAATGATGGTTACTATATTGTTTCAAACGAAGCAAGCATTGAATTTAAAGGATTAAATAAAGAGATTAAAACCATATATTTTAATATAGATAGTTCAAGAGCATTATTAGATACTCGAATTTTCTATACTGATAATACACAAAAGTATTACAATGAAGAATATGATTTAGTACGTACAAAAACTGTAGTAGAAGATGTTGAAAGAACAAAATATTTCGTCTGCCATTTCAGCGGAAAGGTTGGGGACTTAAAGTTTACAATATATAATGCCAAAGATACACAAATAGACAGTGCAACAATAAAAATAAACGAGACCGTACCATACGAAATTAATCTTGTACGTCTTGCAGTTATTTTTGGTGTAATGTTAGTTATATATTTACTATTTGCAATTAAAGAATTTAGTATGCCATATGACAAAAAAAGCAGTAAACATGTATTTATACTTCAAGTTACAACATTTCTATTTATAATACTTTTGTCTGTTTATATGATAAATGGCCAAGAAAAAGAAAACTTAGAATTTTCTAGGAACATAATAGATCCATATACTGGATTAATGGTTGATGCACTAGAAAAAGGACAAGTGTATTTAGACTATGAACCTTCAGAAGAATTAAAAAATTTAGAGAACCCATATGATTATACTCAAAGAACAAAAGAAGGAGTAAGCTATTTATATGACTTTGCTTATTATGATGGAAATTATTATGTATATTTTTCTATATTACCTATAATTACGCTATTTTTGCCATTTAAAATCATAACTGGTTATTATTTCCCAATTGGTATAGCATGCTTGATATATGCCATTATAGGGGCAATATATGCATCATTATTTACAAAAGAAGTTTTAACTAAGTGCTTTCCTAAAATAAGTGTCAGAAAACTAGTATTAGGTATTCTATTTATATTATTTTCTAGTTTCTTGCTATTTAATGTGGCATTTTCTAGAATATATGAAATGGTAGCAATTCTAGGATTTGCATTAGTTATGGCAGGAGGATTTTATTTCGTTACAGCTTTTAAAAAAGAAAAAAGCAATTATTTAAAACTAGCACTTTCTTGTACATTGCTTGCTTTAGCAGTATCTGCTAGACCCAATTTGATTTTTATATCTTTGCTTATAATACCAACTCTGATAGAGAAGATACATCAGCACATAAAACAAAAGGAATATAAAAATCTTGCCAAAACTTTAGCTGCTGTTGCTATTCCATATACAATTATAGGAATGTTTATTATGTTTTATAATTATATCCGATTTGAAAACCCATTAGAATTTGGTGCACAATATCAGCTAACATCTAATGATATGGGCAAATTAGGTTATAGAATTTCAACAATACCAATAGGCCTTTGGCACTACTTATGGAATCCGTTTCAAATTGATGCAACATTCCCTTTTATATATCCAATTGACAGTACTCCACTTTATGTTGGATTTTATGGAAGTGGTTGTAAAGGAGTAGGAATATTTGCTCTAAATAAAATTATGTATTTGCTATTTTTATTTCCAATATTTAAAGATAAAATGAAACGAGAAAATAAACTAACAACAAAAATTATATTGCATTTAATTATTACGGGACTACTTATGGTAGCAATAATTACAATTATGGCAGCAAGCTATGGAAGATATTCGCTAGACTTTGCATGGATGTTTTCTCTTGCAACATTATTATTTGCAATTTGGATTGGTGACAAGATAAAGGAGAATGAGTTTGCAAGCAAATTATATAAAACAATAGTATTTATTTTACTAGCATCAAGTTTTATATTAAATTCGCTATTGTCTGTTTCATCTGAAAAACCATCTTTTAAAATATATAATCCAGTCAAATATTATGAATTACATTCAAGTATTTGTTTCTGGGAATAGGGGGGAACTTTGAAAACACTAATAATTATACCAGCATATAATGAACAGGAATGTATTGAACAGACAATAAAAAAACTAAAAAAATATGTACCAGAAATAGACTATGTAATTATAAATGATTGTTCAAAAGATAATACACTAGAAATATGCATGCAAAATAAATTTAATGTAGTTGATTTGCCAATTAATCTTGGCATTGGCGGTGCAGTACAAACTGGATATCGATATGCCGAACAAAACAATTATGATATAGCTATACAAATGGATGCAGATGGACAACATAATCCGGAATATATAAAGTACCTTATAGAAGAAATTCAAAATGGAAATGATCTGGTTATAGCTTCTCGTTTTTTAAGAAAAGAAGGATTTCAGTCTACATTTTTAAGAAGAATTGGAATCAATTTATATTCAAAAATAATAGAATTATTTACAAATGTAAAGATTACAGACACAACATCTGGTTATAGAGCGGTAAATAGGAAAGTTATAAAAATATTTGCTAAAAAATATCCAATAGATTATCCTGAGCCAGAAACAAATGCAATGCTTGCGAAAAAGAATTTTAAAATTAAAGAGATACCTGTAAAAATGGAAGAAAGAAGCGGTGGAATAAGTTCAATTACACCTAGTAACTCAATTTATTATGCTATTAAAGTTGGTCTCGCAGTATTAATGGCTTGCTTATCTTAAAATTAATTTATATTTAGAAGGGAATGTGATTAAAATGGATTTTACGCTTCAAGCTATTTTGATTATATTAGCAGTTACATTTGTGTGTTTTGTATTATTAATAACTAAGAAACAAAAGCTTGCATATAAGTTTACACTAATGTGGCTTATGTTTAGTTTTGCAATACTAATAATAGCACTATTTCCCCAAATAATCATGGCCATATCTAAGTGGATTCATATAGAAACACCTGTTAATGCACTATTTTTGATGATTTTAGGAGCAATGATTTTAATAATTTTCTTTATAACCATAGGCTATTCAAAACATAATGAAAAATTGACAAGGCTAATACAAGCAAATGCAATACTAGAAAACCGAATAAGACAATTAGAAAAAAGTAGGAGGCAAGATAATGATAATAATTAGTATTTACATTATTTTTACAGTAGGTGGACTTATTTTATTAAAGCTTGGAGCAGATGGAATGAACATTGCTATGCAAAATGGTAACTTGCAAATTGGAATGAGCTATATTAGCATTTTGGGTTTTATTTTTTACATAATTAGTTTTTTATTATATACATTTTATATTATAAAACATTATAATTTAAGTTATATTTATCCAATAGTTACAGGGCTTACTCAAATATTAGTGGTTCTTGCTGGATTGTTTATATTTAAGGAACACATAACTACTACAGGAGTAATTGGAATAGGACTAGTCATTTTAGGCCTAGTTTTACTTAATATAAAATAAATTCTTTATAACATTAGGAGGGAAAAAATGCAAAAGATAAAGACATATTTAATATTACTAGTTATAGCAATAATCTTATTGATGACAACACTATATCAAGTAGAAATTAAAGGACAAAGTAGAAACACTATCTTGACATTCATTATTGTTGCAATAACTTTTTTTTCAGTAATGCTATCTGCCAAAATATACTTTGAAAAAATAAAAATAGATGAGATGTTTGCATTTAAATTAATTATACCAATTATTACAATTTTATTTGTTATGGCAATGCCAATATTTAGAAGTCATGATGAAGACGCACACTGGTTACGTATATATGATATATCTTTAGGGAATTTTTTTACTTCTACCGAATATGGACACTTATTTCAAGAAGGAGCAACAAATTATCCAGCGGCTAAATTGCCAAGAGCAGTTTCAACAGTACTAGACAAAGCGTATGACGGCTCTAGCACAAAAGAAATTTTTGATGTAAAAATTGATGAGGATGATGAAGTGATTTATGCATTGCCAACAACTGCAATATATTCGCCAACACAGTATCTACCACAAGCATCAGGAGTTTTTATTGCAAGGATGTTTACAGATAGACCAATTATAATGGCATATGCAGCAAGGTTCATGAATGTTATAGTTAGTTTTACAGCTCTTTACTTTGCAATAAAACTAATGCCTTTTGGGAAAAAAATATTATTAGTGGCAATGTCTATTCCTATTGCACTTGAAGGATTTACATCATTATCACCAGATGGGATGACTATTTCGTTTTCCTTTTTATTTATTGCATATATACTTAATTTATGCTTTGAAAAAAAGAATGAAAGATTTACTTGGAAACAAGGAATTACAGTTACAATATTAGGAGTTATATTGGCTCTTTGCAAAATAGTATATTTACCGTTGGTGGGACTTGTGTTAATATTACCAAAAACAAAATTTACATCTAGAAAAAAACAAGCAATTACAATAGCAATAATAATGTGTGTTGCAATAATAGCAAATCTAATGTGGCTTTCATATTCTACTAATTACTTAGCAGAATATGAAGAGGGAAGACCTGTAGATCAGCTTACGAAATTGCTATCTAACCCAATTAAATATTTGGAAACAGTAATTTATAGTATAGACCTAAATGGTGCTAAATATTTCTTATCAATGTTTGGTGGGGAAGTTCGGACTAAATGAGTATGTTATTTTAAATACAATAATACCAGTTACGTTTTTTACATTAAGTATTATAGCAGCATTCTCAATTAGAGAAGACAAACCTAAATTTACACTTTACCAGAATATTATTATTTTTTTAATATCTATTGCAATTATAGGACTTATATTTACAAGCTTATATTTACAATGGACTAAAACTGAAAGTAATAGTATTATGGGAATTCAAGGCAGATATTTTCTACCAATATTACCTCTATTGCTATTATTGTTAAGCAACTTAAAAGTAAAAATTGAATATTCAAATGAAAATATATTAAAATTTATAATGATTTCTATACTAATGTTACAAATTTGCATTATTCCATTAGTATTTTGCATAAGGAACGTTGTATAAGAAAAAGGAATGAGAAGAAAATGAAATTATTATTACATACTTGCTGTGCTCCATGTAGCATTTATTGCATAGACACACTTAGAAAAGAAAAAATTGAGCCAACAGTATATTGGTACAACCCTAATATTCACCCATACACTGAATACAGACTAAGAAAAGATACTTTAAATGAGTATGCTACTAGTATTAATGTGCAAGCTGTTTTTGAAGAGGAATATGGTTTAATAAACTTTTGCAAAAATACAATAAACGATTTAGAAAACAGATGCCAAAATTATTGTTATAAAATACGATTAGAACAAACGGCTAGATATGCCAAGGAACATGGATTTGATAGTATAAGCACAACTTTATTAATAAGTCCATATCAAAAGCATAATATATTAAAACAACTTGGAGAAAACATTGGCAATAAATATGGATTAAATTTCGTTTACAGAGACTTTAGAGTTGGCTTTTATGAAGGCCAAGAAAGAGCAAAAGAACTTGGGCTATATAGGCAGAAATATTGTGGTTGCATTTTTTCAGAGGAGATTAGATATTATTGCCACAATCAAGCAAAACCAGATGTAGCAATGGATTTAAAGGCTATTAAAGAAGA
>CALYAM010000011.1 GCA_944393565.1 uncultured Clostridia bacterium
AATAAAAAATTAAGGTAAAAACCTTAATTTTATCGTAACCAGTATTTTGTTTTTCATTCATCAATAATGAAGTAATTGTCTTTCTCTTCCTAGAGTCTGTCTTAAAGCTTGTAGTCTTTCTAATGTCAATTCAACTCTATCATAATTTCTATCAACAATACAATAATAGCATGGTAAATTTGTATGCTTATAGTAATACATATTCTCTCTACCTTCATCTGTTGTTATTTCAACTGCTGATCTCTCAAAATCTGTTTGTCTATATCCTTGTATATTGTTTTCTTCTAAATATGGACAATCTATTCTATGATAATTACCATCGCTACTATTAATAAAGCATAGACCTTCCTGATCAACATAATTTTTATTTCTGGTATTGTTTATAATTGCATAATTATTATATGTTTTTATTCCAACAGGCATTCCTTGTACAAAAACTGCCATGCAAATATTTTTTGTAATCTGGTCCCATTCTGCTTCCTCTAATGTTGGTAGCCTAAATTCTACATTTGTTCCTAAGGCTTCAGAATGTTCGCTATAATTTGTTATTGCAGAACTTAAGTTTTCTTTTATTGATATTCGCATTATGTCTCTTTTATGAATATTAAATGTAGAATCTTCAGACTCAAAATTATTTTCCTGAGAGTCAAAGATTTTATTGTTGCCATTTTCTCCCATATATATATGGTTTTCATTTCTTTGTTTTATTCCATCTTCTAAAACTAAATCATTTAATGTAATATCTCCTAAATTAGCATCCACCCATGCAGTAAATTCCTTTGCTTCTTCTATATATGTTACAGCATTTATGTCTTCTTGTTGTTCTTCTGTAATAAAGACATAATTTTTTATACCGTTTCTGTATAAAAACCATTTTCTATTAGAAGAATCTGTTGAAAGGGGATCATAATATCTTTTTTCTCCTCCTTGATATATATATTCATATTCTTCTAAACTTGTACTTCCTGTAAGTGGATTATAAATTAATAATTTTTCTCTAAGTGTCTCAGGCTCTAAACTTATATTTTGATTAATTAAATAGCCAGATCTATTTTCATATGTTCCAGATATAATCCCTGTAACTGTAATATAATTGTCCAATGTATAGCTCACCAAAATATCTGTTCCGGCTTTTTTGTATCTTGATGTGTATGTTGTATATGGTTTTAATATGTGCTCAAATTTTTGACTTTCGTCATCATAATTAAAAGTAGGTGCATAAATATAATAGCCATCATATAAAGTAAATAAAATAGCAGGTATATATGGTTTTATTTGTGTTTCTCCATAGCCTCCTACACCAAGTCCTGTCGCAAAACTAGTCATAAACATTTCTATTGCTGCCTCAACATCTCTTTTTTGTGAATTGCTTATTAATGCATATGGATTATTTGCAGTATTTATCTGATATGCTTTAATTGCATCTGATACTGCTGTTGTCAATTTTTCGTCATATGTTGTTTGCAATTTTATAGTATCTATTTGTGTTCCTATATAATATTGTAATACCAGAGAAATTGGTATTACAATAATTGCAAATATAATGGCTAAATTTTGTAATTTCATTTTTTCACCTACTTTAGTTTTAAGGAAATTACTGTTTATTCAACTTAAAATAGAAATTAAAAGTCAGACTAAAGAAGTCAAACTTATTAAGTAATTTAAAATACAACTTCTAATTTCTGATTTTTAATTTCTATTTTCCATTTGCTGTAACCATAGCTGATTGTTGTGCTGCTATTTGATAAGCATCATTTCCTGTTATACTGTAAAAGAAGTCTTTTAGCATTTGTGCAATTGTTCTATTAGTATTTTTAACACTTACACTTACCATGTCCCCTTCTTTTAATAGATATTTTCCTTTTGTATTTAATACATCTTCAATTTGTGAAGTATAGATAGAATAGTATACATTTTCTCCAATTTTTTCTAAATTTGCTTGTCCTACTTTGCTACTTAAGTTCTCATCTAAAATTTTCAATTCTACTTCTACATCAAATGTATTTCCTGTTGCATTTAAACTTTGCTTATAATTGCTATAATTTTCTTGTGTTATTACTCCAGATGTTTTAACTTTATTTACAAAGTCAGTAGTTGCACTTTGTATGCTAAGCTCTGCTATATCGTCATTTCTTTCAGATACCGACATTAAAGGAAATACAAACATTAAAACTGCAGCTAAAAATATTGCTATTATTGTTATCAATGTATCACTCATTTTGCTTACCTCCTTTTTATATTTTTGTATAAGTAACCTTTACATTTGTATCTGTATTTACTTTTTCTATTGTTTCTCCATTTTCTGAAGTAGAGATATCTCCTCTATATATTTTTTCGCTATATGTCTCTATAAATGTAGAATCACTATATTTTCGTATCAGTTCTTCTAGGTTTTTTTCAAGGTTTTCCTTCAATTTATCGGGAGTTAAATTGGTTTGTTGATCATTTACTAAATCGAATACATATGTTTTGCTTCCATCAATTACTTCAACACTATATACATCATTATTTGTAAGATATCTTCTTATTGTTGGAATTATAGTTTCAATCCCAACGGTTCGATTTATTTTAGCATGTTCAGGAACATATTCTTCAAAATTAGTTTTGTCATTTGCATATAATAATATATCTGAAACTGCCCTTGCTTGGGAAAAAACAGCAAAAGCTATACTAATTGCTAGAACAAATACTATTACAGCAAATGCAATTTTTAAAGCATCTACTGCATTTTCCATATTTTCCTCCTTTAATTATATGTAATCGCATTAACAATACCATTATCATCAAAACCTATCGTAACATTATATGTTTTTCCATCAACCACAGCAGATCTTAGTGATGATAAATCACTTGATGAGCTTTTTCCATTAACTGTTACAGTTCTTGTGTCAGAGTCTTGGCTGTTACTTGTAATAACTGTTGAAATTAGGGCTTTTACACTAGTTCCTCTTTGTTTTCCATCATAATTCTCAAATTTTGAGTTGAACATTCTTATTGCTTGTTCATCCATTTGTGACCCTGCTTCACTTATTGGTTGTTGTGCTGCTTGATATAAAAACATCCCTATTCCAATTAATAGTATAGCTATTAATATCGCTCCTGCTATTATTAATGCTTTTGATGCGTTTTCCATAATTCTTTCCTCCTTATATTTGATAATTTACTATTTTGTTTATTCAGAAGATTCTGTTCCATCTGAAATCTCAACTCCAGTTACTAATGCACCAGTATAGTTTATCTTAACAGTATATGTTCTGCTATTTACTATTGAAGAACGCATTTTAGACAAAGTAGTAGAATCTGATTTATCTTTGTCGCTTCCATATGAAACAGTGACTTTGTTTGAATCTTCATTTTGGGAATTGCTTGTAATAACCTCTGAAATTAGGGCTTTTACACTAGTTCCTTTTTGTTTTCCATCATAATTCTCAAATTTTGAGTTGAACATTCTTATTGCTTGTTCATCCATTTGTGACCCTGCTTCACTTATTGGTTGTTGTGCTGCTTGATATAAAAACATCCCTATTCCAATTAATAGTATAGCTATTAATATCGCTCCTGCTATTATTAATGCTTTTGATGCGTTTTCCATAATTCTTTCCTCCTTATATTTGATAATTTATTATTTTAATATTCAAAAGAATTAGTTCCTTTTAGTTTTTTATTCTATTTGCCTAAACAACATTGTAGCTATTCTTCCTGTTTCTCTATGATAAGTAATTTCTTGACCTATAAATATGCTTGTATTAAATAAAGACACGAATTTATCTGTTCCAAGTGAAAATATTTTTTCCATCTTATATGGTTCTTCTACATTTAACATTTGTATTGTTATTAATATGCTATTTGTTTGATTTGATATATAAAAACCATTTTCATCTGTTTGAACTTCTTGTCGTTTATTATTATCAACTGCTTTATTAATTAAAGTTGCAAGTTCTGTTCCATAAATTTCGCGATTTAGGTAATATTCATACTCTTTATTAATCTGCTGAAGTTTTAAATTACCGCTTTTTATATTTATTAGCATTAATACTAATACAATTATACTAATGAAGAATAAACCTGTTATAATAAAAATCGTTTTTTTCAACTTGCTTTTCCCTTTCTTTTATTATACTTTTTTTTTAAAATTTATGCAACTTTTTTGTGACAAATATTTTTGTAATTTCCTCATTATATATCAAAATATTATTTTTTATGAGTTCAATACTCTTTTAAAACTTATTTGGCTTATATAGCCATCTTCATTATATTTTACTGTTATAAATTTATAATTTTCCTCTTGGGTCATTATATTTATTTTCCAGTCATCGCTTATTGAATAAATGTCAATTGGTGTTTCATCTATAAACAGTATTACTTGCATTTCTTGAATATACTGGTTTTTATTATTGTTTTCCTTTATTAGATTTATTAGTGTAACCATATTTTGTGCATTAATGTCCATACAATATGTAAGGAATTTATTATTATGCGTATTTATAGCATCTTCTGCCAATCTTTCAGCATAGCTTTGAGATAGTGTTCCTGCACTCTGGAATATATATAAGCCCAAAGTAATAATCATAATTGCAATTAGTACTCCTCCTGCTATTATTAGAGCTTTTGAAGCATTTTCCATGTTTTTGCCTCCTGTCTTCTGTTTTGTAAACTAAATGCAAATCAATCACCAAACACATCATTTTCTAACAGTTCTTCAAACTCAATTAAATTTACTCTTCCAGTTTTACTACTATATTCTAATTTTGTGCATCTAAAATATAGTCCCTTAAACCTTCTAAAATCTTCTTCATTTTCTCTCATGTTATTATAAATGCTACTGTTATCTTCGGTATATGTTCCAGCAGGCATCCCTGATGGACTATTACGGTTTATTAGCTTAAATCTCCATGTGATTTGGTAATCTGGGTTATCTGCATATCTTAGGTTATTATCTCTTACTTTGTTGATAACACTAGCTATATCATTGCCCCTTAAAAGCTGTCTTTGATAAGACTCATATTGTTTATTAAAAGCTGTTAATTGTTCTTGTGCTTTCTTTCTTTCTGATTCAGAAGTAAGATTTCCCATTGATAGCCACAAATACATAAGTAATCCCATAATTAATACTGCAATTAGTACTCCTCCTGCTATTAATAAAGCTTTTGAAGCGTTTTCCATATTGTAATCAATCCTTCCTGCAATTTTTGTATAGAAAAAATGCTTGTTTTCCACATGTTTTACATCATAGATGACATTGTTGAGAAAGAACTTGTCATACTTAGAAGCCCTATTACAACTAATGGCACAATCAAGTAACCAACAAACAAGCATACCATTGGTGCAAATCCTATTGCTTTACCAATCAAGCCTTTTCTTGAAATTAACCTTTCATTTGATTCTTTTCGCTTTTCTTGATAATACGCTCTTTCTGTATCTAATTCATCAAATGCATCTTGTATTGGAATCTTTTCAACTGCAGCCTGCAAACTTTCAACTATTCTTACAAAAGGCATATAAGACACATCGTTTTTTAATTCTTCTAGCGCTTCCCATGCACCACTTTCATAATTATTTACACATTTTGTAATTGGTTCCCTAAAAATATTAGAATAACGTTCTATCCATTCTAATATAATTTCTACATTTACCCTTTCTATTTTCATTAGCATTAAAATTATTGTTTGAAATTGCATTACTTCGTTTTCCATTTCTAGTTGTCTCATTTTTTTCTGGAACATTAGCAACCATATTGGAAAATAGTAGCCCATTATCGCAAAAGCGATAGATAATAAGAGTTCAAACCATTGTAAGTACTCACTATTTACTATTTGCAGTTTTGTATAAATTCTTTCTGCTGCTTCTGTAATTTCTTCTTCTGTTGCTTCTTCATAATATTCTGAATATTTTACACTTGTTCTAATTTGTTCTAATGTTGTATCTGTTCTGCCTCTAAATCTATTTAAAAAGTAGTTATCCTGCTCTGTAACTTCCATTGCTTTTTTTTGGTCATTACCAGCCATTTGCCCTACAATATCTAAATCTGTTGTAGGTTCTGTATAAACCATATCAATTGCAACTTTATGTGTTTGATTAAATAAAACCAATGAAGCAATAAACACTAAAACAAATATGCATATTCGATTAACATAAATCCACTCCATTTTCAGCTTGGAAGCAGAGTCTTTAAGTAAAGCATTTACTTTTCTATATTCTTTTGTACCCCTTTTAGGTAAAAATACGTCAACAATTCTTTTGCCAATAGGGTTTTTATAAATTTTATTTTGCCATGGATTCTCTGTATTTTGTACATTTTTTAGTGTTCCATTATCTTTTAGTTTTCTTATCATTACATAACATATAAATGTAATTAGTATAATTAGAATTTGGACAATTAATCCTAATTTTCCATTATAAAATGAATCCGTAAAGGAAAATTGGGAAAGCGCCCATGATTTTATTGGGCCTATAAATAGTACTGGAATAGCTGCAATAACTGATAAGCTTTGGAATACATAGTCTAATTTATCTCTCTTTAAAATTTCAAGTTGCATCTCTTGAGTTATATTATTTACATTTTTTAAATATAAAGAACCCCTGTCTATTGTTCTGTCACCAAATTCTTTTGTTAAATAAGATATTCCAGCAAATTCTTTTAAATAGCTATTTGGTGCAACATCATAATATTTTTCAAGTTCTGATTCCGGATCATCTGAAATAAGTATTTCATATATTTTCTCTGCTTGTCTTGACACTTCAAGTTCATCGTTTTGTGCTACCTCATATATTGCTTCTTCTACCATGTTATATTCGTGGTATGCATGTCTCATTTCAGCAAAGAAATCTATTTGTTGTTTTAGAAGTTTATTATCAACTTTATCTACTAAACCTTCTATTATTGTTTCTATTAATAGTACTTCAAATACAAGTAATATAACTAGTAGTAATATATCATTTTTTGTCATTATTATTATAAATATAGTGAATGGAATAATAATCAGTAACGCTCTAAAAATTATTTTAGCAGATTGCTTTCTTGTTAAATATTCATCATCTATATTTATGATTTCAAGTCTTCTTCTTAATTTTAATGTATATCTTTTAATAACAGGTATTTTTACAAATGCAACATACATTTTTTGATATATTACATCCATTGAAAACTTTTTCTCTTGTGTTCCTTCTTTAAGTTGCCTTATGTATTTATTTTCAGATTTGTTTGCATATTTGTTTAAAATCATATATGCAACAATGACTGCGAGAAATAGTCCACCTGATACCATCATTAAATAGATAATTGCTTGTTCTGACATTTAGGTTTTCACCTCTCATTCTAATTTGCAGCTTTTGTTTTCCTTCCTCTTTTTTCAGTAGGTTTTTGTTCATCAACTATTCTGTTTGACTTAATATTTACCTTACCCCAGTTTTCTTCTACAAAACGGTCAAATTCTTCAACATCTGTATCGTCCATATTATTTCTCATTTCATTTATATTGTAATCTGTGATCTTGTTTGTAATAACATATTTGCCATCTATAAACTCTAATATATTACGATATTGGTATAATTCTTTATCCGTTTGTTTTGTAAAATATCTTGTTGCATTATCCATAAATTTTTCAATTTTGCCTTCTAATGTTTTTTCTTTTCTATGGTCAAAAGTATATTCGTTTTTGTTTTCAACTGGTATACACTCTGTTACTCTTTCTACATATCTTCTTCCTCTAAAGTCTTTTACTAAGTGAACATTAAAGTTTAATACCTGTACAACCTGCTCCTCTGCTGTTTTTTCATTTGTAAATACACCAGTACGAAGCATAGAGTTTCTAAGTGCTGTTACTAAGTTTGGAAAAGTTTTAGCATGGTGTGTAAATAGTGTGAATTTTGATGCAACCTGTGCCGCTTGTATCATCCAAGATGCAACTGGATCTGTTGCAACCTCTCCTATAATATTAACAGAACCATCTGTTTTTTTCTGTACATCTAGTCCTTCTTGTCCGCTTATTGTATCAGTTTCACGAAATGTAAGAATATTCCTAGTTGGATAAATTTTTCTTAGGTGTAGTTCAAATGCTGTTTCTTGAACCCTTATATTCATTGTTTCATATATATTTTCTATCATTGCCATTAGCAATGTTGTTTTTCCTGAACCTTGTTCACCTGTAATTGCAATAATTCTAGCTCCTTTTACTAAAAACTTCATCAAACTTATTGCCTTATCCGCACCTGGTAAATCTATTAATTGTTCTAGTGAAGCACGTTTTACATCAAATTTTCTTACAAAGAATGCCCATGTTTCAGAAAAACTTGGCCTTACAACAACTACACGAGAGCCATCTTTCATTTCATTAATCTTATAACCGTTCGTATCAGATAATTGCCCTGGATTATTATATTTATATATGTTTTGGCATACTCTTTTTAGTTCGCTTTCTGTCCCAAATGATAGAAACTCTAGTCTTATTGATTTACCTTGGAAGAAAATCCAAATACTATCACACGCTCTTGGCACTTTATGTTCTAGTACTTGTCCTAGATAGTCTCCATCTGTCTGAGCCACTTGGCTTAAAAAACTTTCTGGTAAGCCAGATACCCCTCCTGAGACACCATCTATATTCATATCTCTTATTTCGTCAATACTACTATAACCCTTATAATGCTGGTAAATTCTTTGCACTATTATGTTCAATTTATCTGTAAAACCTAAAACAATTTTTTCCTCTTCAAAAATATTATTTATTTCTTCTGATGTTATAACATAACATGGTTTTGTCTCTCCAGCTACATATTTTAAAACAGCTAAATTATATTTTTTTATTAGCTGTGTCAATGCTTCATAGCCAAATTCTTTTTTATATGTATATATTAAGATATCAAACTTGTCTGCAGGAGTTAAAAGAGATGGTACATCAAATGATATTGCTCTAGAGATATTTGTTTCATCAACACCATATTCTTTTGCAAGTAAATCATATATTAATTCTTTTATATATTTTTTGTCATTTACATCTCCATAGGTACATCCTTTTAATGCTTTTTTAAGTTCATATTTTTTGTTCTTTCTTCTTTTTAGTTCTTCCTCTGAAAGCCCTATATCATATAAATTAATTTTAGTTATTTCGTCGAGTCTTTTTTTAACAAATTCAGTCATCACTTCAAGTGTAAAAGTTTTATCGTCTTTTTCTGTTGTTTCTTCTATTTGTTGGTTTTTCTTTTTATTAATATAATATATAATAAGTACTGCTGTAACAACAAGAACAATAATCATCAGTATTACATTTGTACTGTTCATCTCTAGTGTCTCCTTCCCTTAGAAAACTCCTGCTATTTTTTCATTTGTAGCTCTTGCAATCTGTATATTATTTTCTCTGTCGCTCTTCTTACCTCGCTAATAAATAAAGCATTCCTATCGCTATCTTCTAATTTTCTAAATCTTAAGAAAAAGTCTGCAACTTTTCCCTCATTAGCCGCCTCGAAAAATAGTGTACTATATGGTACTGTAAAGACTTCTTTTTCGCCAATATATCTAGCAACATTTTTATTTGTATACTTTGAATAACGATCATATCTTCCGAAGTAGTAATAAAACATTGTTACCATTATTAAATATTTGCTCATTTTGTTTTAAGTCCATATATGCATTAATTATTTTTAGTCTTTGTGTTAAATTTACTACAATTAAGTCTGACATCTCAAGAATTTCTCTTGTGTCTTGGCTATCTAAACCTTTATTCAAATCTACAAATATTAAATCATAATAGCTATTTGCAGTTTTTAAAATGTCTTTATAAACATGTCTTATTTTTTCATATTCTTGATAGTTACTACTTTTTAATCCCGGTAATACTTCTAGCCTGTTTTTAAATATTATTTTTGTATAATTTGTGATAATTTCAGGCGATGCCTTATTACTAACAATTGCTTTTGCCAATTCTTCAATTCCAGAACCCAAGCCCACAACATTGCGCTTGGCATTTGTTTGTTCTTCTTCCCAGTAGCATGACTCCAATGTTGAATCATTATAATTTGTGGATAATACCAAAATTCTACAATTATGTTCTATTGCCATGTATGTTGAAATTGCAGCCATTGACAGTGTTTTTGCTGTTTCTTCTTTTCCATTACTCCAAAATGTTATAATTGACATTATTTATGCTCCTTTTTCTATGTTTCGCATAACTCGCTTTAGTTCGTTTATGCTAGCATTTTCTATAATTTGTTCTGCAATATATAATAAACTTTCTTTATATTCATTACTTAAACTTTTGAATTTTATTTTTGAAACTCTTTGAGATTCTATAATAGCTGTTTGATCTCCAAGTTCAAATGGAAAGTATATTTTTATTTCATCCCAGTCAATTTTGTACTCACTTGATAAGAAGTTTAGATAGTCATCTTCTTCTCTACTCATTGTTTTTGAAAATAACACTTTTGTCATATGGATCATTTCTGAAAGTCCACTTAAGATTTCAAGTCCCTTTTTTAATGAAAACAAATCAAATGAAGTTACAAAATAATTTTTATCTGCATCTTTCATATTAAAGTTTTTAAATACATCACTATTATCTATATCAATAAGAGCAATATCATAGTCTAATGTTTCACCGTCTGCCAGGCTTAAATAATATTTCATTTCGTCAAAATCGTGGAAGCCAACAGCTACGTCAAACTCTTCAAATTCAGTAATATATGTCTTTGTTGGATTAATAACAGGTACTATATACTTTGCCTTTTGATTAATAGTAGAATCAATAACTAGAACCTTTTTCCCCATCACAGTCAATATCTTTGCAATTTGTATAATTAAATCTGTTTTATCAAAGGCTCCTATAAAGCCAATTTTTTTCATGTTAACCTCCTATTATTCTATTACTCCTGTTGCACTTTCAAGTTCTTCTAAATATCTTTCTCTTAATTCTTGTCTTGCCTCATTTTCTTCTCTAACTCTTGTTTCAATATTTGATTGTGCCTGTTCTGCATATTGGTTAAGAGCTGAATTTATATTGTTAGCTCTTTCATCAACTTGTGCTTGTGTATAGTTATTAAATAATTCTCTTTTTGCAACTTCTCTAATATTAGGATCATTTTCTATTAATGTTAATACAGCAGGACTTACTGCATATGTAGGGGTTGCATCTGCTTGTAAACCTGGTTCTGTGTACAAATTAACATATAGTTTAGAACCTGTCATTTGGTATGCCTCTACAATTGCATTGCTCATAGTTAGTATTTCTTCTTCAGATAATTTAAGCCAAATTGTATTTTCCATTATATCTACTACACGTTTTTTTGAAATAACTATATAATCTAGTCCGCTTGGTAATGTCAAACGAACATCTATATAATCATCAACATTTATTTTCACAGGTAATAAGAGCATATTATATTCTTGTAATCTCAGGTCATCATTTGGTATTTCATCACTTTTTGCAACTAAATCCTGTGTTAAAACAGAATTAGCTTGCATATCTACTTTGGCAATTAAAGGAACATTTATAAATTCTACTAATTGTGTTTGTCCGTTTCTTGCAGTATAATAATTTCCATCTTCTGGATTATATTGAATTGGAAGTCTTGTGTTATTTTCTACCATATATAATCCATTATTGTCTCTACTAATTGTATTTCCCGTTTGCTTTTCTTGTAATGAATACTCATCAAATATTTGTATATCCGTATATGAGTTAGATGGCACTGTATATGAAAATACAGTTTTTAACTCTAACATATTATTAGTTATAATTTCTCCTGATTTAACGTCAGTATTTAGTACATATACGGTTCTTTGTGCTAGTTTTTGCTCTTGTTCTGCCTTTTTTGCATCAACTAAAAATTTTACTAATACGCCTATAATAATTGCCGCTATAACTAGCATTACTAACATTCCTAATAAAAATGAATTTCTTGCCTTTCTTTGCATTGGATTTGTTGCCATTTTAATTCCTCCCTTTATCTTTTTACATTTATTTGCAAAAGATTACTACTTATTTAATTGTATAACAATTTCAGAGTTAAAACAACAATATGATTGTAATGTAATATAAAAATAATATGCTTGTAATATGTTTGTAATATTGTGTATGTGCCTATTTTCTCTTTTGTCTTGCACAAAAATTAAACGTACTTGTAATTTTTTACAAATACGTCTTTTATTTACATTTTTTAGATAAAATCATTTAAATGCCTCTTTAATATTTCTGCAACACCTTCTTCGTCATTAGTTAACGTTACTTCCTTTGCATATTTTTTTACTTGAGGACTACTATTTCCCATTGCTATTCCATAGCCTGCATTTTTTATCATTTCTATATCATTTACATTATCTCCAATTGCCATTATTTCCTCTTGTTTTATTTTTAATTTATCGGCTAAAAATTTGAGTGCATTCCATTTATTTACATTTTTATTTGTTATTTCAGTATAATAATACTCTATCAGTTCTTCTTCAGTTCCAAATTGAACTATTTTTCTTGACATATGAGAAACTTCCAAGACATCTACTTGTTTGTTTTCTTTTAGTTTGGTTAATATGCCGTTAAATATTGTTTTATCTTTATCACATACTGTTATTTTTAAAAAATTACTATTCTCCATTTTTTCAATATATTTTGGTATATTTTCAACTATATTAATTTGTGTCCTTTGGCTTTCTGCTTTTTTTTTGTTTTCACTATGATAATATAAAGTATTGAAGTTCAAGGACTTTGTAATAATAGAATGTTCAGTATATATATTATAATAAACTGTGTTTTCTTCACATATTTTACTTATTAGCAACACTTTTTCTTTTGATAGATATTTATTATATATTGTTTTTCTATCATGCAAATCATAAACTACTGCTCCATTTCCGGAAATCAAGTATCTGTCTGCTCCAATTTGTAATGCAAAATTTTCTATTGCGCTATTAGTTCTTCCTGAAGTAAGCACAACTTCAATACCATTACTTATTATTTCTTTTATTATATTTTCATTCCTTTTTGTGATATCTCCATATGAATTTAGCAATGTTCCATCTAAATCTATTGCTACAAGTTTATACATACAATCTCCTTTTTATTTTTTGTTATGGTATCATCTTTTTTATTTTCTGTCAATTACTTTATGATTAGGCATTTACAAAATTGATAATTTAATTTTGCCATTTGTATTTTTTGTATGTGTTATATTTTTTAATAATTTTTAGCCAAAAATTTCTAGTTTATTTTTTTAAAATTTACACATTATATATAATGAAAAAACAAATCAAGTTTTTTCTTAAGATACTAATTGAACTTTCTAGGAGGTGAAAAAGTAATGGCAAACACAAATAGCAACAAAAAATTAGTTCCAGAAGCTATGGACTCTTTAGATAGATTTAAATATGAAGTAGCTAGTGAAGTTGGAGTAAATTTAAAAAACGGTTACAATGGAGATATATCTGCTAAAGATGCTGGTAAAATTGGTGGTAATATGGTAAGAAAGCTTATTCAACAAGCTGAAAATCAAATGATTGGTAGATAGTTATTGTTAGAATAGAAAATTTGGGAATAAGTCTAAAAATTAGATTTGTTCCCAATATTTACATAATTTTCTTTTTGTGATATAATAAGTTTATAAATTTTTAGGAGGGAAAGTAAATGTTCTTACGGGGCGAAAAAATTTTTTTACGTGAGTTTTTGCCAAATGACTTTAAAGCGTATTTTGAAATCGCTCATTCCGATTCTGTAAGGAGGTACATAAGGTATTGTTATACCGAAACACTTGAAGAGTCTGTTAAAGCAATTAGTGATCTGTCAAATTGTAATTTTACAGACAATTTCTATTTTGCAATTTGCGAAATGAAAACAGGTAAAATCATAGGTGCTGTTTTGACATTCCGAATGTTTTCACTTGTTTTGGAAACATGTTGTTTCATTTCGGAGCAATATCGCAACCGTGGTTATTGTACAGAAGCATTGCAACTGCTAATTGACTACTTGGAATCAAATACAGTCTATCGTTCTTTGTTCTTTAACGTTCTAACAGACAACAAGCCTTCTCAGAGTGTTTTAAAAAAGTTAGGTTTTCATATAGGAGACAATCAAGAATATTTTACGTACTCTCTCAATAGAAAAAAATAATTTTTTTTCAAAAACCCCATCTATATAAATTATAGAATGGGGTTTTTAAATTGTCTATGCTTCTGGTTCTACTAATCCATAGTTTTTTCCGTCTTTTAGCTTGTAAATAACATTTACTTTGTTTGTTTCAATATTAATAAACACTAAAAATTGATTTGTTATTTTTTCTTGTAATTTAAGTTTTGCATCATCTGGGTGCATTGGTTTTACTTCATAGTAGATTGTTTTTATAATTTCATTTTCTATTTCAGCTACATGCTCTGGATTGTTTAATACATTTTTTTGTTTTATAGAATCTTCTTTGTTTTGCCTATCTCTTTTTGTTTTCCACTTGCGAATCTGTCCTTCAAGTATATCAATATCTTTATCGATTGATGCATATAAATCTTTGTCTGCAGTTACCGCTCTAAACATATCGCCTTTTACAACAACTCCAATCTCTGCAATTTGTTCATTTCCTTCTACTTTAATAGTAAGCGTTACATCAAAGTCTGCATCAAAATACTTCTGTACTCTTTCTATTTTTTTTTCTAAGTATTCTTTGATTGCTTCTGTTGCTTTTACTTCTTTTCCTGTTATTTTTATATTCATAAAAATCTCTCCTCTCTAGTTTGTACATTTTATTACAAATTTATTATATATTATAATTTAAAATTTTTCAAATCTTTTTCTTTATTTATATTCTTTTTCTAATTTTTCGTTTAAAAAGAGCTTACTAACTAGTTCAAATTCTGTTATGCTTTGATCCGGTATGCTAAAAGAAAACAATTTTTTAGCTGGGCATAAAATAGTATATAAAATGGCATCTTTTGTTTCCTTAGAAATTGAAATTGCACTCTTATCTTGTTTTCCACATGCTGTACATTTAAATCCATTGTCTCTTAAGCTAAAACAACTTAAGTCTTTATTTTCTTTGCAACATACACAATTTTGTACACTCGGTGTAAATCCCAATATGCAAAGTAGTCTCATTTTAAAAATTGCTGTAACAAGCGAGATAGGTTTTTCTGTTTCTGATAATGTATATAAAGTGTTTAAGAATAATTGTAATATTTTATAACTGTATTGATTTTCTGTTGTTACATCTAAGATGATTTTTGTAATATTAGTAGCTACTATTAGCTTGTCTAAATCAATTCTTAAATTATAAAATACTTCTATTATTTCACATGAATTAATATTATAAGTATTTTGCCCTTTAAATAGCAAATAATCTCCAAAGCACAAAAATTGGCTACCGAGCCATTAGCAAGCTTTTTGGTTTCCTTGCTCCTTTAGCTAAGCACCCAATTTTTCCTAGCCCAGGTGTTAATATTGTTAACATTTTGTCAAAATCGCCAGTATTATTTTCTGAAATAATTATTCCCTTCGTGTTTATGATTCCCATATTCTTCTACCTTTAATTTTTCTTCTATACTTTGCACTTCTACTAATTCTAAAAAAGTGTTTATATTTCCTGTATTCTTAAATGTATTCCATGCCATTTTTTTTAGCATTTTTCCACACTCCTTTAATTAAAGTATTACCTTTAACTTTATCATTTGTAGAAAAAAACAAAATATGCAATTTAGAATTTGGAAAATTTTATTTTAATTTAAATCTTTTTATAATTCTATCTTCGTTTTGCCAATTTTCTTGTACTTTTACCCATAATTTTAAATTGACTTTTGTTTCTATCATTTTTTCAATTTCTTCTCTTGCATACATTCCAATTTTTTTTAGCATACTACCATTTTTTCCTATAATAATTCCTTTGTGTGAATTTCGCACACAATAAATTGTTGCTTCAATATCATATATTGGCTCATTTTCTTTTGTTTTTCTTTTTTTCATTTTTTCAATTTCTATATAAATTCCATGTGGTACTTCTTCTTGTAGCAAGTTTAATGCTTTTTCTCGAATTGTTTCTTCTACAAGTTGTCTCATTGTTTGGTCTGTATACTCTTCTTTATCATAATATGCAGGTCCTTGTGGTAATATCTTTTCAATTTCTTTTATAAGTTCTTCTATTCCCTCATTTTGTATCGCTGAAATTGGTATAATTGCAATAAAGTCATATTCTCTTTGGTATTTATCAATTAGTTCTAATAAATCACTCGTTTTTATTAAGTCAATTTTATTAATAACTAATATTACGTTTTTGTTTGTTTCTCTTAGTTTCTCCAGAATTTTTTTATCTCCTGGGCCTATTTCCTTGCTATTTGCTTCTATTAAAAATAAAACAAAGTCTACTTGCTTTAGTGTCTCGAAAGCTGTTTCATTTAAGGTCTCTCCTAATTTTGTTTTTGGTTTGTGAATACCTGGTGTGTCTATAAAAATAATTTGACTGTTTGGTCTATTTATGATTGCTTTTATTGCATTTCTTGTTGTTTGAGGTTTATTAGTCGTTATTGCTACTTTTTCTCCTGCAAGTGCATTTAGCAAAGTAGACTTGCCAACATTTGTTCTTCCAATTATAGCTCCAAAACCTGAATAAAATTGTTGCATGTTTTTTCTCCTATTTTTATATTGTAGTCATTGCTAATTTAATCTCATTTAGCAAATTTTATAATTAATTTAAAATTTTATTTTCAATTATATTTGTTCCTGTCTCTTGAGTCATAGGAGTTTCGAATTCAACATCTGCATTTTTAGGGCATATTTGAATAAATGTATTTCCATCATTTACTTTTATTTCATTTCCGTTTAAGTCTTTATATACTGTTTTTTCTGTTCTTGAATTTTTTTCACAAGTTATTTTTATATATTTTCCATTTGTTATATAATAGCCATCTAAAACTCCAATGTTTCTTAATCCTTGTCTTCCTTTATTTTCACTATCTGATAAAGTATAGTTTTCTGCAAAAGTAATAATAATGTTTTTAGTCATTACACTTTCTCCCGTGTTCCAATCTGTCTGCTCCTCATCTCTTGCATAACGAATAAATTTTTTATTTTCAGGATCATATACGTAACTTACATCTTGCAGGTAAGAGTATGGAATTGTAACTTTTGTTATTTCTGTTCCATCTTCTAAGTCTATCTCATCAGCACTATAATTTAAAACACTTTTACTATCAGATGTTGTCCTATAGCCTTTTCTTCTTGCAATGGCCATTATTACTTCTGTATTTGTTGCTACATTATGTGGTGCATATTTATCTGTTGTTCTCCAAAAAGATGTTGAGCTCTCTGTTATACCATTTATATTATCCACATTATAAGTATCTATATCAGACTCGGCTTGTGGACTCCAGCCAAAATGAGTATATATTGCATCATTTTCTAATGCATAGTCTATAAAATAATGTCTAGCACTGCGAACAGGTCCTATTTTCTCCAAATCTTTTCCTTTAAATATTGCCATTAATCTTGTTTCTCCGCCTTCTACTATAATTTCATATACTATATCAGCATCGTTCAATCCTCCCTGTGGCCATGCTCCTTCACTATTGTCTATCATAAGGGCAATAGGTCGTTCATCTCCTGAAAAAGTAGTTGGCAATTTTATTTCTTCTGGCTCAATTTCGTTTTGTTTTCCAACTTCTATTTCTGTTACTGGTTCTTCATTATCTTTTATAATTTTTATTGCTAATAGACTTCCTGCTACAATAGCAACTAATATTAAAATAATTACTAAGAATCTCGTACTTCCTTTTTGAAATTTCATAATTTTACTCCTTTTTTTATCTAAATTATAAATGTTAATCCATACATTACCATTGCAATTGAAAATCCAATAAACCCTCCGAAAAAAATTTCCCCCCAGGTTCTTGCTTTGCTTTCCACTCTGCACCCGCACGCTAAAATTGCAAGTAGTATAGCAAGTGTAAAGACTATCATGTTTTTTGTAATAAACCATAATATTGTTGTTGCCATAAAAGAAATTGCTGCAATACCACTTGGTCTAAACCTTCTAGTTATATTTCTTTTTTTTGTAATAATGTTGGTTGCTTTTAGCGCTATCATTGCAATTAAAGTTAATGCTACTGTTGTAAAAGCCAAATGCTCTGGCGTTTTAATAAGACTTTCTAAAACCGTCTCTCCCACAATTGCTATCTTATCAAAAAACAAAAAATAGGATACAACAACTGCATTTATTGATGCAATTACAACTGCTCCCGCTCCAACATCTTTGGCGATTTTTGCTTTTGGATGATATAAGTCTGTATATAAGTCTACAACTGTTTCTATTCCTGTATTAATCATTTCTGTTATTATAATCAATACAACAGAAAATAACAAGCATAAAAATTCTACTTTTGTTAAGTTAAAAAATAGGCTAAACAATAAAGTTACTACAATGATAATTAATTGTTTTTTTACATTTCCTTGTGTTGTTGTTGCATAAATAATACCATTTATAGCATTAATCCAAGCATCTAAAAAATTTCGGTTAGAAGTTCTTTCATCTTCTTTTTTCATATTCTATATTTTCCTTTCCAAACCAATTTTTTTTAAAATAGCTTCTTCTTTTTCTCTCATAATTTTTTTTTCTTCTTCTTTTATGTGGTCATAGCCAATAATATGGTAAAATCCATGAACAACCATATATGCCAGTTCTCTTTCAAAGCTGTGTCCATATTCTCTTGCTTGTATTTCTACTTGCTCAGTAGAAATTACTATGTCTCCTAATACTTCTTTAATCTTACTCCCATTTTTTTTAATCACCGCTATTTCTTCTTTTTCAAACATGGGGAAAGAAAGTACATCCGTTGTTCTATCTATATTTCTAAATTTATTATTAATTTGTTTGATTCTTTCAGGTGTTGTAAGAATTATATTTATTTCTACATTTTTATCATTTAAATTTTCTTCATTAAAACATCTTTCTATAACTTGTTTTATAATCTTTTCATACTCTTTGTTTCCTTCTATTTGTTCATATTCAATTTCAAACATTAAGTTCCCCCTATAATAATGTTTTCTAATTTTGCTTATACCTTTTTTGTAAATTTACCCATTTTGGTTTTGAACGTATTTTTTAAATTTCTCATATCTTCATTTTCCACAAGTTTTTTCTTGTAAAAAGCAATTATACTTGTATAATCTTTTTTGCTTTGGCTTATTTTTTTCATGTCTGCACGTATAAAAAGTATCTCTTTTTTTCTCAGATATTCTAAATAATCTGTTTTCTGTAATTTTGTTATATTTTGATAATTATTCCAAAATTTCTTATACTCTTCTCTGAGTTCTGGCTTGTCCCAATAGACTTTAGTTGATAATAGTCTTACATTATATTCTTCAATTATATTTAATAGTAATTGATATGCCTGTTCTTTTTTCTTTTCATTAGGAGCCTTAGCAATAGTTTGTCTTGTTTCTTTTAATAATTTTATATAGCACTGTTCTGCTACACTTAGTGGTAAGCTATGGGTAAATAAACTTCTGCTAATTCCAAGCAATATAGTATTTTTTTCGATTTGATCTTTTTGATCCAATTTTCCAACTTCAAATCTCTCAAATTTATGATAATCTTCCACAACTTGTTTACTTATTTCATCTTTTTCCCTTTCCATTTTTAATGGAAGAATTGTAGTAATATATTCTTCCAAAGTAGAAAATATTTTAGGGTATATTTCTTCATCTGCGTGAAATTTTGCACTGTTTACATCTGCTAATTGGATTGAATAGTTTTTCAATATTCCTTTATATAAAGCTTCCATTTTTGATAGGTAAAAGGCTTTATATCTCTCTAATAATTTTTCCTTTTTAAGAGAAAGGACGGTTTCATAATCCAGCTCTAATAAATATTTTTGTTTGCGATGTTTATATTCTATATATTCTGTTTCCTTTAAATGAACAATTGTGTAATACTTTGAAAGTGCGTCTTTTTCAAAGCTAGATGCTGTTCCCGATTTCACTTTTTTATATACAGAATCCATTATATATTTATCAATTGCTTCTAGGTATAGGCTATATGTTTCTTCATATTTTTGTATGCTTTGTTCTCTTTTTGTAATATCTTCTGAATTTTTAGTTTCAGTATAGAGTTCATATGCTTTTATCACATTATTTCTCTTCATTGATATTAACAAACCGTTGATCCCAACTTTTGTTGGAATTAATAGTTTACTAATTGTGCTTGTGATTTTTGTAAAAAATGTTTTATCTGCTTCTAATACTTTTAATCCTCTTTGTTCCATTCGTACCATCCTTTCAAAACACTATCTTTTCTTTTGTTCCTATGCTTTCAATGACTTCATAAATTATTTCAATATCTACATAGGTATCTTGCTCATTAAAATTTATTTGTTTATTAACAATGTTTTCTTTTTGGCCAATTTCTTGTTCTATCTCTTTTTCCATTTGACTTATGTTATTCTCTTTTAATTCTTCTAGAGTATATGTTACCATCTGTTTTTCTTTTTCATAATTTTGTATTGTTTTTAATTCTATTGGTATGTAAAAATCTGAAAAAAGCTTTATTTTTTTTGTTTCTATTATTGTATCATAGTTTTCAAATTTTGAAAGTGTTTTATAAAAATTTATTTCAAAATTATTTAATTTTAAACCATATTTTTTTTCTTGTCTTCCTGTACTCACTTCTATATTTTGAGTTTTGTAGACTCTTCTTTTTTGGCTATACCAAACTTTTGCTTCAATATCAGCCATTGCATGAACGTAGCGTATTCCTGTGTATTTCCCTTGTAGCCAGCCATTTACTAAAGTCGTACCATTTTTTATTAAATCTCCTACTTTTACTGCTGCTGTTCCATTTTGTACATTTATTTTTGTTATAATACCTTCTTTGTCTGAAATTATGCTACAATATTCATTTTCTTGTATTATTTCTGGTTTTTGTTCTGCTTTTATTAATTCTACTATGGCATTAGTTCCTTTAAAACTTACTCCAACCCATGCAATATCTTCTCGTTCATAACGTATACTTCTTGCTATTTTACTTGTATCTAGTTCTTCTTTTAAAGCTCCTATTTTAAGTCCATTTTTCTCTAATATTGCCTGTATTTCATCCTTATTAATTTCACCATCACATTCTATTTGAATGTTCCAAACAAAATTAGAAATTATTATCATAGTAGCTATAAGAATTACAAGTAAAATTGCAAGTATTTTTCTTTTTTTATATCGTTCAAAAAAGAATGGTAATCCCTTTTTTTCTTTAATTTTTATTCTGCATTTTGTTTTTTTGGCTATTACATGTAATTTTCTAAAATCAGATATTGATATATTAGTCTTCATAATAGTTGTGCCTATTGTTTTCGTGTTCCATAACAAAATGTTTTTTTGTGTACATATATTAATAAATCTTTCAATAAAGTAGCCTTCAACAGTAATCCTTATGTAACCTGCTATATAGTAAAATAAAACCTTTACAACCACTCATCTTTCCTCCTCTTCCATATTTGTTTCTATATCAATACTTTCTATTTTTCCTTTTACACATACAGCCTCATCACTCATTTGTTTTAATTCCAAATTAAATCCGTTAATATTTATTATTCCTATATATGTATTAACTCTCACATAAAAATCTTCATATTCTAAAATACCCTTATAATTTTCAATTATTAATTCATTAAAACCTGTAATTACTACTTTGGGTTCATTTCCTGATACTTCATTTGGAATTTCTAGCAATCTACTAAGTTTACTTGCTTTTTTTCTTTTTCTTTGCAACAAAAACACCTTCCTTTATTAAAATTGTCCTATACAAATTCATCTAATGATTTAAACTCATATCCCATTTTTCTAATTTTTTTTATACATTCATCAAGTATGTTGCAATTATCTTTTGAATTTCCATGTAATAAAATAACAGCTCCTGGATGAATATTATTTAAAATTTTTTGTTTTGCATATTCTTGTCTTCCTTGATTTTCTTCATCCCAATCGTCATAAGCAAAGCTCCACATAACAGTCCTATAACCCAAACTTTGTAATACTGCCAATGTTCTTTGGCTGTACTCACCTTTTGGTGGTCTAATATATTTCATTTCATAGCCTGTCTTTTCAAATACTGCCGTATGTAATTTCATTACTTCTTCTTTTAGCTCTTCATTTGAAAGTGTTGGTAAGCTTTTATGATTTACTGTATGATTTCCTATTGTATGCCCCTGTTGTATCATTTTTTGCACCAATTCTGGTTTTGAGTTTAAGTAATGTGCTGTAATGAAAAAGCATGCTTTTACATTATTATTTTTTAATACTTCTAAAATTTTTTCTGTATATCCCGCTTCATATCCTTCATCAAATGTTAAGTAAACTACTTTATCTTTACTATTTCCTATTGCAATTCCATTATATTCATTTATCATTTTTCTATTTACGTTTCCTATATCCGGTTGTTCCTGATTTTTTCCTCTTTTGAGTCCCCATTTTACTACATCTGTTTTAAGTGTGCCTGATGATGTTTGAATTGTCTTTTGAAAGTCTAGTTTTTCTAAATATATTAAGCACACTCCTAGCAAAGCACAAACAATAATTAAAAATATTTTTTTCATATTCTTTATATCTCCCTTTTCTATCTATATTCTTGTTTTAAATAAAAATAACTTTTTGTTTTTTTACTTATAATCAATATTTATATATTGTAGTTGTGTAATATTTCCATTAATTTCTATTTTTTTGTTGAAAGTTATTTGCTTTTTTCAATATTTATACATAATTTTGTGCTTTCATTCCTTTTTTTGATAATATTTTTTTATTTTTTTTTCTTGACAATATCTATATTTTAGATTATATTAAATTAAGTCGTTGGAAAATTAAGGTAATTTTTGGTGTATTTTGTATGGAGGTAATTACTTATGTTGAATTTTGTCTTGTGTGATGATAACCTCGCTGTACTGAATAAACTGTCAAAGATGTTAGAAAGCATTTTTATGCAAAATAATATAGACGCATCTATTGGTTTCAAATCGACAAGTGCAAATGAGGTTTTATCTTATTTTAAGAATAATTCTGTTAATGCCTTATTTTTAGATATCGAATTGCAATCAAATTTTTCAGGCTTGCAGCTTGCCAAAGAAATTCGTTTAATAAATAAAACTGCTTACATCGTTTTTCTAACAGGGCATTTGGAATATATGTTATTGGCCTATAAAGTAAAAACTTTTGATTATTTGCCCAAACCGATAACTATGGAGCGTCTACAAGAGACTGTACTTCGTATGCTAGCAGATGCAAAGTATAGTCCTAAAAAATATATTTGTATTGATAATAAAAATACTATCATTAATCAAGATAGTATTTATTACATTCATAAGGATGGTATGAAATTAATATTTCATACAGATAACCGCTCTTATGAAGTTTATAGTTCTTTTAATAAAATTCAGTCTTGTCTACCAGATAATTTTGTAAGATGTCATAAGTCTTACATAGTAAACATCGATAAAATAACTGATATTGAGGCCAGTAGTATTATTTTATTTGATAATCATAAATCATGCTGTATTGGTCCTAAATATAAAAATAACTTTTTGGAGGTATTTAATTATGGAAATTATCCAGAATATTTGGACGGCACTAACAACTGAAAACATTAGTCTTACGCAAATTATTACTTTTCCACTTGCAATATTAGAAACGCTTTTAACAATGTTTTTATTCTTACGAATATTTGATATTAAATCCAATACAAAGCAAAAAATAATCTACATAGTTTCATTTATGCTGATTGGAATGCTTGCAAATGCTATTATCCCTGTTCCTTATAATACATTCATAAATTTATTGTCATGTTTTGTATTAATTATCGTTGTATTTAAGGTAGGTCTATTTAAGTCCATATTATCTCAACTAATTCCATATTTTCTTTTTGTAATTGTTGGAATCTTAGTACATAATACATATATGTCTTTAACAGGTATTACCACTGACATGATTGTTACTGTTCCGATACATAAATTAATTACAAGTCTTTTTACAAACCTGATTGTTTTTTGTTTTTATAAAATTATATCTTATTTTAAACTCCATATATATGTTTTAGAAAATATGAGGCAAAGAATAACCTCAATCTTAGTAATAAACTTTATGTTTGGAATTTTTGCAATATGTGTGCAAGCTTACATTTTTTCTATTTACATTGAAATAATCCCTTATTATCTAACATTACTAAATGTAGGAGTTTTACTATTTTATTTTATATTTAGTTTATATAGTCTCATTAGAACTAATTCTTTAGAAAAAACTAGACAAGATTTGGAACAAAGTCAGCAGTATAATAAAACACTTACAATTTTACATGATAATATTCGCTGTTTTAAACACGATTTTAATAATATTGTTACAACTATTGGTGGCTATGTGCAGTCTGGCGATATGGACGGTCTTAAAAAATATTATACAGAATTGCAAGGTGACTGCCAAAAAGTAAACAACTTGAGTGCTTTAAGCCCTAGTGTGATTAATGAACCTGCCATATATAGCCTACTTGCTAATAAATATCATTTAGCAGATGCAAATGGTATTACTATAAATTTAGAAGTATTTATAGATTTAACAGAGCTTAAAATAAAGCCTTATGAATTTACTAGAATTTTACGGAATTTTAATGGATAATGCTATTGAAGCTACTATGGAATGTGATGAAAAAATTATTAATGTAACTATTAGAAGAGATTTTAGAGCTCCAAGGCAAGTTCTAATAATCGAAAATACTTACAAAGATAAAAATATAGATACAGAAAAAATATATGAAAAGGGTTTTTCAAGTAAGAAACATAATACTGGACTTGGACTATGGGAAGTAAGGCAAATTCTTAGCAAACATAATAATTTAAATTTATTTACATCTAAAGATGATGTATTCTTTAGGCAACAATTAGAGATTTATTTTAATTAATAATTATTTACTATAACAACAATGTATAAGTTAACGAAAGTATACCTCCCGTTAACTTATACATTGTTGTTTTTCTATTTTGGAAATATATTTATTGAAATCTACATACTTTTTTGATTAATCTTTTTTTATTAAAGATGCTGGCATTTTTGGTTGATGTGTTATATACCAGAAAATACATGCTGTATTAGTATTTTTTGCAGATTTTTCTGCTATTTTGGCTAATAATTTTAACATAATTTTTTCCTCCTCATTTGCTTTATATATAATACAAGTATTTGCCGGCAATACTTAGTATTTACTAATTTATTTATATACTTCATGACCATATTTATTATTTGTAATTTTATATGCAAGTCTTGTTATGCAAAATGTTTGTAGCAGAATTCCCATCCATATAATATTTGAAATTACTCTATCTTTTATTAAAAAAGCTATAAGTAAAGTTAATGTCATTGTAACATATGAAAGTATTCTTTTTTGTTTCCTATCTTTTTTTCTAAGTATTGGTACATTTTCAGTATCTGCTGGTGCATATTTTCTAATCATTATCATGCTAAATAACCATACTATACTGATAATAATATATTTAATCCATTCTTGGTCAAATAAAAACATTTTGCTCAAAATAACATTTCCTATATATAATAATGTTGTGCATATTATACATCCAATATGTGTTTTAGCATGAAACCCACCAGAAAATGCTCTATAAAATAAAATAGAAGCAAATGATACTATTGTTAATTCAAATATATCTAATATATACGCTATAAAAAATAGTAAAAATAATTTCGGCATTTCTCCAATTATATTTTCTAATCCATAATGTATTGCTTCAGCTCTTTCATCATTTATTTCTGGCATTTCTTTTCTTATTCTGTTAGTTAGAAAATCACATATTTGTGTAACCATATTGCTCACCTCTTTTTCTTTAAGAGGATTTTACATTTTAAAAAATACTATTTTATTTTTTATATATGAAAACATAAATTTTATATATAAATTTTCTTTTTGAAATTTTTCATATATGTTTTTTCTTAATTCATAAAATTTACATAATTTAAATTTTATGAATTCTAGTCAGAATTTTTTAACCAGAATATACAATTTAGTTTTCTCTATGCAAAAAAAAATTATTAGCAATATATTTTGCCAATAATTTTTTATAGTTTTATATTCTTTAGCATACTCCAAGTCCCATTTATTTCTGGGTATGCACTAAAAGTTAAATAATCTTTTGTTATAGGATCTGGAAATGAAAGTCTAAATGCAAACAGTGCTATTTGTTTTCCTTTTCCACGTGTTCCATACTTTTGATCTCCATATAGGCTATGGTTTCTTGCAGCGAACTGAACACGTATTTGATGATGTCTGCCAGTATATAATTTAACGTGTACTAATGATAAATTATTATCTTCACGATATGAAAGTACATGATATTCTAGTTTTGCTAGTTTGCTATTTTTTGTGTTTTTTTCTACTACTTTACTTAAATTGGTGTGTTCATCTTTTAATAAATAATCTTCCATAATTCCATCTGATTTTTCAAATTTTCCGTCTGCTACTAGTATATACTCTTTTATAAACTTTCCTTCTTGTATGCTTTTGCTTAATCTTGAAGCACCTTTTGATGTTTTTGCAAACACCATAACTCCACCTACTGGTCTATCTAGTCTATGTACTAAGCCTACATAAATGTTTGCCACTTTATTGTATTTTTTTCTTAAATATTCTTTTATCAGAGTTATACAGTCTATATCTCCTGTTTTATCTGCTTGAGATGGAATATTTACAGGTTTTTGTATTACTAAAAAATGGTTAGTTTCTTTTATTATTTTTAAATTCTGCATTTTATTCCTCTTCCCATCTTCCATAAATACCACATGGTAATACTAATGAACTATCTTTCATCGGAAGTCCTATTTCTCCACTTTCAATTTTCCCTTTTTGCTTTATTTTTAGTTTTAGCAAATTAGAAATAACTGTGCTTGACATGCCTGTTGTGTATGAGTTTATTAAAAAAAAGAGCGGCTTTTTACTTAATAGCTGTGTGCATAATTTTATTAAATCTGAAATTTGTTCTTCAAATTTCCAAACCTCACCATTTGAGCCTCTCCCATAAGAAGGTGGATCCATAATAATCGCATCATATTTATTGTTTCTTCTTATTTCTCTTTGTACAAACTTAAATACATCATCTACTATAAATCTAACTGCATTTTTTTCAAGACCTGATGCTTTCAAATTCTCTTTTGCCCATAAGCACATTCCCTTAGAACTATCTACATGGCAAACTGTTGCACCTGCATAACTGCATGCAACAGTCGCACCACCTGTATATGCAAATAAGTTTAAAACTTTTATTTCTCTTTTGCTTTTTTTTATTTTATCAATCATCCAATCCCAATTTACTGCTTGTTCCGGAAATATCCCTGTATGTTTGAACCCCATTGGTTTTATGTGAAATGTCAGCTCTTTATAATGTATGTTCCAGTATTCGGGCAATTCTGTTCTATAATTCCATCCTCCTCCACCATTTTTGCTTCTATTATAAATTGCATTAGCTTCTAACCACAATTTTGGAAAAGTTTTTTCAGTCCATATAATTTGAGGATCTGGTCTTATCAATTTGTAATTGCCCCAGCGCTCTAGTTTTTTTCCTTCTGCCATGTCTAATATTTCATAATCTTTCCAATTCTTTGCTATTTTTATTATATTCTCCATGTATAACTCCTTTTTAGTTCTTGTCTAGCACATTCTTTACTTCTTCTATTAAATAGTTAGGTGTAGATGCCCCAGCCATAATACCAATTTTACTAAATTCTCTTATATTTTTTATGTCTAAGTCATTTATGCTTTGTATAAAATAAACTTTTTTACAATATTCTTTTGATATTTCAACTAATTTTTGAGTATTTGAGCTCTTTTTTCCACCTATTATAATCATGGCATCTACATCTTTTGCAATTTTAGCTGTTTCACATTGTCTTATTTGAGTCGCATTACAAATTGTTTTATTTACATTTATTTCTATCTTCTCTGGCAATTGTCCTTGTATGTCTTTCAAGATTTCATCAAATTTTGCCATAGAAAATGTTGTTTGAGCTATTATGGCAACTTTATTAGATTTACTGTCTTTTATTTTATTTACTACATCGCTTACTTCATCTTTGCTACCTATAATACAAGAATTATTACCGCAAAAACCAAATGTTCCTATTGTTTCTGGATGTCCGCTTCTCTGCTATAAATATTATATAATACCCTTCTAGTCTATATCTTTCTGCCATTTTATGAATGTTAAGTACCTTTGGGCATGATAAATCCATCACACTATTTTTTTGTTCTTTTGCTTTTTGATAAGTTTCTGGCGGTTCACCATGAGCACGAAAAATTACTTTTGCTCCTTCTGGTGCATCTTCAATTTTATTAATAGTTATTAATCCTTTTTTTTCTAACTTTGCTACAACATCCGCATTATGTACAAGTTCTCCCAAACAATAAACTTCTTTTTCCCTGTCTAAAATTTCTTTTGCTTTATTTACTGCATTTTTTACTCCCTCGCAAAATCCAGCTGTTATTCCGAATTGTAATTTTCATACCTTCCCACTTTCTATAAGGTACTTAGTGTATTTATAAATTCATAAATCAACAAACAATCTACTACTACTACAATAAGCGTAGAAATAATAATTGTAGAAATAAGTTTATTCTTAAGTATAACACTGCATATTGTTTTCTTCTCTGGAATTTCTAAAACATTATTTACCTTATTATATCGTACTTTTAAAATTTTATCTTTTGCATATTCCATATTTACCTTTCTTCCTTTCTTATAAAATAATTTTATTTACCATAAATTATATGTCAAGTAAATATAGGATATGCTTTTTATTTTTAAATATTATCACAATCGTAAGCTATTATTCAACCTTTTTGTAAAACTTCCTTTATGATTTTTGCTAATTCTTCATTAAAGCCCTTTATTTTTGTTATTTCTGCTATATCTGCTTTCTTAATTTTTGAAATGCTACCAAATTCTTTTAGTAATGCTTTTTTTCTTTTTTCACCTATTCCAGGGATATTATCTAATTCAGATTTTGACATTTCTTTATCTCTTAATTTTCTATGGTACTCTATTGCTACTTTATGCACTTCATCTTGAAAATTAGTTACAAAATTCATTAGTTCCTCAGGTAATGGTATTTCTTTTCTTTTTTCATCTATAAGTGCTCTTGTTCTATGCTTATCATTTTTTACTAAGCCAAAAACATATATATTTAATCCATATAAATCAATTGCCCTTCTTACTGCTCGCATTTGCGTAATTCCACCATCTGCAAATATTACATCAGGCAATGTGCCAAATCCTCCATTTGAATTTTCTATTGAATGCTTTAGTCTTCTTGTTATAACTTCTTCCATGCATCTGGGATCATCTTGATTAAATAAAGTTTTTATTCTAAATCTTCTTGATAAATTTCGCTTAATAATACCATCTTGAGCTACACACATTCCTGCCACAATAAATTGTCCTGATATATTTGAAATATCATACATCTCAATTTTATGTGGTAATCTTTCTAATTTTAATGTATTTTTAAGTTCCTCTAATATAACATTTTTTTCTTTTAATCTATTTTCTAATGTTATTTTACTATTTTTCTCTGCCATTTCAACAAAACGTAATTTTTCCCCTTTTTGCGGAGATTTTAATTCCACCCTTCTTCCTGCTTTTTTACATAGCAGTTCTTCTATTGCTTCCTTTTCTTCTATTTCCTCTTTCATCATAATTTTGTTAGGCAATTCTAATTTTTGTATATAATATTGTTTAATAAATTCTGCTAAAATTTCCTTTTGCGACATGTCCATTACATTGTCTAAAAAGTAATGTTCTCTTCCTATCATTTTGCTTCCTCTTACAAAAAATATTTCAATGCAACAAAGCAAAACATTTTTGCTAATTCCTATTACATCTATATTGTTTTCAGATAGGTTAGATACCTTTTGTCTCTCTGTTATTGCTTCAATAGCAAGTAATGTGTCTCTTAATTCTGCAGCTTTTTCATATTCTTTTTTTTCTGATTTTTTCTTAATCTCTTCTGTTAATTGTTTTATTAAAAAGTCTGCTTTTCCCTCAAGTAGCATTATAATTTGCTGTATTTGCTTATGATATTCTTCTTTTGTAACATAGCCCATACATGGAGCTAAGCAGCGTTTAATATGATAATTTAAGCAAGCTCTTTCTTTTGACTTAAAGTTTTTGCATTGCCTAATTTTAAATCTTTGTTTTATAAAGTCAACCATTTCCTTTGCAGCACCGCTATTTGCATAAGGTCCAAAATACTTTGCACCATCATTTAGTATTTTTCTTGTAATCCAAACATTTGGGTAATCAGATTTTACATCAATTTTGATATATGGATATGTTTTATCATCTTTTAATAATACGTTAAATTTAGGTCTATTCTTTTTTATTAAATTACATTCTAAAATAAGAGCTTCTTGTTCGTTATCTACAACAATATAGTCAAAATGATCTATTAAAGAAACCATTTTCTTTATTCTTTCCGTTTTGTTATTTTTCCTGAAATATTGTGTAACACGATTTTTTAAAGAAATAGCCTTTCCTACATATATAATATTATCATCTTTGTCTCTCATAATATAAACTCCCGGCTTTTTAGGGAGTTTTTTTAGTTCTGCTTCAATATCAAACATTTTTATCCCTCAAATTTATTATATCATTAGATTTGTTGAATGTCTATCTGCATTTACTTGCACTTTTTGTATATTTAATATAATATTATAAAATATGAATTTAAAAGCCCAATTGAAAGGAGGATTTTTTTGTAGCGCCTGGACAATTTTTTAAATTGTTGACGAGGAGAGAGTTTATCGAAAGTATTCGGCGGATGGCTCTATGGCTTTGGTTACAGTCATTTAAGGTTTAGAATAAAAAAATAGTAGTAATACTATATAACAAAGTTCTTTTCTAGTAACTATGCTTTTAAATTCTTTACTTTTATTTTTATAAAGGAGGATTTTATTATGTGCGGAATTGTTGGCTACTTGGGAAGCAAAAATGCAAAGCCCATTTTAATTAATGGTCTTTTAAAACTTGAATATAGAGGTTATGACTCTGCTGGTATTTCTACCATTGAAAAAAGTGGTATTTCTAATATTAAAACAAAAGGAAGAGTTTCTTTACTTGATAGCATCCCTGAAATTAATAATCTAAGCGGAACCATTGGTATTGCTCATACAAGATGGGCAACACATGGAAAACCTTCTGCTGTTAACTCTCACCCACACTTGTCTAATGATAAATCTTTTGCAGTAGTACATAATGGTATAATAGAAAATTATATCAATTTGCGTGCTTTTTTAGAAAATGAAGGCTTTAATTTTTTATCTGAAACAGATACAGAAATTATTCCTAATTTAATTCAATATTATTTTAAAAAGGAAAAATGTTCTTTCTTACAAGCCGTTATAGACGCTTGTAAAGATTTAAAAGGTAGCTATGCTATTGAAGTTATTTCTTCTATTTTCCCTGATACAATGATTGTAGTTAGGAAAGATAGCCCTCTTGTTATAGGTAAGGGCAATGGTGAGACTTATATTAGTTCAGATATTCCAGCTATTTTATCTTTTACAAAAGATTTTTATTTTTTAAATGATTTAGAATTCGCTGAAATAAAAAAAGATAGTTTAAAATTTTATAATGACAAATTAGAATCTGTCACAAAAGATTTAATAACAATGGAATTTGATGCTACAGCAGCTGAAAAAGACGGTTTCCCAGATTATATGATAAAAGAAATTCATGAACAGCCTCGTTCTATAAGAGAAACTATTGGAGCACATATAAAAGAAGGTTGTGACTTTGATGAAATAACATTAACAAAAAATGAGCTTTCAAACATTACCCAAATTTACTTAGTTGCTTGTGGCACTGCAATGCACGCTGGATTAGTAGCAAAAGATATTTTTGAAAAATGTTGCCATATACCCACTTTCACAGATATTGCATCTGAATTTCGTTATAGGAACCCTATAATCAGCAAAAATACTCTTGCAATTTTTATTAGTCAATCTGGTGAAACTGCAGATACAATAGCTGCTTTAAAACTTGCAAAATCTAAGGGAGCAAAAACTATTGCAATTTCAAATGTAATTGGAAGTTCTATAACTAGAGAAGCAGACTTTTGCATATATACTCATGCAGGTCCTGAAATAGCTGTTGCTTCTACTAAAGCATATACCTCTCAAATTGTGCTACTTGCTATGCTTGCACTTTGTTTTGCTAGGCGATTAAATTCTATGCACTTAGACAAAATTAAATCTCTAGAAGAAGAAATATTACAACTTTCGGAAAAAGCTTCAATTATATTAAAATCAACGGAAAATCAGGTTAAAGAAATCGCAAAGCAAATTTACAATGAAAAAGATATCTTCTTTATTGGTAGAGGAACTGATTATCACGTTGCTATGGAAGGTTCTTTGAAATTAAAAGAAATTTCATACATTCATTCAGAAGCTTATGCTTCTGGTGAATTAAAGCATGGAACTATTGCTTTAATTGAAAATGGTATAAACGTTGTTTCTATATTAACAGACAAAAATTTAATGGAAAAATCTATTAGCAATATTCAAGAAGTTGTTACCCGTGGTGCCAAAACAATAATTGTTACTAACTTGGATCTGCCAGATAATAATTATGATTACATTATAACTATACCACGAGTTTCTCCACTTGTTTCACCTGCTTTATCTGTTATTCCTTTACAATTACTTGCTTATTATGTTTCTAAGGAAAAAGGATTAGATGTTGACAAACCAAGAAATTTAGCAAAATCTGTAACTGTTGAATAATGTTAAAATACACAATAAAAGTGCGCGGATTCATTCACGCACTTTTATTGTGTGTATAATTACTCTCATTGTAAAAACAGCCTAAGCAAAATTAAAAGTATTGCCCCTGGTAAACCTAATATTCCTATAAAAATCGCTGTAATTAAATTTAGTCCTATATGAAATTCGAAATTTACCCCAATAAAATTAATAGCATAAATAATTGCTGCGCCTAAGATTGAATTAAGTAATAGTTTTAATATTTTTTTTATAGGAAATACAAATATTTTTCCTAATATGAATATAAAAAAAATACATGCTAAATATACAATAATAGTATTTGTTTCCAATATAACATCATCTCCTTTTTGTGTCTCCTTTTTATAGTAATTTTTATGATGTTTCTTGGACAAATATGCTATATTGCTCTATCTTGTGTTAATCTTAATTCAATTTCATTAATCATATCCAATGCAAGTTCTTTGTTTTTCACTTTCTTTAATAAATAATCTAATTTTGATTGCTCAGCTTTAATTTGATATACATAATAATCAATTAATTCACCATCTGCATATTCAAAATTTTTTCCTGCTACTTCTAAATCCAGTTTTGCCTTTATAACGCTTTTAATAAGCTCTAAATTTTTTTCTTCGTCTGTTTTTTCTGTAATTCTGTTTTCCCTTACAAAAGTTTCTTCCATTATTTTTTTCCTCCATTATAATATTATTAGTATTATATGCATATTTTTCCATATTATTACTCCATTTATATTCATAAAATAATTCTGTAATAGTTTATTTTGCTATAATTATATTGCAAAACATTCAAAATTATAGTAAACTATTTCTTATTAAGAGGAGGTATTAATAATGTTAGATATAAAATTTGTAAGAGAACACCCAGAATGTGTAAAAGAAAATATTAGAAAAAAATACCAAGATTATAAACTATCTTTAGTAGATAATGTTATAGCTTTAGATTCTGAAAATCGCAAGCTTAAGCTAAAGGGAGATGAGCTTC
Source organism: uncultured Clostridia bacterium (assembly GCA_944393565.1). Lineage (GTDB taxonomy): Bacteria > Bacillota > Clostridia > TANB77 > CAG-508 > UMGS1754. The sequence goes on from CALYAM010000011.1 coordinate 33,754, forward strand.
GTATGTCCCGTAATCATTTTAGTTCCCAAATTGGAAACCTTATGAAAGAAGGGAAAAAAGAGGAAGCAGAAAACTTAAAACTTAAAGTAAACTCTATTAATGAAGAACTTAATTCTAATGAGCAGTTAGAGCAAGAATATTCTGAAAAAATCAGACAAATTATGCTAAAAATACCAAATATGATACATGAATCTGTTCCAATTGGTAAAGATGATAGTCAAAATGTAGAAATTCAGAAATATGGTGAGCCTATCGTTCCTAGTTATGAAATTCCATATCATTCCAACATCATGGAAAAATTAAATGGTATTGACTTAGATTCTGCACGTCGTGTTGCAGGAAATGGTTTTTATTATTTAATTGGGAATATTGCAAGACTTCACTCTGCTGTTATTTCTTATGCAAGAGATTTTATGATAAACAAGGGCTTTACTTATTGCATTCCTCCTTTTATGATTAGAAGTGATGTAGTTACTGGCGTTATGAGTTTTGAGGAAATGGATGCTATGATGTATAAAGTTGAAGGTGAAGACCTATATTTAATTGGTACAAGTGAGCATTCTATGATTGGTAAATTTAAAGACCAAATTTTACAAAAAGCTGATTTACCATATACTATGACTTCTTACTCTCCTTGCTTTAGAAAAGAAAAAGGAGCACACGGTATTGAAGAACGTGGCATTTATAGGATTCACCAATTTGAAAAACAAGAAATGATTGTAGTTTGTGAACCAGAAGATAGCTATAAATGGTTTGATAAAATGTGGTCATATACAGTCGAATTATTTAGAAGCATGGACATTCCCGTTCGCACGTTGGAATGTTGCAGCGGTGATTTAGCTGACTTGAAAGCAAAAAGCTTAGATGTAGAAGCTTGGAGTCCTAGACAAAAAAAATATTTTGAAGTTGGTAGTTGCTCTAATTTAACAGATGCTCAAGCAAGAAGACTTGGAATTCGAATTAAAGGAGAAAAAGGAAATTACTATGCACATACTTTAAACAATACTGTAGTTGCACCACCTCGTATGTTAATTGCGCTTATTGAAAATAATTATCAAGAAGATGGTTCAGTAAATATTCCTGAAGTTTTACGTCCATATATGGGTGGAATTGCTAAAATAGAATCCAAATTATAAAATTACAAGTTAAATCTAAGAGTAGTCCATTTGGCTACTCTTAGAATGAAAAAGGAGGTTTATTATGATTGTTAAAAATCCAAAATTTGAAATTTCCGCAGTTTCTTCTAAGCAATATCCTTCTGGTGGACTTCCTGAAATCGTTTTAGTAGGCAGATCCAATGTTGGTAAATCTTCTTTTATAAATACTATTATAAATCGTAAAAACTTGGCAAGAACTAGTAGTGAGCCAGGTAAAACAAGGCAAATTAATTTTTATAATATAGATAATATTTTTTATTTTGTAGATTTACCTGGTTATGGTTATAGCAAAATGTCAAAAGAAGAGCAAATCAAATCTGGCCATTTTATTGAAGAATATTTAGAAAATCGCAAATGCATTTGCCTTATTATATTAGTAATAGATATTAGACATATGCCATCTAAAGATGATATGTTTATGTATAAGTACTTAGTTAAATCAAATATTCCATTTATAATTGTTGCAAACAAAGCAGATAAACTTGGAATTACAAAGGTAAATTTATCATTACAAGAAATTCAGCATGCCATCAACCCACTTTTTGATATTACCTTTCTTCCATTCTCATCTGAGCGAAAAATTTATAATGATCCTATTTGGCATGAAATTGAAAAGGCAATATCACATATGTAAATATAAGCTTTTCTGTTTTTCCATATTATAAAATAATATAGAAAAAAACGCCACAAAATATTTTTTTGGCGTTTTTCTAAGTTCTACAAGTAAAAGTTTTTAAGCAAAGCCTTGTTTAGTCATTCTATTTTCTCTTTTATCATTTTTAATGCTTTTGGTCTTTCTATTGTAATTTCATGTCCACATCCTTTGCATTTTAATTTAAAATCTACTCCAATTCTTCTTATTTCCCAAATTTTGCTTCCACAAGGATGTTCCTTTTTTAGCTTTACTATATCTCCAACCTTATATTCCATATGATAATTCCTCTCTATAAACATATAGTACAGTTTTATAAAAATTTATTAAAACGTTTTTTTATTCTCTCTTTTCCAAGAATTTGCATAATTTCATATAAATCCGGTGTGTTTGATCTTTTAGTAAGTGCAACTCTTAATACCGTACTAATATCACCCACATGCCCTTTGTATTTTTCCGGCTCTTGTTTAAATAACTTAACTTCTCTTGCATAGCCCAGTTTTTCTGATAGATCTTTTATTTTATTAAACCAAACTTCTTTGTCATCATTTTGGTTATAATAATTGCTTTCATATTCGCTAAGTATAGTTTTAATTTCTTGCTTATTGGTAATCTTTTGGAATGCATATTCTTCTTGCATCCTATCAAATTTATCGTCATACATGTATATTATACTATTTTTTACATCAGACCATTTTGCAATGTCTTTTCTTGGTTTTGTATTTCTTCGCTCTATATTAAAAATTGAAATAGCATATAATTTATCTGCTTCTAGTAATTCCTTTAATTCACTATCATATCTTTTAGCCCATATTAAAGAATCATTATATACTCTCTCTGCTGTGTATTTTGAAATAACATTTTTAGATATATCTAATAACTTCACTAAATCAAATACAGCTCCACTTATACTCATTTTACTCAATTCAAATTTAAATTCTTCAATGTTCTTTTCTTGGTTTTCTCTTCGCCAATTTTCAAAGTTTGAGTTTGCAATATTAAGCAAATATTCAACAACCGCTTCACTTGGTATTCCTTCTTCATGATAATAGCTAACAGCTGCTTCTGGGTCTTTTCTTTTACTAATTTTTCGTTTACTTCCATTTTCTTCTTTCATAATTGCTGCTGTATGTGCGTATTTAGGCGCCTTAAAACCTAAAAGTTTAAAAAGTTCTAAGTGTAATGGAATTGATGAAACCCATTCATCTCCACGAATAACATGTGTTACTCTCATTAAATGATCATCTACTACATGTGCAAAATGGTATGTAGGCAATCCGTCTGATTTAATAATGACAATATCTTGATCATTTTCTGGAAAGTCAATATTTCCTTTTATTAAATCATGATGTCTTATTTTCCTATTTTCATCACCTTGTGATTTCATCCTGATAATAAATCTTTCTCCGTTTTTAATTTTCTCTTCTGCCATTTCAGCTGGTAAATTTCTATACTTAGCCCACTTTCCATAATAGCCTGTGCGTATTTTTAAACTTTCTTGTTTTTTTCTCATTTCTTCTAATTCCTCAGTAGTTGCAAAACATGGATAAGCAAGTCCTTTTTCTATTAAGCTTTTAGCATATGCTTGATATATTTCTTTTCTAGCACTTTGTTTATATGGTCCATATTCTCCAACATCTGTGTTTTCTCCAGTCATGCCTTCATCTGGTATAATATCAAAATCCTTTAGAGATTCAATAATTTGTTGTACACCATTTTCTATTTCCCTTTTCTGATCAGTATCTTCTATTCTTAGTATAAATACTCCACCTGTTTGTCTTGCCATTTTTCTATCTACTGTTGCTCCAAATAAGCCTCCTATATGTACAAATCCTGTTGGGCTTGGAGCAAATCTTGTAACCATAGCTCCTTCTTGTAAATTCCTCTCTGGATACTTTTCTTCATAATATGAAATTTCTTTGGCATCTGGAAAGATTAAATTCGCTAAATCCTTATAACCCATGTTTTCCTCCTTAAAAATTAATTACTTTACTCATTTTTTCTTTGTTTTGTTCCATTTGCTTTACAAGTTCAAATTGTGTTCTTGCCCTTTTTAAATTATGTTCTTTTATTTCTGAATTTGTATTAAAATATATATCTCCATTTAGATAATCTGTTAAAAATCTCATTCCATTTTCAAAAGTCATTAAAATAGCTGATTCTGGTAATTTTTCTTTTTCCTCTTTTGTTATTTCATTAGTTACTTGTTCCAAAAAGCCGATTAGTAAATGCCTCAAACCTCAATTCTTCCCATATTACTTTGCATAAATCTTCCTCATCTTCTTTTGCAGTTGTACAAGATGTTCTGATTCCTTCTCCATAGTCAAATAATAGGCTTCCTGGCATTACAGTATCAAAATCTATTAAGCAGACTGCTTTAGGTCTATTTTTTTCAAATAAAATATTGCTAAGTTTTGTGTCATTATGTGTTACTCTAAACGGAATTATTCCTTGTTCTAATTTTGTCATTATCGAATTTATAATATTTTTATGGTCTAACACAAATTCTATTTCTTTTTCAGCTAATTTATAACGTTCCAATCGCTTTGCCATGTTCTCTTTATTTTTAATAGCACAAATAAAATTATTGAATCTATATCTTGTATCATGAAATTTAATAATAGTTTCGCTTAGTTCATTTATATTAAATCCGTTTAGCAATTTTTGAAAATGTCCTACTGCTCTTCCAGCCTCTTTTAATATATTAATATCATTTGTTGTTTCAAAGCTGACTGTATCTGGAATATATTCCGTCATTCTCCAGCATCCATCATATAATGATGTTTTACTATTATCGCATGTCTCAATTACTCCTGCTGTAACAGAATCACTATTTTCCTTAATATATGCAGTCACTTTCTTCATATTTAGCATAACAGCTTCTATATTAGGAAAAACCTGTGTATTTACCTTTTGTAATATATATTGCACAATTTCTTGGTTACTTTGCATACATTCTAATTTATATGTTTCATTTATATGCCCACCTTTTAGTTTCTTTATTTTTTTTGGAGTACCCTTTATTTGAAATCTATTTGCTATGTCAAAGAGCAAATTATCTTCCATTTTTCCCTCCCTATACTTCCATTATAATTGGTAAAATCATTGGATTTCTCTTTGTCTTTTGAAATACATATTCTCTTAGATTATCTTT
>CALYAM010000012.1 GCA_944393565.1 uncultured Clostridia bacterium
TTTGCTTATTTTTGTTCTTTTTTATATTATATTTTTTTCCTTCTTTTGTCAACACTTTTTGGCTAGAGAATAAGAAAATATAACTGGGTGTACATTGCAACATTAATCGCGCACTTTTTTTATAATTTTGTTAGTTGTTAAGCTATTTTCATTTGTGTTATACTGTTCTTGACACATAATTAAAAAACTCCTATGCTTAGTCTCGTAACTAACATTTTAATTATGTGTCTATATTTTTATTTTACCTACGTTTAATTATACAATATTAAAATAAAAAAATATTCACTTTTATTAATAAATAAAAGGTGCTATTTATTATTGCTATTAATATTATTTATCAAATAAATTTCTGTATATTTTTATTTCTTTGAAATTATGTTGGTTGTTTTATCCCTTTTTCTTTTCCCGCTTCTATACACTTTAAATAATATGCCATATTTTTACCAAGGACATTCATTATCTTCATTCCTTCTTTATCCTTTTTTACTTCGTCTGGAGTTTGACCATATACCATATTCCAATATCTTGATGAAATAATTGGCATTTGTGATATTCCAAAATATTTATTTAATTGGTCATATGTTGTCGTTGTTCCTGCCCTTCTTGCTGAAATAACAGCAGCTGCTGGCTTGTATCGAAAAACGTTTCCATATCTTGATAAAGATGAAGAATAAAAGACTCTATCCATAAAACCAATCATATTACCAGTAGCTCCAGCATAATGTACTGGGCTTCCGAACACAAATCCATCTGTACATTTTGCTTTTTCAATAAATTCGTTTACAGGATCCTCAAAAAAACATTTCCCAATTTCATTGCATTTTTTGCATGATATGCAACCACCTAAAAGTTTATTTCCTATCCAAAAAATTTCTGTTTCAATTCCCTCATTTTGTAATGCTTTACTGACCTCATTTAGTGCTGTATAAGTGCACCCTTCTTTATTTGGGCTTCCGTTTACTAATAAAACTTTCATAATTTATACCTTCCTTTTCAATTTATTTTTCTATAATATCTCTTTTTTGTTTATCTAAATTTGCACATAAGAATAATTATTCACTTTTTTTCTATTATAGAATATTATACATTATACTAGTGAATTTATTAAAAATGTATAGCTTATATAATTTTAGTAAATACTATTTTCATATAAATTGGGAAGGAGAATTCTTTGTGGCTCATTCTTTTGGCATTAAAACACATTGTAATCAAATATTAGATTATCTACTAAATGAATTTGAAAATAGTAATATTTCTGAGTTATATATATCTAGAAATGTATTTAAAGTTTACCCTAACATAATATTACATTACACTGGAAATGATGTTTCTTCTTTCTATGCCTTAGTTGCAAATTGCCTTAGTAATGCAATTATAAAATTTTATGAACATATTGTAGCAAAAAAAATTATAGTTTCTAATTATTTTTATTTTTCTGAATTAGAACGCAACGAAATTTTAGAATATTGTTTAAAAGAGTTAAATAGAACCAAAAAGGAACAAGTATACCGCAAAAATTTGATTTTTACTTCTTGCTATGAATATGTAAAAGAAAATAAAATTTTAATATTAGATGGTTTTTTAAATTTTAGGTTGAAAAATTATATAAAAGTGATTGATAATACTATTGATATTGTAGTAGATAAATTTATAGTTGAACGTGAATATAATGAATTTATTTCATTGTTAAACATGTATGTTGAATCCAAGGAGCCTTGCTCTTCAACCATTCATTTAATATATACTAGTCGAGAATCGACATTATTTGATGAAAATAGAAGTTTAATTGACACATCTTCTCATGTATTCGACGCTAAGTATTTGTCAGATATTAGTTTCTCTTCAAATGATTATGCTTTAAACACACTTCTCAATTTACTGCCTGAAAAGTTATATATACATTTACGTACTTCGGATTTAGAAGATGAATTTATTAATACATTAAAGCTTATATTTACTAATAGAGTAATTACATGCACAGATTGCCCTATTTGTCATTTATATCATTTTTCAGACTTAAATTTGCATAAATTAACTTAATTTTTATTTACTCCCTTTAAGTTCTATGATAAAATACATGTATTATAGAAATATTGGGAGGTTTTTTTATGGATAAAAAACTTATTACTATATTGGTGCCAGCATACAATGAGCAAGAAGTTTTGCCTATGTTATACGAAAGATTAACAAATTTAATAAATACTTTGCCAAACTATAATTTTGAAATTTTATTTGTAAATGATGGCAGTAAAGATAAAACACTTGATATTATTATAAATTTAAGAAAAAAAGATAATAGAATTTGCTATGTTAATTTATCTAGAAATTTTGGAAAAGAAACAGCAATGATTGCGGGCCTTGATTATTCAAAAGGTGATGCAGTTGTTATTATAGATGCAGATTTACAAGACCCTCCAGAATTAATTACTGAAATGATAAAGTATTGGGAAGAAGGCTATGATGACGTTTATGCTAAAAGACGCTCGCGAAAAGGAGAAAGCTTTTTAAAAAAATTTACCTCCAAAATGTATTATAGAGTATTACAAAAATTTACTAAAATTGATATTGGAAAAGATGCTGGCGATTTTCGTTTACTAGACAGACGTTGTGTAGAAGCATTAAAAAAAATGCGTGAATCTCAGCGATATACTAAAGGGTTATATAGCTGGATAGGTTATAGAAAAAAAGAAATTTTATTCGATAGAGATCCCCGTGCAGCAGGAAAAACAAAATGGAATTATAAAAAATTAATAAATCTTTCTATTGATGGTATTACATCTTTTACAACTGCACCATTACGTTGGGCTACCTTTTTTGGTGTTGCAATTTCTTTTATTGGATTTATCTACATGATTTATACTATAGTAAAAACCATTGTGCAAGGTATTGATGTACCAGGCTATGCATCAACAATGGTTGTCATTCTTTTTTTAGGTGGTATACAGCTTGTTTTTCTTGGAGTAATTGGTGAATACTTAGGTCGTGCTTTTTATGAAACAAAATCTAGGCCACTTTACTTCATAGATAGATATAATGAAACAAGAGAAACAAATCAAGATAAATAGTAAGGAAGGTAATGCATAATGACAAGTTCAGCTTTGAAAATAATTGCTTGTATAACAATGTTTATTGACCATTTAAGCTATAGCTTATTTGGAGAAATGACATGGCTAAATTATATTGGTAGAATTGCATTTCCTATTTTTGCTTTTCAAATAACTGAGGGTTATTTACATACTAAAAACTTTATGAAATATCTTTTTAGAATTGGAATTTTTGCAATTATTTCTCAGCTGCCTTTTATGCTTTTTCACTCAATTACATCTGATGTTTTTGCTTTAAATGTGTTTTTTACCTTATTTTTAGGGCTACTTTGTATTTATTTTTGGGACAAGTTAGATAATAAACTTTTAAGTATTTTTATAACAATAATTTTCTGTTTTATTGCTGAATATTCAAATATGGATTATGGTTATTGGGGTGTTTTACTGATACTTGTATTTTATCTATTCAAAAATAATAAATTAGCATTAGTTATTGCTTTTTTTTCAATGATAGTTTTAAAATACCTTCCTAATATGCTTTTGTATAATTTTTATTATAAATATATATTATTATTTTGTGGTACATTTTTGAGCTTTATTCCAATTTTATTGTATAATGGTAAACAGGGTAAAAAAATAAAATATTTTCTATATATTTTTTACCCTGTTCATCTATTATTACTATATGGATTACATTGTTTATTATAAGCTCTTATTTATTCCTCTTGCCACTATAGATGACATGTTCTCAATTAAGTCATCTATTTCTTTTGGGGTAACCATTAGTTCAAACTTTTCTTCTAAAAGAGCTTCTTTTATGATCTGAAATTTATCTTCTTCTTTTAATTGATTTAAAAAGTCATTTGATTTTGCTTCCTTTTGCATTTTAGAAATAAATATATCAAGACAATCTGAAGCAATAGTTGCAGCATCTACAACCATAGGTACACCTATGGCAATAACTGGTACTCCAAGCGTGCTTTGTGTAAGTTCTTTTCTTTTATTTCCTACCCCCGCTCCTGGAACAATTCCTGTATCTGCAATTTGTATACTACTGCTTATTCTTTCAATACTTTTTGAGGCTAAACTGTCTATTACAATTAATAACTTTGGTTTTATATTATCTACAATACCTTTTAATATCTCTTGTGTTTCTATTCCCGTTGTTCCAAGGACTCCTGGTGATATCGCACTCACTGACCTTGTGTTTGGTTCTAAATACTGTGGCGCATAATGCAATAAATGCCTTGTTATATCTATATCTTGCACAACTTTTGGTCCTAATGAATCTGGTGTTACTTGCAAATTTCCAAGACCAACTACTAATATATCCTCATTTTCTTTTACATGCATTTGCAACATTTCCTTTAATTCAGTATTTAGGTTAATTGCTGCTCTTTCAATATCTTCTTCTGTTGCAATTTTTAAATTTTTTATATCTATTGTTATATATGTGCCTATTGGTTTACCAAGTGCTTCTTCTCCTTGTTTATTAATTATTTTCACCTTAGTATTTCTTATATTTTCTCCGTCTGTTTTTTCTTGTGTTTCAACACCTGAGATTTCATTAGAAACTCCATTTGCCTTTTTATATAAATCTCTTCTTTCTAAGGTTAAATCTGTTCTAAAATTCATAAAAAACCTCCTTTTTTATTACAATTAATATTTTAATAAAAAAAGAGATTTTTTATACATTAGCTACAATAATTACTTAAAATTGCTTCTAAACCAATCTGTAAATCTATTAGTCCGAATCTTATAGTTTGCATCTAAATTAATTAATTCCTGCAATATTTCTCTTAATGTTTCTTCTTCAAAATATGATGCCTGTTTTTTATATTTTGAAACTAAAAACAATTGATTTTGCTTTAAGTTTAAACTTTCGGCTATATCTTTATTGTATTTACTTGCAAGTTTTGTAAAATATAATTTTTTAAAGTGATTATAAATCATAATAAGCAATCTTTGAATAGGCTCTTTTTGGTAAATTAGGTCTTTTAGGGTACTAATTGCAAATCTCGAATTTTTATTTCCAAGATAATCTGTTAAATCAAATATAACAGCTTCGGTTTGCTTAACACATAATTCATCAATTATTTTTTTAGTTATATTTCCATTTTCACCTACATATTCTATTAACTTCCTGATTTCATTAATGTCTTCTTGTAGGCTACAACCTACACATTGTACAAAATAGTTTAAAGTATTATCGTCTACATTAACATGATATGCGTTGCATATTGATTTAAGTCTTTTTACTGTTTGTACTGGTTTTAATTTTTCAAAATTACAAACAATTCCTTCTTTGTCAATTAAATTAAACAAGTCATTTTTTTCAACGATTTCCTCTAAAAAAACTATTACACACATTTGTTTCAGGCTATTTTTATTTTGTAATATATATTCCACTATTTTCCCTGTTAAATCTTGTTCTTTTATGCTTTTTCTTTTTGCTTCTTTTTTAAACAGCCCCGAGTTCTTTATAATTATTAACTTTTTATTGTAGCCAAACGCAGGAGCATTAATTTCGTCAATTACATTGTTTACATTTGTTTCGTCTAACAATATATAATTAATTCCCAAAGTCAGTTCTCCAAATCGATTTTTTATTTTCTTCACTATATTTTCCAGAATAAATCTTTCTTCTCCATAAAGCAAATATAAAAAATCTATATCTTCTGTTTTTATTTTTTTTTCTAGTTCTTCCATTCTTACCATAGATTTACTCCTCTTTTTTAAAGCTTAACTGCAAATCGCTGTGAATGTGCATGGCATATCCCAACTGCCATACTATCTGTAATATCATCTAGTTTAGGCAAATTTTTAACTTTCAAAATAGATTGAACCATTTTTTGTACTTGTATTTTGTCTGCTCTTCCATAGCCTGTTACTGCTTGTTTTACTTGTAATGGAGTATATTCAAATGTTGCAATATTTTTTTTGCACCCTACAATTAGTATTACCCCTCTTGCTTGTGCCACATTTATTGCTGTTTTAGTATTTTGATTAAAAAAAAGCTCTTCCACAGATATTGCATCTGGTTTATATGTATCAATAATAATACTTAAATCATCATATATTTTAGTTAATCTCTGCGGAAAAGATACACCAGCTTTAGTTGTTACAGCTCCGCTATTTATTAAAGAAAAGTGATTACCAATATAGTCAATTATGCTATAACCTGTAATTGCAAAACCTGGATCAATTCCTAATATTCGCATCGCTTTTCCTCCTGATCTTCGCATAATATTCGTAAAACCTCTGCTACGCTCCATGCCTGTGATATAGCTCCTCCTGGTTTGTATGGTTGTTTTGAATCAAATAATTCTGGTATACTTCCAACACAAATTCCGTCATTTACTACTTTGCAAAATGTTTTTTGTACGGAATTTTTGAAATTTTTCCATTCTAATTTCAAATTATCTTTTTTGGTTTTATTTCTTTCTGATTTTATTATATTTTTAAAAGCATCATTGTAAATTCCAAGAAGCCATGTCCATGTTATACCTTGATGGTAACTCATATCTCTTTTAAAACTATCTCCTGAGTATACATCAATATAATTTGGCTCTCCTTTTGCTAAGGTCTTTAAGCCATATTTATTCAAAAGCTTTTTTGTTACTGTTTCAAACATTTCTTTTGCTTTTTTGCTGCTTGGTTCTAATACAGGAAAGCTAAGTGCAATGCTAAATAGTTGGTTTGGCCTTATTTTGTCATCACCTAATACATCATACAAGCATTTTTTATCTTTATTATAAAATTTTTTTGTAAAGTTCTTTTTACACTTCTCTGCTAAAAATGCACAATGTTCATTTGTTTGTTTATCATCAAATTTATTACTTAATTTTTCCATTATTTTAAGTGCATTATACCACATGCTATTTATTTCTACTGCTTTTCCGTTTCTTGGTGTAACTGCAATTCCTGAAACTTTTGCATCCATCCACGTATTTTGTGTATTTTCTGTTCCAGATACTAAAAGTCCATCCTTATCTAGGTAAATGTTATTATCATCAAAATCAATTCCAGCTTCATATGAATTTATTATAAGTTTTAGTGTATCATAGAAATTTTCCCTTATAAAAACATAGTCATTTGTATAAGTTAAATATTTTTCTATCTGTTCAAACAGTAATAACGATGCATCTACACTATTATAAAGAGGCCTATTGTCATAACCAGAATAGCCGTTTGGAACTAGTCCATATTTTACATCTCTTACAAAAGTTTTTAATACCTCTTTTGCCATATCATATCTTTTTGTTATTAAGAGCAATCCTTCAAATGATATAAGTGCATCTCTCCCCCAATCTAAAAACCAATGATAACCTGCAATGATTGTATGTAATCTCGTAAATTCTCTATATGCTAAAAAAGTATCAGATGTTTTTACCAAAGTTTCAATTAATTCATTTTTTTCGGTGTTTTCAGATTTATTTATTAGTTTAGAATCACTAACTATCTTTTTTATTCTGCTATTCTCTTTTTCAATAATCCTTTCTGCATTAATTTCGTCTATGTTTTCCTCTAGCGAACATACAAATGTAATAACTTTTTCCTCATGTGGCTGTATTTCCACATAATATGTTCCTGCAACAATATGATTCTCTTCAGGGAAAAATCCTCTTTTTTCTTCTTCTATATAAAACATGTTATAATAAATATCATTATCATGTGGTATATATTTACCTTCATTTAAAGAGAAATATATTGGTATGAACTTGTTATCATCAATAATAACTCTTACTTTTGTTTTTAAAATATTTTGCTTTATTTTAAACATATGATTTGTATTCATGCAATGAAAATCTCTAAAATTCATAACTGGTGACAATGTAAAATTAATTTTTTTTTCACCATTTTTTATTTTATATAAAAGGCAAACTGTGTTCTTTCCATACTCCATAGTAACTTGTTTATTTATTTTTATTTTATCTACTTCATATTCAAATTTTGGAATCCATGTTTTTTCAAAACTTATTTGGTGTTTATAGCCTTCTGAAATATATTTTTTCCCTATATTAGTATATAATGGAATAACATTCCCTTCAACTTCAATTGCCTCGTCCAACTTAGCTAAAATTACATGTCTTCTTCCTGGAGGCGAAAGTGGTGCAACTAGCAATCCATGATATTTTCTTGTGTTTGCTCCAATGATTGTTGATGATGCAAAACCACCTATTCCATTTGTTATTATCCATTCTTTTTTTATTGCATTTTCTATTTTTAGCTTTTCTTTTGTATATTTCATGCTAACCTCCGTTTTTTATTAACTTTCTATTTTTCCTTCTTTTTATATACTTCATTTTTTAAAAAATTTTCTTTTTCCTCTACGAGGCTTCTATTTGTTTCTTTTTCTAAGTCACTATTTTGTATTGATTTAATACGTTCTTTATATTTTTCTTGAAATTTGCTCTTCTTAGTAAATCTTGGTTTTGTTTCTTGTTTTTTCAATTGTTTCTTTTTCTTATTTTTTTCATGTGCATAATTTTTTTCTTTCCTCTTTTGCTCTTTAAGCTTAGAATTTAATAAAACATATTGTGTATCATTTTGCATGTCTTTAAATTTCAAATCATTACATATCAATTCTATTACTGCACTTGCTATTGCATCAGGATTATGTCTAATTACATCTTGTTTAATCATTGACATATCTTTTTGCAAAATAGTTATTCCCTTTCCAGATACCTTTTGCAAATCTTGTTCTACTAAATCAGATCCCATTTTGTTGTATTTTCTGACAAATTCTGGAGTAACCTCGCCTGTATCGCAAAGGCAAAAATCGACAACTCCTTTACCAACGTGCTCTATTAATGCATCTATATGGTCTGAAACACTATAATTATCAGTTTGTCCTGGTTCAGTCATAATATTACTTATATATATTTTAATAGCCTTGCTTTCTTTTATTGTTTTTGTAATATTCTTTACCAATAAATTTGGTATTATGTTTGTATATAAACTTCCTGGACCTATTATAATTGCATCTGCATTTTTTATAGCATCTAAGACTCCTGGAGCAGGTACAACATTTGATGGTGAAATATATATACGATTAATTTTGGTAACTTTATCATATGTAACTTCAGAAATTTTTTCCTTTTCTTCTACTATTGTACCATCTTTAAGTTCAGCACAAATTTTTATTTCGTCTAATGTAACTGGAAGTACCTTCCCTGTAATATTTAAAATGTTACTACTATTTTGTATTGCTTCATTTGCATATATTTCTTTCATTGCAAGCATATATATGTCTCCAAAATTTAGCCCTCTTAGTTTGTTTTCCACAAATGAGTGATTTATAATTTTTTTCATTTCATCTTCATTGTTTGCAAGAGAAATAATACTATTTTTAATATCTTCTATTGGTTGCAATCCAAGTTCTCTTCTTGAATTTGTAGCTTTTTCTCCATAGTCAGCAATTGTTACAATCGCTGTAACATTACTTGTATACTTCTTTAGCCCCTCTAGTACAGTATTTAGACCTGAGCCACCACCTATCGCAACAATATTTGGACCTTTTTCATATAAATTTTTATTAAAAATCAAAGATTTCATGTTAATAGCTTTTTCACTTTGCACAAACGTACTATTTGACTGCACTAATAATTCCAATGTTCTTTTTTGAATATAGATAATTCCAAGTATCACAAACGTAAAACCTGTTATAAAAGTTCCAACTATTATTAATAAATCTACTATTCTTAGTTCTTTTTGTACTATAATTTTAGAAAAACCAAAACAACATAATACAATTCCAAGCAAGACCAAGAAAAACCATCTTTTCATTTTTGTGCTTGATTTAAACCATTCTAAAAATCCTTTCATCTTTTATTATTTGTCCTCCCCAATTATTTGTATTTCCTCTTCTATTTCATAGCCTATTTTTATTTTAACAACCTTTTTTATATAATTTATTAATTCTAGAACATCTTTTGCAGTTGCATTTTCGCTGTTAACAATAAAACCAGCATGCTTTGCAGATATTTCTGCTCCACCAATTTTATAGCCTTTTAATCCACATTCGTCAATCACTTTTGCTGTAATGTAACTATTTCCTCTTTTGAATATGCTCCCTGCATTTGGGAACTCTGTTGGTTGTTTTTCTAGTCTATCTTTTTTATTTTCCTCCATCTTTTTTTCTATTTCTTTTTTATTACCTTTTCTTAGAATTATCTTGCTTTCTATGATTATTCCGTTTATTTTTGAGAAAATACTATTTCTATATTCAAATTCATGTTCTTGATTATTTATTGTATAGCAATCTCCATCCATATCTATATATGTAGTTTCTTCTGTTATATCTTGCATTTGATTTCCATAAGCTCCTGCGTTCATCCTAATTGCTCCTCCAAGAGTTCCCGGAATTCCAACTGCAAATTCTAAACCAGTAAGTTCATCATCAAAAGCTCTTTTTGCGATTAAATTAAGAGGTAATCCGCTCCCACATATATAAAAAATCTCGTTTTTACTATATTCCTTAATCATTTTCTTAAAATCAGGTTTTAATACAATTCCTCTAATTCCTCCATCTTTTACAAGTAAATTGGTTCCGTTTCCTATTACTGTAAGTAAAATATTATTTTTCCTGCACAAATTTAATATTGCTTTTATTTCCTCTATTTCTGAGACAGTTACAAAAAAATCTGCATTTCCACCTATTTGAATTGAAGTGTGTTTTTTCATAGGTTCATTAATTAGTATATTTTCTTTTGGTACAGTTTCCAACAGCTTTTGGTATATTAGTTCATCAGTCATAACTCCATCATCCTCTCTTTTTTTAGAATGCTGTTACATCTTGATTGTTGAAAATCGCCCTTGAATAAGTATATAATACTTTTCCAGTATCTGTTTTTTTCTTTGTTTCGTTTATTGCTTCTCCTGTTAAATAATTAACAATATATGTATCTTGGGAATCATTAATTCCTATTTGCTTTAAGTCTTCTGGGTTTAATCTATAATATGCTTTTATTTCTTCACTATAACTACTTGGTATTAAAACAAGACTAACTCCAAGTTGAGATGATATTTGGTTTATTTCATCATTATTTAATTTTTGGCCTATCAAAAATGAGTTGTTGTTTGTTTTTATATAATTGGTATATCGTTGAAATACAGCATGGCTTACCATTTCCAGCTCTGATATTTCTTTTTTCTCTTCTGCGTTTCTTATTTCATTAATTCCTGTATAAATTGTTATTGATGATATTATTAGTAGTAATAATATTATAAGTCCAAGTGATATTAATGTAATTCCTTTATTATCTTTTGTCTTCAATTTTTCTTCCTCCTATTGATATTTGCTTTCTTAATCCTATCATGAAATTTGCTTTTTTACAATTAATTTTAATAATTTAATTATATTACCCATCCACCATTTGGTGAAATTATTTGCCCTGTTGTATAATTATCTTCAACAAGCCACTTAACACATTTTGCAATATCTTCTGGTTTTCCCATTCTGCCTAGTGGAATTTCTTCTTCTATTTTCTCTTTTAGTACATCTTTATTCATATCAGTATCAATTGCGCCTGGTGCAATTGAGTTCACTCTAATATTAGATGGTGCAAGTTCTTTTGCTAGTGCTTTTGTCATACCGTCTAAGCCCGATTTTGAAATAGAATAAAGAACCTCACACGAAGCACCTGTAATGCCCCAAATAGATGATATATTTAATATAAGACCACTTTTGTAGTGAATCATATTTTTAGCTATCTCTTTTGATATAAATAGCGCAGATTTTAAATTTGTATTTATAATTGAATCCCAATCATTTTCTGTTATGTCTGTAAATAATTTAAACTGTGATATCCCAGCATTGTTTATTAGTACATCTATTTTATTAAATTTAGAAATGGCATATTCACACATTTCCTTTCCTTGGTTTATATCTGAAATGTCTGCTTTGTATGCAACCACTTCTCCGCCTTTTTTTCTTATATCTTGTACTAATATGTTTGCCTGAGTCTCAGATTTATTGTAGTTTAGAAAAATAGAATGTCCCTCTTCTGCTAGAGTTCTTACTATTGCCTCTCCTATTCCTCTTGCTCCTCCTGTTATAATTATATTTTTTTTCATTTTATATAGTTCCTTTCATTGTATTGAAATAGTTTAAATTATTTTATAATACTGCGTATTATATGTCAATAATTTATAAATTAGCCTCTAAAACATGTATGTTTTAGAGGCTTTATACTTGCTAAAATTCAGTTTTTTCTTCTAGCCATTTGATTATATCTTCAATTTTTATTCTTTCTTGCTCCATTGTATCTCTGTTACGAATAGTTACGCAATTATCATTTTCTGTTTCAAAGTCAATTGTAATACAATATGGTGTTCCAATCTCATCTTCTCTTCGATAACGTTTACCAATAGAACCTGATTCATCATAATCGCACATATATTTTTTAGAAATCATATCATATACTTGTTGTGCTTTATCATTTAATTTTTTCGAAAGCGGTAATACCGCTACTTTATATGGTGCTAATGCTGGATGTAAGTGTAGTACTATCCTTGTATCTCCATTTTCTATTTCCTCCTCATCATATGCATTGCATAAAAAAGCTAATGCAACTCTATCACATCCTAGTGAAGGTTCTATACAATATGGTACATACTTTTCTCCAGTTTCTTGCTCTAAATAAGTAAAATCTTCTCCAGAGTGTTCCATATGTTGTTTTAAATCATAATCTGTTCTATCTGCAATTCCCCATAGTTCTCCCCAACCAAAAGGAAATAGAAATTCAATATCAGTTGTTCCTTTGCTATAAAAAGAAAGCTCTTCTTTGCTATGGTCACGTAAGCGAATATTCTCCTCTTTCATTCCCAATTCTAGCAGCCATTTTTTGCAAAATTCTCTCCAGTATTTAAACCATTCTAAGTCAGTACCAGGCTTACAAAAAAACTCCAATTCCATTTGTTCAAATTCCCTAGTTCTGAAAGTAAAGTTTCCAGGAGTAATTTCATTTCTAAATGATTTCCCTATTTGTGCAATACCCATTGGTAATTTTCTTCTTGTTGTCCTAAGAACATTTTTGAAATTTACAAATATTCCTTGTGCAGTTTCAGGTCTTAAATAAATCTCTGATTTTGCATCCTCTGTTACTCCTTGAAATGTCTTAAACATAAGATTAAACTTTCGTATAGATGTAAAATTGGTCTTTCCACAATTTGGACACTTTATACTATTCTCTCTAATAAAATTAACCATTTGATCGTCTGTCCAGCCATCTACTATTTTATCTTCATTTTTTTTATGTAGCCAATCTTCTATTAGTTTATCCGCTCTATGACGTGTTTTGCACTCTCTGCAATCAATCAGTGGATCTGAAAAGCCACCTATATGCCCTGATGCGACCCATGTTTCCGGATTCATAAGAATTGCTGCATCTAATCCAACATTATATTTACCCTCTTGTACAAATTTTTTCATCCATAATTTTTTTATATTGTTTTTAAGCTCTACTCCTAGTGGTCCATAATCCCATGTATTAGATAATCCACCATATATTTCTGACCCTGGATAAACATATCCTCTTGTTTTGCAAAGGTTTACTATTTTCTCCATCGTTATTTCTGCCATAACATGTCCTCCTCTTTTATATTTTGCTTCTTGACTAGTATAACATATATTTTTTGAAATTACTATATATTCTAATAAGGAAAACCATATTATGACTTTTAGTATAACTATATATGTTCAAGTTTCTAGGAAGAAACGTACAGATTTATAGATATAAAAAATTGTTTTATATTTTATGTAACTTATATAAGTTTACACAGTTTGTAATAGTAATTACTGTGGAAACTGTGGATAACTTTGTGAATAACCTTAAATTATACACTTTTAACCTGTGTGTTATTCACAGTTGTTTTTTTGTAATATCTTTATGTAAGCTCGTTTCCAATTATTTACAATAGTTATGTGTACATGTGTAAAAAATTTTTTAAAGAAAAAGATTCTGAAATGTTGACTGCAAACATGTCACCCATTTAGCTCAAATAATCTAATAATTCTATATTCTCGTCTTCTTTTGTTTAGTAATGTATTAAATTAAATATTTTACAATTACATAACCAAATAAAATAATTTCAGAAATTAAAATAATCGGAAATCCTATTGTAAATCGCATTTTTTTTGTTTTGTGTCTAAATGTATACATTCCTATGATTGTACCAAATCCTCCACCTAGTAGTGTAACATAAAACAAAAACTGTTCGCTTATTCTCCACTGTCCTTTTTTAGCTTTCCTTTTATCTAGCCACATTACAGAAAAGCCAATTAAATTAATACAGATAATATAAATTACAATATTTTTTAATGTAAAAATTTCTTCTAACGTATGCATTTTTTCTCCTTTTTTAGCCAAATAAACTTATTTGATTACTTTGGCTCATTCCCGCTAAACAGCCTGCTTTTTGTAGAATTTCAACTACTGTTTTACCAATTTTAGACTTTATTCTCATATCATCAATAGACATAAATTTACCATCTTTTTTCGCTTCTTCTATTCCTTGTGCGGCTACTGTTCCAAGTCCAGGTATACTGTTTAATGGTGGTCTAATTCCTCCTTCTTCCATTTGAAATTTTGTTGCATGAGATTTATATAAATCAATTGGCAAAAACTTAATTCCTCTTTCATACATTTCTTGAACGATTTCTAATATTTGATACATGTCTTTCTCTTTTTGTGTAGCACTATTTCCCATTAGTTCTATTTCTCTCATCTTGTTTTTTACTTTTTCTTCTCCATGGCACATTACTTCACTATCAAATGCATCTGCACGTATTGTATAAAAAGCTGTATAATATGCCTCCGGAATGTGAACTTTAAACCATGCAATCCTAAATGCCATTGTAACATATGCTGCCGCATGTGCCTTTGGGAACATGTATTTAATTTTTTTGCACGAATTTATATACCACTCTGGGATTTTATATTCTCTCATCATTTCCTCTTGCTCTTCTGTAAGCCCTTTTCCCTTTCGCACAGCTTCCATAATTTTAAATGAAGGTTTTGGAGGAAGCCCCTGTTTTATTAAATAAATCATGATATCATCTCTTGTACAAATTGCTTCATCTAGTTTAATTGTTTTATTTTCTATTAGAGTCTGAGCATTATTAAGCCATACATCAGTTCCGTGTGATAATCCTGAAATTCTTAGTAATTCTTCAAAAGTTGTTGGTCTTGTATCAACTAACATACCTCGTACAAATTTAGTACCAAATTCAGGTACTCCAAATGTTCCTACTTCAGAATGAATTTGCTCTGGCGTTACACCTAAAGCCTTTGTAGATGAAAATATAGACATAGTTTCTTTATCGTCTAATGGAATCTTTTTTGGGTCAATTCCAGTTAAATCTTGTAACATACGAATCATTGTTGGATCATCATGTCCTAATATATCTAGCTTTAAAAGATTTTGGTCAATCGAATGATAGTCAAAATGAGTAGTTATAATATCAGATTCTGGATCATCTGCTGGATGTTGAACAGGGCAAAATTCATATATTTCTCTTCCTTTTGGTACAACTATAATTCCTCCTGGGTGTTGTCCAGTTGTTCTTTTCACACCTGTACATCCTGCTGATATCCTCTCTATTTCTGCACTATTTATTGGTATTCCTCTCTCTTCATAATATTTTTTCACATAGCCATATGCAGTTTTGTCTGCTATTGTTCCAATTGTACCTGCTTTAAATGTTGTACCCTTTCCAAAAATTACTTCTGTATATCTGTGTGCTTTTGCTTGATATTCTCCTGAAAAATTTAAGTCTATATCTGGTTCTTTATCTCCATCAAATCCAAGAAATGTCTCAAAAGGAATATCCATTCCGTCTTTGTCAAGTTTATGGCCACATTTTGGACAATTCTTATCTGGTAAATCGAATCCATTTTTATAGCCATAGTCTGTAAAGTCAGAATATTTGCAATTAGGGCATCTATAATGTGGCTGAAGTGAGTTCACTTCTGTAATTCCTGTCATATTTGCTACAAATGATGAACCAACAGAACCTCTTGAGCCAACCAAATAACCGTCTTCATTCGATTTCCATACCAATTTTTGAGCAATTATATACATAACAGAAAATCCATTTTTTATAATAGATTCTAGCTCTTTGTCCAATCGAGCTTGTACTATTTCCGGTAATGGGTCTCCATATAATTCTATTGCTCTACTATATGCAATATTTTTAATAGTTTCTTCACATCCATCAATGTGTGGTGGACATTTTTCAGGAGAAATAGGGCTTATTTTTTCACATATGTCTGCAATTTTATTTGTATTTGTTACAACTACTTCATATGCTTTTTCTTTTCCTAAATAACTAAATTCTTCAATCATTTCATCTGTTGTCCTTAGGTATAATGGTGCTTGCTCATCTGCATCATCATAACCCTGGCCTGCCATGAGAATGCGTCTATATATCTCATCTTGTGGATCCATAAAATGAACATCACATGTTGCAACTACGAGTTTATTTAGCTTTTCTCCTAATGCAACTATTTTTCTATTAATATCTCTTACTGCCTCTTCATCTGGTAAAGTTCCATTTCTTACCATAAACATATTATTCCCAGTTGGTTGAATTTCCAAATAGTCATAGTCATTTGCAATTTTTTCAATCTCTTCATCCGATTTTCCTGCAACTATTGCACGATATAATTCTCCTGCTTCACACGCACTTCCTAGAATTAATCCTTCTGAATATTTTTTATATAAGCTTTTTAGTATCCTTGGTTTTTTGTAGAAATAACTTAGATGTGAAAAAGAAATTAGCTTATATAAATTTTTAAGGCCTACATAATTTTTTGCTAAAATTATAGCATGATAGCTTGGTAACTTTTTATAGTCTGCTTTTCCAGCTTCTATTTGATCAATATCTTCTATTTGTTTTACACCTTTTTTTTCTAGCATATTTAGCATAATTTGAAATACTTTTACTAATGTATCAACATCATCTAGTGCCCTGTGTGCAACTTCAACTTTAATTCCAAGGTTCTCTGCAATAATACCCAATTTATATTTTTTATAATCAGGAAATAAATCTTTAGCAAGCCTTAAGGTATCAATATATGTATTATTAAGACTTAAGCCTAATTGCTGGCAATTATATTTTATAAATCCAATATCGAAATCTGCATTATGTGCTACTAAAACTGAATCTCCTATGAAATCTAAAACTTTTGGAAGTACCTTGTCAATAGTCTCTGCATCTTTTACCATGTCATCAGTTATATGTGTAATATTCACAACTTCTTCTGGAATAGGTTTTTCAGGGTTAACAAAGCACTCAAACTCTTCTATTACCTTTCCATCTTTATATTTCATAATTCCTATTTCAGTAATCTTTTCTGTTCTAAAAGATAATCCCGTTGTTTCTATATCAAGTACACAATATTGAGTATTAAGCATTTGTTTTTTAGGAAATGCTACACAATTATCTTTATCTGGCACAAGATAAGCTTCTACACCATATATTACTTTGATATCCGCTTTTGATTTTCCTAAGTATTTATGTGCATCTGGGAATGCTTGTACCACTCCATGATCTGTAATTGCAATTGATTTCCATCCCCAACTAACAGCACGCTTTATTAAATCCGCACAGGATGTTACAGCATCCATTTGACTCATTTGAGTATGCATATGAAGCTCAACTCTTTTTTCTTCTGCTTCATCAATACGTTTTTGTTTTTTCATTCCACTTGTCTCTATAATTGTTCCTGCAATTACACCTATTTCTTTTGAAAAAGGGTCAAACTTCGCCATTCCATCTATTTTAGCCCCTTTTGCAGATTGTAGTCTTGAGACAACATTACCCGCTTGCTCTTTTGAAACAAACACCTTACACAATATCGTACTGCTTCCATCATATAATTTAAATGAAACAAGAAATTTTCCATTTTTTAGCTCTCTAGAATCTACACCAATTATTTCTCCATCTAGAGCTACTTTCTCTGTATCTACTGATATATCTATAACCTTAATTAGCTCTGATTTTATTTTAGGAACTTTGCCATATATAAGTGGTGATATCTCTTGTTCTTTGCTTATGGCATTTTGTTCTTTAGGCAATTCTTTTAGTTCATCTTTTAAAATTGTATTTGGTTTTTCACTTTGTACCTGTTGTATTGCTTTAATTTCTTCTTTTTTCATAAAATCTTCCATAGATTTTATGTCTTCTTGAGAAACTTTTTCCTCATATGATATGTTATATTTTTTTCCAAATGCATTTAATAATAATCTTGAAAGTTCATTATCAAACCCAATTGCTTGTAAAATATCTTTTCCTTTTACACGAAGATTTATCTTTAGATTTCTATCAAAAATTTCTAATGTGCTTTGAGAGAATATGTATTTAGTAAAAGGAAACCTTTTTTCCATGTAATTTACAATATATTCCCACTCGTTTTGTACATCATTATTTGAATCAATCTGAAATGTATACTGAATTTCAACTTCGTTTTTATCAATATGAAATCTATTTTTTAAATAATCTTCAAAATTGCTTAATTCATTAATTGAAATTTTATTATCTGATTTTATTTTTATATCTAATTTATTACTTTTTTTATATAAATTTATAGATAAAATTTTTGCATTACGAATTTTATCACCATTATCAAAATCCTTAAATATTTCCTGTATTGTTTTCTCTTGTTCCATTTCTAGCCCCCTGTGATAAAAGAAATTTTATATAATTCTTAACATATCATTATATGCCACATAAATTGAAAGAGCTATCATTAGTCCAAAACCTACCATTTGTATTCCAATTTCAATGTTTTCTTTCATTGGTTTTTTTCTAATTGCTTCTATTAGGTAAATAAGAATTTTCCCTCCATCTAGTGGTGGAAAAGGCAATAAATTTGTTATCCCCAGTGATAGTGAAATAAGTGCTAGTAGATAAATAAAGTCCGCAAGTTCATTAGTTTCTGCAACCATTCCTGATATGCCAATAGGTCCCATTAACTGGTCAGCTCCGACTTTTCCTGTAAATAGCAATTTTAAATTATCTATTATAGATACAGAGAAATTTGCAGTATCCAAAAAAGCATATGAAATATTATTTACAAAATTATTTTCCGCAATTTTAAAATTAACACCTAATAAATATGTTGTTTTAGTTTCAGGTTCTACAATTATAGTTTCTAAGTTGTTATTCCTCTGTATTACAATTGCTACTTCATTGTTATTTGATTGATTTAATAGTTCAACAACATTGTGTGGATTATTGTTAACATCTTTTCCATCAATTGATATTATAATGTCTTTTGCTTTTAATCCTGCTTTTTCTGCTGGACTATCAGGATAAATCATTGCAATTTCTGCTGTAATTTCTTCATTGTTTCTTCCAAAATATACACCAATATTTCTTGTTGTTTCTTTTAGTGGCTTTATATCTACTGTTTTTTGTGCTTTACCCCTTTGTATTAAAACATGTAATGTATTCCCTTGTGATTTCTCTAAAATGTTTGCAACATCTGAATTTAAGCGAATTGCTTGCCCATTTATTTCCTTTATTTTATCTCCCTCTTGTATCCCTTCACTTAAAAGATTTTCATTACTAATGGTTTGTATTGTATTAGAAATATAATTCCCAGTAAAAGCCCCTAATGTAAAATAAACAATAAGCCCAAAAAATATATTTACTAAACCTCCTGCTGCTACAATTGCAATTCTCTGTGGAATACTTTTTTTTCTAAAAGAGCCCTCTGCTTCTGAATATTCTTCTTCCCCTTCCATGCTTACAAAGCCTCCGAAGTGGAACTAGTCTTAGTGCATATAGAGTTTGTTTTCCTTGTTTTTCCCATATCGTAGGTCCAAAGCCAATTGCAAATTGATTTACTTTTACCTTGCAAAGCTTGGCAACTAAAAAGTGTCCTGCTTCATGGATGAAAATTAAAAAGCCTAATAAAAATATTATTTTTATTGCACTAATTAAAAACCCCATTTTATCCTCCCATACTAAAATAAAGCTTATAATATGTTTAATAGAAAATATGCAAATGGTGCTATAAAAATTACACTGTCTATTCTATCTAGCATTCCTCCGTGACCAGGAATTAAGTTACTAAAGTCCTTGATTCCTACATAACGCTTTATGCTAGATGCTGCAAAATCTCCTATTTGACTAAGTATGCTTAGTGCCCATGAAACAAATAAAATATACATATACGATATGTTGAGTTTTGCTATATAATTTATTACAAGTGTATATAATAAGCTAATTAAAATAGCTCCAATTATTCCAGCTACACAACCTTCTATTGATTTATTTGGACTTATTTTACTAAATTTATGCTTTCCAAACTTTTTGCCAACAAGATATGCAAAAATGTCTGTTCCCCAAGCTATAACTATTATATACCATACAAAATAACTTCCATTTTCTATTCCTCTCAGCAATGGTATAAACACAATAAATCCCAATATATATGCTATTCCAAGTAATGTAATTGCCATATCTTTAATTGTATATTTCATGTCTGTCACAACTATTACCAAAAACAGTATAGTAATTAAATTCGGAACCAAGAGTTGTAAAGAATTTTTGGTATATGCGGTTGGTATAACATGAATAAAAGCTATTGCAATTGCAAATACATAGCCTATCCATTTCATTGGTTTACTCGTTTGTTTAAATGCATTATAAAATTCATTTAAGCTTAAAACAGCAATTATACTAAAAGAAATATCTATCACATATTGGTTTCCAAATATTAAAACAAGTGCAACTAATGGAAGTCCTATTAATGCTGATGTGAATCTTTTAATATTCATTATTTTTCCCTACTTTCCACCAAATTTTCTGTTTCTCTTTTTATATTCTTCTAATGCAATATCTAAATCTTTTTCTGTAAAATCTGGCCAATATTTTTCTACAAAATAAAATTCTGAATACACAATTTGCCATGGTAAAAAATTACTGGTTCTAAGCTCATTGCTCGTTCTAATAAGTAAATCTGGGTCTGGCATACCTGCTGTATAGAGATTTTTCTCCACTTTTGCCTCGTCTATATCTTCTGGGTTCAATTTGCCAAGTTTTACCTCTTTTGCAATATTTTGTATTGCACGAACAATCTCAGCTCTTCCGCCATAATTAAAAGCAATATTAAAGACAACTCCAGTATTATTTTTAGTTCTTTCCATTGCATTTTTTATGCTGTTTTGCATTTCATTTGAAAGAGCTGATATATCTCCTAACACTATTATTTTTATATTTTCCGTATCCGCTTTTTTTGTAAAATCATCTAGGTAATTTTTAAGTAATAACATTAATGCCCCTACTTCTTCTTTTGTCCTTTTCCAGTTTTCTGTCGAAAAAGCATAAACTGTTAAATATTCAATTCCTATTTTATTTGCGTAGCGCACAATCTTTTCAATCGTTTTTGCTCCCTCTTTATGTCCTATTGCAGATGTTAGGTTTCTCTGTTTAGCCCAACGTCTATTACCGTCCATTATTATTGCAACATGTTTTGGATAGCCTTCTGGTAAATTTCCCATATGTTATTCCTTTCCTAGGATATATTCCCTATTTATTTTTCCCTTGTTTCAATAAAAATTGCAAGCTCCTTTAAAAATTCACCTTTTTCCCCGTAAGAGCTTATAATTTGTATAGCTTCATTTGTAATTTTGTGCAAAGTTTCTTTTGCGACATCTAGCCCATATTTTGTAACATATGTGCATTTATTTTTCTTTTTGTCATTTCCTACTGGCTTTCCTAGCACTTTTTCATCTCCAATTTCTGATAAAATGTCATCTTTTATTTGAAATGCAAGCCCTATCTTTTCTGCATAATTAGTCAATTTCTCTAAATCATCTTTTGGTGCTCCAGATAATATAGCCCCTATCCTAACAGAGCCCTTTATTAGTTCAGCCGTTTTATTAATATGTATATATTCTAGATATTCTTGAGAAATTGGTTTTCCCTCAAACTCTGTATCTACATATTCACCTATAATCATTCTGTCTGCAGAATGTGAAAACTCATAAAAAGCTTCAGCTTTTTCATTACTTAGATTTTCTCTTATGCTTTCTGAAATAGTTAAATATGCTTCATTAAATAGACTATCTCCAGCTAATATAGCCGTTGACTCACCAAACATTTTATGGTTTGTTGGTTTTCCATGTCTAAAATCATCATTATCTATTCCTGGTAAATCATCATGTATCAAAGAAAAATTATGCAACATTTCCATTGCAACAGCAAACGGCATTACTACTTTTATATCATCTGAAAAAAGTCTAAACACCTCTAGCATAAGTACTGGCCTTATTCTCTTTCCTCCTGCCATTAAACTATATTCTATTGCTTCATTTAATTTTTTTTCAGGTACATCTTTTGTTCTTACATAAGTTATAAGTTCATCTTCAATTTCTTTAGCACGCTTTTTTAGTTCATCCTTAAATATCAAATAAAACATCTCCTTTATATTGACATTATTTCTTTTTCTTTAACTTCAAGTAAACTATCAATTTCTGCTATTTTTTTATCCGTAAGTTTTTGTATATCTTCTTCTGTCTTTCTTCTTTCATCTTCTGATATAAGGCTTTCTTTTTCCATACTCTTACATTCATCAATTCCATCTCTTCTTATTGCTCTTATAGATACCTTTGCTTCCTCTGCCATTTTCTTAATATCTTTTACAATTTCTTTTCTTCTTTCCTCATTTAATTCTGGAAAGACTAATCTTATTACCTTTCCATCATTATTAGGATTAATTCCAATATCTGATTTTAAAATTTCCTTTTCAATTTCCTTTAAAATGCTAGCATCCCATGGTTGTATTACAATCATTCTTGCTTCTGGCACAGAGATTCCTGCTACCTGGCTAATAGGTGTTGGAACACCATAGTAATCAATTTTTACTTTATTCAAAATTGCTGGATTTGCCCTTCCAGCCCTTACTTCTGACAAATTTTCTTTAAATACATTAATTGTTTTTTGCATTCTTTCTTCTAATTCTTTATTATCCATATTAATTCTTTCCTTTCATTTTATTTTACTAAAGTACCTATCTTTTTTCCTTTAATAATCTCCACAATATTTTCTGGATTTTTTATTCCAAATACAATAAGTGGGATATGGTTATCTCTACATAACGATGTTGCAGTAGAATCCATGACTTTCAAATCTTTGTTTAAAATATCTAAATATGTAATCTCATCATATTTTACTGCTGAGCTATCTATCTTAGGATCTGCTGAATATACTCCATCTATCGTTTTTGCAAGAAGTATTACTTCAGAATCGGTTTCTGCTGCACGCAAAGCTGCTGCTGTGTCTGTCGAAAAATATGGGCTTCCTGTTCCACAAGCAAAAATAACTACTCTTCCTTTTTCTAAATGTTTAATTGCTTTTCTTTTAATATATGGTTCTGCAATTTCTCTCATTTCAATCGCAGTTTGAACTCTTGTAAATATTCCTCTTGCTTCCAAAGCATCTTGTAATGCAAGTGAATTAATTGCTGTTGCAAGCATTCCCATATAATCTGATGTTGTCCTTTCCATTTGATGTCCATATCTGCCTCTCCAAAAATTTCCTCCACCTATAACTAGTGAAACTTGAACCCCCATTTCTACTATAATTTTAATTTGATCACAAATTTTTTCAAGTGTTTCAGCATTAATACCTGTTTTTTGTTCTCCTGCCATCGCCTCTCCACTAAGTTTCAAAAGTACTCTTTTATATGCTAATTCTGCCAATTACTATACACTCTCCCTTATATTTTATTTTTCGTTTTCTATTTTATCATATCTTCACATAAAAAAGCATTAGTTTTTGCAAAAAAAATAATAAATAAGAAAATTGGCTTCGCCACATGTGCATTTTGCTTCGCAAATATGCACGAATCAAGGAAACTTAACCTTGTTATATAGTAAAAATCTGGCGATTTTTCCTATATAATAAAAAAAGAATTAGATAGAAAATATATCTAATCCTTTTCTACAGTTTATTTTATTTGTTTCATTACCTCTTCTGCAAAGTTTTCTTCCTTCTTTTCAAGGCCTTCGCCTTTTTCAAATCTAGCAAAACGAGTAACTTTTGCTCCTTTTGATTCTATAAGTTTTTCTACTTTCATTTCAGGTTCTTTCACAAATGGTTGCTCTAATAAGCAAATTTCACTATAAAATTTGCCAATTCTGCCTTGTACCATTTTTTCTGCAATTTGTGCTGGTTTCCCTTCATTCATGGCTTGTGCTTTTAAAATTTCCATCTCTTTTTGTACTTTTTCTTGTGGTACTTCTTCTCTATTTAAGTATTCAGGTCTTGCTGCTGCAACTTGCATGCATATATCTTTTGCTAAATCACTTTCACCTTTTTCAAGCTCTACAAGTACTCCTATTTTTCCATCTCCATGGATATAGCTTTCTACTAAACCATCACTTTCGTATCTCACAAACCTACGAATAGACATGTTCTCTCCAATAGTCGCAATTTTATCTGTTAAAACTTCTTTTACAGTTTTTCCTGCTACTTTTATTGATTCTTGATTTAATAGTTCCTCTACATCTGCTGGATTCTTAATTGCAACTTGCTCTACAACATCTGCAACAAATGTTCTAAAATCTGAATTTTTAGCTACAAAGTCTGTTTCTGCATTAACTTCAATTAGAGCCCCTATTTTTTTGTCATCACTTACATATGTAGCAACTAATCCTTCTGCCGCAATTCTTTCAGATTTTTTTGCGGCTTTTGCAATTCCTCTTTCCCTTAAAAGTTCAATTGCTTTTTCCATATTTCCGTTAGTCTCTGTTAATACTTTTTTACAATCCATCATTCCTGCACCAGTTTTTTCTCTTAATTCCTTTACTAATTCTGCTGTTATCATTATATACCCTCCTTATTTTAAAAAATAAAAAGTCAGAGTTCGGATGTAAAATTCCTTTTCCAAAACCTCCGACTTCTTAATTAAAGCAATTTTTATGTTTTCTTAAAGTTCTTAAGTATTTATATTATTCTTCTACATTTTCTTCTACTACTTCTTCAATATCCTTTAAATCAGTTTCTGCAGGTTCTTCTGCATTTTCTGAATTTATTGTCTCTAAGCTTTCTCCTTGTTTTCCTTCTATTACAGCATTTGCCATAACATCTGCAATTAATTTTACTGCACGAATTGCATCATCATTTCCTGGTATTGGGTAATCTACATCGTTTGGATTACAGTTTGTATCAATTAATCCAACAATTGGAATTTTCAATTTTCTTGCTTCTAATATTGCAATTCTTTCTTTTTTTGGATCAACTATGAATAAAACACCTGGCAATTTCTCCATATTTTTTATCCCACCAAGGTTTTTTTCTAGTTTTTCCATTTCTCCTTTTAGTTTAATTACTTCTTTTTTAGGAAGTACATCAAATGTTCCATCTTCTTGCATTTTTTCTAAATCTTTTAGCCTTTGTACTCTTGAGCGAATTGTACCAAAGTTTGTAAGCATCCCACCTAGCCATCTTTGATCTACATAAAACATATTGCATTTAATTGCTGCTTCTTTCATGCATTCTTGTGCTTGTTTTTTTGTTCCTACAAAAAGTATATCCTTTCCTTCTTCTGCTTGTTCTTTCATAAAGTGATATGCTTCGTCTAATTTTTTTGATGTCTTTTGTAAGTCGATAATGTGGATTCCATTTCTAGCTTGGAATATGTATTCTGCCATTTTTGGATCCCATCTTCTTGTTTGATGTCCAAAATGAACACCAGCTTCAAGTAGTTGTTTCATTGCTACTACTGCCATTTTAATTTCCTCCTTTTAGTTTTATACCTCCGCTAAACTTTAAAGCACATTTCTGCTTACCTTTTTATAGGCACTAGCAAAAACTAATCTAGCGTGTGTTTTTTAACAATAATTATTATAACAGCTTTTTTAGCATTTTACAATAGTTTTAATAAAATTGCTAAAATCCTTTTACTATATAATTGGTGGTACCACTCAAAAAGTACCACCAATTATATAATCTCATATTTTTATTAAAAATATCTTTTTAGCAAACCATCAAAGCCTCTTCCATGTCTTGCTTCATCTTTGCACATTTCATGTACTGTATCATGTATTGCATCATATCCTAATTCTTTTGCCCTTGTGGCTAATTCTTTTTTACCCATACATGCCCCATGTTCTGCTTCCGCTCTTAGCTGTAAGTTTTTCTTTGTGTCAGGATATACTACCTCACCTAATAGCTCAGCAAATTTTGCAGCATGTTCTGCTTCTTCCCAAGCATATCTTTTATATGCTTCAGCAATTTCTGGGTAACCTTCTCTATCTGCCTGCCTGCTCATTGCTAAATACATTCCTACTTCTGTACATTCACCCATAAAGTTTGAACGTAATCCTTCTACCACTTCAGCATCTAAGCCTTGTGCAACACCTATTCGGTGCTCGTCTGCATAATTTTTGTCTGCCTCTTCTTTTCTTAATTCAAATTTATCTGAGCTAGCTCCACATTGTGGGCATTTTTCTGGTGCACTATCTCCTATGTGTACATAGCCACATACTTTACATACATATGCTTTCATATTAATTTACTCCCTTCTAAAACATTTTCATTTACATGTTTATTTAAACTACTTTTTTGTAAAATGTCAATACTTTCTCTAAAAATTTTTTGTCTATATTTTAAATTTTCTTTTCTTTTTATAGTTTATATGATAGAATACAAAATAGATAATTTTTAGTCAAATTTACCACAAAAGATTTATGGGGTCGTATTTAGTTATAACTATATTGGCCTTGGAAAGGAATGAAATTAATATGGAATTTAAAAAATGTGTAAGATGTGGTTGTTTCTTTCTGTCTGAAGATAATGTTTGCTGTAATTGTAAGTCAAAAGATTTATCTGATGTTATAAAAATACAAAATTATTTAGAAGAACATTCTTCTCCTTCTTCTATTGAAGAGTTATCACTTGGGACTGGTATTTCTATTAAAAACTTAAATCGTTTTGGTCAGGTTCAAAACATTAATGGTTTTTTTAGCTATGGTTTTGATTCTGATATAAAATAATTGTTTTGCCAAGTTTCCTTTTTGATTATTTCAAAATATATGTTACTCACTTAATGCGTGCATATTCCTGTAATTGCCTAACCTTACTTTAATAAAATTGTTAGAAATGCTAAAAAGCAAATCATTTCCAATATAATAAAAAAATTAATGAAGACTTGATCAAAATACTTTATATTTTGGTTAAGTCTCCATTTTAATTTATACGCGTTTGTACTCTAATATTTTATTTAAACTTATTTATATGTATTTATTTTACTTTTTTCTCATAGCATGAACTTAAATATGCAAAGCTAAATATTAATATAGCAATCATAGAAGGTATTGTAATACTGTTTACTTCTATACCAAATAGCGAAATTAATGTTAAATACAAAATTAGTCCTAATAGAACAATTCCTAGTATAGTACCTAGCACTTTTATTATGCCTAATTTGTGGTATCTTATTACAAAAAAGGCTAGTATAAGTATACCTGAAATTCCAGCTAGCCAATAATAGTTCGCTATTAAGTCTCTTCCTCTTACGTTTGAATTATAGTATACTTCTATGTCTTCTACTGTTAATTCAGTTTCATACTTTTCATTTATTTTTATAATTAGATTTTCTTTTTGAGCATCATCTATCATTTTTAGTGTAATTGCTATACCATCTTGAAATGCACCTGCTTTTTGTATAACTGTTTCTTGATTTTTAAACACTTCATTTGTAATTTCTTTTATTTCATTTATTTCAAATTTTTTTCC
Source organism: uncultured Clostridia bacterium (assembly GCA_944393565.1). Taxonomy (GTDB): domain Bacteria; phylum Bacillota; class Clostridia; order TANB77; family CAG-508; genus UMGS1754. The sequence continues at coordinate 27,802 of CALYAM010000012.1, forward strand.
TGTGTATATCTCAATTCTTACATTTTTTGAATAATCAATGCTATATTGAAATTTATTAATTAGAATAATACAAATGCAAATAGCAATTGCTATTGTAAATGCTATTATCGTTTTTATTACTACACTCTTTTGCACTTTCATTCCTCCTTATTTCTCACAAATAAGATTATTTGCTACAATTAAATTATATAGTACCATTAAAGTATTACCCCAAAACAATGCAGTTCCAAAACTATTAATTGCAATTGCTGTATCAAATGTTGCCACAATTGAAATTATATACATTGGTATTGCAATTATTGCATAATGTACTAATAATTTTATAAACTCTTTGTCTTCTTTATTTCGAATTAATGCATTTACAAATATAAACTCCCATATAGAAACAATCGCAATTGCTACTATACAGCTTGGGGTGAATATGCAGTTTGCATAACGCAGTGCAAGTAATAGTACTGCTATAAATCCAATCCATGTAAAAGCTGCCAAAATTCCTTTTACCTTATATATAAGAATAAGATATATTACCATCATTGCTATTATAATAGCAATTGCTATAATTGCTACTTGTATATTGTTTTCTGTAAAGCTAGAAGAAAGTGTATTATTATAGCCAATTTCATATGTAAGCGGTAATTCTCCATGTCTTAAAACTGTAGCTATTTGTTGCCCTTGTAACATGTATGCAGCCAATTCTTCTCCTGAATTTGTTTCTTCACCTATTGGTATTTGCAATTCTCCTGTTGACATTGTTTGTCCAAAATATGTGTTTAATAAAGTTTGTCCATCTAGCATTATTAGCACATTTTTTGTAGTAGTATTCCCCTCTTCATCTGTTTGTTCTATATATGTATTGCTAATTTCTTCTAATTTTTTTGTTCCTTCTTCGTCAAAATTTACAACCAAGTATGCAGTAACATAACCTGTTTCATCTTGATATGTTACCATTTGAGCATTTTTTATGTTATTGTTTCCAAGCAGTCTTTCTCCTGTTGTACTATCTGCAATTAAAAATGTTCCTTTTGTAGCTAATACTTGTATATAAGCATCCGTATAATCATCTTCTAATAACTCTATTGCAAAATTTCCACCATCATCTTGTCGAATGTGATATTCACCTGCACCCATATCTTTAAGTCTTTTTTTAAGAATACTTTTAGTTTTTTCAAAATTTTCTTTTGTCTTAGCTTCCTCTTTGTTGACAAGTACTTCTTCTGAAATGATACTTTCTTCATCTTCTCCATCTTCATGGATATGTTCAATTTCATTTCCATTTTCGTCATAATAAATTGTTTTTGTTCCTAAGTCTACATCTAAACGTACTACTCTTTTTTCTCCATATTCCATTCCTAATAAATATTCAGGAATAATATTTTCCATTTTATTTAACTTTTTTTGGTATATTCCTATAAAAGAAATAAAACAGATTAATATAATTATAAGAATAATTGCAGTTCTTTTTAGCATGTTCATTTTTGCTTTTCCCCCTATAATAGTTTTGTATCATTAATTATTAGTTCAAACCATATTTGTAAAAATTTAGCCGCATATTTGCTCATCATTGTTCTTTCCATAAAAATTTCAAAATAATCTAAAACTGGACAAATATTTGTATCAATTGTTAAATTCAATGTTATAATCATTTTTTCTACATCTAAATTAAGTCTTGCATCTGTTACAGCATAATTTACTCTATCATGAATATCAAATGTAGATATGTTTTTTTTGCAAACTCTATCTCTATGCACATCAGATTTGTCTGCTAGAATTAATGCTGCTGATATCTCGCTTACAGCTGTTCCTGTTTGTTCATCATGGTTTCCAATTGCCATCATTATTTCTGTTCTATCTTTAATTTCCATTCCCATTTCTTTTAGGATGTAATATGCCATTAAAGCCCCTGTATGTGCATGATCTACCCTGTTTACACAATTGCCTATATCATGTAAATAACCTGCAATTTTAGCAAGTTCAATTTTTCTTTCATCATAGCCTAAATTTTTCAAGATCTCTCCTGCTCTTTGTGATACTATGTTGATATGTCTAATTGAATGTTCTGTATAGCCTAGTACATCTAATTGTTTCTGTGCACCAATAACTAACTCTTGAACTTCAGTATTATGTTTTATGTCTTCCAAAGTTATCAAACAAAAATACCTCCTATATCAATCTTTTTTGATTTTATATTATACATTAAAAAATATCAACTGTTTTAAAAAATTTTTACGCTGTTCCTAAAAAACCATTTATTATTACCTTTTCTGCTTCTTTTTCATTAAGTCCCAATGTCATTAATTTAATCAATTGCTCACCTGCAATTTTTCCAATTGCCGCTTCATGTATTAAATTTGCTTCTACATTGTTTGCAATAATCTCTGGTATGGCAATTACTTTTGCATTATCTTTTATTATCGAATCACATTCTACATGTCCAAAGCATTTTGCATTTCCTGTTATTTTAGATTCAAATTGTTGAATAGATTCTTCTGTTGCAACAGATCTAGATATTACTTTTGTACTTGCATTTTGGCCATTTAGTGCAATATCAAATATTGTTTTTGCATATTGGCAATTACTTGTCATAATTTTTTCAGATATAGTTAAACTTGTATTTTCACTTAATTCTCCTTTTGTTGTGCGTATAGTAGAATCTACTCCTTTAATTTGAAGTGATTCCATTTCTAATCTACTACCATTTTTTAAATAAATCTCTGTTACAGGGTTCAATATCCTCTTTCCATTGCCTTTTCCCTCACCATAATGTTTTTCAATATATTTTACCTTTGCACCTTCTTCTAAATAAAATCTATGAATTCCATTATGTTCAGAATCATTATGATGGTCATTGTGAATTCCACAACCTGCAATAATAACAACATTAGCATTTTTTCCAATATAAAAGTCATTATATACCACATCTTTCAGGCCACTTTGAGTTATAATAACTGGTATATGTACAAATTCAAATTTTGTATTTTCTTTAACATATATTTCTATTCCTAAGTTATCTTGTTTAGAAACTATATTTATATTTTCAGTTACTTTTCTTTCGATTCCTTTTCCATTCTTCCTTATATTGTAGGCTCCTTCATATTTGGAAGCATCTGTAATCTTACTTAATAGTTTATAATCTGTTTTCTCCATTGTTTTCGCCTCCTAACTTACAGCATAATGGTCTTGAAAATACTAATGGTAATATTTCCTCCTTATTACCTTGTTTCTCAATTTTTCCAGCTTTCATGAGTAAAATTTCGTCTGCTATTTCTAAGATTCTTTCTTGGTGCGAAATAATTATAGTTGTTCCTTTTATTTCTTTTCTCATTTCCTCAAAAATCTGGATTAAATTTTGGAAACTCCATAAGTCAATTCCAGCTTCTGGTTCATCAAAGATTGTAAGCTTGGCTTTCCTTACCGAAACACTTGCAATTTCAATTCTTTTTAATTCTCCACCTGATAGAGAACCATTTACTTCTCTATCTACATATTCATTTGCACACAAACCTACTTTTGATAAGATTTGACAAGCTTCTCTTTTATTTATGTCTTTTTTAGAAGATAATTTAAGCAAATCATATACCGTTATTCCTTTAAACTTTACAGGTTGCTGAAACGCAAAGCCTATACCCATTTTGGCTCTTTCATCTATTGATAAGTTAGTAATATCTTCTCCTTCCCATATAATGCTTCCACTGTCTGGCTTTTCAATTCCCATTATCATCTTTGCTAATGTGGATTTTCCAGAACCATTTGGACCTGTTATTACAATAAATTTATCTGTTTTAAAAGTTGCATTAATATGTTCTAAAATATTTTTATTATCTCTTGTAAAACATAAATCTCTTATTTCTAGCATTTATTTCTCCCTTCTTACGTATACTTTGTCCAAATATTGCTATTTTTATACTTTTACGGCATTTATTGTAGCACATTTTTTTTATTAAAACAATGGTTTTTATTTAAGCTACTTTTTATTTTTTATTTATAAAAGCAATTCATTTTTTTAATTTTTTCGTAATATATTTAAGTATATGTGAGGTGGTATTATGAATAAGTCATATCGTATAGCAATAGTTGGTGCTACACGGATTAGTTGGTAGAACTATTTTAAAGGTATTAGAAGAAAAAAATTTTTCTAATTTTGAGTATGTTTTGTTTGCTTCCTCTAGGTCTGCAGGTTCAAAATTGCCTTTATTTAATAAAATGCATACTGTTTATGAGTTAAAAGAAGATTCTTTTTATTCTGGTTTTCATTTTGCTATTTTTTCAGCAGGTAGTAATATATCAAAAAAATTTGCTCCTATTGCTGTAAACAATGGCTGTGTTGTTATTGATAACAGTAACGCTTTTCGAATGAATTGTGATGTTCCTCTAATTGTACCAGAAGTTAATTCTGAAGAAATTTTTAATCATCATGGAATTATTGCAAATCCAAATTGCTCTACTATTCAAGCAGTTGTTGTTTTAAAACCATTAGATGAAAAATATAGTATTAAAAGAATTGTATATTCAACGTATCAAGCGGTTTCTGGTGCAGGTCAGCTTGGAATAGATGACTACAATAATTCTTTAAAAAACATTTCTCCAAAAAAATTTCCATATGCAATTGCAAATAATTGCATACCACATATTGATGACTTTTTAAATAATGGTTATTCAAAAGAAGAAATTAAAATGATAGAAGAAACAAGAAAAATCTTAAAGAAACCTAAATTAAACATAACAGCAACAGCTGTCCGAGTTCCTGTTCTTAACTGTCATAGTGAAGCTATTAATATTGAATTTGAAAAAGATTTTTTGTTAAGTGAGTTAAAGTCCTTATTACAATCATCCCCTGGGATTATTGTGCAAGATGATATTTTTCATAATATATACCCACTAGCTAGTAATGCATGTGGAAAAGATAATGTTTTTGTTGGTAGGATTAGGTGTGACAACAGCATTCCACATGGTATTAATCTGTGGGTTGTAGCAGATAATCTGCGCAAGGGTGCAGCTAGCAATGCTGTCCAAATTTTAGAAAAATTAATAAATTAATAATAAAGTTTTATTTGCTTATAGTATTTATAATTTTAAAATCAAAAAAATTTTTTTGATTTTGTATTGACATATTATATAAAATTTAGTATACTAATCAATGTCACAAGAATTGGGCGTATAGCTCAGCTGGTAGAGCATCTGCCTTACAAGCAGAGGGTCATAGGTTCGAGTCCTATTGCGCCCACCATTTTTTTGTTTTACGGCCTGGTAGTTCAGTTGGTTAGAACGCTGCCCTGTCACGGCAGAGGTCGACGGTTCGAGCCCGTTCCAGGTCGCCATTTTTATATTATATGCCTTGATAGCTCAGTTGGTAGAGCAAAGGACTGAAAATCCTTG
>CALYAM010000013.1 GCA_944393565.1 uncultured Clostridia bacterium
ACTGAAAATCCTTGTGTCACTGGTTCGATTCCAGTTCAAGGCACCAATTTATAGGTTCAAAGTCAATAGTTGGGGTAAAACATCTGCAAAGTGTTTTGCACCAGCTTTTTTAATTGGTTTAAATAAGACTCACAAAAATAAGCTAAAATATGCATTTTTAGATATCTCAAGCAGACCAATTTTTATTAAAAATAGTTGAAAATTTTCCCCGCCTAGTATTATAGAGTTATAATAAAATAATTTTAAGTAGAAATCACTTTGTCTAATATAAATCATTTTATCACAATTTTTATAATATCATTATAGATAAATCACTCTTTCTCTAAAAGTCTATAAGCAAAACTTGATATTTTTTTAATTTTATGTTAATATTTTATTGATAAATTTTAGAAAGGAGTGAAATTGTAATTTCACCATTTTTTTGTTACAGACTTAAATTTAAGGAGGAAAGACAAAAATGTTGCAATTGCTGAAGCGGATATTTCCTAATCTCAAAGTAGGTAACCAAGATACTAGTAAAGTTGAAGAGAAATCTACTCTCAATACCGAAATTGTTTTGCCTAAAAAGAAAAAAACTGCAATTTTGCTTGACACTTCAATCATTAATTACTCTGCAATATTAGATTTGCTAAAGGAAATGAATACAACAATTTTATTCCCATCTCTTGTTGTTGAGGAATTATCGAATTGTCGAAGCAAAGCAAACTTTGTAGGCAGAAATGCTCGTAACCTGTTATCAATGGCAACACAACCTGAGAATAAGGTTTTGCTAACTCCAATTGCTAGTTCATTACCTGGCTGGTCAAATAACAATTCCGATTCTAGAATAATCCAAGTTGCACTAGACCATGAAAATGAATATGATATTACCATTTATTCATGTGATAAGGAGATGATTTGTAAGGCAAAATCTTTGGAGATAAAATGCAAATATTTTAAAAGTGAGACCCCCTATGTTCATAGCTACTCCTCTACATCCAATACAGAAGATATTGTGAGCCAAAATGATACAGCCGTTCCTTTATTTTCTGACATATTGGAGATGAATGAAATAACGACATTAGAAAACATAGGCATATCTGGTTCTTCAATAACAATTACCAGAAAAAGCACTAGTTTTCCATATTATTATAAAAGTGGAACTGGAAATAGAATACTTAGTCTTAATCGTCCATGTTCTTATCTACATTTAGGTGATATAATATATGAAGTGACAAGTACAGAGATTACAAAATATAAGATTCTGAATTGTAGTAGTTTTAATAATGCTATAATTTTGAGAAGAGGAATCTTATTATCAGAAATCACTTCTATAAATCCTATCCACATTTCTTTCTGTATAAATGAACTAAATTTAAGTCCGTAAAAAAGGAACTTCGTATTGCGAAAAGTTTCCTACTAATTGTATATTGTTTTACATTATACATGAAGAACAAAAAAGAGCTTTAATAAGCTCTTTTTTGTTCAGACTGTTGACAAAGTATATAAAAATATTTTGTTCAGCAGTCTTTTCTTTCTTTTAACATAAAATCAATTTAAAAGTTCAATTGCTTTTTGTAATTGAGTATCTTGTTTTTTGTCAATATCTGCTCCTAAAATTGTGCCTTCTGGCAACTCTACAATTTCATTTGGTTCAATTCCAACTCCATTTATTTTATTGCGGTTTGGAGTAAAGTATTCTTCAGTTGTAAGTTTTAAAGCACTTCCATCTTCCATTTTTAATATTTCTTGAATTACGCCTTTTCCATAAGTTTTTGTTCCAACTATTTTAGCGCAATTGTTTTCTTTTAATGCTCCAACTAATATTTCAGATGCACTAGCTGAATTTTCATTTGTCAATACTATGACTGGTATATCTATAATAGGGTCTGCTTCTGATTTTTCTATTATTTCCTTATCCGTTTTATTTACAGTAATCATTAATGTATTTCCTTTTGGAACAATATATTCTGCTATATTTAGCGCTTCTCTTACTATGCCTCCTCCATTGTTTCTTAAGTCTATAATAAGTGAATCTATACCATTACTTTTTAGTTCCTCATATCTGTTTTTAAACTCTACACTGCAGTTTTCATCAAAGCTTGTAAGTTGAATGTAGCCAATATTATTTTCCAGAATTTCTGCTGTAACCGGATTCATTATAACTTTTTCACGTGTAATATCAAAGCTTATTACTTCTTTGCCTCTTTTTATTTCTACATTTACGCTTGTTCCTTCTTCTCCTTTGATTTTATTTGCAGCATCTTCCATTCCCTCCACGCCACTATATTCTACACCATTTACTTTTGTAATAATGTCTCCAGATTGCATACCTGCCTTTTCAGCTGGTGATCCTTTTATCGGAGATACAATCATAATTTCATCGCTATCTTGATATACTGCCATGTAAATTCCTATTCCAACATAATTTCCTATAACTGATTGCTGAAAATCTTCGTATTCTTCTTTTGTAATATATTGTGTATATTCATCACCTAAGCCTGCAACATAACCAGCAATTGCTCCTTCTCTCAATTTTTCTTCATCAATTTCTCCTAGATAATATTGGTCAATAATTGCACGAAATTTTGCAATATCGACTCCTATGTTGGAATTCTCATCTGATACTAGTATATACTTATTAGTTCCATCATACTCTAATTTCTTATATACTAGTACTGTTGTTATAATAAATGTAATTAAAACTGACAATACAACTAGCATAATTGATTTATATATTCTTTGTTTCTTTTCTAAATTCATGTCTTCCTTCCTCCTATCAATAAAAACTGTTATTATTATACTACAAAAAATCTAAAATAGTATATAGTTTTGTTATCATTTTTGAATGGGGCTTTTAAAATAAATATTTTAAAAGCCCCATTTTTAATTGTATAGAATTTTTTTGTCACAGAAAAATTTATTTCTTAAGGTAAATATTGTGTAGGATTTACTCTTGATCCGTTTACTCTTACTTCAAAATGTAAATGAGCACCATTTCTTGGTGAGCTAGAACTTGGTCTTGGTAATACATTTCCTGTATTTCCTACTGTCATTATTTGTTGTCCTTGTGAAACACTTTGTCCTTCAACAACCAATCTTGATCCTGGTTTTCCATGTGCATATAATGTCATTGTTCCATCATGGTGGTTTATAATAATATATTCTCCGTAGCTACTATATGAACCAATATAATTTCCATTTAAATCATAATTTGGGATGCTTCCATATGTTGTTTTTGATATAACTACTGTTCCACTTTTTACTGCAACTACTGGTTCTCCATAATGACCTCCGAAATCCACTCCACCATGTCCAGAATAGCCATAGAACCCGCATGTTATACTGTTTCTGCTAGTTCCTGGTATTGGGCTTATGTAACCGCTTTGGCTAGGAGCAACTGGAACATATCCTCCATTCTTATTTGCTTCTTCTTCTGCAATCTTACGTAATTTTTCTTCTATTTCTTTTTTTTCCGCTTCAAATTTTTCTATTTCTTGTTGTATTGCCTGTTCTTCTGCCGAAAGTTCATTTACCATTTGGTCTTTAACTTGTTTGGTTTCATATAGGGCTCTGCTTGTTTCTTCTTTATTTCGTTTTGTTTGTTCTAATTGTGCTTTACTATCTTCTAAGCCTTGTTTTGTAGCTTCTATTTCATTTTTCTTTTTTTCAATTTCTTCTAGCATTTCTGCATCAGCTTTTGCAATTTCACTTGCTAAATAATAGTTTGATATGAAATCAACTATTCCATCTGAGCCAAGTAGTATATCTAAAAAAGTTGTTTCACCTGCTTCATATATAACAATTAGTCTTTCCTTCATTGCTTCATCTTGCTTTTTGTAGTTTTCTTCTTCTAATAAAAGCTTTTCTTGTGCTTCTTCGATATTATTTTCTATTGAAGTTATTTCACCTTCTAGCTGGCCAATTTGTGTCTCATAATCACTGATTTGATAAATTAAGCTCTCAACCTCTGATAGAACACTAGATTTTTCATTTTGTACAGCCTCTTTTTCTTCCTTTTTTTGTTGAATTTGTTCATTCACTTGTTCTCTTTCACTATCTAATGCACTTCTACTTGTTGCAAGTATTGAGATTGGCATACTGCATACCAGCATCATTATTGTAAAAAAGCAACATACCTTGTAGATTAAATCTTTTTTCATTTGAACCTCCATTAATTTATATAATTATTGTTTTTTTAGAAAATTTAGTGGTTGTACACATTCACCATTTACTCTTACCTCGAAATGTGCATGCGGACCTGTTGAATAACCGGTAGAACCTACTTTTAATACAATATCTCCTCTTTTTACTTCTTGTCCAACTTTTACTACTATTTCATCACCATGTGCATATAAAGTAGATATGCCCCCACCGTGATCTATTAACACCATATTTCCATATGCGCTATTCATTTCTGCTTTTATAACTACTCCATCTGCTGCTGCAATAAAATTAGCCCTCATTGGTGCTCCTATATCTATTCCCGTATGTAACTTGTAAACATGCAGAATCGGATGTAGCCTCATACCAAATTCTGATGTAATTCTCGTGTAGCCTGGAACTGGCCATGCCATAATTCCTCCTGAATACTCTGAATCTAGATTTGACATCGTTAGCATTAAAATTTCAGATTCTATTTCTCTTACTTGGCTTTCATATTCTTCTATTTGAGCTTGTAATTCTTTTTCTTCTTCAGTTAGCTGATTTTTATAAGTGTTTTGTAATACTCTTGTATTTTCTAATACTATTGATGTTCTTTCTCTATTATTCCTAAGTGATTTTAGTCTTTCTCGCTGTTCTTCTAAACTTTTTTTATTTGTTTCTATTTCATTTTTATCACGTTCTAAGTCTTCTAGTAACTCAGTATCATATTTAGTTATTTCTGAAATTAAATAATAACTGGATATAAAGTCTGAAAGACTTTTTGAGTTTAATAATACATCTAAATAATTAGTCTCTCCGGCTTCATATAAGGCTATTAATCTCCCTTCCAATGCTTTTCTTTGTTTATTATAACTTTCTTCTGAAACAGCTAATTTTTTTTCTAACTCACTAATAGAAGTCCTTAGCTCAGCCGTTTGTACATCCAAATCTGATATTTCTTTTTCATAATTTGTAATTTCCTGAGTTAAGTTTTGTATTTCCTGAATAACTGAAGAAATTTCTCCTTGTACTTGTGATAATTCTTCATTTTTTTGTTCTAGTTGTGTATTTATTTCATTTTGTTTCCCTTCAAGTTCTTCAAGATTACTTGCTAAACTTGAAATGCCAAAACTACCTAGAATTAGAATCATGATAATAATTATTGTCAGATTCTTTTTCATTTTCATTTCCTTTCTATACTTCTAAATACTTTCTCATTGAAATTGAACTTCCTATTACTCCAATCCCAATTCCTAGTATTGCATATACTATAATAATCATTGTAAACATTTCTCTAAATCCTAATAAAGATAAATTTAACATGTCACTTAATGATGTCTCTACAATTTTTTCTGTTACAACATTATATAATCCACCTATTATCAATAGTGAAATAACTCCTGCAATAAGCCCTATTATAATTCCTTCAACAATAAATGGCCATCTAATAAAGCTATTTGTAGCTCCTACATATTTCATTATAGATATTTCCTTTCTTCTTGCATGTACTGTAAGCTTGATAGTATTTGAAATTATAAATGTTGAAATTAATATGAGTAGAACAAGTATTATAATGCTTGCAATTCTAATTCCATTTGCTATATTAATAAGCTTTCTTACTGTGTCATCACTACTTGTTATTTTTTCAACGTCTTCTATCTCTTTAATTTCTTGTTCTACTTGCTGACTTAAAGTTAAATCAGTAAATGTAACAACATATGATGGCTTAAATATCAACATTCCGTCTAATAAATATTGCTTTTCACCGAACTTTTCTTTCATTTGAGCTAGTGCATCTTCTTTTGATTTATATATAATGCTATTTACGCCCTCTATTTCTCTTATTTGTTCTCCTATTTGCTCTATTCTTTCTTCTGATGCATCAAAATTAATAAACACTTCCATTCCTTGTGATTGCTCTACTTGTCGAATAACATGATTTATATTTTCAATTATAGAAAAAAATATGCCAAATATAACCATCGTTGCACACATAATTCCCAAACATGCAAGAGTTGATTTCATGTTTTTAAATACATTTCGAAATCCTTCACCTATTAAATAACCAATTATATTATATTTCACTGTTATACCCACCCTTACTATCTCTTATAATATTGCCTTTATCTATTTGAATAACACGTTTTTTCATTTTATCAACAATATCTTTTGCATGGGTTGCAACAACAACTGTTGTTCCTCTTAGGTTAATGTCATTTAGTAATGTCATAATCTCCCATGCTGTATCAGGATCAAGATTGCCGTGTAGGCTCATCTGCAATAATCATAGCTGGATTATTTACTAATGCTCTTGCAAGTGCAACTCTTTGCTGCTCACCACCTGATAGTTCATTTGGATACACCTTTGATTTTCCACTTAAGCCTACTAATGAAAGTACCATTGGCACTTGTCTTCTAATGTGTTTAGGCGTTGATCTTACTATGTACATTGCAAACGCAACATTATCATAAACTGTTTTATCTGGTAGCAATCTGAAGTCTTGAAAAACTACCCCCATGCTTCTGCGAAGATACGGAACACGGCTGGCCTTTAAAAAAGTTGTGTCTTTACCATTAATTATAATGTTTCCTGATGTAGGTTCCTCTTCTTTTAATATTAATTTAATAAGTGTTGATTTCCCGTGAGCCTGATGCTCCTACTAAAAAAGCAAAGTCTCCTTTTTCTATTTTAAAACTTGCATTATGTACTGCTTCTGTACCAGTATTATACGTCTTTGAAACATTTCTAAACTCTATCATTTTTGCTCCTTATATATCAGAAATTTACATACTTCCACTTACATCATAGCAATAAAGAAATATAATTGCAAGAGTATTGTACAAAAAAAACGGCATAAATTGAATAATTTTAAACAATTTTTGTCGTTTTTCTTTCATTTTCTCAATAATTACTTTTTCACAAAAAATTCACAATTTATTACTTATATGGTTTTAACAATGTCCTCTGCGGTTATATGAAAATATTTCATTAATTCTTCTGCTTTTCCAGACTTGCCAAATTCATCTTTTATTCCAAGTCTTATTAACCTTTGTGGCAATTTTTCTGTAAGTACTTCTGCAATCGCACTTCCAAGACCTCCAATTATATTATGGTCTTCTATTGAAATTAATTTTTTAGTTTCCTTTGCACATTTTATTATTATTTCTTCATCAATTGGTTTTATCGTATGAACATCTACAACCCTAATATATATTTCTCTTTTTTCCAGTTCTTCTTTTGCTTTTATTGCTTCTGAAACCATGATTCCTGTTGCAAACACCGTAGCATCTTTGCCATTTCCTATTTGAACAGCCTTTCCTATTTCAAATTTTTGGCTTTTATCATATATTATTGGACTTTCTAATCTACACAAACGTACATATGCCGGACCATTATATTTTGAAATTTCCTTAATAAGCCATTTAGTTTGTATATCATCTGAAGGGCAAAATACTTTCATATTTGGTAGAGTCCTCATCATGCTAATATCCTCTATCATTTGGTGCGTTGCTCCATCTTCCCCAACAGTTATTCCACTGTGTGTAGCACAAACTTTAACATTGTTTTTAGGGTAACACACACTGCTACGAATTTGGTCATATGCGCGCCCTGCTGCAAAAACTGCGAAAGTACTAGCATATGGGATTTTTCCACAGGTAGCAAGACCTGCAGCTGTTGAAATCATATCCTGTTCTGCTATTCCCATATCAAAAAATCTCTCTGGAAAAGCTTTCTTAAATAATTCTGTTTTTGTTGCTCCAGCTAAGTCAGAGTCTAATACTACAATGTTTGGGTTCTCTTTCCCAAGTTCTAGCAACGCCTCTCCATAGCTTTGGCGCGTTGCCTTTTTTTCATTATTCATTGTATTTCCCTCCTGATTTTAATTTCTTTCTAATTCATTTATTGCTTGTTTATATTGTTCCTCATTTAGTGTTTTCCCATGCCAGTCAGCTTGGTTTTCCATAAATGAAACCCCTTTACCTTTTATAGTTTTAGCTATTATTACTGTTGGCTTACCCTTTATTTGTCTGGCTTTATTAAATGCTTCTACTATATCTTTTATATCATGTCCATTTATTGTAATTACTTCGAAATTAAAGCTTTTAAATTTTTCATCAATTGGATATGGATTCATTACATTCTCTATTTCTCCGTCTATTTGCAAGTTATTGTTATCAATAATAACACATAGGTTATCTAATTTATAATGGGCTGATGTCATTGCAGCTTCCCATATTTGTCCTTCTTCTATTTCTCCGTCTCCTAATAAACAATATACCCTAAATCCATCTTTATTTATCTTTGATGCCATTGCCATTCCATTTGCAACCGACAATCCTTGTCCTAACGAGCCTGTCGTCATATCTACTCCTAGTACTTTATTCATATCTGGGTGCCCTTGTAATTTGCTTTTTATATTCCTAAATGTTACAAGCTCTTTTTTTGAGAAGTATCCTTTTTCTGCAAGAACAGCATAAAGTGCTGGAGATGCATGCCCTTTTGAAAGCACAAATCTATCTCGTTGCTTTGCATTTGGCTCTTTAGAACTTATATTCATTTGGTTAAAGTATAGTACTGTTAAAATGTCTGCACAGGAAAGAGATCCACCAGGATGTCCAGATTTTCCATTAAATACTTCGTTTATAATATTAATTCTAACATTGTTAGCTATTTTTTTTAGTTCCTCTATATCTGTTATTTTCACCTTTCATACCTCCTTTTCTGTTTTGATTTAATCACATGTTATTACCTTTGTCAACTCAGCTGTTTTTTCTTTACAGCAAAAAAAACAACTTGCAAACCTTATAGTTTGTAAGTTGTTTTAGTTTGGAGCGGGTAGTGGGAATCGAACCCACGTAATCAGCTTGGAAGGCTGGAATTCTACCATTGAACTACACCCGCATTTGCCTTGACAAGTATAGATTATAAAGTATTTATTTTAGTTTGTCAATACTTTTTTATAAAAAATTTTTGCCAATTTTATTTACAAAATGTGACAAGTGATATAAAATAAAAATTAAATAAATTAATTTAAAAGGATGAAATTATGCTAAAATTACTTTCTCATTCTGAAGAGGATACAAAAAAATATGCAAAACATTTAGCTTCATTTTTAAAAAGCGGTGATATAATTATTCTTTCCGGCAATTTAGGTAGTGGGAAGACAAAATTTACAGAAGGCATTTTAGATTTTTATGGTCTGTCTGATGAAATCTCAAGTCCAACTTTTACAATAGTGAATGAGCATTATGCTTCTTCTACTAAAATATATCATTTTGACGTTTATCGTCTTTGTGATATTGACGAGTTCTTTGCCATTGGTGGAGAAGATTATTTTTGTAATGGAATTTGTATTATTGAGTGGGGCGAAATGTTGGAAAAGATTCTTCCTAAGCAATACTTGAAAATTTTATTTGAAAGTTCTGATGAAAATAGCAATTTACGTTATTTATATTTTGAGCCTCACGGTGATCGCTTTGAAAACATAGTAGAAAGGATGGGAAATTCTTGAAATTATTAAGTGTCGATACATCCAGTGATGTTTGTTCTGTTGCAATATTAGAAAATGCTAAATTAATAAAAGAGCTCCATAAAACCGATTCAAAAACACATTCTGAGAATCTTATGCCTCTTATTGATTCTCTGCTTAAGGAATTTAGTTTTACATTAGACGACATTAATGCCATAGCGTGCAGCATTGGTCCTGGTTCTTTTACTGGAATTAGAATTGGAATTGCAAGTTGCAAAGCAATGGCTGAAGTAAAAAATATTCCACTTATTGGAGTTACTTCGTTAGAAACATTAGCATATCTTGAAGACAATTCAAATAAAAATATCGCGTCTATAATTGATGCTAAAAATCATCAAGCATATGCTGGAATTTTTAGTCCAAACCATCTGCTTTTAGAGGATTATATGGCAGATGATATATCTACAATAGTTTCTCGTTTATCAAAATATACGCCTCTTACTTTTGTTGGAAATGGCTCAATAATTTATAAAGAATTATTACAGTCAGAGTTTCCTCAAGCAAACTTTTCAGGTTGTTTTGTGCAATCCGCCTATGCTCTTGGTAAATGTGCATATTCTAAGTGGAAAGCAGGTCAAACTTTAACTCCAGATACATTACTTCCACTTTACCTTCGTAAATCTCAAGCAGAAAGGATGAAACAAAATAATGGTACTGCAAATTAGCCCTATGGAAATGAAACATTTTTACGATATTGAAGAAATTCTTTCTACTGAATTTGATGACTTTTGGTCTTCTTCTATACTAAAAGATGAACTTCAAAACTCCAACTCACAATATTTTGTTGCATTGATTAATGGAGTTGTTGTAGGATTTGCTGGAATATGGAAAGCTGTGAATGAATATCATATAACCAACATTGCAGTAAAAAAAGATATGAGAAGAAAAGGTATAGGTTCTTCATTATTGGAAAAACTGATAGAAGTAGTAAAGTCGAAAAATATTGATAGCATTACTTTAGAGGTAAACTTTAAAAATCTTTCTGCTATTGAATTATACAAAAAATATAATTTTAAGCAAGTAGGTATTCGAAAAAAATATTATAATCAAACTGATGATGCTCTTATTATGACATTGTTTTTAAATTAAAAATTGGAGGAACGAAAGATGAAAAAACCATATGAACTAAGCCCAAAAGATTTAAAGGATATTTGTAATCCTGATGTTTTTAAATTTGATACAACTGCTGAATTAAATGACCACGATTTAGTATATGGTCAAGATAGAGGTATAAAAGCTTTGCAATTTGGCTTAAATGTTGACGTGAAAGGTTATAATTTATACTTAGAAGGTCCAACTGGAGTTGGAAAAACAATGTATACCAAAAATTACTTAGATACAATTGCAAAATCTAAAAAAATTCCAAATGATTGGTGTTATATTTATAATTTTGATAATTCTAATGAACCTATTGCAATATCTCTTCCTGCAGGCCAAGGAAAAGAATTCCAGCAAACAATGGAAAACTTTATAAAGGATATTAGAATTGATTTAAAACGTACTTTTAGTAATCAGGATTTTGAAAAGGAGAAAGCCTTAATTAAACAGGAATTTGAAAATAAGCGAAATATACTTTTAGAAAAATTAAACAAAAATTCTATGCGATATGGCTTTCAAGTAAAAACTGCTCAAGGTGGAATTTACATGATGCCAATTTTAAATCGGTAATACTATTGCAGAAGAAGAATTTGATAAATTAGATGAAGTTACAAAAAAAGATTTTGAGGATAAATCTGCAATTGTTCAAGAACAGATTTATGCTGCGATTAATGAAATAAAATCTATTGAAAAAGCTGCAGATAAAAAGGTAGAAGAATGGCAATCTAATATTGCACTTCTCACCATTAATGTTCATATAAATGCTATAAAAGCAAACTATAAAAGAAATAAAAAAATTAACAATTTCTTAGACCATGTAAAAAAAGACATTTTAAAGAATTTAGTATTTTTTATTGAAGAAAATAAAGATAACAAACAACAAGTATCTCCAATGCAAAAGCCAGAGCTAACTAAACCTTGGCTTAATTATCGTGTAAACCTGTTTGTTGACAATAGCAACTTAGAAGGGGCACCAGTTATTATGGATTCAAATTACACATATAGTAATATTTTTGGTAGATTAGAATATGAAAATCAATTTGGTACCTTGAAAACAGATTTTACAATGTTAAAACCTGGTCTTCTTCACCAAGCCAATGGTGGCTATATTATATTGCAAGCAAAAGATTTACTGCAAAATCAAATTTGCTATGATTCTCTAAAAAAGGCTCTTACAGTAAAGGAATTAAATATTGAAAATGGAATGGAACAGCGTTCCTCTATGGTTATGATTTCTTTAAAGCCAAAGCCTATACCTCTTGATATAAAAGTAATATTAATTGGAGATGCGAATATATATCATACTCTTCTTTCTTTTGATTCGGATTTTAGAAAATTGTTTAAAATTAAAGTAGAATTTGAAGATGATGCTCCAAAAACATTAGAAAATATGAATAAGTTATCTAAATTCGTATATAGCTTTTGTGATAAAGAAGGTTTGCTTCATCTTGACAAGGAAGCAATGGCTAAAGTAGTTGAGTTCGCTTCAAAACTTGCAGACGATAAGCAAAAGCTTTCTACAAAATTCAATGATATAGGGGAAATTGTTGGTGAAGCTTCCACTTGGGCAAAGCTTTCTAAAGCAAAGGTAGTTACAAAAGATTATGTTCAAAAAGCCTTAGATGAGCGAATTGAACGTGTTAAAAAATATGATGAACGCTATGTTGAAATGATAGAGAAAAATACATTGCTTATATCAACAGACGGTTTTGAAGTTGGTCAGATTAATGGTCTAACAGTTATGACAATTGGTGATTATTCGTTTGGCAAACCTTCAAAGATTACCGCTAATACTTATTTGGGAAAGAACGGAATTATAAATATAGAAAGAGAAGTAGAACTATCTGGTTCTTCACATTCAAAAGGTGTTCTTATTTTAACTGGCTATATTGGAGAAATGTTTGCGCAAGAAATGCCACTTTCTCTTACCGCTAGTATTTGTTTTGAGCAACTTTATGGTGGAGTTGATGGAGATAGTGCTTCGAGTACAGAAGCTTATGCTCTTCTTTCTAGTCTATCTGGTATTCCAATAAATCAATCTATTGCAGTTACTGGTTCAATTAATCAAAAGGGCGAAATTCAACCAATTGGTGGTGTAAATGAAAAAATAGAAGGATTTTATCAAATTTGTAAAATAAGAGGCTTAACAGGAAATCATGGAGTCATTATTCCAAAACAAAATGTTAGGAATCTTCACTTATCTGATGAGATAATTTCAAAAGTTAAAGAAGGCAAATTTCATGTTTATGCAATTAGTACAATTGAAGAAGGCATTGAAATACTAACAGGTGTACCTGCCGGAAAAAAAGATAAATTAGGGCATTTCCCTGCAGGAACTGTTAATTACCTTGCTTACGAGAAGTTAAAAAAATACGCAAAGATAAGCGAAAAAAAGTCATAGCTTGAAAAAAATATTTTAAAATGATATAATATATTTACATTACAATTTTGAAGGAGGCTTTGAGTCCATGGTTTGCAAAAAGCAAATTACTAAACGGTCGGCATATTTTGATGATGGAGCTCCAAGTAAACCTAGTTGTGTAGCAAAAGATCCAAATTCAATTTACCACTATTTTAAAGATTTGCTACACCCTAAGCCACCATTTCATCCTCTCACGAGAGATGAAATAGCTCAAGACATTGAAGATTTACTAGATGAAGAAGACAAAAGACGGCACCTTAAAATACTCTACATGATTAAGTAATTTGGCTATCTTTGAGCAAATTAAAAATGGTTGTTTTCAACTGGAAACAACCATTTTTAATTTTGTTTTATTCTTCTTTATTATCTATAGCTTCTTCTATTTTTTCCTCAGATACTGTGTCTACAACTTCTTCTACTACTGGTTTTTCTGTTTCAATAGCTGGATTTTCTTCTGGGGATTCTTCTGCTTGAGCTTCAGGAACTTCTATTATATCTTCTTTCAGTGTAATCATATCGGTTTTAATTCTTGCACCGACTTTTTCCTTAGTCTTAGCTGCCTTTCCTATTCTATCTCTTAAATAATATAGTTTAGCTCTTCTTGCTTTTCCAACTCTTATTATTTCTATTTTCTCAACAGTTGGTGAATGAAGTAAAAATGTTTTTTCAACACCAACACCATAAGAAATTCTTCTTACAGTAAATGTTTCATTTACTCCTCCACCTTGCTTTTTAATAATAATTCCCTCAAATACTTGGATTCTTTCTCTGTTTCCCTCTTTTACTCTTACGTGTACTTTGACAGTATCTCCAATTTTTAGAATTGGCACTTTACTTTTTAATTGTTCGTGTTCAATAGACTTTATAATGTCCATCGTATCTCCTCCTTCTTTTTCAAAATCAGCGGTCAGTCCAACTGACTTTCATTTTTAATTTCTTTTATTATTTGATTATCACTTTCTGATAAGTTTATTGTTTTTAATAATTCTGGTCTTTTTTTAAGAGTATTTTTTATAGACTCTCTTCTTCTCCATTTTTGAATATTTGCATGGTTACCAGAAATAAGTACTTCTGGAACTTTCTTATTTAAAAACACCTCTGGTCTAGTATACTGTGGATATTCTAATAATCCATTTGCAAAAGTTTCCTCTTTGCTAGATTTTTCATTTAATACTCCATGAATATATCTGCTAACACTGTCTATTAATACCATAGCAGGTAATTCTCCTCCGGTTAAAACATAATCTCCTATTGAGATTTCCTCATCTACTATCTCGTCAATTACTCTTTGATCAATTCCCTCATAATGTCCACATAGTAAAACTAAATAATTATTTTTACTAAGTTCAACTACTTTTTGATGAGTTAATGGAGTTCCCTGTGGTGATAAGTAAATAACCTTTGCATCATGTGCTTGTAAAGATTTGTATGCATCATACACTACGTCTGGCTTTATTACCATTCCGGCACCTCCACCATATGGTGTATCATCAACTTTTTTATGTTTTTCCTTTGAAAAATCCCTAATATTAATTACATTAATATCAATGTATCCCTTTTTCTCTGCTCTGCCAATGATGCTTTGTTTTAATGGTTCAAACATTTCTGGAAACAAAGATAACACATCAAATTTCATCTACTCTAATCCTTTTATTAAATTTACTATCATTCTTTTTTCTTTTATATCTACATGTTTTATAACAGATTCTATTGCTGGCAACAATATTTGTTTACCAGATTCATCTTTTACAACATAAACATCGTTGCTTCCTGTTTTAAAAATATCATCTATTTTTCCCAATATTTTACCATTTCCGAGTGATTACAGTAATTCCTATTAAATCTACAATAAAATAAGTATTTTCCGGAAGCTTTACTGCATCTTCTCTTTTTATTTTTATGTAACAATTTTTATATTTTTCAACTAGATTAATATCTAAAAGTCCTTTGAATTTTAATAAAACTAAATTCTTACTATAAGACACTTCTTCTATTTCCATTTCTAGTAATTCTTTTTTATATTCTACATAAACAGTTTTTAGTTTTTCAAATCTTTTTATATCATCTGTTAAAGGTATAATTTTTAAAAAGCCTTTTATTCCATAAGTATTAACTATTTTACCAATTTCCAAATATTCTTGCAAGTATTTCACCTTACCCAATAAATTCTATACTAACTCTTTTTCCTTCTTTTGCAGCTATAGATTTCATAATAGTACGAATTGCCTTTGCAACTCTTCCTTCTTTGCCTATTACCTTTCCCATATCACTTTGTGTTACTTTTACTTCAAAAATAACTGATTTTTCACCTTCTACCTCATGAATAGAAATGTTTTCTTTGTCTGAAACCAAATTCTTAATAATCGTTTCTAAAATGTCTTTCATGGTTTTCCTCCTATTGTTTATTTTGTTTGTCAATTAATGCCTTTACAGTGTCTGTTGGTTTTGCACCATTTTTTATCCATGTAGCAACTTTTTCCATATCTAGTTTTATTTCAGCAGGATTTTTCATTGGATCATATGTTCCAATTTGCTCAACAATTCTTCCATCTCTTGGAGATCTAGAATCTGCAACTACTATATGATAAAATGGAGCTTTTTTTGCACCAAATCTTTGTAATCTAATTTTAACCATATTGTTTCACCTCCCTAAACTGAATTTTTATTGTTTAAAATTAACAACTATTTGAATTTTTTTAAATCTTTTGGGTTAATATTTTTCATAATGTTTTTTATACTTCTTTCGTCTTTCATTTTTTTCATCATTTTTTGTGTCATCTCAAAAGATGCTATAAATTTATTAATTTCTTGTACCGTGGTTCCACTTCCTTTTGCAATACGCATTCGTCTGCTTCCATTTAATAATCTTGGATTTTTTCGTTCTTGCTTTGTCATAGAACATATTATAGCTTCTATTTTATTAAACTCGTTATCATTAATTTTTACGTCTTTTAGCTGGTTCATTCCCGGAATTAGTTTAAGTATTGATGAAAACGACCCCATTTTTTTCATTTGTCTTAATTGTTTTAAATAATCATCTAAATCAAATGTTTCTTTTCTTAATTTTTCTTCAAGTTTTATAGCCTCTTCTTGATCAAACGCTTCTTCTGCCTTTTCAATAACAGATAATACATCTCCCATTCCTAATATTCTAGAAGCCATTCGCTCTGGATAAAAAACTTCTATATCATTTAGTTTTTCACCATTTGCAACAAATTTAATAGGTTTTCCTGTTACATTTTTTACAGATAAAGCAGCTCCTCCTCTAGTGTCTCCATCTAGTTTTGTAAGTATAACCCCATCTATTCCTAGCTTTTCATTAAATGTCGTTGCAATATTTACAGCATCTTGCCCTGTCATTGAATCTACAACCAAAAGTATTTCATGTGGTTTCACATTTGATTTTATATTTTTTAGTTCCTTCATTAGTTCTTCATCAATTTGTAATCTGCCTGCCGTATCTAAAATTACAACATCATTTAATTTTGAATAAGCATAGCTAATAGCTTGTTTTGATATTAGTACAACATCTTTTGTTTGTTCATTACTGTAAACTGGAATATTTAATTGCCCACCTACAACTTGTAACTGTTTTATGGCTGCTGGTCTATATACATCGCATGCAACAAGCAAAGGCCTTTTCCCTTGTTTGCGTAAAAGATTTGCAAGTTTTCCGAGCTGTGGTTGTCTTTCCTGATCCTTGTAGTCCAATTAGCATTATAATGGTAGGTGGATTTGGTGTAAAACTTATCTTGCTTTCTTCTTTTCCTAATAATTCTACCAGCTCATCTTTTACTATTTTTATTACTTGCTGGCCTGGTGTTAAAGATTTCAAAACATCTTGGCCTAAAGATTTTTTTTCTATTGCAAGTATAAAATCTTTTACTATTTTATAATTTACATCTGCTTCTAAAAGGGCAAGCTTCACTTCACGTAGTACTTCTTTTAAGTCGCTTTCTGTAATACGAGATTTTCCTTTTAATTTTCGAGTTATATTTGTCAACTTTTCAGATAATCCCTCAAAAGCCATTTCTTGCCTCCTATCATTTTTATTACATTACATTATTTAGCTCATGTTTTACATGCTCTAACATATTTGCAATTTGTTTGTCTGTAAACCTAGTTTGTATCTTAGTAATTTCAGTTAGAATTTCCGATATTTTTTTTTCCTGTTTTAATGTTTTTTGCATAATGTTTAGCTTTTCTTCATACTCGAAAAGTCTATTTTCCCCCTTTTTTATATTGTCTCTCGCTGCTTGTCTTGTCATATTTCTATTTTCTGCAATTTCTGATAAAGACAAATCGCTATTATAGTAATCATCCAAGAAATTATACTGTGTAGTTGTTAAAAGTTTTCCATATATTTGAAGTAATATGCTTATTTGTACATTCTTTTCCAAGATAATCACCTCTCTTTTGTAATGCTATTATACTTTACACTATTTTTTCGTTTTTGTCAATACTTTGTGTAAAATTTTACAAATAATAAATATCTTTATTGTGTGCAGAAAAATTACTAAAAAATTGAACTCGCTATTACAAAATCTATTTTCGATATATTCGCTATATAATATTAATAAGCAGTTTATTTAATTATATAAATTCCATAAATTGTTTCTATAAACCTTAAAGAAGAAAAGGAATGATTAAAATCACTCCTTTTCTTTTATTTGCATATATGTTGTTATTAATACATAATTAAAATTGGGCGGAAGCCACTGTTGTCGTACACATTGCCACTAGCACAAGTGAAAGCAAAGACACCTCCTCCACCAGAACCGTTGTCAAGAGTTCCACCACGGAGGAAAAATGGAACATTAAGGTATGGAAAATTAGCAAAGTCGTTATTCCATGATAACCCCCATGTTTTTCCTGCATCATCTCGGCTAGTTTCCCATGTTGCGTCTCCGTATTTGTTGCTATTTGCCTGGTAATTTGCTTTTCTATCCGTTTCATTGTCTGCCACTCCTGTTCCTGCATATTCTTGTTTTTGGCTTGCTACTAAATTTCTAAAGTATGTTATTTGACTCGTTTTTCCATTTGTTAGGTAACTTGCCACGTATTCCCATGCCCCTCCTGATATATCATATATTCCATATATGTTTCTTGTACTACTTCCTCTTTGCCCTTCTTCTGTTTGGTATCTATAATATGTTTTTGTATATTGGCTTCCATTTAGGCTTCCATCTGTTGCATAATTTTGATATGTTATGCTTATTGTCTCTGGATTGCTTTTATCTACATTACCTATTGCTTTACTTGCTACTATTATGCTTTCATCTCTGCTACTTCCTACCATTCCTGTCATTGTTGTATAATATGTATTATGCTTATATGTTGCATTTTCATTTGCTACTATATCTCCTTCATGATATGGATTTGTCCATACTCCTGAATTTGCATCCGCATTTGTTTGCTTGTTTCCATAATCGCTTTGTGTTAAGTATGCTATTGCACCCCATTCACTATTTTTCATCATATATGCTTGTGCTCCACTTAGTCCATGTATATTTCCTTTCTGTGTCATCCTTTTACAAGCTTTATCTATCTGATCTGCTGTTATTTTTCTCCAGCTTGTTACATTTGGTACACTTCTTACATTATCTGTTTCATTATTTGTTCTTCCATAGTTTGCCCCTAAGTTTGGGTTTTCTGCTGTTGTAGTGCTACTACTTGCTTCAAATTTCGCTACCCAAAATCCGGTTATTTCTTTTCCGTTTCCGCCTAAATCTATATTACTGGTAAAAGCTGGGTGTATTAGCCAATTTCCTTCTCCACTTGTTGTGGCATATTTTACATCTTCATTATCAGTTGAAAGCCCTGTTGTTCCTTTCAAAAATTTAATATTAATGTTTCCTTCTAACGGAAGTGCTGTACTACTAGTTGGGTGATATCCTGAAGATATTTGATATGCATATCTTGGTATCCATACAAACATACTACCCATTTTATCGGAATCTATTGTTCCATCATCATTTATTGTTAACCCATCTTGTAGCATTGCATTTGCCCATTGTTTTTTTTCACTTGAGTAGTCATACCATGTTCCACCATTTTCTTCTGTAATTTTCCATTTTCCTTTTTCTTTATCATAAACAACAGGAACCATACCAGAATCTAGCTTTGGCTTATTTGTTAACACTATTTCTGTTGTTTTTTCCGTAACATTGCCAGCTGCATCTGTTACTCTTATTTTATATATTCCACTTCTATCTATCAAAATTTCATTTTCCTGAACTGTTTTCCAATTTTTCTCTACATTGTCATTATATAAGCAGTATGAAATCATACCTTTATTTATATTTCCATTATAAACAATGTTTTCAATCCTTATGGTTGCACTTAATCCATATATTTTTTTACTTATTTCAAACGATGGTCCTTTTGTATTTTTATCAACATACTCTATATTGTCCCATCCTTCTACTCTGTAAATATAATTTCCATCTTTTTTTACTCCATTAATATCTACAACATCCCTTTTTGAGAAGTTAATAATAACCTCACGATTTATTCCAGATACACCTATAGCCTCTAAATTTTTTTTATTAAAATATCTAAAGCCTTCTTCACTACTACCTTGCAATGCCTTTGATATTTTTCCTTTTATATTAGAATTTAATGTTGATATTGTTTGCCCCAATGTATCTATTTCTTCTTGTGTTAAATTTTCAGATGCAATCTCATTTACTCTAGCATGAATAATTTTAAGTTCTGTATTAAATTGTGTTACTCTTGAATTTGCAATAGTATCTACTCCTGTATATATTGTTACACTAGAAATAATAATTATAACCATTATTATAATTGCTAAGCTAATTAAAGTAATCCCCTTCTTACTATCAATTTTATTCTTGCAATTATTCTCAAATATTTGTTTCATTTGTACTCTCTCCCTTATAGTTTAGCATTGATACAAGTTAATTTTACATATTGCAAAAAATATTTTTATTCTTCAGTTTCTTCTATATTGTCTATGTCTATACCATATTGCTGATAAATCCACGCACTATAGTCAAAAGGAGCAACAACAGTAGGTTCTCCATAGTCTACACCAAATGTATCAACAGTCATTTTAGTTATAACCGGTGGATTAACAGGTCTATCAGATGCAATTGTATTGCCATTTTCATCTTTTGGTGCTTCTTCGTCTTCTGCTAAATTTTCTGTACGATACAGTACTTCTGTATTAGCAATTGCATCTATAACATCCATTCCTTCTATTACTTTACCAAAAGCTGCATAATAACCATCTAAGCTTGTTGCATCTTGTGTCATTATAAAAAATTGCGTTCCTGCTGAATTATATGTATAGTTTGTTAATCCTTCTCCTAGATTACTGTAATCTCCTCTTGCCATGGATAAAACTCCTCTTTCATGTTTTAATTTGTTATCTTTATATCCATTGGCAATAAATTCTCCTGGAATCGCATAATCTAATGTTCCACTTCCTGTTCCATCTTTGTCTCCACCTTGGATCATAAAGTCTGGAATTGTTCTGTGGAATGTCAGTCCGTCATAATATCCCTCCTGAATCTTTTTTATAAAATGAGCCACTGTATTAGGTGCCATATCAGGATATAGTTCCATTTTCACTGTGCCATACCCTTCTACTTCCATTGTAACAATTGGGTTTTGGACTGTTTGTGTTACTTTTTTATAATAGCCATAGCCCAAATATGCAATAATACATACAGTTAAAATAATAATTATTCCCCAAATTAGATTTGTTTTTTTCATTGTTATTTCATTCCTCCTAAATTACATTTATAGCATAACATTATCAAATACAAATTGTTCTTGCATTCTTTTTAATGATTGCTTAATTGTTCTTGCTCTAACTTCTCCTATTCCCTCTACTTCATCTAATTGTTCTATGTCTGCTGCTAGAATATATTGGAAAGATTTAAATGTTTTTATCATGTTTGCAACAATGTTACTAGGCACTCTTGGTATTTTATTTAATATTCTATAACCTTTAGTATATACTGCTACTTCCTCATATGTTTCAAAATTTTCATAGCCAAGTAAATCTGCAATTTTATTTGAGACAATTAATCCGTCTGCATCTAGGTTTCTAATTTTAGATAGTATATCTTTTTCATCTTTTTTCTTTCCAACCATGTAGTCTTTTATCATAAGAAGTTCTTCTTGTTCAAAATCGCCAATAAGTTCTTCTAATTGCATTTTTATTAATCTACCATCTTCCCCGAGTTCATATATGTTTCGTTTTACTTCTTCTGCTATTTTTTGTACCATTTCTGCTCTTTGTATACATGTAATAACATTATCTAATGTAACTATATCATTAAACTCGTATTCATTTAGCATGTTTAATTTATTGTCAAATACTTTCTTATATTTTTCCAATGTTTGTAGAGCTTGGTTTGCCTTAGTAATTACCTTTGATGCATCTTCTATGACATATCGAAAATTACCTTTAAATGTTGTAATTATATTTCTTCTTTGTGATATACTAATAACCAGTTTTCCAGTTTGTTTTGCAGTACGTTCTGCTGTTCTGTGTCTTGTTCCAGTTTCATTTGTTAAGATACTAGAAGATGGAATTAGCTGTGCATTTGCATATAGGATTTTTTTCAAATCTTCGCTTAGTATAATTGCTCCATCCATTTTTGCAAGTTCATATAATCTAGATGGTGTATAATCTTGATTTATATAAAAGCCTCCATCAACTATATCAAGAACTTCTTTTGCATCACTTACAACAATTAAAGCACCTGTTTTAGCTTTTAATATGTTTTCTAGACCTAGCCTTAGTTCTGTTCCTGGTGCAATTAATTTTAAAATATCAATCTGTACTTCTTTTTCATCCACACCTTATCACTGCCTTTTATCTTAATTTTAGGTATTTCATTGCTTCTAAGATATTTTTCACACCTATTATATCTAAATTAAATTTATCTTTCAATAGTTTTTTGTTACTTTCTGGAAGGATACACGTTTTAAATCCAAGCTTTTCCGCTTCTTTGACCCTCTTTTCTATCATATTAACTGCTCTTACTTCTCCTGTAAGACCAACCTCTCCAATTGCTATTGTTCCCTTAGGTATAGGAATGTTTTTATAGCTAGAACATACTGAAAGTATTGTTCCTAAATCTAAGGCTGGCTCATTAATTTTAATTCCTCCTACTATATTTAGATAAACATCTTGCCCCCCTAGTGGAAGTCCTGCACGCTTTTCTAGCACTGCAATTAGAAGAGTTAATCTATTATAATCTATACCATTTGCTGTCCTCCTTGGTATTCCAAATACACTCATTGTTGTTAATGCTTGAAGTTCAACGAGTATCGGCCTAGTTCCTTCTATACTTGCTACAATAATTGAGCCTGGTGGCACATCTTCTCTTTCTTCTATCAATACAGATGATGGATTTAACACTTCCACCATTCCTTCTGATTTCATTTCAAACATTCCAATTTCATTTGTAGAGCCAAAACGATTTTTTACACCTCTTAGAATTCTATATGAAAAATAGCGTTCTCCTTCAAGATATAATACAGTGTCTACCATGTGTTCTAGCACCCTAGGTCCTGCTATGTTTCCATCTTTAGTAACATGTCCTATAATAATTGTAGTAATAGCATTTTTTTTGCAACATTGCATTACTCTACTTGTTATCTCTCTTACCTGACTAACACTACCTGGTGCTGCTGTTAAATCCTCACTATACATTGTTTGTATTGAATCTATAATTACAAGTTTTGGATTAACTGTTGTTATGCTTTCTTCTATTATATCAATATTTGTTTCTCCTAAGAAAAGAATGTTTTCATTATATATTCCTAGCCTATCTGCTCTAAGTTTAATTTGCTCCGCAGATTCTTCTCCAGATATGTATAGTACTTTTCCTTCTCCATGTAAATTATTGCATATTTGCAATATTAGTGTAGACTTTCCAATTCCTGGTTCTCCACCGTAATAGTGTAAGTGAACCTTTTACTACTCCCCCTCCAAGCACTCTGTCTAGCTCACGAAATCCGAGTTGATACTCTCGTAGTTTCAGTTTTTTGCACGTTGTTTAGCAAAATTGGTGAATCAATATTTGCTCTTTGTTTTTTTCCAGTACTTGATTTTGATAATTTTTGTTCATAAAAGCTATTCCATTCATTACATTCTGGACATTTCCCTAGCCATTTAGCTGATTCGAAACCACAATTGCTACAAACAAAAACACTTGTCTTAGGCATATAATTCCTCCCTTAGGCCTTTATCAAAATACCAATGAAAATATTTTATATTAACCCCTTTGATAAAAGCTTTTCTAATGTAATTATAAACATTGCATGTGACCACCCAAGACCTATTACCCAGGCAGGTTGCATTGTTTTATTGTCTATTTGTTCTGCTAATAACCCATTTTCTCTACTCGTTGTTACAACAAAATCAAAGCATTCTTTTGCTTTTTTGTTTTCTCCAGCTTCTAAATAATAATTTGCAAGCCACAAGTTTGAAATTACCCATGGGTTTTTACCTCCCATATAATTATCGCCTTCATACCTTAAGTAGCCTCCTGTATATGTTCTTAAAGTAAGGTTCATTTTTTCTATTGTATTTGTTATCTTTTTTTCCTTAGCTGAATATAATCTAAATGGTGTTACCAATCCTAATAAACTAATATCCATTTTTTTATCTATATTTCTTACAAAGCAATTGTTTTCTTTATCATATAAATTATTTTCTATATAATTTTTAATCTCTCTTAATATAGTATTTATCTCTTCTGTTGTCTTTCTTATTTTCTCTAATTTTATTCTATTATTGTCAAATGAAGATTTTAATTTTTCATATATTTTAATCATACTTTCTAAAGCAGAAAATATAACTGCTAGTGAATATGTATGTATTCCTTCATTTTCTTCCCATATGTCATAAGATTTTGGCATTTTAAGCTTTTCTTGTTGTATGTCTTTTACATATTTTATTAAAAATTCAACTGCTTTTTCAACCATTTTTAAATTATCTTTTAAAAATTTTTCATCTTTTGTTCTTTCATAGTGGTCATAAACACCATACACAACAGAAGCTGTTTCATCTATTTGATAGCCCCACGCTGGAGCTAAATGGCCATCTGTAAAAAATCTTTGTTCCCACATTCCATTTTTACTTTGTGTGTTTTTACAAAAAACTCTGTAAAACTTTTCTGTTTCTTTCTCCATTCCTATAATATCCATTGCTTTTGCAATAAAAACTGCATCTCTTGGCCAGCAATATGAGTATCTGCCACATTTCGTTCTATCTTCATCTACCTCAATCCCTGCTGAAATCCCCCCATTATTGTGGTTTATAAGTAGCGCGTATAATAATATTGTTCTATTGTAAATTGTTAAAATTCTGTCATAATACACAGTTTTATTTTGTTTTATAGGAAGTTTTGAATGTGCTTTTAAATACTTTCTCCAATATGTTCTAACATTGTTATATTCTTTTTCTATGTCTATTTTTTTTATTCTTTCTATCGTATCTTCTAACTCGCAAATTGTATTTTTCTCATTGTTTTGTGCAACCAAAATATATAAGTCAAACTTTATTTTTTCTCGTGCGTGAAGCGTACCTAAATCATAACTAATACTTGAATCTTGTGACATTCCAATGTAATCTTTATCTCCTATTACTCCATCCATAATATTTTGACTGCTGTTGTTAATTTGTGAAGAGAATATTTTTTCTTTTGAAAATGTGCAAAAACTATAATCATGCGTATATTGTACTAGAGTTTCTTTTTGATGATATCCACTTACTTGATTATTGTCATTACTCAAAAGCTCTGAGTAAACTAAAAAATTTAAGTTCAAATCAATATTACTTTGGTTTACTATCTCGTAGCGTTTTACTAAAACTGTTTCCTTTAACATAACGAAATCAGTTTGTATAATTTTTACATTAAAATATGTATTGTAAATTTCTGTTCTTAAAATGTTTGTGCCTTCTACGTATTCTTGATTATATATATTATTTATATCATTGTGTAAGTAAATCATCCCTGAATCATTTAGGCGAATTCCCACGTGAAAGAAGCGTATAAATTGCTTGTAATCTACATTTGGATATAATAGTCTCAGCAATTCACCATTCTTGCTATAGCTTGCTACCATTTGCTTATTGCCGAATAACAGCATCGTTGAAATATTTTGTATTCATTTGTTTTCTCCTTAATTTATTTCTATTCTATTATTTTTACTATTTGATTTTCAAGTTCATGTATTTTATTTTTTAATTTTGCAACTTCCTCATCGCTCGTATCTTCATTTAGTAATTCACTTTTTACAATTGATTTCATCTCTGTAATTTCTGCTTCAATATTGTCAAGTTTTTGTAAAATTTCTAGTCTTATAAATCTATATTTTTCTGGAACTTCTAGCCTATTTTTAATTTCTATTTCATCATTTAATTCATACACATCTCCAAAGTCTGGGATTGTAACAGGTATTCCTGTTTCCTTTTTTATTTTATCTTTTAATATTATTTGGCCTTCTGGTTCTCCATGAACTAGGAAAATATGTTTTGGTTTTGTTATAAATGAATATATAAAATTCATAAGCCATTCTTGATCTGCATGTCCAGAATATCCTTCTATATATTCAATTCTTGCATTTACTGCAATTTCTTCGCCAAATATTTTAACCTTTTTTGCTCCATCTACAATGCTTCTTCCAAGTGTTCCTGGTGCTTGATAGCCAACAAAAAGTATTGTACTATTTGGGTTCCATAAATTATGTTTTAAATGATGTTTTATTCTACCTACTTCACACATTCCACTTGCCGATATTATAATGCAAGGTTCTTCTGTTTCATTTAAAGCTTTAGATTCATCAGCTGTTTTTGTAAATTTCAAACCTGGAAAGTCTAATGGATTTGCTCCTGATTGTATTTTTTCTTGCACTTCTTCTTCAAATAAATCCATATTTTTCTTAAATATTTCTGTTGCTGAAATTGCAAGCGGACTATCTACATAAACAGATGTATGCATTAATTCCTCATATTTTTTTGCAAAGTTTTCATCATCACTGTTGTCCTTTATGCTGTCTAATTCATATAATATTTCTTGTGTTCTTCCTACTGCAAAAGATGGAATAATTACTCTTCCTCCTTTTTCCAAGGTTTCTGATACAATATTTAAAAACATATTTGCTTTTTCATCGTTTCGTATGTGCAAGCGGTTACCATATGTGGATTCCATAACTAAATAGTCAGTGCTTTCTATCATTGTTGGTGAATCTAATAATGGAATGTCATTATTTCCCAAGTCTCCTGTAAATACTGTCTTTTTTATCTGTCCATTTTCGGTTACCCATAGCTCTATTATTGCAGATCCCAACATATGTCCTGCATCATTAAAGCGAACCTGAATATTTTTATCTATTTCTATAATTTCATCATAGTGAACAGGTTTCAATATTTCTAATGAATCTATTGCATCCTGTGCTGTATACAATGGTGGTAGTAGTTCCTTCCCTTCCCTTTTTCTTTTTCTATTTTTCCATTCAATTTCAACTTCTTGTATGTGCCCACTGTCTGGTAGCATTATCCCACACAAATCGCAAGTAGCTTTTGTTGCAATAATTGGATTTCTGTATCCTTCCTTATACAGTTTGGGAATTCTACCAGAGTGGTCAATGTGTGCATGTGTTAATAACATGAAATCGATTTCGTGTACATCAAATAAAAATGGGGTTTCATTTTGTAAGTCTTCTTTCGCTTGTCCTTGATACATTCCACAATCAACCAAAAATTTTTTCCCTGCACCTTCTACAAGGAAATTAGAACCAGTTACGGTTTTTGTTGCTCCTAAAAATGTAATCTTCATTTTACCTCCTATATTAAAATTTTTATTTTTTTATTAAATTTTATAGCAAAGTCTTTTTCATGTGCCTTGTGAATAGTCTCTGTTCTATCTAGGATTTCTCCATCGTAAATTTCAATTTTAATTTCTGTTTCTTCATTTAGGAAATTTACTATAACCTCTTCTAAATGAACTATTTTGCTATCAATTATTTTTAGCATTATTTCAAAGTTATATTGTATATCTTGATTTATTATTACTAAAGATTTCAGTTTGCATGCTTTTGTAATTACTTTTTTAGATATATCTAAAATTTTTTCTTTCAACTCTGCAAAATCTTTCATTCTAATTATAGATTTCTTATTAATTGCTGGTAGCCATAAATAATAACGTGCATTATATATTAATTCGTGCATTTCCTTTTTTGTCGTAGCTTTTTCAATTTTTAATCTAAAATCATCTAAAAATGCAATTTGCAATTTTATTTGCTCTTTTTCTATTTTGCTTTCTGTAATTTTTTCTATATTAACGCTTTCCATTAATTCTATTTGCTCTTCTATTTGTTTTATTTTCTTTATATAGTTTTTGGGCTCTAAAATTTGATTATATTCTTGAAGCTTTTCAATGAAAGTATCTCTTTCTTTTTCTAATTCCTCTTCTAAATTACTTACACTAAAAAATTTTTTTTCATCTGCTAAGTAAGAATTTCTATCAATAAATTCTTCTCTTAGTAAATCATTGTCACTTAAGATTTGATCATTTATTTTAATTTTTTCAGCTAAAATTTTTTTATTCTCGTATATTTCTTTTAAAAATTCGCTTTTATTTTTCATTTTTGCTAATTTTTCTTTTTGGTTTTCTAATTCTTTTTTTATTTTCTTCTTTTTTTCTTTATTTTGTGCTGAATATAAAATACAGAATTTACAAAAAGCCTGAAAAAAGTTTGGAGCTATGTTTTTTAATTCTTCCAAATAGTTTTTTTCCTTTCTTCTGTCTCTTTTCCATTCATATAAAAAAGAATTTCCAACCAGCAATCGTAAATTTTGATATATAATAAAAGAATAAATATCATCATGTTTTTCAAAATTGTTATTCCACGACCACCCATCAAAATTAGTTAAAAGTTCTTTAGTATTCATTTCATACCCATGTATTAAAACTTCTTGTATTGGTTCTTTTATAGAAATATATTCTTCTGATATTAAAAATTCTTTTTTACTTATTTCTAATATTGCTTGTAGTAAAGATTCTTCGGTAGGATAGCATTGAATTTCCCCATTTTCATTCCATATTATATGTTGTTTTTCTTCTGCTGTTGGTTTTATTAAATCTATCTTATTGCATTTATTTTTTATCACATATAAAATGCTTTCCATTATGGTTTCTTTTGGCAGAGTATCTGGCTTTATCATTGCATAATCTTTATAGCCAACTTCTAGTTTATAAAACATACTTAATAAAAGATTTTTAACTTGGCCTGAAAAATCTTTTGTTTCTAAAATTCCTTCTAGTTCATAATTATAGTCTTTTAAATTCAATCGCGAAAACAATTCTTTTTTTGCCATTGTCCTCCAACTTTCCTATTCTTCTGTTTCTTGATTTTCTTCTGTTTGTTCTATCGGCGCCATTTTTAACTCCTGCCATTTTTCTTTTGGCATTAGTACCTCTCTTGGTTTACTACCTTGGTAACCTGATATAATTCCTCTTTGTTCCATTTGATCCATTATTCTGCCTGCTCTTGCATAACCTACTTTAAATCTTCTTTGAATAAATGATGTTGATGCTTGCCTTGTTTCTACAACAGTGTCTATTGCTTCCATTAGTAAAGGATCCGTATCATCTTGCCCCTGTTCCTCTTCTAATTCTTTGTCTGTCTTATTTGCATTTTCAATAGACTCTATTATGTCCTCATTGTATTTCACCTCACCATTTGACTTTAAAAAGTCTACTATTTTCTCTACTTCTTTATCCGAAATAAATGCTCCTTGGATACGCACTGGTTTATTTACACCAACTGGTGCAAAAAGCATATCTCCTTTTCCAAGTAAGTTTTCAGCTCCAACACTATCTAATATTGTTCTTGAATCTACACCAGAGGAAACTGCGAATGCAATTCTTGAAGGTATATTAGCCTTTATTATTCCTGTTATTACATCAACAGATGGTCTTTGTGTTGCAATTACTAAATGCATTCCTGCTGCTCTTGCCATTTGTGCTAATCTGCAAATAGCATCTTCTACATCGTTTGGTGCAACCATCATTAAGTCAGCGAGCTCATCTATTATAATCACAATTTGTGGTAGTTTTCCTTCTGTTTCTTCTTTTTCTAGCACCTCATTATACCCTTTAATATCTCTTACGCCTTTTGTTGCAAACAAACTATATCTATTTACCATTTCTTGTACAGCCCATGAAAGAGCTCCTGCAGCTTTTTTTGGATCTGTTACTACCGGAATTAATAGGTGAGGTATCCCATTATATACTGAAAGTTCAACAACTTTTGGATCCACCATTACAAGTTTTACTTCACTTGGTTTTGCTTTATATATAATACTTGCAATTAGTGTATTTATACATACACTTTTACCAGAACCTGTTGCTCCAGCTATAAGCACATGTGGCATTTTAGCTATATCCGTTACGACTTCTTCTCCTGCAACATTTTTGCCAACAGCAAATGATAATTTTGAACTAGAGTTTTTAAATTTATCTGAATCTATAATTTCTCTTAAATGTACAACTTCTTTTTCTTTATTTGGAATTTCAATTCCAACAGCCTGTTTTCCTGGTATAGGTGCTTCAATACGTATGCTTTCAGCCGCTAAATTCAATGCAATATCATCCGCTAAATTTGCAATTTTGCTTACTCTAACTCCTTCTGCTGGTTTTAATTCATATCTCGTTATAGCAGGTCCCACGGATACATTTTCTACTTTTGCTGAAACCCCAAAACTGTATAACGTCTTTTGCAATTTAGTTGCTGTATCTGTAACCGCTTTTTTCCCTCCCTTTAGTATGCTTGATGTTCCCTCTTTCAAAAGTTCAATAGGTGGAAACTCGTAATTTTCTTCTTCAACTGTAAGTGTATGTTCTAATTGTAAAACTTCTCTTGTTTTTTCTTCTTTTATCTCTTGCTCTTGCTTAAATAGATTTTCTATTTCATTTGGATTATTTTTAGTCTCTGATATCTGTTCTGCATTATGTTTGTGTATTTTGTTTTCTTTTATATTTCTTCCTAAATTAATTGTAATTTGATCTTCTAATACTTCATCTACAGGTGCTTGTTTTATTTTATTATTTTTTTCTTCTTTTAGTCTTCTTTTTATTTCCGTTTGTCTTTGTTTTTCTTCTCTTGATTCTTCTTTTTTCTCTTCAACTTTTTCTACTGCGTTTGATAAAATTTGTGAAGGCTTTATTCCAAATACAAAAACAGCTAATACAGCCAATGCCCCTACTGCTAAAATCACTGTACCTATACTTCCAATTGATTTTATAAGAGGTATTGATACAATTGTGCCAATTGCACCTCCCCCTATATCTTTTGTTCCCAAGTCATAGCCTTGAATTACTGTTTCTTTAAAACTCAATTCTTGGTTAATGTGCCCCTCTGTAATTTGGTAAGTCGTCATAATAATCGCCAAGCTAAGCAGCAAAACTCCGCATTGTACAAATTTTGATATTAAATATTCTTTATTATCACATGCAATATAAATAGCAAGTCCAAATGTTGCAATAGGTAACAAATATTTTATGAATCCCATAATTCCACCAAGTGTTGGACTTAACATTTTACCAACTGTTCCTGTTTCTGCATATATTAGCACCGCTAATAAAATGCTACATATTATAAGCAATACAATTACTACATCTCCTGTTAAAAATTTCTTTTTACTCTTTTTTCTCCTTCTAGCCATTCTTTATCCTCCCTAAAAAAGTTTACACCATTTAATAAAAAAATGCTAGGAATTTGTTAAAATTTTAATGATTTTAAAAAAACTTTCGTAAAATTACATGATTTTTACGAAAGTCTATTTTCTCTTTTATTTTAATTCTTTACGGTTGTTTTGAATTGTTTTTAAAGCTTCTTCTAATGTAGCTTCTAATTCCATAAGCACATTATCTGCATAATCTTTTGTTCCTTTAGAAATTTCTCTAGACATTTCATTAGCAGTTTCAATTATTTCAGCTTTTTGCTCGTATGCTTTTCGCGTAATTTCATGTTCATCAATCATTGCAATAATACGATTTTCTGCTTCTTTTACAATTCCATCTGCTTCTTTTTGTGCTTCCTCAATAATACGCTGTCTTTCTTCTTTTATCCATTTTGCTTGTTTTAATTCATCTGGAAGCTTTAGCCTAATCTCTTTTATTATCTCCAATAGTTCTTCTTTGTCCACAATACCTTTTCCTGAAAAAGGTATGCTCTTACTTCTTTCCAAAATATCTTCTAATGTCTCAAGTAATGTAAATATTTCCATCAGTATGTTACCCCTTTCGATTTAAAAATACGAGTCTCACACGACCATATTTTTTAATCTTCAAAATATTAATTTTAATTTGCTCTATCTGTTTTATTTTATCTTCAGAATCTGTTTCAACTATTATTATTCCATTCTCACTTAGTAAATTTTCTGTTATTATATAATTAATTGCTTTTATATCGAAATCGGTAGCATATGGTGGATCTAAAAAAATAATATCAAAAACATTTTTCTCTTCTTTTAATTTATTAAGTGCTACCTTATAGTCGGCCATCATTACTCTTGTTTTATTTTCACATTTTGCCTTATTTATATTTTTTTTTATTATACTTATTGCTTCTTTTGAATTATCGCAAAGTATTACTTCTTTTGCCCCTCTGCTTAGCGATTCCAATGCCAATGCACCAGAACCAGAAAACAAATCTAATACTTTAGCTTCAAGTACTTGGTTTTGTATTATGCTAAACAATGCTTCTTTTACTCTGTCCAAAGTTGGTCTTGTATTTTTTCCTTCTAAAGTAAATAATTTTGTACCTCGTGCTTCTCCGCTAATAATTCTCATAATTTACCTCTGTAAATGATATTATTATTTTATAAAAAAACAAAGATATGTCAATAATATTAACACAATTGTAATATATATTTAACACTCTTGTAATAATTTCAGCTACATATCTTGTATTATACCTTATTTTTTCCGATTTGGCAATATATTTACGTAATAATTCTTTCTCTTAAAAACAAATTAATTTTTAAATGATAATAAAAATATCGTACCTTTAAACCATATAATTTCCCTAAAATAAGAAAGGCATTTCGCAGGGCTAGTCTCTGGAGCAACAGCGAAATACATGTCCTCGCTTTGTGCTCGGACGGCCCAAGGAAGCCTAACCTTGTTGTATACGGAAAAATCGTTAAAAACACTGAAATATCAAAGAAAAATCCGATTTTTCCTATACAATAAGAAAGGCATTTCGCAGGGCTAGTCTCTGGAGCA
>CALYAM010000014.1 GCA_944393565.1 uncultured Clostridia bacterium
TTATTTTACCAAATTTTCTTGACATCAAATTGGAGGAAACATGAAAAATTTTTTTAAAATTTTAATTATAGCAATACTGTTACTAATATTAATTTATGTTAGTAATATAACCACAATCCCAAGAAATATTATATTATTTGAAGGTGAAAAGCTAAACCTAATGACCGTTTTTGGAATTAAACTTACCCAAAAGGAAAATAATGATATAAAGCAAGTTTCTACTAGCGTTGGAAACAACCTAATAAATACGTCAAAAAATATTGGACATGCTAATTTGGAGGTAAGCTTGTTTAATACAATTACAGTAAAAGAATTAACAGTTGATGTTATTCCTAAAACAAAAGTCGTTCCAATAGGAAAAACTATTGGATTAAAGCTTTATACTAAAGGAGTGTTAGTTGTTGGAATGTCTGAAGTTACTGGAGAAAATGCAGATGAGCAGCCATATTTAGACACAGGAATAGAAGAAGGAGATACAATATTATCTATAAATGAAAAAGAGATTTCATCAACTGAAGATTTAATAAAAACCGTAAATGAAAGCAAAGGCAAAAACTTGAAAATTGAATATTCAAGTAAAGGAGAAATTAAAGTTGCAAATATAAAGCCAAGCAAAAGTAGTAAAGGAGAATACAAATTAGGTTTATGGGTAAGAGACGCGGCAGCAGGAGTTGGAACAATTACGTTTTATGAACCAAGTACAAAGTCGTTTGCAGCTTTGGGGCACGGAATTCAAGATATAGATACAGGAAATTTAATAACAATATCTAGTGGAGAAATCGTAACTGCAAGTATTGTAGATATTACAAAAGGGAAAAAAGGAGTTCCACGGTGAAGTACGAGGTAATATATCTAATCGGAAAAGAAATTGGAGAAATAACTAAAAATACTGAATTTGGCATATATGGTAGACTAAACAATACAATTGAACTAGGAATTAACCAATTAGAAGCAATTGAAGTTGCCACAAGAGATGAAATTAAAACAGGCCCTGCAAAAATTATTTGCACATTAGAGGATGGAAAAAGACAAGAATACAATATAGAAATACAAAAAATAGACAAAAATAATAATGAAAATAATAAAAGCATGCTTTTAAAAGTAACGGACAATGAATTATTAGAAAAAACAGGGGGAATAATTCAGGGAATGAGTGGAAGCCCTATTGTTCAAAATGGGAAATTTATTGGAGCAATAACTCATGTACTAGTTAATGATCCTCAGGTGGGATATGGAGTGTTTGCAGATATAATGATTAAGTCATCAAAAGAGGTAAAATAAGAAAAATACAAAAGGAAATCTAACTCAATAAGAGGTAGATTTCCTTTTTAAGCTCACCCTTTAGAACATATATGCTCTACTGATTTAAAATTAATTTCCCTAAATGCTCTATATTTCCAGCACCTAATGTTAAAACAATATCTTCTGAATGTGCATTGCTATTAATATAAGTAGCAATATCTGAAAAATCTTTAATATAAATGGCCTTATTTGCAAAAGAGTTGATTTTTTCAACTAAATCTTTAGAAGAAATATTATAAATATTTTTTTCCCTTGCAGCGTATATATCTGTTACTATTACATGATCAAAATTTAACAGAGCTCTTGCAAAATCATCTAAGAGCAACTTAGTTCGGCTATAAGTATGTGGCTGAAATACAACCCAAGATTCATGATACTTCTTATTCATAAGCGCTTTTGCAGTTGCCACAATTTCCGCTGGATGATGCCCGTAGTCATCATAAACTGAAACATTATTAAATTTTCCAAGAAATTCAAAACGACGATGAGCACCGGTAAACTTATAAAGTGCTTTTTTTATAGTCTCTTTTGAGATTCCATATTCATTGCAAAGTGCAATACATGCTAAAGCATTTAGTACATTATGCATTCCTGGAACATGCAAAGAGATTTTTTCATAAAACTTGTCTCTTGCATAAACATCAAATGAGGCAAAACCATCGTTATCAAAGCCAATATTTGTTGCAAAAAAATCTGTTTTTTTATTTGTAATACCATATGTAATATTTTTGCCTTTACTATGAGCAATTAAATCTAAGCAATTTACATCATCACCATTTAATACTAATATACCATCATCAGGTAAAAGTTTGACATACTTTATAAAGGCATTTTTAATATTCTCAAATGTCTTAAAATAATCCAAATGGTCATTGTCGATATTTAAAACAATTTCTGCTTTTGGACTAAACTTTAAAAAACTTTCTACATATTCACAAGCCTCTATAATAAAATATGATTGACCACCAACATGATAATTTCCATTTATATCTTTTAAAATTGCACCAACTTGTATTGTAGGATTAAGGTTAGCTTCAAGAAAACATAAAGAGACCATAGAAGTCGTAGTCGTTTTTCCATGAGTTCCTGATATGCAAACAGTATTTTTATATATTTTAGTCAAATAACCAAGAAATTCAGCACGCTCTACACAAGGAATGTTTAAATTCCTTGCTTCAACAAGTTCAGGGTCATCTTGTTGAATAGCGGCAGTATAAACAACTAAATCAGCACTATTTAAAATCCCTAAATTATGTTCTGTTACAACATTAATTCCAGAGGATATTAGCTTTTCTGTGACATCAGAAGAAACAGCATCATAGCCTGTCACAGTAAATCCCCAATTATGTAGAATTTCTGCAATACCACTCATACTAATTCCACCAATGCCAACCATATGTATATGCTTGCAATTTTTTATATCATTTAATTTGAAAATTGAATTTTGCATATTTATTCATCCTTCCTTCAAAAAGATTATACACTTAAATAAATGAATTTACAATAAAAATATAAGAATTTAAAATTAGCGTGTTATAATTAATATATGCTTAAATAATATAAAATGCAAACAATAAAATGCCAAAGAAAAACTTGTAAAATAAAGAAGGATAAAAATTATTTTTGACGAATAATATAGTTGTACATATTATAAAAATATGTATAAATTTTTTATAGAACATTGGAAGGGGTGCTCACATGCAAATTACAGACGTACGTTTAAGAAAAGTAAATTCAGAAAACAGAATGAAAGCTGTTGCTTCAGTAACATTTGACAATGAATTTGTAATTCATGACATTAAAGTTATTGAAAGTCAAAATGGATTATTCATTGCTATGCCAAGTAGAAAAACTCCAAACGGAGAATTTAAGGATATAGCTCATCCAATTAATGCTGAAACAAGGGAGAAAATTCAAAAAGCTATATTAGATGCTTATGAAGCTCCTGAAACAGAAACAACTGAATCAGCAGAATAATAAAAATAAATAAAAAAGGTGTCCTATTTCTGGGCACCTTTTTTGTTGTGGTTTTTATTCTGAAGTTTTAAAGTAGTTCTCTAACATCGCCCGGAGCTCTGGAATATCATTACTGCTTTTCAACTTTAGGCGAATTTCTATTCCAGAGGGTTCAACTTCTTCTGCCAAAAAAAGTGAGCATTTGGAAAGTGGAATCTTTGTATCTAGAAGAAAGTTTAACATGCTACCATGAACCCAAATCCAAAAACTGCGTCCCTTTTCTTTAAACATTTAATAACCACCCTTTCTAAATTTTAGGTATTGCCTAATATTATAATTATAGCATAAAAATTAAAGCAACACAAGCACTGTAAAAAAGTGTTGACAAGAGTATAAATTGCAATTTATAGAAATGGTAAAATTAAATTACCGGTTATAATTTCTTATTCTCTAGCCAAAAAGTGTTGACAAAAGAAGGAAAAAAATATAAAATAAAAGAAATAAAAGAGCAAACGTGAATCAATACATTATCAACATATAAAAGGAAATAAAGGAAAACACAAAAGAAAAAGAGGAGGAAACCCACGTGGCTGTACACACACACACACACACACAATTCAATTTAACCAATAAAGCAAATAAAAAAGAAGTAGAAAAAGGCTACCTATCTTGTCATGAAACAAATCATGTACGAGATGGGTAGTTTTTGTGTGCAAAAAAGATAAAGAAAAAATAAAAAGGCAAAAAGCCAACAAGGAGAGGAGATAAAAATGGAAAAGAAAAACAAAAGCAAAGGAAAAAAAGGAATAACACTAGTAAGTTTAGTAATAACAATAATAGTACTATTAATATTAGCAGGAGTGGCAATAAATTTAGCAATAGATGAAGAAGGACTAATAGGGAAAGCAGAAGAGGCAGTAGAAAGTTGGAATAGAGCGGTAGGAGAAGAGAGTAATGCAATAAAAAACATATTGATGAAAGCAAATGAAATAGAAGGAGGAGTAACAGGAGGCGGTGATGATATAACATATGTAGGAGACGTGCCAGTTCCAAATGGATATACAGCCTCACAAATAAGTAACGAAGATTCAGAAGCAGAAGGATTAGTAATATATGAGATACCAGAAGGAGCAACAGTAAATTGGAAAGAAGATGAGGCAGATGGTACAAATCAAAGTACAATTACAATAGGAGGAAGTACAACAAATTTACAAGAAACAGTAAACCAATATGTATGGATACCAGTAGATATAAATAGTATGGTAATGTGTGAAAGTAACACAGGAGACAGTGTATGTAATCTAGTGTACGATGAAAATACAGACACCTTAACCTGTCAAACACACCCAGCAACAGCAACCAATTTAGTGGGAAGATTGTATATCAGCTCACTAACAGGAAATTCCTATATCATGGACTTTACGAAAAGAGACCAAACATATAATACTTACCGTGAACCAAATACCGTAAGTTATGATGCTGATAATGATTTAACAATTGCCCAATTAAAAAGTGACTTTACAGCAATGGCAAAAAGTGTAGCAAAAAACGGAGGATTTTATATCAGTCGATATGAAGTAGGAGCAAATGGAGGCAGCAAAAAGAATCAAAAAGTATTAACAGCAGATGATGTAAATGGAAGCAATTATTTAGGAGCAACCAGTTGGTATGGTCTATATAACACGATAAGAAAAATAGATGAAAATAAACAAATGATATGGGGATGCCAGTATGACCAAGTAATAAAATTTATAGGAGAACAAGCACAAGTTGGACATAGTGATAGAAATCTAACAATAACACATGCTTTATCAGGACAAAACGAACAAGATTGTATGAATAATATTTACGACCTTGAAGGTAATCACTATGAATGGACAGCAGAAGCGTATTCTACCAACCTTCGAGAGAGGCGAGGCAGTGGCTACGGTTATGCAAACAATGGCCTTTTCTACCCGGCAAGTCACCGCAACTACGGCCATCCGACCCTTAGCGACAACGGCACCGGTTCGTCCCGCACCACACTTTACTTGTAGCGCTGAGCCCTGTTACGAATTAAAAAAAGCAGATAAATTAAGAATAAAAAAGGCGTAAGCTAGAACACATCTGGTAAGTGTTGCACCAACTTTTGCCCCTGCCTTTAGGTATGGGGACAAAAGTTGGTACAGTTCCTACCGGACGCTAATTTTTTTGCAAAAAAATTAGAGCGTGTCAAGCTAACTGTGTAATTTCAAAAAAATTGAATTGCAAAATGGAAGTATAATTACCATAAAAGGATATGATGAAATGGAAGATTGGATGATACAAAAAATAAGAAAAGAAGACAAAGTAATATTGCAAGTAAAATTAGATACAAGAATGGAAGTTGTGGTAAAATGGATGAAAGGGTTTATGCACTAGAAGTACTTTATAAATA
Organism: uncultured Clostridia bacterium; assembly: GCA_944393565.1. Lineage (GTDB taxonomy): Bacteria > Bacillota > Clostridia > TANB77 > CAG-508 > UMGS1754. The sequence goes on from CALYAM010000014.1 coordinate 5,675, forward strand.
TTTACAAAAAGGGTGTTTGAAAAATAATGTGCATAATAGACCGGAAATTTAATGCAATTTATATAAAAATGGTTGACAATAAATAAATACCGATGTATAATAATGAAGCATGAAATTTGCGATGAAGTGTGATGTGGCTACACTGCATATAGTGGAGGGAACTCACATGGAGTATGTCATGGCTTAAGACCAGGCGGATAAGTTGAAAAAAGCACTTGTCCTAAAGAATTTATGCAAATCTTTAGGTTTTTAAAAGGAGTTAAAAGAAACACCAGGGTGCGTTGATGAAAACTTGCCATATGCCAAAAAGGTCAAAAATATTTTAAGGAGGGAAATTTATGGCAACATCAAATTCAAATCAAAATGTAGGAAGCGAAAAAATAAGAATAAGACTAAAAGCTTATGATTATGTTGTTTTAGACCAGTCTGCTGAAAAAATAGTAGATACTGCTAAAAGAACAGGAGCAAAAGTTTCAGGTCCAATTCCACTTCCAACAGAAAAAGAAGTTGTAACAATCTTACGTTCTCCACACAAACACAAAGACTCAAGAGAACAATTTGAAATGAGAACTCATAAGAGAGTAATTGACATTCTTTATCCAACACAAAAAACAGTTGATAGTTTAATGAAATTAGACCTGCCAGCTGGTGTTGAAATAGAAATTAAGCTTTAAAAAGCAAGAAAATTTTTGATGCAAGCTTTTTGCAAACTTGAGAGCAATAAGAACTAAATTTATAGTTACTCATCTCTCAAAAAGGAGGAAAAATATAATGAAAAAAGCAATTATTGGAAAAAAAATTGGAATGACACAAGTCTTTGGCGAAAAAGGAATTGTTATTCCAGTAACAGTTATTGAAGCAGGGCCATGTAATATAGTTCAAGTAAAGACAAAAGAAACAGATGGTTATGATGCTATAAAATTAGGTTTTGGAGAAATTAAGGATGGAAAATTAACAAAACCTGCTAAAGGACAATTTGCAAAACTAAAATTACAACCTAAAAAATATTTAAGAGAATTTAGAGTTTCAAATATTGCAGATTACGTGGTAGGAAATGAAATTAAGGTAGACATTTTTTCACAAGGAGATATGGTAGACATCCAAGGAATTAGCAAAGGAAAAGGTTTCCAAGGTGTTATTAAACGTCATGGACAACACCGTGGTCCAATGGGACATGGTTCTATGTATCACAGAAGACCTGGATCCATGGGATCTACATCAACACCTGGTAGAGTGTTTAAAGGAAAAAAACTACCAGGCCATATGGGATGCCAAACAGTTACTATTCAAAACTTAGAAATTGTAAGAGTTGACTTAGACAAAAATGTTATTTTAGTAAAAGGTAGTGTACCTGGTGCTAAAGGAAGCATATTAAAAATTAAAGATACTGTTAAGGCAGTAAAATAAAGGGTGACGAAAGGAGGAAAAACAAATGCTTAAGATAGATGTATACAATATGGAAGGCAAAAAAGCCGGAGATATAGAATTAAAAGAAGAGATATTTGGAATTATACCAAATGAAGAGATTGTACATAGTGTTATAGTAAATTACTTGGCTAATCAAAGACAAGGAACACAAAGTACAAAAACAAGAGCTGAAGTTTCTGGTGGTGGAAAAAAACCATGGAGACAAAAGGGAACAGGACGTGCAAGACAAGGCAGTATTCGTGCTCCACAATGGATCAAAGGTGGTATAGCTTTAGGACCAAAACCACGTTCATATAGCTATAAAATAAATAAAAAAGAAAAGAAACTTGCAGTAAAATCTGTATTAAGTAGTAAATTAGCAGAAGAAAATATTGTAGTACTTGATAAATTAGAATTAAAAGAAATAAAAACAAAAAATATGGTAAAAGTTTTAGACAACTTAAAAATCGGTGGAAAAATATTTATTCTGTTACCAGAACAAAATAACAATGTGCGTTATTCAAGTAGAAACATAGAAGGGGTAAAAACAGGATTAGTAACCAATATGAATGCATATGAATTACTAAATTGCGATAAAATTATAGTTACTCTAGATGCAGTTAAGAAAATTGAGGAGGTGTATGCATAATGTTACCAGAAGATATTATAAAAAGACCAGTAATTACAGAAAAAACAAATAGTGATATGCAAGAAGGAAAATACACCTTTGAAGTAGCCAAAAACGCAAATAAGATACAAATTGCAAAAGCAGTAGAATCTATATTTGGAGTAAAAGTGCTAAAAGTTAATACAATAATTGTAAAAGGAAAAAAGAAAAGAGTAGGGGTTCATCAAGGAAGAACATCAGACTGGAAAAAAGCAATTGTAAAAATTGATACGAATCCAAAAGAAGAATCTTACCTTTCTAAAGGTGGAAAAGAAGTTAAGATTTCAAGAAAATATAAGGACTCAATAGATGAGTTTATGGGAGCTTAAAGTAAATTAATTATCGAGAGAAAACTCGGAAAATAAATAATATCTGTGTTATGCGTTGCAGGAAAAACATACGCAAATATAATAAAAATGTGTAAATCCTACACATTTAAGGAAGAAAGGAAAATAAAATATGGGAATGAAACATTATAAACCAGTTACACCATCAAGAAGAAACATGACAGTATCTGACTTTAGTGAAATTACAAAAAAAACACCTGAGAAATCTTTACTTGCAACTAAGAAAAAAAATGCAGGAAGGAATTCATATGGAAGAATTACTGTTAGACATCAAGGTGGTGGAAACAGACAAAAATATAGAATAATCGATTTTAAACGTAAAAAAGATGATATGGAAGCAACAGTTATTGGAATTGAATATGACCCAAACAGAAGTGCCAACATTGCACTAATTGAGTATACAGATGGTCAAAAATCATATATCTTAGCTCCACTAGGATTAACAAATGGAAACAAAGTAATGTCTGGTCCAAATGCAGATATTAAACCAGGAAATTGCTTGCCTATTGAAAATATACCTGTGGGTACAATGATTCATAATATTGAATTAAATCCAGGACAGGGAGGAAAATTGGTAAGAGCAGCAGGAACAGAAGCACAACTGATGGCCAAAGAAGGAAATTATGCACATATTCGACTTGCATCTGGAGAAATGAGATTAGTTCTTTCAAGATGTAGAGCAACAATTGGTACAATTGGAAACAATGATCACGAAAATATAAAACTTGGAAAAGCAGGACGTACAAGACATCTTGGAATAAGACCTACTGTTAGAGGTTCAGTTATGAACCCAGTTGATCACCCTCATGGTGGTGGAGAAGGAAGAGCACCAGTAGGACACGCAGGTCCACTTACTCCTTGGGGAAAACCAGCACTTGGTTATAAAACAAGAAAGAAAAATAAACCTTCAAACAAGTTTATAGTAAAAAGGAGGAAATAAAACATGTCAAGATCAAGCAAAAAGAAACCATATGTAGCTCCTGAACTTATAAAGAGAATAGAAGCTATGAATGAAACAGGAAATAAAGTAGTGCTTAAAACATGGTCTAGAGCGTCTACAATTTACCCACAAATGGTTGGACACACAATAGCAGTTCATGATGGAAGAAAACATGTGCCTGTTTATATTACAGAAGAAATGATAGGACATAAATTAGGAGAATTTGCTCCAACTAGAACATTTAAAGGGCATAGCGGAGAAAAAGCAACTACAGTTAAAAAATAACAAACGGCTAAATACAAAATAAAAAAATAAGGAGGAAAAAAAAGTGGCAGAAAATAAAGAAACAGTGGAAACTGTTGCTCAAGCAAAGGCTACATTAAGATATGCAAGAATTTCAAGTAGAAAAGTGAAAATTGTAGCTGATTTGGTAAGAGGAAAAAATGTTGATGAAGCATTAGCAATTATAAAGTATACACCAAAGGCATCCTCAGAAATTTTAGAGAAGTTATTAAAATCTGCAATTGCAAATGCAGAAAATAACCATTATATGACAAGAGCAAATATTTATATTGCAGAAATATATGCAAACCAAGGTCCAACATTGAAAAGAATAAGACCTGCTGCAAAAGGTTCAGCAGTTAGAATAAGGAAAAGAACAAGTCATATTACAATAGTATTAAGAGAAAGAAAGTAATAAGAAAGGAGGATTTTTAACATGGGTCAAAAAATGCATCCACACGGATTAAGAGTTGGAATCATTAAAAACTGGGATTCTAAATGGTATGCTGATAAAAAGCATTATAGTGATTATTTAATAGAAGACCATAAAATTCGTGAATATGTTAAGAAGAAATTATTTATAGCAGGTATTTCAAAAGTAGAGATAGAAAGAACTGCAAAATTTGTTAAAATAAATGTTTATACTGCAAAGCCAGGTCTTGTAATAGGAAAAGGTGGCAATCTTGCAGAAGGACTAAAAGAAGAACTAAAGAAAATGATAGGAAAAGAAGTTAACTTAAATATAGTTGAAGTAAAATCACCAGATTTAGATGCTACATTAGTTGCAGAAAATATATGTAGCCAACTAGAAAGAAGAATTTCATTTAGAAGAGCTATGAAACAATGTATGCAAAAAACTATGAAAGCTGGAGCTTTAGGAATTAAGACTTCTGTATCTGGAAGACTAGGCGGTGCCGATATGGCAAGAACAGAGTTCTACAAAGAAGGAACTATACCACTACAAACATTAAGAGCGGATATTGACTATGGTTTCTACGAAGCAGATACAACTTATGGAAAAATAGGAGTAAAAGTTTGGATTTATAAAGGTGAAGTACTTCCAACCAAGAAAGAGAAAGTGGAAGGAGGAGAAGCATAATGCCAGTAATGCCAAAAAGAACGAAATATAGAAAAGTACAAAAAGGAAGAATGAGAGGAAAAACATTAAGAGGTAATTATGTTAGCGAAGGAGAGTATGGACTTCAAGCATTAGAAGCTGGCTGGATTACAGCAAACCAAATTGAAGCTGCTCGTATTGCTATGACTCGTTTTATAAAAAGAGGAGGAAAGGTTTGGATTAAAATTTTTCCAGATAAGCCAATAACAAAAAAACCAGCAGAAACTCGTATGGGAAGTGGCAAAGGAAATCCTGAATATTGGGTAGCTGTTGTTAAACCAGGAAGAGTAATGTTTGAAATTGCCGGAATTCCTGAAGAAACAGCAAAAGAAGCTTTAAGGCTTGCTATGCACAAACTACCAATTAAAACAAAATTTGTAACGAGAAAATCTGCAGAAGAGGTAGGTGATAGCAATGAAGATAAATAAAATTAGAGAAATGTCTTCAGAGGAGCTAGTAAAAGAATTAGGGGAATTAAAGAAAGAGCTATTTAAACTAAGATTTTCACTAGCAACAAATGGATTAGATAATCCACTTAAAATTAAAGAGGTAAGAAGAGATATTGCTAAAATAAAAACAATATTAAGAGAAAGAGAATTAAAAAAATAAATATACTTAATTTAAAATATTGAATAACACTACAACGATATAATCTTTAGAAAGGAGAAATAAAATGGCAGAAGAAAGAAATCTTCGTAAAGTGATGATTGGAACTGTTACATCAGACAAAATGGACAAAACAGTTGTAGTAGCAGTTGAAACAAGTGTAAGACATCCAATATATAAAAAGATTGTAAAAAGAACTTATAAACTAAAAGCACATGATGAGAATAATGAATGTCAAATTGGTGACAGAGTTAAAGTTATGGAAACACGTCCATTATCAAAAGATAAAAGATGGAGAGTTGTTGAAATAGTTAAAAAGGCTGAAATAAAATAAAAACCTATAAAAAAAGGAGGAAGCAATTATGGTACAGCAACAATCAATATTAAAAGTAGCTGATAATACAGGCGCAAAAGAAATTATGTGTATTCGTTGCTTAGGTGGATCTCATAGAAAAGTTGCAAAAATTGGGGACGTAATTATTGCATCTGTAAAAACAGCAGCTCCAGTTGGTATGGTAAAAAAAGGAGATGTTGTGAAAGCTGTTGTTGTTAGAACAAAAAAACCAACTAAAAGGGCAGATGGCTCATATGTAAGGTTTGATGAAAATGCAGCTGTAATTATACGTGATGATGGAAACCCAAGAGGAACACGTATATTTGGACCAGTTGCTAGAGAGCTTAGAGATAAAGATTATATGAAAATTTTATCTTTAGCTCCAGAAGTGTTATAGTAACTATATATAAAATTTAAAATATCTCATTATATATAAAAAACAAAGCAAGTAAACGAGTAATATTTTGCATATAAAGAGTTATCGTTTTTGTAATGAAATTGAGGTGAAAAAGAAACATGAAAATAAAAAAAGGTGATACTGTTAAAATTTTATCAGGAAATGATAAAGGAAAAACAGGAGAAGTTTTAGAAGTTATTCCTAAAACAGAAAAAATTATTGTAAAAGGTGTTAATGTTAGAAAAAAACATGTTAAGGCAAAGAAACAAGGAGAAGAAAGCGGGATTATTTCAATAGAATGTGCGATACATTCTAGTAAAGCAAATGTTGTTTGCCCAAAATGTAATAAACCAACAAGAATAGGATATGTAATAGAAAAAGACCAAAAAGTACGTGTATGTAAAAAATGTGGAAATAAACTTAAATAGAAAGGAGGAAAATAAAAAATGGAGAAATTAAGAGAACAATATGAAAAAGAAGTAAAACCTGCATTAATGAAAAAATTTGGCTATAAATCTGTAATGCAAATACCAAAACTAGATAAAATCATTATAAATATTGGGTTAGGAGATGTAAAAGACAATCCAAAATCATTAGAAAATGCAATGAACGATTTACAAATTATAACTGGCCAAAAGCCAATTATAACAAAAGCAAAAAAATCAATAGCAGCATTTAAGCTAAGGGAAGGCGCAAAAATTGGTCTTAAAGTAACTCTAAGAGCAGGAAGAATGTATGACTTTGCTTATAAACTATTTAATGTTGCTCTTCCAAGAGTTAGAGATTTTAGAGGAGTTTCTGCGAATTCTTTTGATGGTAGAGGAAATTATTCAATGGGCGTAAGAGAACAATTAATATTCCCAGAAATAGAATATGATAAAATAGATAAATTAAGAGGTATGGATATTTCATTTGTTACAACAGCAAAAACAGACGAAGAAGCAAAAGAGCTATTAACTCTTTTAGGAATGCCTTTTAAGAACAAATAGAAAGAAAGGAGAACCCCATGGCTAAAAAATCATTAATTGTAAAACAACAAAGACCACAAAAATATAAAACAAGAGAATATAATCGTTGCAAATTATGTGGAAGACCACATAGCTATATTCGTAAATATGGAATTTGCCGTGTATGCTTTAGAGAATTAGCACATAAAGGTGAAATCCCAGGAGTTAAAAAAGCTAGTTGGTAAGAATCAAATAAGAAGTGATAAAAGAAAAGGAGGGAAAAAACAGAATGAATACAACAGACCCAATTGCAGATATGTTAACAAGAATAAGAAATGCTAGTAACTCAAAATTTAAAACAGTTGATATCCCAGCTTCTAATATGAAAAGATCAATTGCGGATATATTATTCAAAGAAGGTTACATTAAAGCATATGAAGAAATAAAAAATGAAACTCAAGGAGTTATCAGAATTACACTAAAATATGACGAAAAAGGTTTAAAAGTTATTTCAGGCTTAAAAAGAATTAGTAAACCAGGTTTAAGAGTATATGCCTCTAAAGAAGAATTACCAAAAGTATTAAATGGCCTTGGAATTGCTTTAGTTTCTACATCGAAGGGTGTTATGACAGACAAAGAAGCGCGAAAAGAGAACTTAGGTGGAGAGGTTTTAGCATATATATGGTAAGATTTTAAACTACAAAACATTAAAATTTTTCATAATGAAGGAGGGAAAAAAATGTCAAGAATAGGAAACAGTCCAATTACTGTACCAGAAGGTGTAGAAGTTTCATTAGATGGACATAAAATTACTGTAAAAGGACCAAAAGGAACCTTACAAAGAGAAATACATCCAAACATGAATGTAAGCATACAAGACAAGATTGTTACTGTATCAAGACCAAATGATGAGCCAACAAATAGAAGCTTACATGGTTTAACAAGAACATTAATTTATAATATGATTGAAGGTGTTGTGAAAGAATACACTAGAAGCTTAGAAGTAAATGGTGTTGGATATAGAGCTGCAAAACAAGGGAAAAAATTAGTTTTAACATTAGGCTATTCACATCCAGTTGAAATGGAAGAACCAGCAGGAATTACTTTTGAAGTACCAAATCCAAATCAAATTATAGTAAGAGGAGTAGATAAAGAATTGGTTGGACAAATGGCAGCAGTTATTAGAACAAAGAGACCACCAGAAGTATATCGTGGAAAGGGTATCAAATATGCTGAAGAAGTAATAAGACGTAAAGAAGGAAAAGCAGGTAAGAAATAATTTGTGAAAAGGAGGTAAGATTGCACAATGATAACAAAAATAAATAGAAAAGAGACACGTAGAAAAAGGCACCTAAAAGTTCGTAATAAAATCAGTGGAACTCCAGAACGTCCAAGATTATGTGTATATAGAAGCAACAAAAATATTTATACACAAATAATTGATGACATACAAGGTGTGACGCTTGCAAGTGCTTCTACATTAGATAAACAAATTAAAACTAAACATTCTAACAAGGAAGCAGCAAAGGAAGTTGGCACATTAATTGCAAAAAGAGCAATCGAAAAAAATATTAAAGAAGTAGTGTTTGATAGAGGCGGATATATTTACCATGGAGTAGTAAAAGAAGTTGCACAAGCAGCTAGAGAAGCTGGCTTAGTATTCTAAAATGTGCGAAAGAAGAGAAATAAAGGAAGGTGAGAAAAAAATGGAAAATGAAAATTCAGTAGAGTTAAAAGAAAAAGTTGTAGCCATCAGTAGAGTTGCAAAAGTTGTAAAGGGTGGTAGAACTTTTAGATTTAGTGCGGTTGTTGTAGTTGGAGATGGAGCTGGACATGTAGGAGTTGGAAATGGAAAAGCTTCAGAAGTTCCAGATGCTATAAAAAAAGCAATCGAGGATGCAAAGAAAAATTTAATTGAAGTCCCAATTGTTGGAACAACAATTCCTCATGAATATTTAGGAAAATTTGGATCAGCTAGTGTATTATTAAAACCAGGTCCTGAAGGTTCTGGGCTTATTGCTGGAGGAAGTGTAAGACCTGTTTTAGAGCTTGCAGGTTATAGAGATATTAAAACAAAAGTAATAGGAACTAATAATCCTAGAAATGTTGTAAATGCTACTCTAAATGCTTTAGAAAGTATGAAAACAACAGAAGAAGTAGCAAGAAAAAGAGGAAAAAAAGTAGAAGAAATAGCATAAAAATTCGTTTTCAATAAAAATAAGGGAGGTGCTAAACAAAATGAAACTTGGTGAATTAAAACCAGCTGTAAAAAGAGAGACAAAAAAAAGAGTAGGACGTGGAATGGGATCAGGACTTGGCAAAACATCAGGGAGAGGGCATAAAGGACAAAAAGCAAGATCTGGTGGAGGAGTAAGACGTGGATTTGAAGGTGGTCAAACACCTTTATATAGAAGATTGCCAAAAAGAGGCTTTACAAATATTCACGCCAAAAACTATACTGAAGTAACATTAACAATGCTAAACAAATCAAACGCAACAGACGTAACTGCAGAAACATTACTTTCTGAGGGAATTATCAGAAAAATAAATGATGGCATTGTAATACTTGGAACAGGAAGTTTAGATAAAAAATTAAATGTAAAAGCAAATAGATTTACAAAATCAGCAAAAGAAAAAATAGAAGCCTTGGGAGGAAAAGTAGAGGTGATAGAAATTGTTTAAGACTATCAAAAATGCCTTAAAAACTCCAGATGTCAGAAAAAGGTTATTATATACATTAATTTTAATAGTTATATTTCGTTTAGGCTGTTTTATTACTGTTCCAGGGGTGGATGCATTTGCACTAAATGATATAAGTAATGAATATTCAAGTGGACTTTCAGGATTAATCGACATAATTTCAGGAGGTGCTTTTTCCAGATTTTCTATATTTGCAATGACAATAAGTCCATATATCACTGCATCTATTGTGATTCAATTATTAGCTATGATTATCCCATCTTTAGAAAGAGCAATTAAAGAAGGTGGAGAAGAAGGAAAGGCAAAAATAAACAGATATACAAAGATGCTTACAATTTTGCTTGCATTTATAGAAGGACTTGGAATATATATATCATATAGTCAATCTGGAATATTTATCGAACCAGGGTTCTTAACAGGATTTTTAGTAATCATTTCATTAATTGCAGGAACGGCATTACTTATGTGGCTTGGAGAGCAAATTACTAATAAAGGAATAGGAAATGGTATTTCAATAATTATATTTATTGGTATTATATCAAGTTTACCACAAGTAGTTATTACATTATACAATCTAATATTTGCAAATGGTGCGTTTAGCACAACTGGTCTTTTAACTGCACTAGCAATTGTAATAGGTGCAATTGTATTAGTAGCAGGTGTTGTATTTGTACAACAAGCTGAAAGAAGAGTACCTGTGCAGTATGCAAAAAAAGTAGTTGGAAGAAAAATGTATGGTGGTCAAAACACACATATACCATTAAAACTTGCAATGGCAGGCGTTATGCCAGTTATATTTGCATCATCATTTATGACATTCCCTGCAATGATTATTCCAATGTTTAATCATGACATTGCAACTGCAACAGGATTTTGGGCAGGTGTATATAAATTTTCACTTGCAACATCTTCGTCAGCAGTTCCAATAGGCTATTCAATAGCAAATGCAATTGTATATTTGCTACTAATAGTTGGATTTACATTTTTCTATACATATGCTACATTTAACCCAGCTGAGGTTTCAAATAATATTAAGAAAAATGGAGGTTTTATTCCAGGAATACGTGCAGGTAAGCCAACAACAGATTATCTATCTGCAATTATTTCTAAACTTACATGGTTTGGAGGGCTATTCTTAAGTATTATTGCTATATTACCAATGCTAATGAGATTTACAAATTTAAATGTTGCATTTGGAGGAACATCTATTTTAATTGTTGTAGGAGTTGCATTAGAGACGGTACAACAATTAGAATCACAATTAGTGATGAGACACTACAAAGGATTTCTAGAGTAAAATTAATAAAGTCGGATGCCAATTATGGCATCCGTCATCTAATGTTTTTTTCGTGAGATATTATTTAAAAGTATTTTAGGAAAAAAATATTAGAAACATGATTTGGCAAAAAGGAAGGGAATGGACATGGTAATAGTAATGTTAGGAGCTCCAGGAACAGGAAAAGGCACAGTAGGACACTTACTTTCTAAAGAATTTAATATACCACATGTATCAAGTGGGGAAATATTTCGTAGCTATTTAAAAAAACATGGAGAGCTAGCAGAAGAGATACAAAATTACATTGAAAAAGGACAACTAGTACCAGATAATTTAGCAATCAACTTAATTGAAAAAAGATTGTTTGAAGAAGATGTAAAAAAAGGTATTATATTAGATGGATTTCCTAGAACAATTTTGCAAGCAGAGAAGTTGAAAGAAATCTTAGCAAAGCAGGGTAGAAAAGTAAATATAGCAATTAATTTAAGCTTACCAGATAATGAGATCATTGAACGCATAGTAAAAAGAAGAACATGCCCAAACCATGAATGCAGAGCAATTTATAATTTAGACTTTAAACCACCGAAAATTGAAGGAATTTGTGATAATTGCAATACTCCTTTAATTCAAAGAGAAGATGATAATGAAGAAACCGTAAAACAGAGACTAAAAGTTTACCATCAAACATCGGAAATATTAATAGATTATTACAAACACCAAGATATACTATATACTGTAAAGCTAAACCAGAAATCAGATGTAACAACACTTGGAATTGCAGAAGAAATAAAAGAATATTTAAAAAGAAACTAAAGGAGTACTTAAGCTAATGGTAACCATAAAATCAAAAAGAGAAATAGAGTATATTAGAGAATCTTGCAAAATAGTTGCAATGGCACAAGAAGCAATAAAAGAAGCAATAAAACCTGGGATTAGTACATATGAGTTAAACGAAATTGCAGAAAAAGTAATTTACAAACATAATGCTATTCCATCATGCAAAAACTTTCCAAGTGGAATAAAGGGCATTCCACCTTTTCCAGCAGGAGTGTGTATTTCAGTAAATGACGAAGTAATTCATGGTATACCTTCTAAAAAGGTAATATTAAAGGAAGGTGATATTGTAAGTACAGATTTATGCGCTTACAAAAATGGGTTTCATGGGGATGCTACTAGAACACACATTGTAGGCAATGAATCATCTGTATCTAATAATGTAAAAAAACTTGTAGAGGTAACGAAACAAAGCTTTTTTGAGGGCCTGAAATATGCTAGACCAGGATTTAGAATAGGAGATATATCACATGCAATTGGTGAATATATAGAATCAAATGGATTTTATGTAGTTAAAGAATTCCAAGGGCATGGAATAGGAGCGGATATGCATGAAGAACCTGGAATACCAAACTTTGGAAAAGAAGGAAAAGGCATTAGATTAGAACCAGGAATGACATTGGCTATTGAACCAATGGTAAATATGGGAACAGAAGAAATAGAAGTATTAGATGATGGATGGACAATTGTAACTGCTGATGGCAGCCTAGCTGCACATTATGAAAATACAATTTTAATCACAGAAAAAGAGCCAGAAATATTGACAATTATGTAATTTTATTATATACTATATTAGCTAATTGTTAAAAACCTATAATAGGAGGGGAAAAACTTGGCAAAAGAGGATGTTATAGAAGTGGAGGGAACTGTAATAGAAACACTTCCTAATACAAATTTTAAAGTAGAATTAGAAAATGGACATCAAATATTAGCCCATATTTCTGGAAAATTAAGAATGAATTACATAAAGATTCTACCTGGAGATAAAGTAAAAGTAGAACTTTCTCCTTATGATTTATCAAGAGGAAGAATTACATGGAGAGATAAATAAGACTCACGATAATTTTATATAAAAAGCTGTAATATTAGTTACAACTTGCATTACTCTATAATAAACATAGAGCAACTTTTATTAAGTCCAAATTAAAGAGGTGAAGGAAATGAAGGTTAGACCATCAGTTAAAAAAATATGTGAAAAATGCAAAGTAATAAAAAGAAAAGGTGTTATTAGGGTTATTTGTGAAAATCCTAAACACAAACAAAGACAAGGCTAAACTAGCCTTATTTAATTTGTTATAAATATCATTTTAGGTAGCGGCTGGTAAAGTAAACTTTACTTTCCTAAATTATATTTATTATATAGTGTGTAGCTATTTTACTGATACCAATTGGTAGACATTTCACTTTAAAATAGTGATACACAAAAACATGAACAAAAATAATTTGGAGGTGCTAAAACATATGGCTCGTATAGCAGGAGTAGATTTACCTAGAGAAAAAAGAGTAGAAATAGGACTTACTTATATCTATGGAATAGGATTGACAAGCTCACAAAAAATATTAGCTCAAGCAGGAATTAATCCAGATACAAGAGTGAAAGATTTAACAGACGAACAAGTTAATGCTATTAGAAAAGCAATGGAAAACTATAAGGTAGAAGGCGACTTAAGAAGAGAAGTAGCTCTTAACATTAAAAGACTTACTGAAATTGGATGTTACCGTGGAATTCGCCATAGAAGAGGGTTACCTGTAAGAGGACAAAGAACAAAAACTAATGCTCGTACAAGAAAAGGACCAAGAAAACTAGTAAGTAAGAGCAAAAAATAAATAACATATAAAAGATGAAAAAATCATCTTACATAAAAGGAGGAAAATTCGAGAATGGCTACAAAAAATGTAACAAAAAGAACAACTAGAAGAAGAGATAGAAAAAACATAGAAAAAGGAGCAGCACATATTCATTCTAGTTTTAATAATACAATAGTTACTATTACTGATACACAAGGAAATGTTTTATCTTGGGCGAGTGCTGGAGAATTGGGCTTTAAAGGATCAAGAAAAAGTACACCTTTTGCAGCTGGAGAGGCAGCAGAAACAGCAGCAAAAACAGCAATGGAGCATGGATTAAAAACAGTAGAAGTGTATGTAAAAGGACCAGGGTCTGGTCGTGAAGCAGCAATTCGTTCGCTTCAAACAGCTGGTTTAGAAATTAGCATGATTAAAGATGTAACACCAATTCCTCATAATGGTTGCAGACCACCAAAAAGAAGAAGAGTGTAAAAAATAATAGAGAGGTGAAAAATAAAATGGCAAGATATAAAGATGAACAATGCCGTATTTGCCGTAGAGAAGGTCAGAAGCTATTTTTAAAAGGCTCAAGATGTTATACAGATAAATGTAGTATAACAAGAAGAAATTATGCACCAGGACAACATGGGCAAAAAAAGAAAAAACTATCAGAATATGGTACACAATTAAGAGAAAAACAAAAAACAAAAGCATTTTATGGTGTCGGAGAGAAACAATTTAGAAGATATTTTGAAATAGCAGAAGGCAAAAAAGGCATTACAGGTGAAATATTATTACAACTACTAGAAAGTAGATTAGATAATGTTGTATATCGTTTGGGTTATGGGAATTCAAGAACACAAGCAAGAATGCTTGTAACACATGGACATTTCGAAGTGAATGGACATAAAGTAGATATACCTTCTTACCTAGTTAAACCAGGAGACATAATTAGTGTAAGAGAAATTAGAAAAGATAAAAAAATTATAAAGGAAAATGTGGAAATTAACAGTGCAAGACCGGTTCCAACATGGCTTGAAAAAGATGAAGAAAAATTAAGTGGTAAAGTTATTAGACTTGCAGCTAGGGAAGATATAGATATCCCTGTTGAAGAACATTTAATTGTAGAGCTTTATTCAAAATAGAAATGAGAAATGAAATAATAATTCAAGTCTCAGATTAGGAGGAAAAAAATGATTGAATTCGAAAAGCCAAATATTGAATGCTTAAATGCAGACAACGAAAAAAACTATGCAAAGTTCGTATGTGAACCATTAGAGCGTGGTTATGGTATGACAATAGGAAATTCCTTAAGGAGAATTTTATTATCTTCATTACCAGGGGCTGCTATAACAAGCATAAAAATAGAAGGCGTAGTTCATGAATTCTCTACTATACCAGATGTAGTAGAAGATGTTCCTGAAATTATAGTTAACCTAAAAAACGTAAGATTAAAACTATATGAGAATGAAGAAAAAACAATTCGAATTGATTTTAAAGGTGAAGGAGAAGTTACAGCAGCAGATATTATTACAGATAGTACTGTGGAAGTATTAAATCCAGAAGTACATATTGCAACAGTAGCCGAAGGGGGACACCTTCAGATGGAAATGACAGTTGACAAAGGAAGAGGATATAATACGGCTGAAAAAAATAAAAAACTAAACCAAGCAATCAATGTACTTCCAATCGATTCTATTTTTACACCAGTTAAGAAAGTAAATTATGCTGTTGAAAATACAAGAGTTGGTCAAATGGTAGACTATGACAAACTAACTATCGAAATATGGACAGATGGCAGTTTAAAGCCATATGAGGCATTAAGCTTAGCAGCTAAGGTTATGACAGAACATTTAAGTCTATTTATTGACCTTTCAGAAACTGCAAAAAATACACAAGTTATGATTGAAAAAGAAGAATCTAAAAAAGGAAAAGTATTAGAAATGCCAATTGAAGAACTAGAATTGTCTGTAAGATCATATAATTGTTTAAAAAGAGCTGGTATTTCAACAGTAGAGGACCTAGCTAGTAAATCTGGTGCAGATATGATGAAGGTTCGTAATTTGGGTAAGAAATCATTAGATGAGGTAACAAATAAATTACATGCATTAGGACTTGATTTTGCGCAAGAAGAAGACTAAATTAAAGCAAAAAAAGGAAGGTGAAAAAAGTGGCTATCAACAGAAAACTAGGAAGAACAACTGATCAAAGAGTTGCAATGTTAAAAATTCAAACAACGGATTTAATATTACATGGAAAGATTCAAACAACATTGGCAAGAGCTAAAGAAGTAAAAGCAATTGCAGATAGTCTTATTGCACTTGCAATTAAGGAAAAAGATAATTTTGAAACAGTAGAAGTAAAAGTAAAAAAAGCAAAATTAGATGCTAAAGGAAATAAGGTAACAGAAAGAGTTACAAGCAAAAATGGCAAAGAATATCATAGAGTGGTAAAAGAAGAAATTACAGAAAAAAGACAGAAGGACTTACCAAGTAGATTAAATGCAAGAAGAAAAATGATGAAAAAAATAAATAAAGTAAAAGATAGTGAAGGAAAAACAATCGATTTAACAAGCAAATTATTTAACGAAATAGCACCAAAACAAGAAGGAAGAGTTGGAGGCTATACAAGGATAATAAAAGCAGGACCAAGACGTGGTGATTCTGCAGAAGTAGCAATACTGCAAATTTTATAGAAATTTCCCCCTCAAAAATTAAGGAGGGGGGTTTTTGTGTTAAAGGAGAAGAAAATGAAAAAATATTTATTTACAAGTGAAAGCGTAACAGAAGGACACCCTGATAAACTTTGTGATTTAATCTCAGATAGTATTTTAGATGAATGTCTTAAACAAGATGAAAACTCAAGAGTAGCGATAGAAACATTTGCTTCACAAAATAAAATTTGGATTGCAGGACAAATTACAAGTAGAGCAAATATAAATATTGAAGAAATCGTAAGAGATAGAGTAAAACAAGTGGGATATGATAATAAAGAGACGGATATGGATTATAAAACATGTGAAATTGAAACTAAAATAACAAAGCAAAGCCCAGATATATCTATAGGTGTGGATATAGGAGGAGCTGGAGACCAGGGAATTATGTTTGGTTATGCGTCTGATGAGACAAAAGAACTTATGCCACTTGCAATAAGCCTTGCACATAAATTATCAGAAAGGCTAACATATGTTAGAAAAAATAAAATCTTGCCATATCTTAGGCCAGATGGCAAAACTCAAGTTACAGTTGAATACGAAAATGATGTGCCAAAAAGAATAGATACAATTTTAATTTCTAATCAGCATATAGAACAAACAGATTTACAACAAATGAAAAACGATTTAATAGAATATGTAATACAGCCAATTGTTGAAAAAAAGTACATAGATAATAATACTAAAATTTATATAAATCCAACAGGAAGATTTGTAATAGGAGGACCTTTAGGAGATACAGGACTTACAGGAAGAAAAATAATTGCAGATACATATGGAGGTTATAGCCACCATGGTGGAGGAGCTTTTTCTGGAAAGGACCCTACTAAAGTAGATAGATCAGCAGCATATATGCTAAGACATATAGCAAAAAACATAGTTGCAAATGGTTTAGCGAAGAAATGCGAGATAGAAATTGCATATGCAATTGGAATGGAAAAACCAATTTCAATGTATGTAAATACATTTGGAACTGGAAAAAAATTAGATAATGAGCTAGAGGAGATTATAAAAGAAAAATTTGATTTAACACCAAACGGAATAATAAAATATTTGGACTTAAAAAAACCAATATATACTAAAACAACAAATTATGGACATTTTGGAAAAGAATATTTATCCTGGGAAAGGATTATTCCAATTAACATAAAATAAACTAAGATCAAAATTACGGACAATTCACCAAACCAATAAATCAAGCATACTATGACCATAGGAGGAATTATAGATGCTTGATTTTATTATTAATGTAATTTTTTATACACTGGCTATCTATGGATTGATAGAAATTTTGAAAAATATTTATTACATAATAACATATACAAATTTAAAATCAGATGGAATTCACGTTATTATAACAGTCAAGAATCAAGAAAACAAAATAGAGGTTTTTTTAAGGACAATTTTATTTAGAATGATATATGGGAAAGAAGACTTAATAAATCAAATTATAATTGCAGATTTAGGTTCTACTGATGATACGGTAAAAATCATAGAAAAAATAGGAAAAGATTATGATTACATAAAACCAATAAAATGGAAAGA
>CALYAM010000015.1 GCA_944393565.1 uncultured Clostridia bacterium
TTGCTAAATTTATTGCCACTCCTGCTAATATTAATATCACTATTATTGTTATTACTAAACTTACTAGCGTTATTCCTTTTTTTCCTTTGCTTTTGTTTTTCTCTTCCATTTTTATCCCCTCTCCTTTTTGGCTTTTTGCCTTTTTATTTTTTCTTTATTTTTTTTTGCACACAAAAACTACCCATCTCGTACATGGTTTGTTTCATGACAAGATAGGTAGCTTTTTTCTATCTCTTTTTTATTTGCTTTATTGGTTAAATTTAATTGTGTGTGTGTGTGTGTGTGTGTGTACAGCCACGCGACTTTCCTCCTCTTTGTCTTTTGTATTTTCCTTTATTTTCTTTTGTATATTGATAATGTATTGATTTACGTTTGCTCCTTTATTTCTTTTATATTATATTTTTTCCCTTCTTTTGTCAACACTTTTTGGCTAGAGAATAAGAAATTATAACCGATAATTTAATTTTACCATTTATAGTTTATAGATCTTTTGTAAAATAAATTATCCTGGTTTGCCTATTACATAAATTTAACACTATAACTACACATAAATTCTTTTTTCGGACCTAGAAATATATTTCCTTCTTTTTCTTTAAAGTCTCCATTAAAATCTTTTCTGTCTGCTACTGCATACCATGGCTCTATACAAAGAAAAGGTGCATTTTTCTTTGACCAAAATGCAAGATACGGAAATTCTTTGCATGTAAACTCCAGCTCAATTCTTTTTGTTTCTTTATTTCTCACAAATAGTTTACTCGATTTTAGGCCTTTTAAAATAATAGCATCTTGGTTAAATGAACCTTGATCCAAATAAAAATTCTTCGAAAGTTTTATGTTCTCTTCTTTTGATATAAGCCCGTCTTCTAATTGGTATTTTATCACATTTTCATCTTGTTCAAATTCTATATAACTGTTAGCATAGTTTAATTTATAAGCAGGATGTCCTCCTATTCCAAATGGCATTATCTCCTCGCCTGTATTTATTACCTTGTATTCTGTTATTAAAGTTTCATTGTCTATATAATATGTTACATACAGTGAAAAATCAAATGGGTACTTTAATTTTGTTTCTTGGCTACTCTCTAGTAAATATGATTGTTTGCTATCTTTGTACTCAACAATTTTAAATTCCATATCTCTTGCAAACCCATGCTGATTCATTTTGTAGATTTCTCCATTAATATTTGTTACATTGTTTCTAAGTTTTCCTACTATTGGAAATAGTATAGGACTATGTCTATTCCAAAAATTTTTTCCATCATGCAGTTTTTCTTCTCCATTGTAGATTATGCTGACAAGCTCTGCTCCCTCTTTTTGTGATTCTATTTTCATATTTTTTCATTCCTTTTATAAAATTTTTATATTATTATATCATATTTTTTTGTGAAGCATATTTTATTATATAAATATTTTTTAGTAGGTGATTTTATGGAAACTATTAATTATGGTAGCACTGGCCCAACAGTTGATTTATTGCAAAGTGTCTTACTAAAATTGGGTTATTACTCTGGAAATGTTGACGGTATTTTTGGTAATAATACCAAATTAGCTGTTGAAAATTTTCAAGCTAATTTTGGACTTGATGCAACACGGAGAAGTAAATTCAGATACATGGGATAGGCTTTTCCCTTATTTAAATGGTTATACTTCTTATACTATTTTAAATGGAGATAGTCTTTTTTCTATTGCTTTAAAATTTCAAACAAGTATTAGCCGTATTTTATATGCTAATCCAGATATTAAGTCTACCAAAATTTACCCTGGTCAAAAAATAATTGTTCCTTTTATTTCGGTAGTTCCAACGGACGTAAGATATACCTATGATTTATTAAAAATGAACTTGTTTGCTCTAAAACGCATTTACCCATTTTTAGAGATACAAACCATTGGTAAGAGCATACTTAACAAAAATTTATATGTTGTTCGTATTGGCAAAGGTCAAAAGGAAGTCTTTTATAATGCCTCTTTTCATGCTAATGAATGGATTACTACTCCTGTTTTAATGAAATTTATAGAAAATTATTGTTTATCTTATGTTAATGGCTCTGATATTTATGGTTATCAAAGTGCAAATTTGTTTAATTCTGTTTCCTTATACTTGCTTCCTATGGTTAATCCTGATGGAGTCGATTTAGTAACTGGTGCTCTTTCTGCTAATAGTAATGCCTATGTAAATGCAAAACAAATTTCCCGGTAATTATTCTTCTATTCCATTTCCAAGTCGGTTGGAAGGCAAACATCTCAGGTGAAAACCTTATTAACTTCCATTTCTTGGTTTTCAGTAGTATTTTCTACACTTCTATAACCTTTTATATTGCATTTAATTCAATAGAATTATGTTTATTCAAAATTTCTTCTATTTCAATAAATTCATCTATATTTTCATTTATCGTATTTAGTGGAGCAAAATTAAATGTTATAAATACATTTTTATCTTTATCTATCTCTATTTTATCAATAAGTCTAAACAAACAAGATTTACTTATTTCCTTCATTTCTAGAAATTCATTAATTATTTTATTCATTTGCTTTTCATTGTTTTTATTATTTGATGATTGATGAACTTGAAATTCTTGTAATCTATCGGTTATTTTGCTTTTTTCATTAATTAGCTTTTCTCTTTCTAATATAAACTTTTCAGAAATTCTTTTGAAATCCATATCCATCAATATTCCATTTAGTTTATCCTCATATAAATTATCTAATTTCCTATTAAGATTTGCTATGTTAATATCTATTTCTTCAATTTGCTTTTTTGTAGCTGATAATATATTTATAGATTTATTTTTTTCCTTTTTATATGTATCTTCTAGCAAGTTACGATTTACATATATTTTGCACACCTTTCTTACTATCTCTATAATTTTATTTTCAAATTTTAAGTAATTTAAATTTCTAGCATAGCAATTTCTTTTTTTATAATCTGAATCTACTATGTATGGAATTTTAGGGCGGTTACTATTATGGTTTACTTTTAATACAATTTGCATTTGCCAGCCGACAATGTTTGCAATAAATTAATCCTCGTAATAAATAGTCATACTGTTTTACAACTTTTTTGGCTCGTTCTTTATATATTATTTGAGCTTTCTCAAATACATCTTTATCAATAATTGCTTCATGTGTATTTTCTACTCTTATATATTTTTCTTTTTCTACTTTACGAAGTTTTTTTACTTTATATGAAACAACAGATACCTTATTTTGAACTGTGTTGCCAATATAAACTTCATTTTTTAGCATATCACATACAGTAGTTGCATTCCAAAAATAATTCATTTTATTTTTATTTTGGACGATTCCTGTCTTTCTATATCCTAATGGACTTAGATACTGATTTTTATTTAGATACTCAACAATTAGTTTACTTCCTATTCCATTTACATACATATTAAACGTTTTTCTAACAATATCTGCAACATTATTATCAATTACTAATTTATTTTTGTTATTCAAGTCTTTTTTATATCCGATATGCAGATGTACTGCACAAATATTCTCCTTGTTTTTGTTTTTCCTTAAAAACACTTCTTATCTTTTTGGATATATCTTTTGCATACATATCATTTAAAATCGCTTTAAATGGTGTTATATCATTATTTACTGTTTCACTATATGTATCTATACCATCAAGTATTGAAACATACCTAACTTGGTTTTCTGGGAAATAATTTTCTATATAATACCCTGTTTTTATATAATCTCTACCAAGCCTTGATAAATCTTTTGTTATAACCATATTTATTTTTTGGTTTTCAATATCTGTAATTAATCTATTAAACTGCGGGCGTTCAAATGTAGTTCCTGATACTCCATCGTCAACATATTCATCAATTAGTGTTAAATTATTTTCTTTAATATATCTTTCAATTATTTTTCTTTGATTTCCAATGCTTTCACTTTCTTGTTTGTCTCCATCTTCACGAGATAGTCTAATATATATTCCGTACTTTATAATTTTTAGTTATTAATTTAAACATACCACTCCTTGCCATAAAAATATTTACTATTCAAAACTAAAGTATTGTTTTCTTTTTGTCTGCTCTTTAATTCAATATTTTTATTCTGAGAATAGTCTTCAAATATTTTACAGATAACTTTATCAATTGATTCTTTATTATTATCAAATTTGCAATAAACCTTTATGTCATTTATTTTCAATTGCCCCACCTCTTACTAATGTGTATTAATTTTTAGAAAAATTATTCATATAACCTTTTTTTAATATTAACAGCAATTGAAAATAAGAAAGGCATTTCGCAGGGCTAGTCTCTGGAGCAACAGCGAAATACATGTCCTCGCTTTGTGCTCGGACGGCCCAAGGAAACTTAACCTTGTTATATAGCAAAAATCTGGCGATTTTTCCTATATAATAAAAAATCTTATGGCAAAAAATTTGTTTTATCCATAAGATTTTTATATTATTATTTTTTTTATATGGAAGTTAATCAACTTCACAGTTGTGTACTAAAAAAAAATACCACCCATTTTGCAAAGTCTTGTAGGTATTGGAATTACGTAACTTTGTGCTTGTAATTCTAGATTAATTTATCAAAATTTCTTTTTGAATATAAAATTCTTCTAACTTCCATAGTATTTCCTTTTACTACGTAAAATATAGTATAATTTTTTACATAAATCCTGTAATATGTATTTTTCCTTTTTGGAGTTGATATATATTTTTCAAATCCTTCTGGATTTTCACTTCTTTTTTCTATTCCTCTAATCACTTCATCATAAAAATTTTGGGCTGTAATTCTATTTTTTAAATTATGCACAATATATTTTAAAATACTATTAAACTGATTTAAAAAAGTAGCAGAATACTTTATTGTATATTTATTATTCGCCATCTATTATTCTCCTAGCCATTTTTTTCATTTCCTCATGTGTATAATATTTTGTATTTGGATCTTCCGCTTCTCTATCAGCTTCATCTAATGCATTTTCAATATACTCATTATATTCTGCATCACTCATTAATTTTGAATATTTTTCTATACTCATTACTACCATAGAACCATACCCATTTTTTGTTAGATATATTGCTTCGTCTTCTTTTAAAACTAGTTCTTCTATTTCTGGATATTTATTTCTTAAATCTGATACTGGTCTTATATTAATCATATCAAATTACCTCCTTGAATTGTATTATCATTATCTTATCATCATTTTATGATAAGTTCAATAATTTGTTCAAAATTTTAAACAGTTCTATGAAAGAAATGTGATAATGTCTTAAGTAAAGAAATGAGGAAATGTCCCACCTAAAAAATATTGCATTATTAGCCCTTATACTCTCCACCATTTACATGTATTACTTGCCCTGTAACATATGATGAATCGTCACTTGCTAAATATATAAATATTGGTGCTATTTCATATGGGTGTCCAGCTCTTCCCATTGGTGCATCCGAGCCAAGTGTAGGAATCTTTTCTGCTTCCCAGCATGATGGCTGTATTGGTGTCCAGAATACTCCTGGTGAAACCGCATTTACTCTAATATTATTTTTAGCTAAATTTGTTGCAAGCGCTCTTGTAAATCCTACTATTGCTCCTTTACTTGTAACATAGTCTATAAGTTGTGGTTCTCCTTTGAATGTTGTAATTGATGTTACATTTATAATACTTGCTCCAGGTCTTAAATATTTTAGTGCATTTTTAGTTAAGAAAAACATTGAATATATGTTGGTTTTCATCGTTAAATCAAATTGTTCTTCCGTTATATCTAATAAGCTTTTTTGCTGGTATTGTACTCCTGCATTATTTATTAATACATCTATTTTTCCAAATGTCTCAATCGTTTTAGATACAATTTCTTCGCAGAATTTTGTATCTTTTATATCTCCAGATAGTAGCAAACATTTTCTTCCCATTTTCTCTATTATTTCTTTTGTTTCTTCTGCATCTTCATGTTCATTATAATATACTATTACAATGCTAGCTCCTTCTTTAGCAAATCCTACCGCTGTCGCTCTACCTATTCCTGAATCTCCTCCTGTAATTATAGCAACTTTTCCCATTAATTTTCCAGCTGCTCTATAATATGGATTATTAAATATTGGCCTTGGTATCATTAGATATTCTTTCCCTGGTTGTTCATCTTGATGTTGGGGTGGAAATTCAATTTTATAGTCTTTGCATATTTTTCCATAGCCTTGATAGTCTATGTATTTCAACCCATAATCATTTTTTCCATTGTTATTTGGAGCGCAATAATCATTATTCATTTTTTTCACCTCTATTATTTATATTAAAAATAATAAAAGTGTGTGCTTGTTTTTGCATATTAATTTATTGATTTAACACATATATTGTAAAGTTTAAATAAGTTGCAAATAAAGTCCACAGTAAATACGGTATTTGTAATAAACCCGCTGTTTTATTTTTTTCATAGAAACACTTTATCATTATAATAACAAGCATATCAAGTAATAAAATCCATATAAAACTAAATAATCTTAATTTTAATGTAAAAAATATTATCGACCATGTTGCATTAACAAAAAGTTGTAAATAATATATGTATTTAATTTCTGAATCTACTAGTTTTTTTTGCTTTAAAATTCCATATGATATACCCATTAATGTATATAAAATAGTCCACACTATTGGAAACAGAATACTTGGAGGCGATAATGGTGGCTTTTCCAGCATATTATAATCTATTGAATTTGATATTATTAATCCTACTAAGCTTCCTATTATAACTGGAATTAATATTGACTTAGTATATATTTTTATATCTTCTGTACACTTGCTATTTTTATTCATATTTCTTCCTCCTTAATATTTATATATTAAGGAATTTTCTTGTTATTACTATTTTAATTTAATTCATTGTTTTTTTCTATATGCATCATTTTCGAATATTAATAAATCACCCTCTTTGACATTGTTATACAAGTCTTGTGAAATTTCTATTTCTTCAATACCTTCTAAAACTCCGTCTACTTTTGTTTCTAAATCATATAACCATATCCTACCTGAATATTTTTCACCTACTTTATATATATGTCCATCTATCCTTTTGCTTGCTAAATATTTTTTTTGCTCCTCAATTTTTTCTTTGATCATTGAATTAATTTCTTCTGCTATTTCTGTTGTTGCTTTTTTATCTAATTCAATTTTATCTCCATTCTTTCTTAGAACACAACCTAGTCTACTCTCTTTTGGCACTTCATCCATTGTTTTGGTAATTGTCTTACTGTTTTGGGTAATATTCGCTATATCATAAGAGCTATTTTCCTTGTTGTAAATATATAAAAGCTCGCCTTTTTCCTTTGTTTTATATGCATAATTATTTAATATTTTCCCTCTTTCTTGTATCATTATATCTCTATATTTTGCTGTGATTTTATTTCCATATAATGTTAAATCTTTTGAAAGCAAATTATTAAATTCTATTTTATCAATCTTAAAATCAATACTTGCATCATTTTGTTTTAGGTGTTTAGTTATTTCTTCAATAAAGTTTTGTATAAAATCATTGTCTTTCAAATTATTTATAATATTATTTATTAACTCTAATCTCAATGTTCTTGTTACTCCTTTTAAAATTAATTGGGAAATATACTATTGGTAAATAGTATTAAGAATTAAACTAAAATAATTATATGCTTTTTTACATATTTTTACAATAGTTTTTTTATTTTTTATAACTTTCTCCTGTTTTATAATCTATAGCTATTCCTGGCTGTACATTATAGCAGTATATATTAAAGCAAATTTCCTTTCCGTTATCTTCAATAGACCATGCCTCCATTTGTACACCATTTGCTAAAAGATTATCGCCTTCGAAAATCGGAGTTACTCTGTATAATACATGGTTACTAGGATTTCCCTCAATATATTTTGCTATTTGATTTTCAAATGGCAACATTCCTTCTATATTTAGATACTCCGTTCCTGTAATTAAATTTAATTCATTTGCATCTTCGTCTGATAATTGATAGCCTATCAAGTGGCACCTATGATATAAATATTTTCCATCATATTCTTTTTGTTTCCATCCTGTTGGTATTACAGAGCTTATTTCTCCCCTTTCATCACCATCTGGTGGCATAGTTTCTTTACATATATTTGCAAAGGCAACGCCACATCTTCCATAATTATCTAATTTACTATATTTCTCAAATCCTTCTACTGTATAATCCTCTTGTGAAAAGTATGGTATATTATTATTAATTTCAACATATGGTTTTGTAGAGTATTCTGGTATTGTAGATAAATCAAAATTTATGTCTTCATTTTTGGATATTATTTTATATTGATTTTCAATTCCACCATTATTAGCTCCATAGCCAAAAATAATAAAAGTTGTTACTACTATTGCTGAAATTACTACTTGTAAAATATTTTGTTTTTTTCTTTTTCTTCCCACTTGTTCTCCCACCTTAAATGGTTTAAAATTTTTAAAACCAAATCTAATTAATATTTTCTCATATCATATAATATGTTATTTTTGAAAAGTCATCAATATTTTTGCGAAAAAATATTGATGACTTTTTATGTGAATAAAGCAAATATAAAGGAAAATTAGATAAATAATTATCCAAGAGCTATGTTTAATTATAAAAGCACCAACCAAACATTTGAAAAATTATGTGTATAATAAACCGGTAATTTATTATAATTTTCATATGTGGAAGTTAATCAATCCCACAGGTGTGGATTTGAATTTGCAATTTCCTGCTGGTTGGGAAAATGCAAAACAAATTAAATATGAACAAGGCTTTATTTCACCAGCTCCCCGAGATTTTGTGGGTGAGTCTCCTCTATCTGAGCCCGAATCAAAAGCAGTCTATAATTTTAGTATAAAACATAACTTTAGATTAGTTATTGCATACCATACACAAGGAAAAGTTATATTCTGGAAATTCCTTGATTATATGCCTACTGATGCTGAATATATTGCAAATAAATTTTCTAATAGTAGTACCTATTTGCTTGAAGATACACCTTATTTTTCTAGTTTTGCAGGCTATAAAGATTGGTTTATTCAAGAATATAACCGTCCTGGTTTTACTATTGAAGCTGGATTTGGCGAAAACCCACTTCCTATCTCGCAATTTGACGAAATTTACCGTGATAATGAAGGAATCTTAGTACTTGGCATGGTATTGTGATTTTTAACTTTTTCTTCCTAGTGTAACCTGTATTGAATATGTCTTGTTATTTCTAATTATTGTTAAGTTAACGATATCGTCTGGGTTCTTTTGATAAACATATGTCCTAAGGTCTGTCATTTTATTAACTTCTGTATTGTCTATTTTAGTAATAATATCTCCAATCTTTATTCCTGCCTTACTTGACGGTCCATCTAAAACCACTTGGGCTACATATATTCCCGAACTTAAATTTAGATCTTCTTCAATATATGGTATAACATCTTTATCATAGCCAAAAATACCTAAGTAGCCTTCTTCAACTGTTCTATTATTAGTAAGTTTTTCCACAATTGGTTTAATTACATTAATTGGCACTGCAAATCCTATTCCCTCTGCTGACGTAATTTTAACAGAATTTATGCCAATTACCTCTCCATTTAAATTAATAAGTGGCCCACCACTATTTCCGGGATTTATAGTTGCATCTGTTTGGATCAAGTCCTCCATGTATATCTCTTTTCCATATTCTTCTAACTTTATTGTTCGATTCTTTGCACTTATAATGCCTCCTGTTACAGTTCTTTGGAACTCAAATCCAATCGGGTTTCCTATTGCATAAACAGAATCTGCGACTTTAACGCTTTCTGAATCTCCCAGTACAACGTATTTCAATGATTTTACATTAATTTTTACAATTGCCAAATCGATTTCGCTGTCAGCCCATACTACAGTTCCATTGTACATTCTACCATTTTCTAATGTAACATAGCATGTGCTATATTTGCCTCCACATACATGTTCATTTGTTAGAATATACCCATTGTCTGTAATAATGACGCCTGAGCCAAGTCCTAGTTGTGTTGCAGAATCTTTTAAAAAAATTGAATTTCCAGTACCTTTTATTTTAGATATACCTACTACACTTTGGCTTATCTCTTCAATCATATCGCTGACTTCTTTGCTATTTGCTTTGCTTTCTTCCAGTGTTTTAGTTAAATTAACATTTGTTTGATCGCTATTTTGTTTTGAAAGTGGCATTACTTCTATTCCAAGATACATGCTATGTAACAAAATGCTAGCGATTGAAGCACAAACTATTATGATCGCTACACATAAAAATCTCTTTAATTTAATATGTTTTATTTCTTTTGGTTTATATCTGTACATTTTTTTCCTCCTTATATATTGATATTTTTTCCAAATATATCTATTTTAATCACTATGTTAATTTTTTATTTTATTTTAGTTATGTCAAATTGCGATTTTATATGTAATATTTTATGAATTATTGCATAACTACTACATTTATGTTACAATTTGATTATAATTTGGCAAATAATGTTGTGTTTTCTCGAAAACTTAGTATAATATTCTTGTCAAAAATCTATAAGGGTGGTTAACATGGAAAATGAATATTTAGAATTAACAAATCCACAGAAATCAATTTGGCTTACAAATCAAATGTATCCTAATACACCTATTGAAAATATCTGTGGTTCAGTAACAATTGAAGAAAAAGTTAATTTTATTGCTCTTCAAAAATCCATAAATCTTTTTGTAAAAAATAATGATAGTTTTAGAATAAAACTCGTACAAACAAAAGATGGTGTTAAACAATATATTAGCCATTTTTCAAGTTTTAATGTAGAAATTATAAAAGTAAATTTTAATTCTGATGTAAATCTCATAGAAAAAAATCTTGTAGCAACTCCTTTCCCACTAACAGATACTATCCTTTTTAAATTTATCATGTTTGAATTTCCTGATGGCCATGGTGGTTTTGTAATAAATGCTCATCATTTAATTTCTGACGCTTGGACAGCAGGTCTTGTTGTAAACGAAATTATGGATTCTTACACCAAGTTAATATATCAAGAGCAATTGTTAAAAGAAGATTTTCCATCATATAAGGAGTATATTAATTCTGAAACAGAATATCTTCAAAGTGAACGTTTTAAAAAAGACGAAAACTTTTGGATGGACTTATATAAAGATATTCCTGAAATAGCAAAAATTCCCGCTTCTAAAGAAATCTCATCTAGCGAGAATCCATGTGCTTCTATGCGTCAGGAATTTAAAATAGATAAAAAAATCATAGATTCTATTAACCTTTTTTGTGTAAACCACAAAGTTTCTATTTTTAATTTTTTTATGGCAATTTATGCAATATATATAAGCAAAATTTCAGGTCTGCAAGAGTTTGTTATAGGTACTCCTGTACTAAATAGGTCTGGCTATAAAGAAAAGCATACTACTGGCATGTTCATTAGTACTATTCCATTTAAAATTTCATTAGGGTATGATTTTGATTTTTCTTATTTTGTAAGTAGCATTGGCAAGGACGCTATTAGTCTTTTTAGACATCAAAAGTACCCATATCAATACTTACTAGAAAACTTAAGGAAAAAATTTCACTCACTTCCTAATTTATATGATATTTTAATTTCATATCAAAATGTGCGTAGCGAAAAACAATCCTCAATTGTTCCTTTCCATGCTAATTGGATTCCAAATAATTGCTTATCTGACGGTATGAATATACATTTATATGATATGAACGATACAGGTAGTTTGACTGTTGCTTATGATTATTTAACCTCATGTTACAATTCTTGTGACATATGTTTTTTACATAAGCGTATTATTAATATAGTTAACCAAGTCTTAGAAAATCCTAACATTTTACTAACTGATATAGACATCATAACACCATCAGAAAAGCAGAAAGTCTTATATGATTTTAATAATACTAATATAGATTATGATAAATACAAAACTATTTCTATGTTATTTGAAGAACAAGTTGAAAAGTCTCCTAATGCTATTGCTATTGTATTTGAAAATAAAAAATTGACTTATCTTCAACTTAATAGAAAAGCCAATAGTTTAGCTAATTATTTACGTAATATTGGAATTAGCAATAATTCTATTGTTGGCATTATGCTTAACCGTTCATTTGAAATGATTATCTCTATTTTGGCTGTGCTTAAAGCTGGTGGTGCTTATATTCCAATAGATCCAGAGTATCCTTCTGAGAGAATTTCTTATATGTTAGAAAACAGCAAAAGCAATTTTCTTATTTCTTCTAGCAATTTAGAAGAAAAATATAGCCACATCTCTTCAGTTAACCCTATTTTGGTTGATTTGTCTTCTAACATATATGATTATGATAGTAATAATCTTGTTAACATTTCTTCTCCTGATGATTTATCATATCTTATATATACTTCTGGTTCTACTGGAACACCAAAAGGAGTTATGCTTACACATAAAAATCTTTCTAATTTTTGTGCTGCTATGTATAATAAAATTGAATATCTTAAAGAGCCAAATACTAATTCTATTGTTTCTATAACAACAGTTTCTTTTGATATTTTCATATTTGAAACAATAGTTTCTTTAACACGTGGTCTTACTTTGTTTATGACAAATTATTATGAACAAAAAATAACAAGTAAACTAGAGAGACTGATTATTGACAATCATATTAATATTTTGCAAACCACACCTTCTACAATGAGATTTCATATTGATAATCTTTCTTTTAGTAATAGCCTTTATAATCTAAAGTATATTATGCTAGCAGGAGAACAGCTACCAATATCTCTAATAAGACAAATTAAAAAGCTTGCACCTAATTGCACGATATATAACGGATATGGTCCTTCAGAAACTACTATATTTTCCACTGTGCAAGATGTAACAAGTGCAGATGAAGTAACTATAGGCAAGCCTATTGGTAATACCCAAATTTATATATTAGATAAAAATAAAAGAGTATTACCTCCTTATACAACAGGTGAAATTTACATTGCAGGTGATGGTGTTGGCAAAGGCTATCATAATAATAAAAATATGACAAATCAAAATTTTTTAGAGAATCCTTTTAGTCAAAGCTCCAAACTATATAAAACAGGTGATTTAGGTGCATGGCTCCCAAACGGTTGCATAAAGTGTTTTGGAAGAGTCGATAATCAAATAAAACTAAGAGGGTTACGTATTGAAATTGGTGAAATTGAAGAAATCATTAACTCTTTTGATTCTGAGGCAAATTTAAAATCTGCCATTATTGTAAAGCAAGAAAATGATTCTAAGGCCTTACATGCTTTTATTTGTGCCTCTAAACCAATAGACTCTATGGAACTAAAAAAATATGTTCAATCTTATTTACCAAATTATATGGTTCCTAATACTTTTACACAAATTGAAAACATTCCTTACACACCAAATGGGAAAATAGATAGAAAATCCTTGGCGTCACTACCAATAGCTTTAGATAAAGTATCTAGTGAAAACATTATTCCTCCTAGAAATAAACTTGATACAGTTTTGTTGGAAACTATTAAAAAGAAACTAAACATCTATGAATTTGGTATAGATCAAAACTTTTTTGACTATGGTGCCGATTCTTTAATTATCATTAATATTTTAACAGAGCTTTTTCAATATGATTTTGGAATTAAAGTAAATGCTTTTTATGAATTTCCTACTGTAAGGCAACTATCGGATCATATTGCCAGCAAAAAAACGGTAAGTACTAGCCTAGATATAAATAATCTAGAAAAAATAAACAATATTGTTAAAAGTTTTAATATATCTGTTGCCCCACATCCAGTTTCTATGAAGAAAAGCATATTAATTACAGGGTGTACTGGATTTTTAGGTGCACATTTACTTGCAGAATTATTGAATTTCCCTGATAATGTTTCTTCAATTTTTTGCTTAGTAAGAAGAAAAAACGGTGAAGACCCAGAAAATAGATTATCAGAAATTATGCATTTTTATTTTGGGGATAAGTATGATTCTTTATTAAAAAAATTTGTTACTGTTATTGAATCTGATATTTCTTCTGAAAATTTGGGCATAAATCCCGTTGCTCTCAAACTTCTAAAAGAAGAAGTTGATATTGTTGTTCATTGTGCAGCTAATGTTAAACATTATGGTAATTATTCTGATTTTGAAAAGGCAAATATTATAGGAACAAAAAATATCGTAAATTTCTGTATGGAAACCAAAACTGATTTGCACTACATTTCTACTATGACTATATCTGGTAATTATCTTGTAGAACAGCAAAATACACTTGATATTTTTGATGAGTATAGCTTTTTTCATCATCAAAGCTTTGATGATAATGTATATTCAAAAAGCAAATTATTAGCTGAAGGCTATGTTATTTCTAACATACCTCATGGTTTAAATGCAACAATATACAGAATAGGAGATTTAAGCGGACGTTTTTCAGATGGTGTTTTTCAAAAAAATATTGAAGAGAACTCCATTTATTTGCGATTAAAATCTATTTTAGAAATTGGCGCCGTATCTGAGAATATAAAGAAGTTAAATCTTGAATTTACACCAGTTGATTGTGCCTCTTCTGCTATAAGAAAGATTATATGGTCAGACGAATGTAAAAATAGGATTTTTCACATATATAATCCTAATCAAATAACTACTGAAACACTTGCATTTTACCTTAAAGATTTTTGTGAAATTAAATTTATGTCAAAATCTGAGTTTAACAACTATATAAAAAGGCTTTCAGCAAATATCTCTTCACAAAAAAAATTATCTGGTATTATAAACGACTTTACAAACAGTAATGATTTGATTTATACTCATACTATATCAGTTAACAATGCAATTACATGTAATTACTTAAATAGCCTAAATTTTCACTGGCCTGTTTTAACCAAAGATTATTTTATACTTTTATTGGAATATATGAAAAAAGTCCATTTTATTGATTAAAGGAGATATACTAATGAAACTTGCTTTAAAGGAAAGATATAAAAACCTAAGTGTTTCTACCAAAATGTCATTATTTTTTGTTTTGATATTATGTTTTTTGGCAATATTTTTTTACAATGGTATGCCAATTTTACTAAACTATCCTCCAGATACAATTAATACAGAGTTTGATAAAAGCGTTTCTATTACCTATTATGTATATCAATGCTTAGCTCTTATTATTTCTCTTATTATATTATTTGTTCTTTACTTTAAGCTATCTCTTAGGTCTTTAGACAAATGGTGGAAACATAAGGTTTACAATAAAGAAACAATGATTAAAATACGCAAAAAATGTGCACTTTTCCCTTACCAGACATATGCTATTATAGAAATTTGCCCCGTATCTATGGCAATATTTATACTATCTATAACTGGAAGTCATCCAGAAATTTTAATTTTTAAAATAGGTACTTTATTATTTAGTTTTTCTACACTTGTTGGTAGTGTTTTCTTAATTTTTTCTAACAAGCTTTTGTATCCATTTTGGGTAGAAACTTCTAATCATCTTAATGTAACAAAAATAAATAAGTTTTTATCTTTGCGTGCTAAACTAGTAATTCAGTTATTTCCTGGAATTTTAATTACAGCTTTGCTTGTTTCTTTAATTAGCTATTCGACCCTTACACGTGAAAAAGGAGATTTACTAAATTACTATTATAAAACAGCTCTTTCTAAATTAATTGAAGAAGATTTAGATAATGTAATGTATAATCTCAATAGTACTGATTTTTCAGAATATATAGTCAGTGATTCAAGTTTCATTTTTGTTGAATATCCTGATGGAAGTATTCGCACAAGTAATAATACAACTTTAAGCTTTTTCTTTGTTAAATATATGCATGATTTATCTCCTAGCCATGATAACCGTGTTTATGAATCCTATACAATAGATGCGCAAGGTGTTATTGAAAAAATTACATATAATGGGCAGACATATACTATTGGAATTTATTATGAAATTTTGTCTATGAGCACATTTTTCAGATTTTTGCTTTGGTCTATAATTCTGTTTTTGTTTAATTTGGTAATATTGATATATATTACCGCTTCTGTGCAGAAAGATATTGAAAAAGTTGTAGATGGATTAAATAATATATTATCAGACTCATCAGGTGGTACCAATGCTAAACTTCCTATAACTTCTAATGATACTCTTGGAGAACTAAGTATTGCTTTTAATAAAATCCAGGAGCTAACAAAGAATAATATTGAGCAAATACATGCAAGTCAAGATATTTTAGTTGAAAGAGAACGCTTAGCTTCTTTAGGTCAAATGATTGGTGGCATAGCACACAATTTAAAAACCCCAATTATGTCGGTTTCAGGTGTTGCTGAGGGATTGAGCGATTTAATTAAAGAATATGATTCCTCAATTGAAGATCCACAAGTTACCACTCAAGATCATCACGATATTGCAAGGGATATGGAAGAGTGGGTAAGCAAACTAAGAGATTATACTTCTTATATGTCTGATGTTATTACTGCAGTTAAAGGGCAAGCAGTTACTCTTTCTGATGAACAAGCTGTTACTTTTAATATAGAAGAATTGGTAAAACGCGTTAATATTTTAATGAAACATGAGCTTAAAAATGCACTAATAACATTAAATATTAGTATGAATGTATCTCCTTCATTAGAGTTAAAGGGTAATATAAATAGTTTAGTGCAAGTTATTAATAATATGATTTCTAATGCTATTCAAAGCTATAATGGTGTTCATGGTGAAACTATTAATATGAATTTTTATCAAGATGGTAATAATCTTGTAATTGCTATTGAAGACAATGGCTGTGGACTTTCTAAAGAAGTAAAAGATAAATTGTTCAAGGAAATGATCACTACAAAAGGTAAAAACGGTACTGGGCTTGGTTTATTTATGTCATATTCTAATATTAGAGCTCATTTTAATGGTAACATTACTTTTGAATCTCACGAAGGAAAAGGAACAACATTTTTCATACATTTACCTTTAAAATAATTATACCTTTTTAGACAAAATTATTGATTTTTTTTGAATTATAGATATAATTAAAATATATTTATTAAGGAGATTGTTTTATGAGAAAAGGTGTATCACAAAATATTAACTCAGAGTATAAAATAATTGCAGTAGATGATGATCCTGGTGTTATAGATACTCTTTCTGTTTTTTTAAAACGTTCTGGCTATAATTTAACTGGCATTACTAATCCTATTGAAGCCATTGATAAAATACGTAAAGAACATTTTGATTTATTAATTTTAGATTTTATTATGACTCCTATCCATGGAGATGCAGTTGTAGAAGAAATAAGGAAATTTAATAAAGATTTATACATTCTTTTACTTACTGGCCACAAAGACTTAGCACCACCATTAGAAACGATTAGGCGTTTAGACATTCAAGGTTATTGTGAAAAAAGCGATAAACAAGATCAATTGCTTTTACTTATAGAATCTGGTATAAAATCTATTGCACAAATGAATATGATAAAACAAATAAATGTAGAATTAAAAGATACATTTCAAAAGCTTGAAAACGCTTATATGGAAACAATTGAAACACTTCGCTATACAGTTGAAGCAAAAGATATCTATACAAGAGGACATTCAGACCGTGTTTCTGCAATATCTGTTCTAATTGGGCAAAAATTAGGACTTTCTGAGGAAGATTTAAGGTTGTTGCGTATTGGTGGACTTTTCCATGATATAGGCAAAATTGGCGTTCCTGATAGTATCTTATTAAAAGATTCTAAACTTACAGATGATGAATATTCTCAAATTAAAAACCATCCTTCTATTGGTGCACATATTCTTTCAAATGCAACAATTTTTCATGATATTATACCAATTGTTAAATATCATCATGAAAAATATGATGGAACTGGTTACCCTTCTCGTTTAAGCGGTAAAGAGATTCCTTTTTTAGCTCGTATTGCTGCTGTAGCAGATACTTTTGATGCTATGACTTCTGTAAGGCCATATAGACATGCTCTACCATTAGATATAGTTAAAGAAGAATTTAAAAAATATTCTGGTTCCCAATTTGACCCGGAAATTGCAAAAATTTTCTTAGATATTTTAGAAAATGATTATGATAAAATATTAAAAATACAAGAGGAATTTTTAGCTTAAGAATAACCATGTGTATTAAAGTAGAATCGTTAAAAACACATAAAAACAAAATAAATATTGATATTCCTTTATAAGAAAGGCATTTCGCAGGGTTAGTTTCTGGAGCAACGGCGAAATACATGTCACTCGCTTCGCTCGGACAGCCTAAGGTAGCCTAACCTTGTTGTATAGGAAAAATCGATATAAATACTGAAATTTCAAAGAAAGAGTCGATTTTTCCTATACAATAAAAAAAGCACGAGCATTTTTCTATTTTGCCCGTACTTTTTTTATTCCATTTCTAAATATTCATCATATGTTCCCTGTTTTATAATAACTTTATTTTGCTGTATATCAATAATTTTATTTGCAACTGTTTGAGTTAGTTGATGATCATGAGAAGTGAATAATATAATTCCCTTAAATTTACTCATTCCTTCATTTAAAGCTGTGATGCTTTCCATATCTAAATGATTTGTAGGTTCATCAAATATAAGCATATTTGCCCCTGATAACATCATTTTAGAAAGAACACATCTTACCTTTTCTCCACCAGATAATACCTTTACATTTTTCAAAGCCTCTTCACCTGAAAATAACATTCTACCTAGGAAGCCACGTATATATGTTTCATCTTGTTCTTTTGAATACTGTCTTAGCCATTCAACCAAATTAACATCTTGGTTGAATAAATAATTACTATCTTTTGGGAAATATGATTTAGTAATAGTTGTTCCCCAAATAAGTTCTCCTTCATCTGGTTCTAATTCTCCTGATATTATCTGAAATAGCGCAGTTTTTGCCAATTCATTCTCTGCTAAAAATGCAATTTTATCATCTCTTGTAACTGTAAAAGAAATATTATCTAAAATTTTTTGTCCATCAATTGTTTTTGATATGTTCTTAACCATCAGCACTTCTTTTCCTGGTTCTCTATCTGGTTTAAAATCTATATATGGGTATTTTCTATTTGATGGTTTGATTTCGTCTAATTCAATTTTCTCTAACGACTTTTTTCTCGATGTTGCTTGCTTTGATTTTGAAGCATTAGCACTAAAACGTGCTATAAACTCTTGTAGTTCTTTTATTTTTTCCTCTTTTTTCTTATTTGCATCTTTCATCTGTTTTAATGCAAGTTGACTTGATTCATGCCAAAAATCATAATTCCCTGGATATAATTTAATTTTACCATAATCTACATCTGCAATATATGTACATACTTTATTTAAGAAATATCTGTCATGAGATACAACAATAACTGTATTTTCAAAATCAATTAGGAAATCTTGTAACCATTGAATTGCTTTAAGGTCTAAATCATTTGTTGGCTCATCTAATAATAAAACATCGGGATTTCCAAATAGAGCTTGTGCAAGTAAAACTTTAACCTTTTCTTTTGCTTCTATTTCACGCATATACTTATAGTGACTTTGGCTATCAATGCCTAAATTATTTAGCAAAATAGCTGCGTCTGATTCTGCATTCCATCCATCAAGCTCCGAAAAACGCTCTTCTAATTTTGCAGCTCTCATTCCATCTTGCTCTGAAAAGTCTGGTTTACTATATATCTCATCCTTTTCTTTCATGATTCTATAAAGTTCATTGTTTCCCATTATTACAGTATCTATTATAGTATAGTTTTCAAATGCAAAGTGATCTTGTTTTAGTATTGAAAGCCTTTCTCCTTTATCCATATATACTTCGCCTTTGGATGGTTCTATTTCTCCAGATAAGACTTTTAAAAAAGTGGATTTACCTGCCCCATTAGCACCAATTAATCCATAACAATTTCCTTTAGTAAATTTTATATTTACATCTTCAAATAACACTCTTTTTCCAAAACGCAATGTAACATTATTTGTTCCTATCATTTTATCTCCTCCTAATATTAGGATTATACCATATATGTTAGCTTTTTCAAAGGGAAATTCACAAATCTTCATATATCTATTGTATATTAGCCAGTAGTATGTCACAATTTATTAAATTCAAAAGAAGAATTTGAAGCAAAGGTAAGTAATTTATTAATTAAAAGCAATCAGCTCCTTGTTTTGAAACGTTTTGCAAGGAAAAAACGAAACATTTTACAAATGTCTCTATATGTGTTACATAGATGAAAAATGAGCGGTTTTCCGCCCATTTTTCTCTTTTTTGCTACTCATTTTTTGTTATTTTTTCTTTCCCTTGTAGCTTACAAGTAAGCCTATTATTATTACTAATACAATTTGTATTGTTCCAATTACTATAAGCTTGTCGTTCCTGTCTAGTCCTGTAGATACAGTTATTATCATTTTGTCTTTTGAAGAATTGTCTTCTTTATTTATGTCTTCATATCCTGCTGGGTTACTTATGTTGCTTAGAACTACTACATTATCTTTTTCTCCAAAGTTGTCTGTACTTTTATTCCACCTTAATACTATTTCTATTTCTTTGTATTCTCCTGGTTGAATTGCTTCTTTTTGTAATTCTGTTGTTGTTAGTATTCCTTTATTGTCTTCCCATATAATACTATTATCTTCCTGATAGAATGTGTATCCGTTTGGTATTACTTCTGTTAACATGTCTACTGTTCCTTCTATTTCCCCTACGTTACTAATTCGTATTTTATACTTGATAACTATGTCTGCTGTTTTTACTTTGTTTCTATGCATTTCTACTTTGTATAGCTCTTCTTTAGTTTCTATGCTTTCTCCTCCTTGTGGGATTCCATTCATTGTTACACTCTCTACCCATTTGTCTACTTTTAGGTTGAATACTTGTTTTTCATAATAGTAGATTACAACTATTCTTCCTTCAACCATTGTTCCATTGGTGTTGTTTGTATAGCCTACTAATTTGTAATAATCAATTTCTTTTGCTTCTGTTTCGTATGGGTCTCCTACATGGCCTTTAATTATTTCACTTTCTGCTAATGGGTTGTTTGTGTTTTTCTCTAAATATTCTACTTCTATTTCTGTTTTCTTTGCATAGTAATATGTTACTGTTATGTTTTCATCTTTCATTTGTCCTTCTTTGTTTTTTGGTTCTTCTATTAGTTCATATTCATCAAATTCTTTTTCTTCTGTTTTATATGGGTCTCCTTCATGGCCTGTGATTTCTTCTTTAAGTAATTCTTTTCCTGTTAATTTATCTACATATTCTACAATTACCTTTGCCTCTTTTATATAATAGTATTTTACTGTTATTACTTCTTCTGTCATTTTTCCTTTTGCGTTTTCTGGTAACATGTTATTTCCTTCTTCGTCTTTTTCTACTAGTTTATATCCTTCTATGTCTCTTGATAGAATCTCATACTCTTCTCCTACTTTTCCTACATGGGTTTCTTCTATTAATACCTTATTGCTATTGATGTCTATATGTTCTTCTTTTACTCCTCCTGCTACTGGTATATAGTAGTATTGTACTATTATTTCTGTGGTGTATGTTCCATCTTCGTTTTTGCTTACTTCCATATTACCTTTATGATTGTCTGGTGTTTTTTCTAATATATATTCATTAAATTCTTTAGCTTCTGTTTCATATGGGTCATTTTGGTGTCCATGTATTAATACATCTTCTGTTAGTTTGTCTCCTGTTAGTTTGTTTATGTATTCTACTCTTACATTTGCTTTTCTATGGTAGTAGTATGTTACTTCTATTACCTCATTCTTTTTCATGTTTCCTTCTGCGTTTTCTGGTAACATATTGTTTCCTTCTTTGTCTTGTTCTACTAAATCATAGTTTTCAAATGTTTTTGGTAGAATATGATAGTAGTCATTTTCGTTTCCTTCATGGTGGATTGCTTCTATGATTTGTGCTCCTGTTATGATGTCTATGTGTTTTTCTATTACCCCTGCTGATTTATGTACATAGTAATATCTTAATACGATTTCTTCTTCTGTCATAGTTCCATTTGGTTCTTCTGGTGCTTCAATTAATACATATCCTTCAAAGTTTTTAGATTCTGTTGTATAGTGTTCTCCTACTTTTCCTTCTTTTTTTTCTGTTTCTAGTATTTCGTTAGTAGTTTTGTCTATGTGTAGTACTAATACTGATCCTTTTATGTTTTTTTCATAGTAGTAGGTTATAGTGATTGGCTCTTCTTTCATTTTTCCTGTTACTTCGCCTTCTACTCTTACAAAGCTATATCCTTCTATTTCTTTTTGTTCTGTTTTATATTCTTTTCCTACATATCCTTCTTGTACATATTCTGGTTCTTCTGTTAATACCTTGTTTGTTCCTTCTTCTAGGTACCTTACTATTACTTTTGTATTTTTTGCATAGTAGTAGGTAATAGTAATTGGTTCTTCTTTCATTTTTCCTGTTACTTCGCCTTCTACTCTTACAAAAGTATATCCTTCTATTTCTTTTTGTTCTGTTTTATATTCTTTTCCTACATAACCTTCTTGTGCATATTCTGGTTCTTCTGTTAATACCTTGTTTGTTCCTTCTTCTAGGTACCTTACTATTACTTTTGTGTTTTTTGCATAGTAGTAGGTGATAGTAATTGGCTCTTCTTCCATAGTTCCTGTTACTTTTCCTTCTACTCTTACAAAAGTATATCCTTCTATTTCTTTTTGCTCTGTTTTATATTC
Organism: uncultured Clostridia bacterium; assembly: GCA_944393565.1. GTDB lineage: Bacteria > Bacillota > Clostridia > TANB77 > CAG-508 > UMGS1754. Next base: position 22,571 of record CALYAM010000015.1, read on the forward strand.
TTTTCCTACATAACCTTCTTGTACATATTCTGGTTCTTCTGTTAGTACTATTCCTGTTCCTTCTTCTAAGTATTTTGTAATAATTTTGGTGTTTTTTGCATAGTAGTAAATTTTTTCTTGCTCTTCTTCTGTATAAGTTCCTGTTTTTTCTGCTGGTTCTTGTACCAAAGTATATCCAGGAATTTCTTTCTTGTCTTCGCTTACATCAAACTTTTCTCCTACGACTCCTTCTTTTACTACCGGTGTTGAAATATCTTTTTTACTTGGGTCATTTATATCCACATACCTTATTACCACTGTTCCTGGTATTTTTTCTATGGTGTTTGTTATTGTTATTTCTTTTTTGTCTGTTTCTCCTTCTACATTTGTCATTTGGCTTACATCTTTTCCATAGTTAAATAGGTCTCCACTACTTACTTCTTGTTCATCTGCTGTGTATACAATTTCGTCTCCATTTTCATTATATTTTGGTAAACCTTCAAATGTATAACTGTCTTCTCCTGTTATGCTGATTGGTTCACTTCTTTTTTCTTCTTGTGTTTCTGTATTGATTACTTTTAAAATTAAGTAGTCTGGTCTTTTTCCATAGATATCGTCTTTATCCTCCCACACTTTTGCTACTGTTACATCTATTGTATCTCCTGGAAGTGCAAATTGGTTTGTTATTGTAAAGCCTGTTTCTTGATCTCCTGTTACTTCTTTTAATTGATAGAATTCATATTCTCCTTCTTCTGTTACTGTATATACTATCTCGTTTCCATTGCTATCATATTTTGGTAAGTCTTCAAATGTATGTGTCCAGTCCTCTTCTGCTTTTACATTATATCTTTCTGTTTTTCCATTTCCACTTACTACTACTGTTACCTCTTCTGGTCTTTTATCTTGTTGTTCAGCTGTATCTTCCCATGCTTTTGTTACTGTTACATTTACAGTATTTCCTGG
>CALYAM010000016.1 GCA_944393565.1 uncultured Clostridia bacterium
AACAAGGTTAAGTTTCCTTGATTCGTGCATATTTGCGAAGCAAAATGCACATGTGGCGAAGCCACTTTTCTTATAATTAAAAGTAAGGAGAGATGAAAATGTTAGATAAAAAATATAATGCAGAAGAAAAAGAAAAAAAATGGCTTGAATATTGGAAAGAAAATAAAACATATGAATTTAAAAAAAATGAAAAAGAAGTATATTCAATAGATACACCACCACCAACAGTTAATGGAAAAATACATATAGGACACATATTTTCGTACACACAAACTGAAATGATTGCAAGATATAAAAGGTTAAGGGGCTATAACATTTTTTACCCATTTGGATTTGACGACAATGGATTACCTAGTGAAAGATTAGTGGAAAAAGAGCAAGGGAAAAGAGCACATGAAATTGGAAGAGAAGAATTTTCAAAATTATGCTATGATACAACAAACAAATATGAAGAAGAATTTCAAGACTTATTTAGTAAAATGGGAGTAAGTACAGATTGGAACATACACTACAAAACAGTAAGCCCATCAACAATAAAAATAAGCCAAATGTCATTTTTAGATTTAGTAAAAAAAGGACATTGCTATCATAAGGAAAGTCCTGCACTATGGTGTAATGAATGCTTAACATCAATTGCACAAGCAGAATTAGAAACGAAAACAATAAAAACAACATTTAACTATGTAACGTTTAAAACAGTTGAAAATAATGAAGAATTTATAATTGCAACAACGAGACCAGAGCTGTTGCCAGCAATAGTGTGCGTATTTGTTAATCCAAATGATAATGAGCATAGGCACTTAATTGGGAAAACAGCCCATATCCCAGTAATAAATGTAGATGTTCCAATTATGGCAGATGAAAAAGTTGCCATGGATAAAGGAACAGGTATTGTAATGTGCTGTACATTTGGAGACCAAACAGATATTGAATGGTGGAAAAAATACAATTTGCCATTAAAATATATTTTTACACCTGATGGAAAAATAGATGAAAAAGTTTCTATATATGGTGGTCTTAAAATAAAAGAAGCTAGAAAAAAAATAATAGAGGATTTAAAAGCGGGTGGCTATATAGTAAAAGTTGAAGAACTTGAGCATGAAGTACAAACACATGAAAGATGTGGAAAAGAAGTAGAATATACGGTAATGAAACAATGGTTTATTGATATAATGAATCACAAAGATGATTTTATAAAAATTGGAAATGAAATTAATTGGCATCCTTCATATATGCACTCAAGATATGACGAATGGGTAAACAATATAGCTTGGGATTGGTGTATATCAAGGCAAAGGTATTTTGGAGTACCATTTCCTGTCTGGTATTGCAAAGAATGTGGAGAACCTATATTTGCAAATAAAGAAGATTTACCAGTAAACCCATTAACAGATAAGCCAAACTGTGGTAAATGTCTAAAATGCGGTTGCGAAAATTTTATACCAGAAACTGATGTAATGGATACATGGGCAACATCATCAGTAACTCCCCTTATTAATATGAGATATGGAGAAAAAGAAAACTACGAAGATATACTAAAACCTATGAGCCTAAGAACGAATGCAAGTGAAATTATAAGGACATGGGACTTTTATACAATAGTAAAAAGCTTTTATCATTTTGGGCAAAGGCCATGGAATAATGTGATGATATCTGGATTTGTTATGGCAGGCAAAGGCGAAAAAGTTAGTAAGAGTAAGAGTAACAGCAAGCATGAACCAATTGATTTAATAAAACAATATTCAGCGGATGTTTTAAGATATTGGGCAGGAACAGGAAGGCTTGGAACAGATATTGTATTTAGTGAAGAAACACTACTACGTGGTAAAAAATTAATAAACAAAATTTGGAATGTAGCTAAATTTATAGAATTACATTTAAATGATTATAATGATACAGAATTTAATGATTTTGAGTATATAGATAAGTGGATTTTAGGACGTTTTCAAGAAATGGAAAAATCATTTTTAATTTATTTAGATGATTATGAAGTAGGTCTTGCACTAAATATTTTGGAAAAATTTTTCTGGGAGTTTTGTGATAACTATATTGAAATTGCAAAACATAGGTTATATAGGCCAGAAGAATTTGGAGAAAAAGCACGTTATAGTGGGCAAAAAACTATATATATAATATTATATAAATTACTACAAGATTTTAGTATTTTCTTCCCATTTATAACAGAAGAAATTTTTCAAGAACTATACCATAATAATAAATCTATTCACACTACAGAGATTGTTCCACTAAATTATATATTTAATGATGAAATAAAATATGGAAATAAGATTGTTGATATTATAAGTGAAGTAAGAGGAGCAAAAACAAATAATAATGTATCACTTAAAACAATTGTAAAAAATTTATCAATAGGGGTAAGCGAAGGCCTAAAAGATGCAATTGAAAAATCAATGAAAGATTTTAAAGCCACATTATTTATTAATAATTTAGAAATAAAAAACATAAATCAAGATTATGAAGTATATAATATTGAACTAGACTTAGAGGCTTAAAATAAAAAGAACAACAATGAAAATTTAAATTTTCATTGTTGTTCTTTTTATTCTTAATATACAAGTAGAAAATTGTCGATAACTTCTTATAATACGTCAAAACTTCTTAAATTTTGCTATTGGAAAAATATGTAAAACAATATATAATTTTAATCAAAAGGAGGAAAGCTATGGAATGGAATTATAAAAATGAGGACAAGCTACTGACAATTACATTAAAAGAAGAAATTGATCATCATACTGTGGAAAAAATAAGGAGGAAAATAGACAATGAAATTCAAAGATATATGCCTAAAAAGGTTGTATTTGATTTTAATTACGTTAACTTTATGGACAGTGCAGGAATAGGACTATTGATAGGAAGATATAAAATTACAAATATGTTGCGGAGGAATTTTAGAAATAAAGAATATAACTACAAATGTAAAAAAAATATTGGAGATGTCCGGTGTGCTAAAAATTATACCAATTCAAAAAGAGAAGACTGTGGCAAGAGTAGGAGGAAGTAATGAGTAATATATGTGAAAACGAAATGAAATTAGAATTCACAAGTAAATCTAATAATGAAGCATTTGCCAGAATTACAGTGGCAGCATTTGCTTCACAATTAGACCCAACAATCGAGGAACTCGCAGATATTAAAACTGCAGTTTCAGAGGCTGTAACAAATTGCATAATACATGCGTATGAAGGTAAGGAAGGAATTATTAAAATATTATGTCAAGTTTTTGCAGGAAGCATACAAATTGAAATTTCAGATACAGGCAAAGGAATTGAGGATATAGAAACTGCAAAACAACCACTTTACACATCAAAGCCTAACTTAGAACGCTCAGGAATGGGATTTACAATAATGGAAAGCTTTATGGATGAGATGAAGGTTGAATCTATAGTTGGACTTGGAACAAAAGTAACAATGAAAAAAATCATAAAAAAGGAATAGGTGCTAGCACATATGTATGAAAACAATACAGAAGAAATAATTCAGGCTCAAAATAAAAAAGAAGGAGCTATGGAAAATTTATTGCAAATAAATTCTGGCTTAATTTGGAGTATTGTAAGGAGATTTGCCGGTAGAGGTTATGAACAAGAAGAGCTATATCAAATAGGAGCAATTGGACTTATAAAAGCAATACAAAGGTTTGATACAAGATATGAAGTTAAATTATCTACATATGCAGTACCATATATAATTGGAGAAATAAAACGATTTTTAAGAGATGATGGGTTAATTAAAGTAAGCAGAAGAATAAAAGAATTAGCAACAAAAATAAGAGATGTTCAAAAACAATATGGGGAAGATATAACAATTCAAAAAATGGCGGTTATATTAAAAACAACAAAAGAGGAAATAACAGTAGCACTAGAATATACAAAACCTATTGAATCTATTTATGAAGAGGCTTATGAAAATGAAGAGATGTATAAAGTTGAAAAAATAAATATAGGAATAGATGAAGAAAGTACAATAGTAGACAAGATTACACTTAAGGAGATGGTAGAAAATTTAGAAAAACAAGAAAAGGAAATTGTGCTACTTAGATACTTCAAAGATAAAACTCAATGCCAAGTTGCAAGAATATTAGGAATTTCACAAGTACAAGTGTCGAGAATAGAAAAAAAAGTATTAGAAAAGATGAGAAAAAAATTAATTTGCTAATAGGAGGCATATTTGAAAAAAGTAATACTTATTTTTATGGGATTTATTTTTTTATGCTTTTTTTTGCCTATTGTTTTTACAAATTCATTTAAAGAAGTAAGTAGTATAAATCAAAATAATCAAATGGAAACAAACATTATAGAAAAACAGCAAGACAAAGAAATGGAAGAGCAAAATCAAAAGTATACACAGTATAATACAATTTCACTATTACATACAAAAGATGGTAGTATAGAGCAAATAGATTTAGAAGAGTATTTATATGGAGTTGTGTCAGCTGAAATGCCAGCAGATTTTGAGATGGAAGCATTAAAGGCACAAGCTATTGTAGCAAGAACTTATACAATATATAAAGCAATGACAAATCAAGGAAAGCATAATAATGCCACTATATGTGACAGTTCTGCATGCTGCCAGGCATGGATTTCTAAAGAAGATAGACAAAATAGATGGGAAAACAATTTAAGACAAAGTAATTGGGAAAAAATAGTAGAAGCAGTAAATACCACAAAAGGAGAAATAATAACATATAATGGAGAACCAATAAATGCTTTTTTCCACTCAAATAGTGGTGGAACAACAGAAGCACCAATCAATGTATGGGGCGGAAGCGGATATCCTTATTTGCAATCTGTTCAAACATCAGGAGAAGATGCATATTCACAATATCAATCTGAAGTCACGTTAACTCAAGAAGAAGTAATAGAAAAGCTAAAAGAAAAGTACCCTGAAATAGATTTCAGCTTTGATGATGAAAATGCAATACAAATAAAAGAATATACAGAAGGTGGTAGAGTGAAAACAATTTCGTTTGGCAATGTTAACTTATCTGGAGTAGAAGCAAGGACGATATTTGGTCTTAGATCTGCTAATTTTACAGTAAATAGGATTGAAGATAAAATTACATTTGCTGTTATAGGCTATGGACATGGAGTGGGAATGAGCCAAACAGGAGCAGACAGCTTAGCAAGACAAGGCAAGAGCTGTGAAGAAATTATACATCATTTCTATACAGGTGTAGAAATTGTTTCTTTCTAAAAATTTGTATAAACAACAAAATAATGGAAATAATTTTATTAAAATAAAATTTAGGAGGAAAGCAATGAGAATTGAAAGAAGAGATAAAATAGAAGATAATGGATTTAAAAATTTAATGTACTGGCTAGGAGGAATATTGGCAGTTGCCATTATTGCTTTTATAATTACTTATGTTGCATATAGTAATAAGGTTAAACAAGAAACCAGAGTAAGTCAACTAAACTCACAAAAAATTGGTGAACTAGTACCAAGTATTCAAACAGATGATGAAAGTTTAACATCTGCGAGCTCGGATATAGGTAAAACAGTAAACGAAGTGCAAAATATTACAACAAACGAAACCATAAATACCAGTATAGAAAATGAAATAGAAAATCAAATTGAAGAAGAAAACGAAACTAAAGAGGTAGAAACAAATAATGAACCTGAAACAAAGAAAGATAGTATTGAAAATAAAGAGGAAATAATAAAGACAGAAGAAGTGAAAAAAGAACTATCATTTACAATGCCAGTGGAAGGTGAAATTTCAAAAATCTTTGCAAAAGATAATTTAATATATTCAGAAACATTAGAAGAATGGATTACTCATATGGGAATAGATATTAAAGCAGATAAAACAACAGTAGTAAAAGCTTCAGAAGAAGGCACAGTTAAATCAATAAAAAATGATCCAAGGTATGGTTTAACAGTAGTAGTGGAACATACAGATGGGTTTAAGACTGTATATTCTAATTTATTAACAGCTGAATTTGTATCAGAAGGAGAGAAAATAGTACAAGGGCAAACAGTAGGCACAGTTGGAACAACAGCAATCTTTGAGATTTCAGATGAGCCACACTTACATTTTGAAATACTAAAAGATAATGTTCAAGTAGATCCAACATTATACCTAAAGTAAAATATTAAAAAATATTTGCTAGAAAAAAGCCACACAAGCTGGCTTTTTTTCTAGCAAATACAATGAAAAATAATATCACAAAAAAATTATTATATATTTTTATAAAAGCTTAAATGAATATAAGCTAAACCAAAAAAGTGGAGAAAAAGCTCCAAAGAAATGAAACTTACCTATAAATAGGAATTTATAACCATTCTTTTAACTTTTCTACTTGATGCTCTTGCTCTTTTATGAAATCATTTAAAGTCTGTTTAGTTTCTTTTTTCAAACTAGGATTTTTATTTAGTAATTTTCGGCCTTTAATAATTCCCATTGTAGTACCAGTAATCAGCATGTCTGCAATATGCGAATTACTTTTATCTGCTATGGTATTAAATTGGATACTAGTCCATCCCATAACTTTTTCTGCAGCTGGAGTATCGTCTGGCTTTATTCCAGAACCTTCCAAATCTTGATTAATGCGATTTAGTAGAGAACCATATTGATTATAATGTTGCTCCAAGACCTTTTTAAATGCTTGGTCACCAACTTTGGAAGAAACTACAGAAATGGATTCCATTCCCATTACTAGTCCTTTGTGTATTTCGTTTAAAACATACGTATTTTCATCCATATTTAAAACCTCCCAGAATTATTATTTACAAATTTTATGTATCATATACTGTAACATTTACAAAACAGAGAAAAACATATATACTAAATAAAATAAAAATAAAATAGATGCAGTTAACTTACGAAAGGAATGAATTACATGAATTGGACAACAGAGCAAAAACAAGCTATAGAAGAAAAAGGAAATAATATTTTAGTCGCAGCTGGAGCCGGAAGCGGAAAAACGGCAGTATTAGTTGAGCGAATTATAAAAAAACTGATTGATGATAAAATTGATGTTGATAATCTTTTGGTGGTAACTTTTACAAATGCAGCAGCAAGCCAAATGAGAGAAAAAATATTAGAAGCAATATATAAAAAACTAGAAGAGCAACCTGAAAATAAGCATTTGCAAAGACAAATTATATTAATGAACAAATCAAATATATCTACAATTCATTCTTTTTGCTTAGATGTAATCAGAAATCACTTTTATGAAATTTCTATTTCACCCAATTTTAGAATGGGAGATAGTAGTGAATTAGAAATTTTAAAACAAGAAGTATTAGATGAGTTATTTGAAGAAAAATATGAAAAAAAGGATGAACTTTTTTTAAAATTAACCGAAATCTATACAAACTATAAAGGTGATGATGAACTAAAAGAGCTCGTACATAGAATTTACAATTTTATACAAAGTACACCATTCCCAGAAGAATGGCTAAAAGAAGCAGTGAATAAATTTAATGTAGACATAGAAGACGATTTTGGAAATACTATATGGGGAAAAATATTGCTAAAAAACATAAATGACGAAATAGATGGATATATATTGGAACTTACAGCATTAGAAAAAAAACTAAATTATGAAGGACTTAGTAAATATGAATTAGTGATTGCAGCAGATAAGCAATTAATGAATGAGATTAAAGGAGTGAGGAGTTGGCAGGAAGCACATGTAAAAACGAAAGATATATCTTTCCAAAATTGGCCAGTAGATCGCAAAATTATATCAAATTTAAAAGATGAAGCAAAACAAAAACGCAATAAAATAAAAGAGAATTTTAAATCTACAATTGAAAGTATGAGTATATATTCATCAAAAGAAGCAATGGAAGATATTGTTTTTATGAAGCCAATTTTAAATGCTTTATCTGATCTTGTAATTGAATTTAGCAAAAAATACAAGGAAGAAAAAAAACAGAGAAATATTATAGATTTTCATGATATTGAACATTTTGCATTACAAATATTAATAAATAAAAAAGAAGATGGAACTTATTGTAAAACCAAAGTAGCAGAACAATATATGCAAAAATTTGAAGAAATTGCAATAGATGAATACCAAGATAGCAATTTAATACAAGACTATATACTAAACACAATTTCAAGGGGAAATAATTTGTTTATGGTTGGAGATGTAAAGCAAAGCATCTATAAATTTAGACAGGCAAGGCCAAGTCTATTTTTAGAAAAATATAATAAATACGTATTGCCAAAAGAAGACATACAACATTGTCCAGGTATAAAAATCCCACTGTTTACAAATTTTAGAAGCAGAAAAGAAGTATTAAATATAACAAATGAAGTTTTTTTTGAAATTATGAGTGAAAAATTAGGAGAAATTGAGTATGTACAAAGCGAATACCTAAACCTAGGTGCGAAATTTGAAGAAACTGTTGATAAACCTTTATACTATGGAGGAAAGCCAGAACTTTATATAATAGATACTAATATAGACGAAGCTGATGAATTACTAGAAAATAGCGAACTAGAAGCAAAACTTGTTTCAAAAAAAATAAAAGAATTAATAGATGGAAACTATCAAGTTAAAGAAAAAGACGGTTATAGAAAAGTAGAATATAGAGATATTGTTATATTATTGAGAAGTGCAAACACAGTTGCTAATGTTTATGAAGAGGAACTAACAAGACAAAACATACCAGTATTTAGTGACACGGGAAGTAATTATTTAGAATCAACAGAAATCACAACAATTTTATCTATATTAAAAGTTATTGATAATCCTAACCAAGATATTGCATTGGTTACTGTTTTGCGTAGTCCAATTTATAATTTTGACGATAATGATTTAATACAAATACGATTACATGATAAAAATAGTAGTTTTTACGAAGCATTAAAAAAGGCAAAAGACAATGTGGATACAAACTTAAATAAAAAAATACATTTCTTTTTAGAGCAAATGGATTTATATAAGCAAAAACAAGAATATATGCCACTACACGAATTTGTTTGGTACTTATATGAAACAACAGGTTATATGTCATATATTTGCATGACTCCAAATGGTATTTTAAAAATGGCAAATTTAAAGATGCTATTTCAAAGGGCAAAAGACTATGAAAAAGCAAGCTTTAAAGGTGTATATAATTTTGTACAATTTATGGAAAGAATAAAGAAAAACAATCAAGACTTAGGCTCTGCTAAAATAATTGGCGAAAATGAAAATGTAGTAAGAATTATGAGTATTCATAAAAGCAAAGGATTAGAATTTCCTATTGTATTTCTATGTGGTACAGGAAAGGGCTTTAATTTTAAAGAGTTAAATGAAAACATACTATTACATCAAGACAATGGATTTGGACCACGTTATGTTAATTATGAAAGACAAATAGAATATAACACACTGGCAAAAGAAGCTATTCGCAGGAACATAAAAGTAGAAGCAATATCAGAAGAAATGCGTATTTTATATGTTGCATTAACAAGAGCAAAGGAAAAAATTATTATAGTGGGCACGCAAAAAGATGTAAAAAAGAATTTAGATGAAAAAAAAGAATTGCTTGATAATTTAAAAACAAAAGGTGAAAAATTGCCACATTATTTTGTAAAAAAATACAAAACATACTTAGATTGGCTAGAGCTAGTCTTGTTAAATGAAAAAAACGAAAATGTTAAGTATTTTATATACAATCAATCAGATATTGAAAAAAAAGATGAATACAATAATCCAAAACAAGAAGAAAATAAATTTAAAATATCAAAAGAAATAAAAGAAAAAATAAAAAAAGAAATAGAATGGGAATATAAAAATATACAGCTCACAGTAATACCTAGTAAAACAAGTGTAACAGCAATAAAACAAGAGGAAAATAAAGATGATAGAATTATTTTACCAAAATGTGAATTAAAAACACCTATTTTTCTAACAAATCAAAAAAAACTTACAGGTGCACAAAGGGGAACAATTATACACTTTGTGTTACAAAAATTAGACTTAAAAATGAATTATACTTTAGAACAGCTAAAAGATTTTATATTTAAAATGCAAGCAAATGGCATGTTAACACAAGAAGAAGTAAGCGTAATTCCTATAAATAAAATAGCACGATTTTTAAACTCAGATTTAGGAAAGCAAATAAAAATGGCAAAAGAAATATATAAAGAAAAACCATTTTACCTTTATTTGCCTGCAAGTCAAGTATATGGAGGTACGCTTCAGGAAAAAATTGTTGTACAAGGCATTATAGATTTATATTTTAGAAATGAACAAGGAAAGATAGTTTTAGTAGATTATAAAACAGATTTTATTGAAAACAATGATGATACAATTATAATAAAAAAATATAAAGGTCAAATAGGAATATACAAAAAAGCAATAGAAGATGCAACAGGAGAAAAAGTAGATAAATCATATATATATTCAACTTATTTAGATAAAACAATTTTGGTAGAATAATTTCAAACTGAACAATACAAATGTTTACAAATTATGTAATGTAGTGTATAATAGAATGTGATTGGGGGAAATATTATGGGAAGAATGAAAACATTCCTTATATACGCATTAATAGTAATAGTGGTAATTTTATTAACAGACGTAATAGCAAATATATGTATAGAATCCGCATATAAGGATATTACACAATATGAAATTAAAACAGAGATTCCTAAAATACAGATACAAGAAGCAAAAACCACTAATGCTAATGGAATAATAAAAGGAAATATTAAAAATAATGGAGATACATTTTTACAAAATTTATTTATAAAAATTGATTTAATAAGCAACAAAGGAAATATTCTTGGAACAGAATACCTTCAAGTAGGAAATATGCAACCAGGAGAAGAAAAAGAATTTAGTTTAAACTATCACTATTATAATGTATATACATTTACGATAAGCGTAACAGATGAGCAATTAGATCCAGAAATTGAGTATCACCCACTAATTGCACACTCAGGATTTTACTTTGGAATTGCAAAATTTATAGTTTTCATAGCATTACCACCATTTTATATATTATCATCATTTATCTAAAGTTAATATTGATTTACTTAAAATTATTCAAAAAAATAATAAAAAACTATTGACTTTTTTAAAAAATGGATATAAAGTATTAGCAGTCGTTAAAAACGATTGCTAATTTTTACGTATAAGGAGGAATAAAATATGATAAAACCATTAGCAGACAGAGTTTTAATTAAAATGATTGAAAATGAGGAAACAACCAAAAGTGGAATAATTTTGGCTGGGAAATCACAAGAAAAACCACAAATTGCAGAAGTACTAGCAGTTGGCCCAGGAGGAAAAATTGATGGGCATGAAATAACAATGAATGTAAAAGTAGGAGACAAAGTAATTGTAAGTAAATATGCAGGTACAGAAGTAAAATACGAAGAACAAGATTATGTAATTGTAAAACAAAGTGATATTTTAGCAATAGTAGAATAATAAATTAATAAGGAGGAATTGTCTTATGGCAAAAGATATTCGTTATGGAGAAGAAGCTAGAAAAGCTTTATTAGAAGGTGTTAACAAACTAGCAGATACAGTAAAAGTTACATTAGGTCCAAAAGGAAGAAATGTAGTATTAGATAAAAGCTATGGTGCACCTTTAATTACAAATGATGGTGTAACAATTGCAAAAGAAATTGAACTTTCAGATCCATTTGAAAACATGGGAGCTCGCTTAGTTAAAGAAGTATCTACTAAAACAAATGATGTAGCAGGAGATGGAACAACAACAGCAACATTACTTGCCCAAAGCATGATAAAAGAAGGAGTAAAAAATGTAGCTGCTGGTGGAGATCCAATGGCAATTAAAAGGGGAATGGATAAAGCAGTAGAAAAAGCAGTAGAAGGTTTAAAAGAAATAAGCTCTACAGTAAATGGAAAAGAGGATATAGCAAGGGTTGCTAGCATTTCTGCAAATAACAGTGAAATAGGAAATCTAATTGCGGATGCAATGGAAAAAGTTTCAAAAGATGGCGTAATTACAATAGAAGAATCAAAAACATCAAATACACAAGTAAACGTTGTAGAAGGAATGCAATTTGATAAAGGCTATATCTCACCATATATGGTAACAGATACTGAAAAAATGGAAGCAATTGTAGACAATCCATATATTTTAATAACAGATAAAAAAATAAGTAATATTCAAGAAATATTGCCATTGCTAGAAAGCTTAATGCAACAGTCTGGCAAGTTAGTAATAATTGCAGATGATATTGAAGGTGAAGCTTTATCAACACTTATTTTAAATAAATTAAGAGGTGTATTAAATGTTGTAGCTGTAAAAGCACCTGGCTATGGAGATAGAAGAAAAGATATGCTACAAGATATTGCAACTTTAACGGGAGGAGAAGTTATTACATCTGATTTAGGCCTAGAACTAAAAGATACAACGATGGAGCAACTAGGAAGGGCAAGACAAATAAAAATTAGCAAAGAAGAAACAATTATAGTAGACGGAATGGGAAATAAAGAAGAAATTGCATCAAGGGTAAAACAAATTCGTTCAGCTATAACAGATACAACCAGTGAATTTGATAAAGAAAAACTACAAGAAAGATTAGCAAAATTGGCTGGTGGAGTTGCTGTTATTGAAGTTGGTGCTGCAACAGAAATTGAAATGAAAGAGAAAAAACTAAGAATTGAAGACGCATTATCTGCAACAAAAGCAGCAGTTGAAGAAGGTATAGTAGCAGGTGGAGGTACAGCATATATAAATGTAATTCCAAAGGTAGAAAAACTATTAAATCAAGTAAATGAAGATGAAAAAATTGGTGTAAAAACAGTATTAAAAGCATTAGAAGAACCAGTAAGACAAATAGCTACAAATGCTGGACTAGAAGGAGCAGTTATACTAGAAAAGGTTAAAAGCTCAGCGATTGGATTTGGATTTGATGCTCAAAATGAAGAATATGTTGACATGAAAAAAGTAGGAATTGTAGATCCAACAAAAGTAACAAGGAGTGCACTTCAAAATGCTGCAAGCGTTGCATCAATGGTTCTTACAACAGAAAGCATTGTAACAGAAAAAAAAGAGAAAAAAGAATGCAATTGCGGAGACCATAACTCAGCAGGAATGAATGGAATGGACGGAATGTATTAATATAATAAAAAATGGGGGAACAAAATTTAAAGTAGTTCCCTCTTTTTTTTGCCGTATAGTTTCAACTAGCAACATCCATTTCTTCCACCACCGCAACAGCAGCATATTAAAATAAGAAGAATTATAATCCAGCAGCAGTCATCGCCAAAACCAAAACCGCCACCACAACCTCTATTTTCTGGCATAATATTTTCCCCCCTTTCATATAAGTACATTTGAATTTCCTTTGTATGGTATATATTATTCAAAATAAAAATAAGTGTTACATTAAAATAAGAAAACAGTACTTAGAAAAAATGTAGAAATATATGTACAAAAAAGAAAAAATAATGATATAATTTAACAAGAAAAAGTAAGAATTACAAAAGGAGTATTAATATGGGAAATATAGTATTATTAGATGAACTAACAATAAATCAAATTGCAGCAGGGGAAGTAATAGAAAGACCAGCATCAGTTGTGAAAGAACTTGTAGAAAATGCTATTGATGCTGGAGCTACAAAAATAGATATAGAAATACAAAATGGTGGGATTTCATACATAAGAATTACAGACAATGGTAAAGGAATTGCACCAGATGACATGGAAATCGCATTTGAAAGGCACGCTACCAGTAAAATTCGAAGTGCAGAGGACTTAAACAATGTTGTTACAATGGGATTTAGAGGTGAAGCTTTAGCAAGTATTGCCGCAATAGCAAAAGTAGAAATGCAATCCAGAAAACAAGATGCGCAGGAGGAAGGCTATAAAATTGTTTTAGAGGGTGGAAATGTTTTAGAAAAAGGAGAATATGGTTGCCCAACAGGAACAACAATAGTTGTTCAAAATCTATTTTATAATACACCTGTAAGATATAAGTTCCTAAAAAAAGATTATACAGAATCTGGCTATATTGAAGACTATGTAACAAGATTAGCTCTTGTCAACCCAAACATTGCAATTAAACTAATTAATACTGGAAAAACTATTTTACAAACAACAGGGGATGGAATTTTAAAAAATAGTATATATGCGGTTTATGGTAAGGAAGTTGCTGAAGGAATTGAAGAAGTAAATTATACATATGAAGATATGTTTGTAAAAGGAGTTGTTGGAAAGCCAGAAATTGCACGTTCAAACAAAACAAATCAAATGTATTTTGTAAATAAAAGATATGTAAAAGACAAAACGTTATCTTCTGCAACAGAACAAGCATACAAAGGGTTACTACCAATAGGAAAATTCGCATTTTGCGTTTTGAACATTGAAATGCCACCTAGCAAAGTAGATGTAAATGTACATCCAGCGAAATTAGAAGTTAGATTTGAAGAAGAAGGAAAAGTTTTTAAAGCAATTTACCATGCCATAAGAAACACTTTGCTTTCACATGAGATGATAAAGGAACCTGAAAAAAACTTGCAAAAAACAATCGAAAATAAAGAAGAACAAAAGACGGTTTCAGTATCTGCTATCCCTACAAATCAAGGTAAATCTCTGCGGAGGACTATTTAAAAGACTTAAAAACTTTGAAGAAGAGCAAAAAGATAATGTAATAGAGGAGCTTTTTAGAAGTAAAAATATAGAAGAAAAATCGGAAAAAGCAGAAAAAGAGCCTGAAAAAAAAGTAGAAAATGTACAAACACCATCATTAGAAAAAGTTGAACAAGCTACTAATACATTATTAGAAAGTAGACAAAATGAACTTACAAGTACACAAAGACTTTCTAAAAATTTTGAAGAAATGTATACTAAATTATTTGGAACAGAGCCAATTGGAGAAAAAAAGAAAGTAGAAAATATTTCATACCCAAGTATGAAATTAGAAAAAGGAGAAAATCTTTCAGTATTTGAGAAAGAAGCAAGTTATACTCCGGCATATAAATTTATTGGAATAGCTTTTTCCACATATATAATTATAGAAATTGGTGGAGAATTATATATAATAGATCAGCATGCTGCTCATGAAAGAATAATGTATGAAAAGGTAAAGAATAATTTCTATACACAAGGAGAAAAAGAATCGCAACTTATGCTGGTTCCAGATGTTATTACTCTTACACATAAAGAAATGGATATCGTGAACGAAAACAAAGAAATGTTTGATAGAGCAGGCTTTACACTTGAAGAATTTGGAGATAACACAATAAAATTAACTGGAGTACCTAATATATGTATAGAATTAAATACAAAACAATTATTTTTAGATATATTAGATGAAATAGATACAGTTGCGATTACAGCAAGGCAAGAAAAGGAAGACAAATTTATTGCAACAATTGCATGTAAGGCGGCTGTAAAAGCTAATATGGCACTTACAAAAGCAGAAGTGGACAGTCTTATGGAAAAATTATTAAAATTACCCAATCCTTTCACATGCCCACATGGAAGACCTACCGCAATAAAAATGAGCAAAATAGATATAGAAAAAAAATTTAATAGAAGATAATTTTAGCAGGAGGTAAAATGAAACCGAAAGTAATAGTCATTGTTGGACCTACAGCATCGGGAAAAACATCACTAGCTATATCACTTGCAAAACAAATTAATGGTGAGATAGTTTCTTGTGATTCTATGCAGATTTATAAAGATATGAGAATAGGAACAGCAAAACCAACAGAAACTGAACAAGAAGGAATAAAACATTATTTACTAGATTTTCTTCCTCCAGATAAACGATACACAGTTTCTGACTTTTGCATAGATGCAAAAAAAGCAATAAACCAAATTTTAGAGAAGAAAAAATTTCCTATCTTAGTAGGTGGTACAGGACTTTATATAGATTCTCTTATCTATGAAATAAACTACCCACATATTAACACAGATGAAAAGTATAGGGCCGAATTAGAAGAGCAAATAAAAATCAATGGGCTTTATGCTTTATATAATAAAGCTTGCGAAATTGATGAAGTAGCAATGAAAAAAATAAGCCCTAATGATAAAAAACGAATTCTTAGAGTTTTAGAAATATATCATGATACAGGAAAAACTAAAACACAACTTGAAGCAGAATCAAAAAAAAGTGATATACCATATGATTATACTATATTTGGGTTAGACATGCCAAGAGAGATATTATATGAAAGAATAAATAAAAGGGTAGATGCAATGATAGAACAAGGGCTAATTTATGAAGTAGAACAACTTTTAAAAAAATACAAAGTATTTCCAACAGCTATGCAAGGGATTGGTTATAAGGAAACTAAAGAGTATTTGGATGGTAAAATCTCAAAAGAAGAAATGATTGAAATTATAAAAAAGGAAACAAGAAATTATGCTAAAAGACAGCTTACTTGGTTTAGAAAAAATAAGCAAATAATATGGTTGAATTCTCTAGAAAAAATAGAAGACAACATAAGAAAAATTATTGATAATGTAAAATATAAGAGGTGAAGAAAAGAGTGACAAACGAGAAGGCAAATTTACATACAACTAAAAAATTTTTAAACAAAAAAGTTGTGGTATTTTGTTTCATTATAGTTGTTGCAATTTATATAATATTTACTATCTATAAACTAATTAAAGAACCAACTAATATTTTTGTTGTAGAAAATGGAAAACTGTATTTAGAAGAAGATGCTGTTCGGCTATATAATTCGTGATGAAACTGTATTACAAGGGGAAAATTACAAAAATGGTATGGTTAGAATTATTGCAGAAGGAGAAAGAGTTCAGGCAGGAGATTCTATTTTTAGATATTATAGTAAAAATGAAGATAATCTAATAAAAAAAATTGAAGAATTAGATATAAAGATAGATGAAGCACTGCAAAATGAAGAAAAAATATATCCAAGTGATGTTAAAGTTTTAGATAGTACAATAGAAAAAAATATCGAAGAAAGTTATGAAGAAAATGATTTAAGCAAAATATCAGAAATAAAAAAAGAAATAGAAGAAGCAATAACTAAGAAAGCAAATATTACTGGAGAACAAAGCCCAGCAGGTTCATATGTAAAAAAACTTATAAATGAAAGAGCAGAATATGAACATCAATTAAATTCTGGAACAGAAGACGTAAAAGCACAAAAAGCAGGATTAGTATCATATAAGGTTGATGGTCTAGAAAAAGTATTAACACCATCTGATTTTAGCAATTTAAGTAGCAATTTATTAGAAGAGCTAAAACTAAAAACCGGACAAATAATCCAAACAAGTGATGAATGTGGGAAAGTCATTGATAACTTTAAATTCTATATTGTAACTGTTTTAAACTCTGAAAATTCTAAAAAATCTAAAGTAGGTGATAAAGTTAAAATCCGTTTAACTAGCCAAGAAGAGTTATCTTGTGAAATAGTACATATTAAAGAAGAAGATGAAAAAAGATTAATTGTTTTTGAAACAAGCAATTATTCAGAAGAATTAATAAGTTATAGAAAAATTTCTGTTGATGTAATATGGTGGAGTGCAGAAGGATTAAAAATACCTAATTCGGCCATTATTAAGGAAGGAGAGCTATGCTATGTTACAAGAAACAGAGCAGGCTATTTAGATAAAATATTAGTAAAAGTATTAAGACAAAATGAAAATTATTCGATAGTAACCCAATATGATAATGAGGAATTAAAAGAATTAGGATATAAAGATAGAGAAATTGTCAATATGAAAACGATTTCTTTATACGATGAGGTAATTATACAAAATTAGCAATATTACAAAAATGTTACAAAAAAATTAAAGTTATATTACAATTATCAAAAGGTATTGACAAATAAGGCCAAAAAGATAGATACTTATAACATACAAAAACCAAGGAGAAAAAATAGGAGGTTTTTCAATGGGGAACACAGTTGTAAATAGGGTGATAAATTTTTTCAAAGGAGAAAATGCAGAAGAAGATGATATAGCAGATAATGATGAATACACATATGAGTATGACAATGTAGAGCAAGAAGATGAAGAAAGTGAAAAAGGATTTTTTGGAAGAAAAAATAAAGTAGTAAGTATGCCACAAACACAGGTAAGAATGAAAATATGTAAACCAACAAGTTTTGAGCAGTCTGAAGAAATTTGCAATGAGTTAAAAGAAAAAAAATCAATTATTGTAAATTTAGAATATGTCAACAAAGATGTTGCAAGACGTATTGTTGATTTTATTAGTGGTGGAGTTCATGCATTAGATGGTCATATAGAGAAAATATCAAATTCTATTTTCTTAGTTGCACCTTTTAATTATGAAATTGTAAATGATATGGCAAGGGAAGAAATAAAAAATAAGCTTTCCGTTTCGTGGCTTAAGAACAATTAAACCATAAGGAGGAATTATGTTAACACCATTAGATATTGAGAATAAAAAATTTTCTAAGCAAATGGTAAATGGCTACAATGTAGACGAAGTAGACGATTTCTTAGATGAATTAACATCAGATTATGAAAAACTATATAAAGAAACAAATGAATCAAGAGCAAAATTAGAAGAACTAAATAATAGTTTGGAAAAATATAGAAACATAGAAAATACTTTACAAAGCACGCTAATGATGGCGCAAACAACTGCTGAAGAAGTAAAAAGTGTTGCACAAAAAGAAGCTGAGCAAATTATTAAAAATGCTCAAACAGAGGCCAGAGCATCAGTCGAAGAGTTGAATTCTGAAGTATTAGCAAAGAAAAAAGAACTAGAAGAGATAAAAAAACAAGTGGATGTTTATAAAGCTAAGATGGAAGCACTACTGATATCACAATTAGAATTGCTAAAAGATATAAATAAAGAGGACTAAAACCTGCAAACTAAAGCAGGTTTTTTTATTGTATAGGAAAAATCGGATTTTTCTTTGATATTTCAGTGTATTTAACGATTTTTCCGTATACAACAAGGTTAGGCTTCCTTGGGCCGTCCGAGCACAAAGCGAGGACATGTATTTCGCTGTTGCTCCAGAGACTAGCCCTGCGAAATGCCTTTCTTATTGTATAGGAAAAATCGGATTTTTCTTTGATATTTCAGTGTATTTAACGATTTTTCCGTATACAACAAGGTTAGGCTTCCTTGGGCCGTCCGAGCACAAAGCGAGGACATGTATTTCGC
>CALYAM010000017.1 GCA_944393565.1 uncultured Clostridia bacterium
TATACTTCCATTATAATTGGTAAAATCATTGGATTTCTCTTTGTCTTTTGAAATACATATTCTCTTAGATTATCTTTTAAATTTGTTTTTATTGTTAACCAATCGCGAATATGTTTTTCCTCGCATTTTTGTATTTCCTCTCTAACAACCCTTTTTACATCGTCCATTAAATTTTCAGATTCTCTTACATATACAAAGCCTCTTGAAATAACGTCTGGTCCTGCAATTACCTCTCCAGTGTTGCTATTCATTGTTAATACAACAATAATGAGTCCATCTTGTGATAAATGTTGTCTATCTCTTAGTACTATATTTCCCACATCTCCTACACCAAGTCCATCTACCATAATTCTTCCAAATGGTACTGTGCCTGTGAGTCTTGCAGAATTTTCTGTTAATTCTAAAATTCTTCCATTTGTCATCATAAATATATTTTTAGAGTCTATTCCTACTTTTTTTGCAGTTTCACTATGAGCTACTAATTGCCTATATTCTCCATGTACAGGTATAAAATAGTTTGGTTTTGTAAGAGCTATCATTAATTTTTGTTCTTCTTGACAAGCGTGTCCTGAAACATGAACATCTGCAAGTGAGCTGTACACAACTTCAGCCCCTATTTTCATTAAATCATCAATTACTTTTGATACAAGTTTCTCATTACCAGGTATTGGATTTGCAGATATAATTACCAAATCATTTGGTGTAATTTCTACCTTTTTATGTTCTCCTGCTGCCATACGTGTAAGAGCAGACATTGTCTCTCCTTGGCTACCCGTAGTTATTATAACTAGCTGTTCGTCAGTATAATTTTTTATTAAATCAATATCTATAAAAATATTATCTGGTACATCAATGTAGCCAAGCTCCTTAGCGGTTTCAATCATGTTAAGCATGCTTCTACCGCAAACTGCTATTTTTCTTTTATTAGTAGCTGCTGCGTTTACAATTTGCTGTACACGGTGCACATTTGATGCAAATGTTGCTACTACAATTCTTTTTTTGCAATTTATAAATAGCCTGTCAAACACTTCACCTACGGTTCTCTCAGACATTGTATAGCCTTTTCTTTCACTATTTGTACTATCGGACATGAGGGCAAGTACCCCTCTATTTCCAAGCTCTGCTAATCTACCAAAATCCATTATTTCACCATCAATTGGTGTATAGTCAATTTTAAAGTCTCCTGTGTGAATAACTGTCCCTACTGGTGTATGAATTGCTAATATAACTGCATCTGGTATACTATGTGAACTTCTAATAAATTCAACTCTTAATTTTCCAAAATTCACAGTTTGACCTTGCATAACAGTTTTTAGTTTTGTTTTTCTAAGTAGTTTATGTTCTTCTAACTTATTTTTTATTAAGCCAGCTGTTAGTCTAGTAGCATAAATTGGTACATTGATTTGTTTTAAAAAATATGGTATTGCTCCTATATGGTCTTCATGTCCATGTGTTATTATCATACCTTTTATTTTTTCCTTATTTTTTTCTAAATAGGTAATATCTGGGATAACTAAGTCAATTCCTAGCATATCATCTTCTGGGAATGCAAGACCACAATCTACAATAATTATTTCTCCCCCATATTCAAAAATAGTCATGTTTTTTCCTATTTCTAATAGACCTCCCAAAGGTATGATTTTTAAAGAATCTTTTTTAAATTCTGGCTTTGGAATTTCCACACTTTGTTCCCTTTTTATTATAGTATTATTTGTTCTACGTTTTCTCGCTACTGAACTGTTTTTTTCTAATAGTCTTACTTCTTGTTTTTTGTTTTCTTTTTCCATTATTTATCTCCTTCTTTTATAAATCCACGAAACAATAGCAGGCCTCTTGAAGATTAATCTACTTATTGCATTTAAAGCCCGCATATTACTCATTCATCAAGTTTGGCACAAATAAAATTACATACATATTTCTTACGGCGCGACGTAAAAAATTGCATAGCAATTTTTCTGTGCAATAATATTTTTATAGCTTTTATCTTTTCTTAAGTAAAGTTCCGAACATTTTTATTTTTAATAATATAATTTTTAAAATTATGGCAACTTATTTTTGTTCAAATCTCTTCTCTACCTTATTTTGGTAACAACTGTTTTAAATTATACTACAAATATTAAAAATTGTCAATTCGATGAATAGTCACTAAAATTTAAGTACAGAGCCCAGTATACCAGCATCATTTTTCATTATTGCAACATCTATTTTTATGTCTTTTCTATCATTAAAAGTTGTGTGTGGTTTTTTTAGCTTATTATTAAGTGGATTTATAAAAATATCTTTATAATATGCAAAACTTCCTCCTATGCATATAGCTTCTGGTTCAAATAAATCTATTAAATTTGCAATGCCAACTTTTAGGTTTTCTAAATATTCATTTAATATACTCTCTGATTTTTCCGTTCTATTTTTCAAGTATTCCATTAGTTCCTTACTATGCACTTCTTTTCCAAGTCCATATGCATTTCTTATATTTTCTTTTAAAACCTTCATTGATGCATATGTCTCGAAACATCCTGTCTTTCCGCAACTACATAATCTTCCATTTCTTTCTATTGTCATATGTCCTATTTCGAATCCAGTATAATTTTTTGTCTCTAATATCTTGCCATTTAAAAATACTGCCCCTCCAATTCCTGTGCCAATATTTAAAAATATACTGTTACTAAATTCCTTTAACATCCCATATGTTTTTTCTGCCATTGCTGCACATTTGCCATCATTTCTTATTTTTACTACTGTATCTTTTTTTTGTTGTATTTTTTCTAACAATGGAAAATTATACAGATTTAGATTGCCTGATTTTACTATTCTGCCATCATGTATTGTTCCGTGGGCAAGCAATTCCTATCTGCTTTATTTCTTCTAATGATATATTTCTAATCTTTAGTATTTTTTCTATGTTTGCATTTATTTTATTTACAATACTTGTTTCTATTGTAATTTTCTCTTCTTCGCTTAGATTTTCTTCTAGTTTTTCTATAATTTTATAATTATTATCTATTAAACCAACTGATACATGGCTTCCACCTAAGTCTATACCTATATACATAAATTTCTCCTTCCATTATAAAACTAAAAAGACCATCTTGTTTTAAAGTGGTCTTTTTGTTAGGTAACTTATACACCTGCAGCTGAGAATAAGAAATTACCCATATATACTTGTATAATTGGTACCAAAACGACAATTACAAAGAATATTAAAAAAGCTCCTACAATAATATACACCACTTGTGGTAATACTTTCATGATTTTTTGTATAATATTATCTATATCTATTTTCATGTATTCTAGTAATTTCTCCATCATCTCTGCAAGGTCTGTTTGCATTCCTATTTTAAGCATTTCTGTAATCATTGGTGATGATAATCCAGATCTTTCAAAAGGCTCTATCCAAGATTGTCCTATTAATATATTATTAATTGATGTTTCTATCATTGATAGCATAACATAATTTCTAACAACGTTTTTACTTACCTCTAAGGCTTCTTGTATTCTCATTCCATTTTTTATATTAAGCAATATAGCTTTCATTAATCTTTCAAAGTCAAGTGCATAAATTAATTTACCAAAAATCGGCATAGTATATTTAAAATAATGAAAATTATATTTTCCTTTTGGTGTTCTTACATATGCAATAATTGCTGTTACAATGCCCGCTATGATAAAGAATGGAATGTACCAATATGTAACCACCATATCTAAGAAATTAGAAAACCATATTGTTATTGCTGGCAATTTATCTGTTGAACCAACTTTATCGAACACATCTTGTATCGCTGGAATTGCAAATAATGTTCCTAAAATTAGCATTATTAAAATTCCACCAAATTGAATTAGGTTCGGAACTAAAATATTCCTTATTCTTTTACTCATTGCACTTGCTTCGTCAAGATACGTAATTGCTTGCTCAAGAGATGATGTTAATGAGCCCGAAAGTTCCCCAACTTTTATAATATTTACATATATGTATGGAAATATTCCTGAATAATATTCCATAGTTGTGTACATGTTTTCGCCAGCCTCAACACCTGCTAGTATATCTTCTAATATGCCTCTAAATGCTAAGTTTTCCGTACTTTCAATAATAGTACTTAAAGCATGAACATTGTTAAAATTAGCTTTTTTTAGTAAGTAAAAATTTTCCGTAAATACCATTACATCTCTTTGCGTAATTCTCTCTCCCTTAGATAGCAAAAGCGACAATCTGTCCTTAAGTGTAATACTTCTTTTTGTTGCTCTGTCATTTATATTTGCCGTATTTACCTTTTTTAATACTGTTTCTACGTTTTCCATATTTTTACGCTTACTTTTTTTTGTGTTAACACTTCCAAAATTTAATTGTGTAACTGTTATAGGCAAAAGGCCATTACGTTTTAACTTTCGAATTAAGTTCATTCGTGTACTGTCTTCTACTCTGTTTTTTACTTCCTGACCACTTTTGGTAAGAGCTCGGTAAACATATACTGGCATTTTGTTTTCCTCCTAATCTTTTAGTTTATTGTCTTTTTATTTTAAGCTGCATAATCGTTCTATTTAAGCTTTCTATGTTTTTCTCCTCTATTTGAGATTTTGCTTGTTCTAAAGTGATTTTTTCATCTACAAATAAATGTGCAATTGAATTGATCAAAGTAATATTTCCTTTATCTATGCTACTTTGCATTGCATCTTCTAGCTCTGATACGCTAAATTTATCTTTTCTTATGCACCCTGCAATGACATTATCTACTACCATAACTTCTGGTAATAAGACTAATTTTCCATCTGTACCTTTAAGCAATCTTTGGGATACTACTAGTTTTAATAAAGTAGATACTAAGTATTTTACTGTTGTTTGGTCACTAATCTCATAAAAGTTAATCATTCTGTCGATTGTTTCAGCACAGGATTTTGTATGTAGTGTTCCTATTACCAGGTGACCAGATTCTGCCATTTCAATTGCTGCGTCCATTGTCTCCCTATCCCTTATTTCTCCGTATAACCAAAATGTCACAGTCTTCTCTTAATGAGTTTTTTACACCATCACTAAATGTTAAAACATCTCTACCTTGTCCTATTTCTTTTTGCACAATAATTGAATTTTTACTTGTGTGTTTGAATTCCACAGGGTTTTCCAGAGTTAGTATTTTTTTATTTTGAGTCTCATTTATGTGGTTAATAAGTGCATTTAGGGTAGTTGTTTTTCCTGAGTTAGTTTTACCTGTTACTAGTATTAATCCTTGTGGTTGATATGTCATACGTCTCACTACATCTGGAACTCCTAGTTCTTCAAATTCAGGCAATGTATTTTTTATTATTCTCAATGTCAAAACTGGGATTTCATTTGAGTATGAAATATTTACCCTAAGTCTAATATCTTTATACTCAAATGAACAATCTAGTTTTCTTTTTTTGCGAAAAACTTCATCTTTATCTAAATTACCTCGTACAAAATAATCATATATTTCATACATATCATCTTCTTCTAAAACTGGCATTTCTTCTAATAAATTTAAAGAACGCATAACTCTAAGAGTTGGTTTTAATCCACAAATCAAATGTATGTCTGAAGCATCTTGCTCAATTGCAGTATCTAAAACTTTTTCAATTGCTATCATTTGTTTATCCTCCCTAAATTAGTATAGTAGTAATTTTCTATTAATTTCTTCTAGATTTGTTATTCCACTTATAACCTTATTAATTCCATCAATTACTAATGGCTTATAGCCTGTTTGTAGTGCTTTGTTTCGTATGTCTATACTAGAAGCATTATCAACAATTAGTTGTTTTACTTCATCTTCTAAAGGCAACACTTCAAAAATACCTATTCTGTCATAATAACCTATATGATTGCAGAATTTGCAACCAACTGCGTCATATGTTTTTTTACCGTCCAAGCTATAATTAATGCCATATTTGTCTCCAATTGAAGATATTATTTTTATTTCTTCTTGTGTATAGTCTCTTTCTCTTCTACATTTAGGGCATAATTTTCTTACCAGTCTTTGTGATACAGTTGAAGCTAATGTACTTGCAATATCATAATTTGATATCCCTAATTTACGAAGTCTTGTAACTACCTCTATTGCGTCTATTGTATGTATTGTAGACAATACATAGTGACCTGTTTGTCCAGATTGCATTGCAATTTCTGCAGTCTCTAAGTCACGAATTTCTCCCACCAAAATAATGTCTGGATCTTGCCTTAAAACATTTCTTAGTGAATCTGAAAACGTTGTTTTTGCATCAATTTCAATTTGATTTAAGCCAGGGATTCTAATTTCTACTGGGTCTTCTATTGTTGTTATATTTATATTAGGTGTATTTAAAAAATCAATAATACTATATAAGGTTGTTGTTTTACCCTCTCCAGTTGGTGCTGCTATAATTGATATACTATTTCTCTTATTAAAACTTTTTTTAACAAGAGATTCATCTTCTGGAAATCCCAATTCAAATATTTGCCTAATATTTGTATTCTTTTTTAATAAACGAAGAACAAATTTTTCTCCAAAAATATTTTTTTGTGAAGATACACGGATATTATAATCTGCATATATTGTAATTCTTCCATCTTGAGATTCTTGTTTTTCCTGATGCATATTTGAAATTGCTTTTAGTCTTCCAATTATTTGAGCTTGTTTTTGTTTCTCTATCGTAGCAACAGTAAGCAGTTCACCATCAATACGATAACGAACTCTTACTTCACTTTCCATTGGTTCTATATGGATATCACTAGCTCTTTTTTCCATTCCCGTTTTAATAATATTATCTACCAATGTTGTTACATCTCTACTTATTACTATATTCTCTGTTGCTTGTCCTTCAAAGCTCTCTAGAATTGCATCTATATTGCTTTCATACGTTATATAGCGTTCCATAATAAGACCTTTATTTAGTAGTAGTAGTCTAATTGTTTCCATTGCCCTTTTATTTGCTGTATCTGCAAAACATACCTTCACTTTACCTGCTGAAATTTCAAAAGGGACCGCTTTATTTTGCTTTGCAACATCTATTGAAATGTATTCTGTAATATCAATACTTATATCAGCATAACGTAAAATTATGCCTTTTTCCCCGAGTATATCCCCAATAGCTTCTATCAGTGTATTTTGATCACATAGATCCAATATATGCAATATATCTCCTATTTTTTTGTTTGGATTACTTCTTTGATATTCTAAGGCACGTTCTATGTCTGATTGTGTTACTATTCCCCTTCGTACTAGTTCAATTCCTATTGGATTTTTTCTTCTTTGCTCTATTGCCATTTATGGTTCTCCTTTCTTTTGTACTAACATCTATTTTTATTATACAACATCCTTTTTTTTTTGAATAGTCATTTTATGTTTTTACATAAAATTTCCTTTTATTTTTATGGTACAACAATTACAGGTCTAAAACTTCTACTTTCTGTAACTCCACCACCTGTTGCATAGAATGCAAACAAACCACAGAAAGAGCCATTAATAAAGCTTCCACCTCTCATAAAAAACGCACTTGATGTGTCTGGGAAAAATGAAGCATCAGAATTCCATGATAAATTCCAAGATGCCCCTGCATCATTACTGCTTGTTTCCCATACAGCGTCTCCAAATTTATCACTATTTGCTTGGAAATTTGCGTTTTCTCCAGCTGCGCCGGCTTGTTCCATTACCACTGTATTCTTGTTTCTCATATGGTGGTAAAGTTTTTAAATAATTTATATCAGTATTAATTCCTTCTGTGAGAAAACTTGCTGTATATTCCCATGAACCTCCTGCCATATCGTAAATACCATATATATTTCTTGTCGTACTAGCCTTTTGGCCATTTTCTGTATTATATTCATAATATGTTGTACTCGTCTCGTTTATTGATGTATAACTGTCTCTAGATCCTAGTGCATACCCTGTTTTAATAGTATAGTATGAATCTCCATTATGGTAGCCATTATTCCATACTCCAGAATTATTGTCTGAATTTATTTGCATATTACCATAATGACTTTGTGTCAGATATGCAACAGCTCCCCATTCACTATTTTTCATTAAATGTGAGTTTGCTTCTGTTCCGAGATTGTAAATATTTCCAGGCGCTGTCATTGCTTTGCATACTATACATGCATTTGATATATTTATTCTATGCCAGCCTATTTTATTAGGCAATGATCTTACACTTAACTGTGAAGTATTTCCTCCTCCATACACACTTGGTTCTTGATTGTCACTACTTGCTTCAAATTTAGCTACCCAAAATCCGGTAAGCTCCGCGTTCCACTCTCCATTGGCATAATTTGTACTTGCACCATTTTGAAAACTTGGATGTATTTTATAGCCTTCCATATTTGAAATTGGTTGCATATTTCCGTTTTCATCTACATAATTATTGCTTGTGCTGTACAGAAAAATAATGTCTATTTCTCCAGCTATACCTGTGTGATAATTTTCTTCTGGAATTTTATATGCATACCTTGGAATCCATACAAACATACTTCCCATAGTCTCTACCCTTTTTCCGACTAAGCTCTCCTTATTATCGCTTGTTACTTTTATGCCTCCTTCCACTGTTAAGCCATCTTCTAGCATTATATTTGCCCATCGCTTGTTTTCGTAGCTATACCATGTAGAATCTGTTTCTGATGTTATTTGCCAATAACCTTCTCCTTTTACACTGTCTGTTGTAACATATTTTACTGGAACCATGCCTTCTGTTAATTTAGGTTTATTAGGAGTTATCAACATTTCTTTTGCCTTTATTCTTTCAATTTGTATGCTTTTCATTTGTTTTCCAGCTTTATATTCTGCAATAATTGTAACAGTTTTAACCAGGTCTTGTGCATCTTCTCCCGGCTCATATCTTCTTACAGATGCAGTTAAACTGTAACCATCTTTAATTGCCATTTTATTTATTACTTCTTTTAAATTTTCTTCTGTGATTTCCGAATAATACATTCTGTCAATCATTTCCGCAAGTTCAGTTACATAGCTTGATGCAACGGCATTTCTCTGTGATTCTGTGAAGTACAAATATATATTGAAAAAAACTGTTGAAATTAGTGTAATAAATATCATTAAAATTACAATAGATATAACAAGTTCAATTCCAGTAAGGCCCCTTTGTAACTTAAAATCCTTTATAATATACATTTCATTTCTCCTTTTTCGCAATTAATAATATGTAATAAAGTTCTGAACTATAAGTAAAGCAATATTACTTATACACAAATAAAATAATATAGGTAATGTTTTTTCCTTGTTTTTTCTATTTTTTATTGAAGCAATAGCAATTAGAATGAGTGTAATTATTATTGTAGCAATAACTGTTTTAGCATTCGTAAACATTAGGAAAAATGTGATAAGAATAAGCGATTGTATAGCTTGTGTTGTTCTTTGTTTGTATTTTAGAGCTAATGTATCATATAAAATTAATACAGACATGATTAAAAAATATATAACATATCTATTTATACTAGTAATTTCTATTGTAAATAGATATATCATATATATTGTTGCTGTAATTATACCAAATAATAGCACTGGTCGTGAAATGGTCCCATTTTCTCTACTTATCCCCCCAATAATAATTAGTGACACTATATATAAAATTGAAAGAAAACCGTAAATATATTTTTCAATTTCTACTGTTTCAAAAGAAAAATTAAGTGATAAGGCTAAAAGCAAAAAAATTAGACCTGAAAAAAATTCCATTATAAAATAGCGAATTCTTATTTTTTTTCCACAATATCTGCACTTTCCTTTTAAAAAAATATAGCTAACAATTGGAATTAAATCTATAAATTCAAGTCTATGGTTACAGTTTGGGCAAAAAGAACGCTCATGGATTATATCTTTTCCAATTGGAATACGATAAACAGCAAGCGTGCAGAAACTTCCAATTACAGCACCCATAATAAGAAAAATACAATAAATAAAAATGCTAGTTACTTCCATATTGTTCCTCTTCTAGTTAAAATTTTAGGCATATACATAAGAGTTTTCATGCATATGCCTAAGTTTTTTTATTTTCATAAATTACTAATGTGATAGGGCTTCGTTAATTAAACCATTTATAACTACGCCTTCATTATAAACGCCATTATTCCATTCATTAACAGCTTCATTTGCTTTACTGAACAAACCATCACTATTAACTGCCATTGTAATAGCAACTGTAGCTAAAATTAATAATACAATAATTGTGATTACTAATGCTACTAATGTAATACCTTTTTGATTTTTTAACATAAAACTTTCCTCCTTAATAATTTTTTTGTATATATTTATTATTTATAAATATAACCTAAATTGTTTTGAATTATTTTGTACTAGTATTACTTGGGTAATATTCTTCTGTTGGTTTTTGTGTTGTTGTATTTCCTCCAAGAATTGTACTATTGCCATTGTTTGAAGTATATGCTTCAAAAGGGTTCGGCTTTCCTGGCACATAACTTCCACTTTGTTCATAATCTTCCAAGTCAGATGCATCTACTGAGTAAACAATATTTAATGGTTGCGCCTCTTCTGTTGAAACATTACTTTCTAATTCTACTTTTATATCTTCTGGTACTTCATATGTTACTTTTTCTGGTATGACCTTATTTATAGGAATATAGTCATATAATGTAATTGCAAAAACTAATACAATAGCAACACATAGTAATAACATAATAAATATTTCTCTTATAATTGTCTTTACCATTTTCTCATTCCTTTCTATTGTACAGTGTTTTCTGCTATGCTTTCTTCTGGAGATTGTGTTATTGTATCTGGTGTGTTAGTTGATTGTTCAGAATTTTGCACTTGCTCTGTTGTTGTATTTATTATACTAGTTATGCTTTCATCTATATTTAATTTTAATCCAGTAACAACAAACTCTGCTCTTAATGTTACATTACTTGTGTCTGGTACCAGTTTAAAGTTTTCAATTACAAAATTAAGTTTAGAATCATTTTCAATGCTTCTTACAAAATCCGAAATAAGCGAATATTTACCATGTAGTGTAAATTTCAGATCATATATTCCAGAAGCAGAAGTTGTAATCGGTTGTAAATCCATTACCAATCCATATCTTTTTGCGTAATTGCCTAATTGTGTAAACAAGAAATCTATTTCAAAGTTTTTAATTTCCTTTGCTCTTCTCACATCTTCTTCACTAGAATATGCAATTTTGTCCTCATATTGTTGTCTTGTTGTTACAAGTTGCTTTGAAGCACTTGTTAATCCACTTTGTTTTTCAGGAAAACTTACACTTGTTAGTCTACTAGCCTCAGTAATTTTTTCTTCTAGTTCATTATTTTTGTCTAGTATTTCCGAGTAACTCAGTATATTAAAATTTCCTATATGGATTCCTTTAACGATTGTAAATATGGCTAATATCAATAATAGAATTATCAAAACAGAAATTAGTATCTTTTTCATGGCATGTCTCCTTCTATTGTAAGGCTAACAACTTGGTTTTGTTTAATTCCGCTATTAGACTTTACATTTACTAGTATTCCTTCATTTTTAATGGCAGCTAAGAAATAACCTAATTGGTCATAATCTTCTGCTTGTGCATTTATTACAATATGCTTATCTGCTGTGTTTTGAATGGATGTAAGTTGTACATTTCTAGAAATATTATACATTATACGGCTTAGTAAGTTCGGAATTGCATTTTTTCTACTATTTTCACTTGCTATTTCTTCATTAATAGTTTCTAAATTTCTAATTAAAGTGTCATATTCTGCTTTCTTATTATTTATTGTTTGAGTATCAGCTTCTATTTTAGCAATCTGCTGATTTGTATCTTGAATCAGTTCTTCTACTTCTTGCATTTTTTGATTTGTCATATTATTAATAATTATTGTTCCTACCATATATACAGCTGTAACAATAAAGCATGTGCATGCAAATCTAATCATTGTTACCTCTATATGGTCTAGTCCCTCTTTTAGGTCAAAATGGATGTTAAGCTTTTTCTTTGAACCTGACGATGATTTTTTACTTTTTCCACCAATTTCTATTTTAGAGAGTTCTTTTAGTTTATCTAGTAATGTATCACTTTTAAAATTTATTGTTTTAATACCTTCTCCTATACCTTGCAGGCCAAGAGCTATTGCTGAATTTACCTCAATGTAGTCTTTAATATTTGTTTTTCCAGTTGAAAAATTTTTAGTAAAATAAGGTTTCATTATTTCACATTTTGTATTTATCAAATATTCTTGGAAATATAAGTCAATGTTGTTAATTACTGCTCCTGTTCCAGTAATATATAATTTATCTATATTGTTTATACTATTTACTATATCTTCTTTTACCTCTGTAACTATATTGTATAAAGTAGGCATAATGTCTTCTAAGTGTTCGCTTGTGTCATCTTGTAGATTTTTGCCTTCCATTGTATAAATCGTTGTGTTCTTTAAGACGTCATATACCTTAGCATAAGAATTTTCTTTTGAATTTATCTTGTTGTATATTGAATCCATTCCGTTATCTAATATTTTTACTTTGTTTACTTGTCCATTTATTATAGTGGTTAATGAAACTGTTTCTTCCAAATTTAATATTGCAGCATTCTCTTTTACACCAATTTCTATGTTGTTTGCGATAGCAATTGGAAGTGGCACTATGGTTCTTAGGCTATAGTCTTGAAGTAATTGTATTTTTTTTGCTATTTCCCCTTTGCTAGCCGAGATATGCACAGCTTTAACTTTTTCCCTGTTTTCCTGGCTATATACGAGCATATACCTAGAATCTAAAGAATTTTTATTGTAACCTTTTTCTTCACAAAGCACTTCAAATTCTGTACTTACAGCTTTTGCCATGTCTTTGTCATTTAACAAACTAAACATTTCAAAATAGTTGTATTTTTCATCTGTCAAATTAATGCTGATTGGTATTTTATAACTATATGTCTCATTTATTATTTGCTTTATTGTTTCTTCCAAATTTTCATAAAACTTTACTCCAAAGGCTTCTAATTTAACAACATCGCGCTCTTTGGTAACTTTGGCATATTTAATTAGGTTGCTTTCAATATAAACTCCTAAACAGCTTGACATTGTTTTTTCTCCTTCGTTTTTTGTTTTATCTCACTATTATCTTTTACAATTTATCTGTGATAAATACCCTGAAATTTTTTCTTTATTTTTATCATATTTTGCATAATTATAATTAATACAGTTATTATTTTATCGGTTTTTAGGTAAATGTCAATACATTTAATACAATCGTAATATAATTGTAACATATACGTAATATTTCTAGAATTGCTCTTTAATAATGCCTTCTCTGTAAGATCTTAAAAGCATTTTTAAGTCTGAAATCTCATTTTTAATTTCCTTTCCTATATCTGTATCTGCCACCAATTTTCTAGTTTTTACTTCTTCTTTTAATCTTATTTCAGATTTAATGTCAATTCCACTACTAATAGCTTCTTCTTTGTTCTCAAATTTTTCAATTTCTGTTAGTAACAAGCCATATGAATTATATGTTAATATATATCTTGAACTATTTCTGCCCTTCCTATATTTTTCAGTTAAACCTCCACTAATTATTATCAATTTACCATTGGCCTTAATTGGTTCTGCTTTTTCTTCTTTTGTATCTATATGTCCATTTATGATTTTAGCATCTTGGCTAGTTAATCCAAAATTTTCTAATATTTTTTCTACCATTTTTTCGTTTTCACAGTAACTATAATAAAAATCATTTTTTTCTTCTTGAATTTCCTCATCTTGAATAAAATATCTTTCAAAAATTGCTGCTTTGTCTTTCCCAAATAGAGGAGAATCTGGCGAACACCAAAAAAACCACATGCAATCTATTTCATCTTCATTTGATTTTGTTTTATCTTGCAAATGATATGCTTTATGTGCAATTTGTTCAATAACATCAAATAATTCTTTTCCTTTTACTTTTCTTCCAAATATATCTACTTTTTTTAGCTCCCCATCTTCTGTCATTGGAACACAGCCATGGAACAAAAGATTTTGATTGTATATTTGGTACATAGCTCCCTTTGAATATAAAAAGCTAACATGTTTTGCCAATTTTTGACTTTGCATAAATGATGTTTTAAGTTTACTTATTACTTCTAGTTCTTCGTTTGTTAATTGATAAGGATTGTTAACATTTATAGTTGGAAAATTATTGTCCTTTAGCAAATATTGTCTTCCTTTTATTGTAATTGTTCCTTTTTTTGCATCAATTTTATCTAGCAATAATCTATCGTACATATTATATTCAGGGTGTTTCATAATTAGCAGTCCTTCTAATTTCAAAGCAATAATAGTAATTGCTTTATGAATTTTGGATATATTTGTCTTATCGCTATTTGTATATTCATCATATTCATAAACTTTTGGCAAGAACTCTTTACATTCATCATTGGCATAGGTTTTTGTTGCAAATGATGACAAATCCATTAAATTAATACCATAACCCTCTTCTAAAGTATCTAAATTGTCATATCTTGTACATATTCTTACCGCATTTGCAATGCAGGCTTCATTTCCGCAAAAAGCTCCCATCCATAATATATCGTGGTTTCCCCAAACTAAATCTATACTATGAAATTCCATTAATTTATCTAATATTAGCTCTGGTCTTTTGCCTCTATCATAAATATCTCCTAATATGTGCAGATGGTCAATTGCCATACGTTTTATAAGATTCGCAAGTGCAATAATAAAAGCATCTGCTCTTTTTATATCAATTATTGTTTTTATTATTTGTTTATAATACTGTTCTTTATTTTTAGCATCTCCTTGTATATGAATGAGTTCGTCAATAATATAATCAAAGCCTGTTGGCAATGCCTTTCTTACTTTCGACCTGGTATATTTTGAACTTACGTTTTTACAAACTTCAATTAGTCTATATAATGTTATATTATACCATTCTTCCATATTCTGAGTTTCTTTTTTTACTAATTCAAGTTTTTCTTCAGGGTAATATATAAGAATAGTCAAACTTCTTCTTTCTTGCTCACTTATGGCATTCCCATAGATTGTTTCAATTTTGTTTTTTATAATTCCGGCACAGTTATTTAGCATATGGTTAAAATAATCATATTCACCATGCAAATCGCTCAAGAACATTTCCGTTCCTTTAGGTAAGTTTAAAATTGCCTGCAAATTTATAATCTCTTCTGAAACTTCTTCTATATTTTTGTACTGTCTGCTTAATAATTTTAAATACTTCTTTACTCCATAGTCACAATATTCCATTTTGTATCCTCCTATAATATTTTTTACAATTATATATCTTATTTTTATATTTGACTAGATATTTTTGTTCATATGCATATTTTTGGAACATATGGAAACTATATTATTATATAAAAGGAGGTTGATTATTTTGGCTACTGAAAAGCATTTACGCTTAACAGGTTCTTCTGAAATTTCTTGGAAAGATGCTATTACTCAAACAATTAATGAAGCATCTAAAACCATTGATTACTTAACTCGAGTCACTATTTTAGAGCAAACAGCTACAATTACCGGAAAAAAAATAACCAAATATTTTGTAGAATTAGATTTATGTTTTACTATTGATAGAGATAGAGAATAGGAGGTAAAAATATGGCAGAACCTTTAGATACGAGAAAGGATT
This sequence comes from uncultured Clostridia bacterium, assembly GCA_944393565.1. Classification (GTDB taxonomy): domain Bacteria; phylum Bacillota; class Clostridia; order TANB77; family CAG-508; genus UMGS1754. Next base: position 15,558 of record CALYAM010000017.1, read on the forward strand.
ATCAAAATTTTGTAAACAAAAAATCTCCAAATTCACCTATTTTAAAAAATTGTTTAAATGCATTTTGGGTTGGTGGAATTATTTGCTCAGTTGGGCAACTCATTTGGGAAATTTGCAAATTAAATGGATTAGAAACTCAAACAAGTACAACAATTGTTTCCATTGTGTTAATATTTATAAGCGCTTTTTTAACAGCATTAAACATTTTTAACAAAATTGGAAAATTTGCTGGTGCTGGTTCATTAGTTCCAATTACTGGTTTTGCTAACTCAATTGTATCTCCAGCTATGGAATATAAGTCTGAAGGCTATGTTCTAGGTGTAGGTGGGAAAATGTTTACAGTTGCCGGTCCAGTATTAGTATATGGAATTTCCGCTTCAATTATTATTGGAATAATATACATGATTTTTGGCCTTGTTAGTTAATAATTTGTATTTTAGAAAGGATATATATAAAATGAAAAAAGTCGGAAAGCAAACTATCTGTTTTGATAATCCACCTACTATTTTAGAAACAGCTTCTATCGTTGGTCCAAAAGAGGCTGAGGGGCCACTTGCCAAATATTTTGATCAATGCTTGGAAGATGAATTCTGGGGAGAAAATTCTTGGGAAAAAGCAGAAAGCAAGATAATTAAGAACACTGTCCATAAGGTAATTCAAAAGTCTAAACTTTCTCAAGACAAAATTGACTTTTGTTTTGCAGGTGATCTTTTAAACCAGTGTATTTCTTCTGGGTTTGGACTTCGTGATTTTAATCTCCCTTATTTTGGCATTTTTGGAGCATGTTCAACTTTTGTAGAAGGATTAAGTTTAGCTTCTATATTTGTTGAAAGCAAAGCATCAAATTACAGTTTATGTACTACTTCTAGTCATTTTTGTAGTGCAGAAAAGCAATTTCGATTCCCTCTTGAATTAGGAAATCAAAGACCACAAACCTCTCAATGGACAGTTACAGGTGCTGGAAGTGCTATTGTTGCATCTTCTGGGCAAGGTCCTTTTGTTACATCAATTACACCTCGGAAAAATTATAGACATGGGAATTAAAGATGCTAATAACATGGGTGCAGCTATGGCACCTGCTGCTCTTGATACTCTTGTTATGCATTTTAGAGACACAGGTAGAAGCCCAAATTATTATGATGGAATTTTTACAGGAGATCTTGGATATGTTGGAAAAGAAATTCTATGCGAACTTGCTCTCAAAAAAGGGTTTAATATAAATTCAAGCTATAATGATTGTGGCGTTATGATTTTTGATAAAAAGAGTCAAGATACTCATTCAGGTGGAAGTGGATGTGCTTGCTGTGCAAGTGTATTTTCTGGTTACCTCTTTAATCAATTAAAACAAAAAAAATTAAAAAAGATTTTATTAGTTGCAACAGGTGCTCTTATGAATTCTACAAGTTCGCAACAAGGTGAATCTATTCCTAGTATAGCACATGCAATTAGTATTGAAATATAAGGAGGGTTCCATGGAATTTTTGCAAAATTTAGATTGGATGTTATTACTGCGTTCTTTCATTATTGGTGGTCTTATATGTGTTATAGGACAAATATTAATTGATAAAACTAAGCTTACTCCTGCCCGAGTTCTTGTTATTTTCGTTACAATGGGTGCTATTTTAGGTGGGCTCGGAGTATATAAATACTTAGTTGATTTTGCTGGTGCCGGTGCAACTGTACCTCTTACAGGGTTTGGCAATGCCTTGGCAAAAGGTGTAATAGATGAAATTTCCAGCTCAGGTATTATAGGAATCTTTACTGGAGGAGTAAAAGCAGCTGCTGGCGGAATTTCTGCAGCAATATTCTTTGGTTATTTAGCCGCTCTTATTTCAAAACCAAAAATGAAAAAACAATAAATTCTTGTTATATAAAAAATTTTTGTCTGGACAATAAGAAAAGTGGCTTCGCCACATGTGCATTTTGCTTCGCAAATATGCACGAATCAAGGAAACTTAACCTTGTTATATAGGAAAAATCTGGCGATTTTT
>CALYAM010000018.1 GCA_944393565.1 uncultured Clostridia bacterium
AAGCATTTCGCGAACGAAGCACGCGAAAAGTGGCGCCACCTAAGCGGTGGCGTTTTTTGTATCAAAAGAAAAATATAAGCATTGCGAGAACAAAATTAGAATTGAAAAATGGAAGTATAATTACCATAAAAGGATATGATGAAATGGCAGATTGGATGATACAAAAAATAAAAAAAGAAGACAAAGTAATAATGCAAGGAAAATTAGATACAAGAATGGAAGTTGTGGTAAAATGGATGAAAGGATTTATGTACTAGAAGAACTTTATAAATATTTACCAAAAGGGTGTTTGAAAAATAATGTGCATAATAAATCGGAAATTTATTATTGTAATTTATATTTTTTAGATTGTCCAAAAAAACGTTGTAAGATGATAGGAATTGTGATAATATGTAATAGATACAAAAAAAGAAAGGATGCAATAACATGGAGAAAAAAACAAAGATACAATTTAATGTTATGGCGAGTATTCTAATAATACTATTTGCTATATCATTAACGCCAGTTACGCTTCAGAATGATACATTTTATACAATAAAAATAGGTGAGTATATATTAGAAAATGGAATAACCATGGAAGACCCTTTTTCTTGGCATGAAAATTTGCCATATACATATCCACACTGGGCATACGATGTTGGAACCTTTTTAGTATATAAAGTAGGGGGCTATTTAGGTATATATATATTAACAGCAATATTATCAGCCGTTTTGGGATTGTCTATTTATTTTACCGGCGCTAAACTAACCAAAAATCATCTAACATCATTTTTAATTACATTATGGTCAATGTACTTATTAAGGGCATTTATTGCAGCAAGAGCTCAGCTTGTAACTTTTATTTTATTTATATTAACAATTTTCTTTATAGAAAAGTTTATAAAAACAGGGAAAAAACGTTATGCAATAGCATTAATAGTAATTCCAATTATTATAGCGAATGTACACTTAGCAGTATGGCCATTTTATTTTGTTTTATATCTACCATACATTGGGGAATATATAATTTCATTACTTTCAACTAGCGATTTATGGTTAAGAAAACTTAGGATAAACAGATTAAAAAAGAAATTACTTAAAGAAAATTTTGTGGATAAGTTAAGCAAAATCAAACAAAAAATTGCAAAACTAGAAGAAAAAAATGAAAATAGCAATATAAAAAAAGAAAAGATACGTATTAATGCATACAAATTAGAAATTGTTAGAGATAACAATGTAAAATGGCTTATTTTAATTATGATAATTTGTTTGTTTACAGGGTTATTAACGCCACTTCATGGGGAACCATATACATATCTGATAAACACCATAAAAGGAAATACAACACAATTTATTAGTGAACATTTGCCACTTACGTTAGCCAACAATATAGATTTTATGATACTAATAACAGTATTTTTAGCTATTTTAATTTTTACAGATACAAAAATAAGATTACGAGATTTATTTATGATAGGAGGACTTTTGTTCTTAGCAATAAAAACTCAAAGACAAGTATCAATTTTTGTACTAATAGGTTCTGTTATTCTTAATAGGCTACTTTGCTATTTCTTTAACAAGTATGATAAAGGAGGAACAGAAAGATTTATAAAAATAATGACCACACTGCCTGGCAAGATACTTACTATTTCGATAGTGTTACTTTGTTGTATATCATTTGCGAGAGAAAAGATAGGAAATAAATTTGTAGATGAAACTACATATCCAACTAAGGCGGCAGAATATATTAAAGAAAATATAAATTTAAGTACCATGAAATTGTATAACGAATATAACTATGGAAGTTATTTGCTGATGCAGGGAATTCCAGTGTTTATAGATTCAAGAGCAGATTTATATTCGCCAGAATTTAATAAGGGTAAAGATATTTTTTCAGACTTTATAGATATTTCAAATTTAGGTGTATATTATGAAAATAAATTTGAAGAATATGAGATTACACATGTAATAATATACAAAAACGCAAAACTAAATATGTTCTTATCAAGGAACGACAAATACAAAGAACTATATTCAGACGACTATTTTTGTGTATACGAAAGATTAAATTAAGTTGAGGAATGTGATGAATATAAAAAAAACTTGGGTCAAAATGATTTTATTTATACTTGTTTTGATTTTATTAGATCAAGCAATAAAGAGTTTAATACCAATGAATTCATTTTCAGCTATTCCACGGGATACTAGATATAAAGTATGTTCAGAATACAGGAGGAGCATTTAGCATAGGGCAGGACAACCAAATACAAATTATAATAATAAATGCAATTGTATTAGGAATAATAATTAGGTTTTTAGTTTTACAGTTCGAAAAAATGGATAAAACAACCAAAATAATGTTAAGCTTAGTTCTAGCAGGAGGTATTAGCAATTTAATTGATAGATTAGCAAGAGGATTTATTGTAGATTACATTGATATAAACCCTATGTTTCAATTCCCTATTTTTAACATAGCAGATATTTATATTGTATTTGGCTGGATCATTTTGGTTATTCATACAATAAAATATACAAGAAAACAAATAAGGAGGCAATCTAATGCGTAATACTATAAGTATACTGGGAGTACCAATAGATAATATTACAAAAGAGGAAGCCGGAAAAATTACACTACAGCTTGTAAAAAATAGTAACAAATCTTGTAAAATGATTTTTGCCCCAAATACTGAATTTGTGATGAAAGCACAAAAAGATAAAGAATTTTTTGATTTGCTAAAACTTTCAAGCCTCTCTACACCAGACAGTGTTGGAATTATGTTAGGAGCAAAATTACAAGGAAAAAAATTTGTAGAAAGAATTCCAGGACAAGCATATTTTAGAGAAATATTAAGAGTTGGAGAAAAAGAAAATCTAACATTTTATTTATTAGGAGGAATGCCAGGTATTGCTGAAAAAGCAAAAGAAAACCTTAAAAAAATATATCCAAATATTAAAATTATAGGAGTACATGATGGGTATATAGAGGGGGAAGAAGAAAAAAAGGTTATAGAAGAAATTAATACACTTAAACCTAATGTACTATTTGTGGCTATGGGGGCACCAAAACAAGAAAAATGGATATATAAACATAAAGAAGAATTAAAAGTAGATGTTGCAGCTGGACAAGGTGGAACTTTTGATTATGAAGCAGGGAGAATTAAGAGGGCTCCAAAATTCATTCAAAAAATGGGAATAGAATGGATTTGGAGACTAATAAGACAGCCTAAAAGAATTATTAGAATGAGCGTTTTACCAGTATATGTTATAAAATTATTACTAAAAAAAGATATAACAAAGGGAAAATTTGATGTCGAGAGGGAAACATAATGGAAAAGAAAACATTGACTATACAAAATGGAGGAGAGAGACTAGATAAAACAATTATCAATATTGATGATTCCTTATCTAGAATGGCAGTACAACGTTTAATACAAGAAAAAAAAATACTTGTGAATGGAAAATGTGCCAAATCGTCATACATAGTAAAGGAAAATGACATAATATTAATTATAAAAGAAGAGGCAAAACAAACAAGTCTAAAACCAGAGAAAATCCCAATTGAAATAATATATGAAGACAATGATATTATTGTTGTAAATAAACCAAAAGGTATGGTTGTACATCCAGGGAATGGTAACCATGAGGGTACACTTGTTAATGCAATACTTAATATATGCAAAGACTCCTTATCTGGAATTGGAGGAGAAATAAGACCAGGAATTGTGCATAGATTAGATAAAGATACTTCAGGACTATTGATTGTGGCAAAAAATGATAAAGCACATATCGCAATGAGCGAGGAAATAAAAAATAGAGAAGTGAAAAAAACATATATTACCTTGGTAAGAGGCATTGTAAAGGAGCAAGAAGCAACCATAAAGATGCCAATAGCAAGAAGTAATATAGATCGAAAAAAAATGGCAGTAAGTAGGAATGGAAAGGAAGCTATAACACATTTTAATGTATTAGAAAGATTTGATGCTTATACTTTATTGAAAGTAAATATAGAAACAGGGAGAACACATCAAATACGTGTACATTTATCAGCAATTAATTTTCCTATTGTCGGAGATGAAGTATATTCTAATGGAAAAAATCCATTTGGGATAAAAGGACAATTGTTGCATGCACAAAAATTAGAATTTAAACATCCTATAACCAAAAAACAGATGAAGCTAGAGGCCCCAATACCGAAAGAATTTGAAGATATAATAAAAAAATTAAGAAAAGATCCGGTATAAGCTCTATACCGGAAAATCTATATAAATCTCTTATCTATAAAAGATAAAAGCTTAATATATATTATGTTAGATTTATAAAAAAGATACTAAATATAATATAAAAGTTTGTGTGAAAATGGTGAAAATAATGGAAGAAATACGTTTACAAAAATTTTTAGCTGAAGCGGGAATTGCTTCACGAAGAAAATGCGAGACATATATTAAAGAAGGAAAAGTCAAGGTAAATGGGAAAACAGCACAAATAGGAGATAGAGTTAAAGAAAATGACAATATATATTTTAATGGAAAAAAAGTAAAAAAAGAAGAAAAAAAAGTGTACATATTACTAAACAAACCCATTGGATATGTTACAACTGTAAAAGATGAATATGATAGAAAAAAAGTAACAGATTTAGTAAATGTCAAGGAAAGAGTTGTACCAGTTGGAAGACTAGATATAAATACAACAGGAGCATTATTATTTAGTAATGATGGTGAATTTATATACCACATTACACATCCAAAACATGAGATAGAAAAAACCTATATAGTGCAAGTAAAGGGAAGTGTTTCTCAAAATGAAATAGAAAAACTGCAAAAAGGAATAAAAATAGAAAACTATGTAACCAAACCTGCAAAAGTTAAATTGATAAATTCTAATGAAAATACTAGTGAACTTGAAATTATAATACATGAAGGAAAAAATAGGCAAGTCAGGAAAATGATGAAAGCAATACAAAAGGAAGTAATAAAATTGCATAGAAGTAAAATCGGAAAATTAAATGTGAAAGACTTGAAAATGGGAACTTGGAGATATTTAAAACCACATGAAGTAGACAAAATAAATGAAACATGGTAAAATAAAAAAATAGGGGGAAGAGAAATGGTAGAAGATAGTAATATAAAAACGAAAGTATCTCCATTCGCAGTAAGAGAAAATGAAATAAAAACATTTGATGGAAAAGATGGCTATGTATCAATGAACCAAATCATACATAAAATAAACATAGGACATATTACTGATATTCATTTTACAATAATGGAAATAGTAAATGAATTTGAATTTATTACATCAAGACAAATTTATCAAATATTGCAAAAAAAAGGAATTGATTTAAAATCGCAAGATAAATTAAATAACAAGTTAGAGCAATTGGTTAAAACGAAAATTCTAACTAGATACTATTTTGTTTCTGATGAAGGAACAGGAATATATAGAATATATTGCTTAGAAAAAATGGGAAAATATTTACTAAATTCCAGAGGAATAGAATGTAAATGGCAGCCAACAGATAATACAAAACCTGTTTCTATGATAAAAAAAAGACTGGCTGGTAATCAAACGATTATTGCATATTTAAGAAAAGTAGATGCCTATGAAAAATACAAAGTAAAGCCAACTCTTTATGCAAAAAGACTTGGAAAAACATTTCGTTCTCATGGAGGGGTAAAACTTACTAAGAATGGAAAATCAATAGATTTTATTTTTGAAGTTGTAAGAAGAGAAACAGACTGGGAAAATAAATTAATTGAGAGAATGCAACTATACAAAGATTTTTATGAAAACTTTATTACAAATGATTCAGGGTTTGAAAAAGTTCCACAACTTATATTTATTTGTGAGGATGAAAAGCATATGGCAGAAACTTTTAAAACAATAGTAACAAACAAACTAGAATTAGAGAAAATAAAATTATACTTTTCAACAGATTTAAAACAAAACAGTGACAGTCTGGAAAATACATTAGTAGAATATGTCTTAGACAAAAAAACTAATAAATATAAAATAAAAGAAGTACAGACAAAATTGCTAGAGGCATAAAAAATAGTATAGGAAAAACAAATTTTTCCTATACTATTTTTTAAGTTAACAAATTTTTATTAGAAATTTAAATAAGTATATATACAAAAACATTTAATTATTATTTCTTTTCTTTAAATCAAAAGTAATCCCATCATCACTGTTTAAAAAATAATTTGCATCAGTTGTATCTGTTTGTATTGGATTAAAATCGTCTGATTCGGAATCTGTATTAAATGATGTCTGCTTACTATTTTTTAGTGGTGAGAAATGGCGTTTTTTAAATTCATCATGTATTCCACCACTAAATTTATAAAAGTTAAATTCTTTGCTTTCCTGTTTTTGCTTATATTTTGATTCTAGAAAATCTACTTTACCTGGACCTATAATTGCTTTTCCTTTCAAGTTTCTTGTTTTATAAGCACATTGCTTAAATCCAAGTTTAGAAATTTTATCAGCTTGAAAATATTCCTTCCATCCCCACTTAATACCACTAAATTTAGGATCGTATTCACCTTTTGCAGTATCATATGAATCGTTCCATTGCCATTCCCTATGTTTACCAAATTCTAATTCCCACCATTTGTTTTCTTCAGGTGTATTACCGCCAAAAATGAGTTTTGTTGTAGAATTACCAAGAACAATTTGCCTATAACTATTTTTCTCATCTACACCAAATTGTGATATTGTTTGAGCTGAGATAATAATACCAACTCTATATTTACGGTATAATGTAAATATTGGGGCTGTTGCCTTACACATAAAATCAGGAAATTCATCAACATATAAAAAGTGTGGAATCCTTGTTTTTTCATTACCAGGTCTTGTCAATACAGAGTATTGCATTAATAGTAAGAAGAATAATCCAAAAGCCTGATGAGCTGTTGCACCTAAATTTCCACGCCTTGTACAAACAAGAGTTACTTCACCATGAGTTAAAGCTTTATCAAAATCTATATTATTAGACCTGTTACATAAAATATTTTTCACTCCAGGGTATCGCAACAAATTATCTAATTGTGTAATGGCAGAATATACATATTTTTCTGTATCTGCTCTACCAGGCGAGTTTTTATAAAAATTCTTTTTAAAATAAGCAAGTTGTATATTATATTTAGCAGTTAATTCTTCGTCTTGCATTAATTGATCACACATAGATTCAACCAAATCAAAATCATTTAATAAAGCAAGTAAATCTTCTAATGTAGGAAGGTTACCATCATGAGTAATAGGGTATACCTCTTTTAATAAAATACATAAGTTTTCAACAGCCTGTACAACTACATTTTCACGAAAAGCTTCCTCAACATCTGTATGAGTTGTAGAATACATTCCCTTTAGAACGGAAGAAATAGCAATAGCTGTTTTTACAGGATCCTCATGTATAAAAGGATTAATGCCGATTGAATTAGGATTTGAAGGATCAACTAAATTTATTTTAATATTGTAGTTTTTTGCTACATCAATTATTCGATTTGTAGACTCATAATCTGGTGCAAGATAAGTAATTCCAAGATTACGATATACAATATTGTCAGCTGAGTAGTTGTATATTAGCTTTTTCATGTATGCATGATATAACTTCTCTTTGTTTGGATTTGGCTTAATCATATTTAAAGAAAAATTATTATTCATATATTCGTTATCATAAGGACAATTAACACTGGCAATACCAGTTTTTAAAGCTGTATAACCCATTTCTTTTGAAACTTCTCTATAAAAATATTTTTTTTCAATATCGCGTGCTATCATTGGCTCAAAAACCATAGAAGTTTTACCAGTACCAGAAGCGCCAACAATTAATGAAGACTCAAAACGCCTAATTTCTGGAACTTTTACATTCTTACCAGTATCTTTATCTTTACAAAGAATATTTTCACAAGTATAAGGGCCAACTTCTTCAGGTGTTCCTGATAAATCTATACCACCATAGTCTTTAATAGAATCTAGCCACTTTTTTGTATCATTAACTCCAAAAAATAACCACTTAAAAATAGGGTAAAATGTAGCAATAGGAAGATAAATAGCAAGAGCTGTAAAGGCTGGCTGTATTAAATCAGAAAATTCTGCTACAATGCCTGTAAAATTAGGAACATACATCAGAAGAACCCAAGCACCAGTATTTAACCATTGTACAAACATTGATAAAGCAATAATATAAAGTGAGATACAGTAAACATAGAAAAAAGAAATTTTCATATTGCTTCCTTTTACAAACTTAGATGCAAAAGAAAAGCAAAAGGCAAATACCGGACAGGCAAGTGCGAGGGTATATTGAATTGGTCCCCAGTAAGAAGATCCAACGCCGGTAAACCCCATAAATATCATTTCTACAATACGGTCAACAACAATGTATACAGTTGCCAAAGATAATATATAAGTTAAAAAAGTATTTCTATCAGTTTTTAAAAATTTGAGAAATTTGTCGATATATTTCACAACTTTCCCTTCCTTCTATAAATAATTACATATATATTATCTTACAAAACTTGCAAAAAAACAATACTTTTTGCAAATTTTATGCACTTATATGCAACTAAATAGTGAGCTAAAATCAAAATCTTTTAAGACATTACATATATTTCAAAATAAGATTGAATAAAATAAAAAATATGAATATAATAGTACAATAGAAAGGATGCAGTTAATGAAAAACATGAAAGAAAGCTTTATGCAGGGAATTATAGCAATAATGTTTTCCCAGATCATGATAAAAATATTGGGACTATTATATAAACTATACTTAACTAATAAAGAAGGGTTTGGAGATGAAGGGAATGCAATATATAGCAGTGGATTTCAGATTTATGCATTACTTCTTACCCTTTCTTCAACAGGAGTACCAAATGCAATATCAAAATTAATATCAGAAAAAGTTGCAATAGGTGATAATAAGGGAGCTCATCGAATTTTTAAGATTTCTTTTGTTACATTTGCTCTTATTGGTTTATTGGGTACAATTATTTTATTTTTTGGAGCCAATTATATTGCAAATAATATGTTGCAGATTCCAGAAGCAGAGTTAACTTTAGTTGCACTATCTCCTTCTATTTTCTTTGTAGCTGTTGCCTCTGTTATAAGAGGTTATTTCAATGGAAGAGAACATATGAGAGCATCTGCTAATTCACAAACTTTAGAGCAAGTATTTAAAACATTGTTTACAATTATAATTGTTGAAATAATTGCTACATTTTCAACTGGTAATACTGTATTAATGGCAGCGGGAGCAAACTTAGCAACAACTCTTGCGACATTCTTGGGATTTACATATTTATACCTATATTATATAAGCAAAAGAAGGGAAGTATGGCAAGATGTTAAATCTTCAGTAAACTATAAGCCACAAAGCATTAAGATAATTATTAAACAAATTTTAATGGTAGCTATTCCAGTTTCGCTAAGTTCCCTATTATCAGCGATTAATAAAAACATAGATGCATTTACAGTAGTAAGAGGACTAAAAACATTTTTAACAGAAGCAGAAGCTAAAATACAGTATGGAATATTGGGTGGGAAAGTAGATACATTAACATCACTACCTTTATCAATAAATATAGCCTTTTCAGTAGCACTGGTGCCAGCCATTGCAAAAGCCATTGCAAAAAAGGATACATACACAGCTCAAAAAAGAATTTCGTATTCATTATTATTAACTACAATAATAGGTCTTCCGTGTACAGCTGGGTTGTTTATTTTCGCAAGACCTATTTTAAATTTACTATTTCCGAATGCAACAGCAGGAACTGTAGTATTGCAAATAAGCTCACTTACGATATTGTTTACAGTACTTGCACAAACCATAAATGGAGCTTTGCAAGGGATAGGAAAGGTTATAGTGCCAGCGATAGCACTGGGATGTGGAGTTTTTGCTAAGTTTATTATAAATATATTGTTAGTTCCTATACCTGAAATAGGGGTAAATGGCGCAGCAATAGGTTCTGTTATATGCCATATAATTTCATTTATAATAGGCTTTACAGTATTAAAGCAGTATCTAAATATAGATTTTGGATTTAAAAAATGTATTTTTAAGCCAATTATGGCAACAATAATAATGAGTTCTATATCATATTGGGCATATCTACAATTAACAGAAGTTATAGCAGAAAGAATATCAACAATTATTGCAATTATGGTTGCGGTTACAGTATATATAATTTCAATAGTATTACTCAAAATATTAACCAAAGATGAGATAATGATGTTGCCATATGGAGAGAATATATATAACATGTTACTAAAGCTGAGAATTTATAAAGAAACTTAAGTTAGGATAAAATCTCAAATACAAAGACTTCAATTTGAGACGACACACAATTAATTGAAAAATTAGGCACTTTAAAGAATAAAAAACTGAAAGACATACAGACAAACAGACTGCAAAGAAAAATATAAATAAAAAAGAAGGATTTTAGCTTATTTTGGCGAAATAATTAATTGTAGATAAGAATTCTACATAAATACAAGAACTTATAGGAGGTAATTTTAATGAACAAAGCTGAGTTAATCGCAGCAATAGCTGCAAAAACAGGAGAAACAAAAAAAAGTGCTGAAGCAACTGTTAATGCATTAGTAGAAGTTGTTACAGGTGCATTAGTAAAGGGAGAAAAAGTTCAACTTGTTGGATTTGGTTCTTTTGAAGTAAGAAAAAGAGCAGCTAGAAAGGGAAGAAATCCACAAACAAAAGAAGAAATCAAAATACCTGCATCAAAAGCTCCAGTATTCAAGGCTGGTAAAGCATTAAAAGATTTAGTTAACAAAAAATAAGAATTATGTATAAATTATATGAATTCATATATAGGGTTGCTTTTATGTAGCCCTTTTTATTTTCCCATAAAAAACATTATAAAGCAAAAATCTTTACATTTTTTCAATAAATTTAAATAATTTGGCTGATTTTAAGTTGGTATTTAATCAATCAAAGAAAGTTAAAAATATATATTGACAAAGTAATAATACCAGTAGTATAATAAAAAGCGTCAGTTCGATATAATAACAAATGGAGATGTGGCGGAACTGGCAGACGCACAGGACTTAAAATCCTGCGGACGAATAATCCGTGCCGGTTCGATTCCGGCCATCTCCACCATTAGAACACCAAGTGTTTCGGAAGATTCAAACTTGGTGTTTTAATTTTAAAAAGTTCAAATATTAACAATTTTTTTAAAACTAGGAAGGAGACAAACCTATGAATAGTAATATTAGAACATTTTATCTTTATACAGTATGTTTTGTAACATTGTGTATGATTGTATCTGGAGTAGTAATAGCTATAAACAATATAGCGTTATACATCATGCCAAATTCATATATATTTTATGAAAATGAAAATAGTGTTTATGCTGAGCTTTCTGATTATGGCGACGACTATTCTTTAGACTATGATGAAATAGAAAAAGAAAATTACAAGACAAGAAAAATTAAAGGTGCAGTTGTAGCAACAGTAATAGCTACAATTGGAGGAATAATGTATAAGTATCACTGGAAAGTGATAGAAAAAGAAAAAAATAGTTAAAAAGGAGGAAAACAGTGTGGAAATATTGGTAATACTATTTAGCATAATAATGTGTATTGTTCCAATAGCGTTAATTGTTCTTATAGTGCAAGCAATTGCAAAAAAGAATAATAAAGAAGGAAAAAAAGACTTTGAAGAAGAGATAAGAAGCATATATATATATTTAATTTTAATAATAACATTAATAGCAATAATAGCAGGAGTTATTGTAATGTTTAGTACAGGATTAGACATAATATTACCTGAAAAATCAGCAGGAGATGAAACATATAATAATCAGCAATGGAAATTAAACAAGAACATAGTTTCATTAATAACCAATATAACTGTTTTATTAACAACCTTACCTATTTTTGTTTACCATAATAAATTGGCAAAAAAAGATAGAGAAACAAAAAAACAAGAGAAAACAACAAAAAATTATACTTTGCAATAAATTATATAGTTTACTTACTTGAAAAACGTATAGAAATATGATAATATATTTTCATTATAAACAAACCGTTGAAAAAGCAAAGTAGAATACTAAACTAATTTACAGAGAAGATAAGTTGTTAGCTGAGAGCTTATCAATAAAGAAGTATTTGAATTTCACTTTGGAGGTCTTTTGTTGAACAAAGTAGGCAAAGGCGGTTGCAACGTTATAGCATAATAAGAGATTCATAAAATATGAATAAATTAGGTGGTACCGCGGAAGACAAAGCCATTTCGTCCTAAAAACAAGGATGAAATGGCTTTAAAATTTGGGAGGTAAAGAAAATGATGGAAGAACAAATATCAAAGATAGCAAAACAAGCTAAAGAAGAGATTATTAATTCCAAAGATGCTAATTCACTAAATGAAGTAAGAATAAAATATCTAGGGAAAAAAGGTGAGATTACTAGTATTTTAAGGGGAATGGGGTCATTAACACCAGAGCAAAGACCTGTAATAGGAGAAATGATAAATAAGGTTAGAGACGAAATTGAAACAGCTATCAAAAATGCAGAAAAAGAAATAAAAAACAGAGAACTTATTAACAATTTGTCCAAAGAAAAAATAGATGTAACAATGCCTGCAAAAAAACAGGAACTAGGGTCAATTCACCCAATAACAAAAGTAATTGACGAAGTAAAAGAAATATTTATAGGACTTGGTTATAGAATTGCTGAGGGGCCTGAAGTAGAATTTGCAGAATATAACTTTGATAAATTAAATACGCCAAAAGGACATCCGGCAAGAGATATACAAGACACGATGTATATTACAGACGATATATTACTTCGTTCCCAAACATCAACAATGCAAGCACGAGTTATGGAAAACCAGAAGCCACCAATAAAAATCATATGCCCAGGGACAGTTTATCGTGCAGATAGCGTAGACGCAACTCATTCACCAATATTTCATCAAATAGAGGGTCTAGTTGTAGACAAAAAGATTACAATGGCAGATTTAAAAGGAACTCTAGAAGCGTTTACAAAAACATATTTAGGAGAAGATACTAAAATTCGTTTTAGACCACACCATTTCCCATTTACAGAGCCAAGTGCAGAAGTAGATGTTTCATGCTTTGTATGTAAAGGAAAAGGATGCAATGTATGTAAAGGAGAAGGATGGATTGAAATATTAGGATGTGGAATGGTACACCCTAATGTGTTTAAATTTTGCAAAATAAACCCAAAAGAATATACAGGCTTTGCTTTTGGATTTGGAGTAGAACGAATTGCCATGGCTAAATATGGAATTAACGACATGAGATTATTATATGAAAACGATATACGTTTCTTAAAACAATTTTAGGAGGTAATAATTATGAAAGCAAGTATCGAATGGCTAAAAGAATTTAGTGATATTAATATTTCAACAAATCAACTTTCTGAAATTCTGACAATGACAGGTTCAAAAGTAGAAGATATTGAAGAAAGTGGAAATGATATAAAGAATGTAGTTGTAGGTAAAATACTTACAATAGAAAAACACCCAGATGCAGATAAACTTGTAATTACAAAAGTAGATGTAGGAAATGAAAAACTACAAATCGTAACAGGCGCAAGTAATATAAAAGAAGGAGATATAGTTCCGATTGCAAAAAATGGATCAGAACTTCCTGGCGGAATTCATATAAAAACTGGTAAACTGCGTGGAATAGAATCATGTGGAATGATGTGCTCAATTGGAGAATTAGGGTTATCAATTGAGGACTACCCAGAGCAGATAGAAGATGGAATTATGATATTACCTAAAAAATATGAAAAAAATTTAGGAGAAGATATTGTAAAAATATTAAAATTAAAGGAAGAAATACTAGATTTTGAAATCACATCGAATAGACCAGATTGCTTGTCAATAGAAGGTATTGGAAGAGAAGTTGCTGTATCTTTGAATGAAAAATTTAAAAATCCAAGAGCAAATATAGATAGTAAAAAGGAAGAAAGCAAATCAGAATTAGAAGGCTTGAAAGTAGATATATTAGCACCAGAACTTTGTTACAGATATATAGCAAGAGCAGTAAAAAATGTGAAAATAGGTCCATCACCAGATTGGATGAAACAAAGATTAAAAGCGTGCGGAATGAGACCAATAAATAATATTGTTGATATAACAAATTATGTTATGCTTGAAATGGGTCAACCAATGCATGCATTTGATATTACATCTATTTCAGGAGGGCATATTATAGTAAGAAGAGCTTTAGATGGAGAAAAAATTACTACTTTAGATGAACAACAAAGAACTCTAAACAAAGAAAATTTAGTTATAGCAGACGAAAAAAAAGCAATTGCAATTGCAGGAGTTATGGGAGGACTAAATTCAGAAATTGAGAATAACACTAATACTGTAATATTCGAATCTGCTGTATTTAATGGAAGTAACATAAGACTAACTGCAAAACAAGTAGGTTTAAGAACAGAAGCATCATCACGTTATGAAAAGGGATTATCTCCTGAAAATGCATTAAGAGCAATTAATAGAGCAGTAGAATTAGTAAATATATTAGAAGCAGGAGAAGAAATATCAGGAGTAATTGATGTATACCCAACGAAGCAAAAAGAAAACAAAATAGAGTTCATACCAGAGAGAATCAATGCTTTACTTGGAACAGAATTATCTAAGAATGAAATGGAAGAAATTTTGAATAAACTAAATATTAAGATACAAGACGGTTTTGCAATTCCACCATATTACAGAATGGATATTGAAGGAGAAGCGGATTTAGCAGAAGAAATATTAAGGATATATGGCTATGATAAACTAGGTAGCACTCTAATATGTGCAGAAACAACTCTAGGAGGGAAAAATAAACAACAAAAATTAGAAGATACATTAAAAAATTTACTAGTGGATAAAGGATTCTCAGAAATTTATACATATAGCCTGCTAAATGAAAAAGAATTAATAAAAAGCAAAATAGATAGAGAAAAGGTAGAACAATCAATTATATTAAAAAATCCATTAAATGAAGATTACAATAGAATGAGAGTAAGTACAATTCCAAGCATAATGCAGACTATTTCACTAAATTTTGCAAAGAAAAATCAAAATGTAAATTTGTTTGAAATAGGCAGAATTTATTTAAATAAAAATAAAAATATAGAAAATAACAAACTCCCAATTGAAGAAACAATGTTATCTTTAGCAAGTTATGGCGAGCATATGGATTTTTATACACTAAAGGGAATTGTAGAAAACATAATGGAAGCATCTCATATTAAGCGATATGAATTATCGAGTAATATAAAAAAAGAAAGCTATCATCCAGGAAGAGTTGCAAAAATAAGTGTAGGAAATGATACAATTGCGATATTTGGTGAAATTCATCCAATCGTTGCAAACAACTATGGTGTGGGAACAAGAGTATATATGGCAGAAATATACTTAGAGAAGCTTGCAATATATGGCAGAGCTAATAATAAATATACGGAAATTGCAAAATTTCCAGCAATACAGAGGGATATTGCAATTGTAATAGATGAAGAAATAGAAGTAGGAACAATTGAAAAGATAATAATTAAAAAGTCTAAGAATATATTAGAAAACTTAAAGCTATTTGATATATACCGAAGTGAGAAAATTGGAAATGGAAAAAAAGGAGTGGCTTATAGTTTAAGATTTCGCTCTAATGAAAAAACATTATCCGATGAAGAAATAGCTAAACTCATGGAAAATATAATATTAGAACTCAAAAAAGAAGTGGGTGCTGATTTAAGAAAGTAATATTATAACAAATAGAAAATCAAAAATATAGAAATGGTAAAATTAAATTACCGGTTATAATTTCTTATTCTCTAGCCAAAAAGTGTTGACAAAAGAAGAAAGAAAATATAAAATAAAAGAAATAAAAGAGCAAACGTGAATCAATACATTATCAACATATAAAAGGAAATAAAGGAAAGCACAAAAGACAAAGAGGAGGAAACCCGCGTGGCTGTACACACACACACACACACACACACACACACACACAATTAAATTTAATCAATAAAGCAAATAAAAAAGAAGTAGAAAAAGGCTACCTATCTTGTCATGAAACAAATCATGTACGAGATGGGTAGTTTTTGTGTGCAAAAAATATAAAGAAAAAATAAAAAGGCAAAAAGCCAAAAAGGAGAGGAGATAAAAATGGAGGAGAAAAACAAAAACAAAGGAAAGAAAGGAATAACGCTAGTAAGTTTAGTAATAACAATAATAGTATTATTAATACTAGCAGGAGTAGCAATAAACTTAGCAA
>CALYAM010000019.1 GCA_944393565.1 uncultured Clostridia bacterium
AACCGTATGGAAAACAAGAGACAATGGGCTTATTGTAGAAGTTATGCAAATCTAATTTCCATTTGATTCGCATAACTTTTACAATAAGCCCTAATAAATTTTATTAAGAATGATTAGTAATATTTTGCTTTATATTATTTGTATTCATTTCTGTTTTTAATGCATTTTTTTCCTTGCTTTTTTGCTTCAAATTATCTTTAGCGACGGTCATAAGCAATTTTATTCTGTTCGTTTGGTTAGATTCACTTGCACCTGGGTCATAATCAACTGCAGCAATGTTAGCTTCAGGATATCTTTCACGAATAGCTTTTATAACTCCTTTGCCAACAACATGGTTTGGTAAACATGCAAACGGTTGAACACATATTATATTTGTAATATCGTGCTGTATATATTCAATCATTTCGGCTGTTAAGAACCAGCCCTCTCCGTGTCTGATTACCTATTGATAAAATATCTTTGACTTGATTTTCTAGATGCCAAATATCACAAGGTAGCATATAGCCTTTTGAAGAATTTTCAAGTGCAATTTTCATGTCCTTTTCTAATATATCAATTAGTTTAATAGCCATTTTAAAAATTTTAGCTTTACTTTTATCGGTTTTTAATAAAGTATTAAATGTAATTTTATGAGTTGCCATAAATTTAACAAATCCCATAAAATCAGGCAAGATAACTTCTGCCCCTTCTTTTTCGAGTAAATCTGCAACAAAATTATTTCCAAATGGATGATATTTTATTAACACTTCTCCAACAATTCCTACTTTAGGCTTTAAATTAGACGTGTTTAGCTTAATTTTTTCAAAATCATCTACAATATTATAGATACTTTCCTTAAATTCTTTATTATTAGACTTCACAACTAATTTTTTAGCTTTTTCCATCCAAAAATCGAATAATTTTTTTGTTTCACCTTTATTAATTTCATATGCACGATTTTTAGTAAGCATTTTTTGCAACAAATCAGCATATACAACACTTTTTAATAGTTTTTCCATAAGAGAAATTGTTATTTTAAAACCAGGCATTTTTTCCATACCAACTATATTAAAAGATATGACAGGAACATTAGAAAAACCTGCATCTTTTAGAGCCTTGCGTATAAAACCAATATAATTAGTTGCTCGGCATCCACCACCAGTTTGAGACATAATCAATGCTGTTTTATTTATATCATATTCGCCAGATTCTAAAGCTTCAATCATTTGGCCAGTTGTCAGTATTGAAGGATAACATGCATCATTATTAACATATTTTAATCCTGTCTCAACAGTATGAGGTGTACACTCGCGTAATAATTTTAAATTATAGCCTTCTGATTTTACCGCTACTTCTATTAAATCAAAATGGATAGGTGCCATTTGAGGCATTAAAATAGTGTAATCTTTTTTCATTTCCTTTGTAAAAGGAATTTTTATTTGCTCATAATTACCTGAATTGTTTTGCATTTCATTTAGACGACTATTCATACCTGCTAGAAGGGATCTTATACGAATTCTTACAGCACCTAAATTATTAATTTCATCAATTTTGATAAGAGTATACATTTTATTATAACTTGAAAGTATTTCTTCAACCTGGTCTGTTGTAACTGCATCTACTCCACAGCCAAAGGAATTTAATTGAACCAATTCTAGATTTGGATGATTACCCACAACTTCTGCAGCTGCATATAGTCTTGCATGATATACCCATTGATCCACAACACGAATAGGTCTTTTTGCTTTTCCTAAATGAGAAATACTATCTTCTGTTAAAACACATAACCCAAGACTAGTAATTAGTGTATCAATACCATGATTAATTTCAGGATCTATGTGATATGGTCGACCGGCAATGACAATACCTTTTAAATTTTTTTCTTCTATTATTTTTAGTGTTTCCTCACCTTTTTTTCGAATGTCTTCTTTAAATTTGTGATATTCTTCTTCAGCTTTCCTGCCGGCAATTAATAATTCTTTTTTTGTAAAATTATATTTTTTAAATTCTTCTATTTCCAATATTCGCATTGCCAGATTTTTAGAATCCAATGGTAAAAAAGGATTTATAAAAGTAATATCATTATTTTTCAGTTCTTCAACATTATTTTTTAAAACTTCAGAATAAGAAATCACAATAGGACAATTATAATGATTATCTGCTGATTGATATTCTTTCCTCGAATAAGGTATACAAGGATAAAATATTGTTTTTATACCTTGCTCTATTAAACTAACAATATGCCCATGAGAAAGCTTAGCAGGATAACATACAGACTCAGATGGCATTGATTCCATTCCTTTTTCATACGTTCTCCTATTACTCTTCTCGGAGAGAATCACACGAAAACCTAATGATGTGAAGAAAGTAAACCAAAATGGGTAATCTTCATACATATTTAGTACACGTGGAATTCCTATTGTACCACGAGATGCTTCTTCCTCTGAAAGAGGGGTATAACTAAACAAACGATTAAACTTATAATTATATAAATTTGGTAAATCATTTTTTTCATTACTTATATTACTACCTCGTTCACATCTATTTCCCGATATGAACTTTTTTCCATTACTAAATTTGTTAATTGTAAGCAAGCAATTATTTTCACATCTACCACATCGCACATGTGATGTCTCAACGTGAAGTTCATCCAAAGCTCCTTCATTAGTTATTGTAGAAACATAATTCATATCAAAATTTGCTTCATATTGCTCTTTTGCAAGTAAAGCCATTCCGTATGCACCCATAAGACCAGCAATATTAGGGCGAATTACATTTTTACCAACAATTAATTCAAAACTTCTTAATACAGCATCATTATAAAATGTTCCGCCTTGAACAACAATGTTGTCTCCAAGTGTTTTAGTATCCCTAATTTTCATTACTTTTTGAATAGCATTTTTAACAACAGAATATGATAAACCAGCAGATATATCTCCTACTGAAAACCCTTCTTTTTGAGCTTGCTTAATTTTAGAATTCATAAAAACAGTACATCTTGAGCCTAAATCGACAGGATTTTTTGCTTTTATAGCTTCCATAACAAATTTATCAATAGTAATATTAAGACTTTTAGCAAAAGTTTGGATAAAAGAACCACATCCTGAAGAACAAGCCTCATTTAACATAATATTGTCAATAACGTGGTTTTTCATTTTTATATATTTCATATCCTGTCCACCAATATCAACAATACTTGTTACATCAGGCATAAATTCTTTCGCAGCAGTATAATGTGCTATTGTTTCAATTTCATTTAAATCAATATTTAAAGCTGTTTGAACAAGTTTTTCACCATAACCTGTAACACCACTATAACGTATAGTAGCAGTATTAGGCAAAACTTTATATAGCTTTTTTAACATTGAAATTACACTTTTTAAAGGATTTCCCTCATTGCTACCATAATCAGAGTAACATAAATTTTTGTCGCGATTAATAACCACTAATTTAGTTGTTGTTGAACCAGCATCTATCCCAATAAAACAATCACCATGAAGATCTGAGATATCAATTTGTTTAATGGAATCTTTTGCATGACGTTCTTTAAATTCGATGTATTCTTTTTCTGATTTAAATAGTGGACGAAGGGGCACAGAAGAATTGTCAACAGATACTCTTAAACAGCTTATTTTCTCTTCTAATTCATCAGAAGTTATAGGAGACATTTCAAATGAATCAAGTGCAGCTCCCTTTGCAACAAAAAGATGTGCAGCCTCAGGAACAATAACTTCGTTATCCCTTAAATTTAATGTTTCTATAAAACGCTTACGCAGTTCTGATAAATAACTTAGAGGACCACCCAAAAAGGCCACTTTTCCCTTAATTGGTCTTCCACATGCAAGACCGCTAATAGTTTGATTAACCACTGCTTGAAAAATAGAAGCTGCAATGTCCTCTTTTTTGGCACCTTCATTTAATAATGGTTGTATATCTGTTTTTGCAAAAACACCACAACGAGATGCAATAGGATAAATTGTTGTGTAATTTTGGGCAAGAATGTTAAGTCCAGATGTATCCGTGTTAAGTAAAGAAGCCATTTGGTCTAAGAAAGCTCCAGTACCACCAGCACAAGTACCATTCATACGTTGTTCTATAAATTTATCAAAATATATTATCTTAGCGTCTTCACCACCAAGCTCAATTACAACATCAGTTTGAGGAATATATTTTTCAACAGCCCTTTTGCAAGAAATAACTTCTTGTATAAAAGGAAGTTTTAAAAAATTGGCAGCAGACATAGCTCCAGAACCCGTAAGTGCAATTGTAAATTTAGAATCACTAAAACGTGTTTTTAAATCATCTAAAACATTACAAATTGTATTTTTAGTATCAGAAAAATGTCTTGTATAGTTTGTGTATAACACATCTAAATTTTCGTTCATGACAACAATCTTTACAGTTGTGGAACCAACATCTAATCCCACATGATATAATGTCTTCATATAAAATCTCCTTTTATGTATACATATAACATAATAATTCTATAATGAAAATGTTAATTTGTCAATTCAATAAATATCACTTTCCCTAAGTAAAATTGGGAAAACATTGATTAAAAACTGTTCTAAAAAAACTTGTCTTTCATATATTTGAAATAGAAAATAAAATAAGGAGGAGGAAAATGAAACATAAAAAAATATTAATTGGTATAAGTATTTTATTAATGGCAATTATAGCTACTATTTTTTTAATCTTTTATTTGGCAGACTCTGAAGAATCAAAATTTACTGAATATACGCCACAAGAAGAAATAAGTAGCAAACAAGAAAGACAGACTTTAGTAACATTATACTTCAAAAACAAAGAAACAAAAATGCTTATGCCAGAAGCAAGGCTTATTGATGCGAAACTATTAGTAGAAAATCCTTATGCAACTCTAGTTGGGTTATTAATAAATGGACCTAAAAATGAAAAATTACAGCCTATTATTCCTGAAGGAACAAGGCTAAATAGCGTCAAAGTAAGTGGTGATATGGCAATTGTTGATTTAAGCTCAGAATTTATTAACAACATTAAACTGGGAGCAGAAGAAGAAAGTAAAATTGTATACTCAATTGTAAATACACTTGTGGAGCTTACAGAAATAAATTCGGTAAAATTTTTAATTGATGGAAAAGAAAATGAAAGCTTTGAAGATGGAGCAATATCATTTAAAGATCCATTTGTCAGAATGGATTAATACTTAATAAACTTATACATTTCTAAGCATTTTATAGCTTTGCTAAAATTATTCAGAAAATATTCCACTTCATAAAGAGAACAAACGATGTTCTCTTTTTTTGCATTGCATTTAAGATCTTTTTTATTTAAAAACTTATTGCACATGTTTGTCTCCTAGACTTTTAATATTTTTTATTATATAATATGAAAATACATTATAGAAGGTGATAATATAATGAAAATCGAACTAAAGGAAAACGAAAGATTAGACGATCTGCAACTAAACAAATTAAAAATAATACAAAATAAAAAATGGTTTTGCTATGGAATAGATAGTGTGCTATTATCTGACTTTGCAAAAGAAATTAGGGAAAATTCAACCGTTTTGGATTTAGGTGCAGGAAACGGAATTTTAGGATTATTATTATGTGGAAAAACAAAATTAAAAACAGTTATAGGGGTTGAAATTCAAGATGAAGTTTGTGAAATGGCAACTAGGACCATTTTATTTAATGGTTTGCAAGATAGATTCCAAATGATTCATGGAGATATAAAAAATGTGACAAATATAATTCCAAGAGAAAGCTTTGATGCTGTGGTAAGTAACCCTCCATATAAAAAGAAAGATAGTGGTATACAAAACAACAATGAGACAAAAGTAATTTCAAGACATGAAATTTTATGCAACTTAAATGACATAATAAAAGCCGCATGTTATGCATTAAAAGAAAAAGGAACTTTTTATATGGTTCATAGACCAGAAAGACTAGCTGATATCATAGCCACGTTAAGAGAATATAGAATAGAACCTAAGGTTATAAAATTTGTTTATCCAAAAATAAATAAAAAACCAAATCTTGTTTTAATTAAATCAACAAAATATGGAAACTCTTTTTTAGACATTAAAGAGCCAATAATTGTTTATGATGGTAATGGAGAATACACAGATGAAATAAAGAAAATATATGGAAGGTGATAAATGTGCAAGATAAAGGAAAATTATATTTAGTTGCAACGCCAATTGGAAATCTAGAAGATATAACTTTAAGAGCAATACGAATATTAAAAGAAGTTGACTTAATTGCAGCAGAAGACACCAGACATACCTTACAACTATTAAATCACTTTAATATTTCAAAACCATTAATTAGCTATTATAGACAAAATGAAAAAGAGAAAGCAAATTCTATTTTAGATAAAATAGAAGAAGGAAAAAATATAGCACTTGTTTCTGATGCAGGAACACCCGGAATCTCTGACCCCGGTGAAGAAATTGTAAAAAAAGCAATAGAACGTAAGATAGATATAATACCTATTCCTGGTGCATGTGCGGCTATTGCAGCATTAATTGCAAGTGGAATGAATACAAGAGAATTTTGCTTTTTGGGTTTTTTGCCTGCTAATAATTTATATAAAAAAAGAGTACTAGAAGAAAACAAATATGAAACAAAAACTATTATTATATATGAAGCTCCACATAAGTTAAAAAACACATTGAAATTAATTAAAGAGATTTGGGGAAATAGAAAAGTAACTATTGCAAGGGAATTAACAAAAGTATATGAAGAATATAAAAGGACTGATATTAATGATGCATTAGAAGTTTTGCAAGACATAAGAGGAGAGTACGTAATCATAATTGAAGGCTCAAAAATAAGCCAAGAAGATATAGAAATAAAAAAAAGAAATGAACTTTCTTTAACAGAACATTATAAATTTTACCAAAACAAAGGTTATAGTAAAAAAGAAATCATTAAGCTGATTGCTAAAGACCGTAATGTAAACAAAAATGAAATTTATAAAGAATTTACATAATAAAGGATGTCCTAAATTAGGACATCCTTTAAACAATATAAGCACATATAAAATTAATCAATTGGAAATAGAGAAATTTGTTTTGCACATTTTTCACAAATCAATTTATCTTTATAAGTTAATAACTTTTTAGTGCTACCACAAAAAATACATGTTGATTCATGTTTCTTTAAAATAATTGATGTACCCTCAACAAATATTTCAATTGGGTCTTTTTCTGCAATTTTTAATGTATTTCTAAGTTCGATAGGAATTACAACTCTCCCTAACTCATCTACTTTCCTAATAATACCAGTTGATTTCATAAAAATATTTCCTCCTTAAAGTTACATTTTTCGACAAAATAGTCTATATACATAATAACATAAAAGAGTGGGACGGTCAATAAAAAAGACAAAAATAATATCAAAAATAAACATCCTACGCAAAAGAAATACAAAAAATGTAAGGTAATAAAAAAGCTATTATAGAATAAAAATATAATAGTTAATAAATAGGAGAAAAAAATGCTTAATATATTATGGCCAATATTTATAATTATTTCATTTTCATATTCTATTTTTACAGGAAGAATTAATGAAATTAACAATGCCATTTTTTCATCTACATATGATGCTGTACAATTTTGTATTAATTTAATACGGGACAATATGCCTTTGGAATGGCTTAATGCAAATTGCATCTAAAACAAAAATACTAGATAAAATAATAGACATTCTGAAACCAATCATAAAGTTTCTATTCCCAGAAATAAAAGGAGACAATGATGTACAAAAAGAAATATCGATGAACATAGTTGCAAACATGATGGGATTAGGAAATGCAGCGACTCCGCTAGGATTAAAGGCAATGATTTCATTACAAAAAAAGAATAAAGATAAAGATACCCTCTCTAATTCAATGATAATGTTTATTATCTTGAATACAGCTTCATTGCAGATAATTCCGACCACGATAATAGCTATAAGAAATTCGCTCCGGGAGTTCGGAACCTAATAGCATTATAATACCTATTTGGATTGCTACAATTTGTGCAACAGTATCAGCCGTTTTAATAACAAAAATATTTATAAAAAATTGTAAATAAAGGAGAATAAAAATATAAATTTATGAAAATACTTCAATACATGTCTAGCGTAATTATTCCACTGTTCATACTAATTATCTTATTATATAGCATAGTAGAAAAGAAAAGAACATTTGATATTTTTATAGAAGGAGCAAAAGAAGGACTAGAAATTGTATTAAAAATATTTCCCAGTTTAATTGGATTATTTGTTGCAATAGGGGTACTAAAAAGTTCAGGTATACTTAATTTAATAATAAAAATATTGTCTCCATTGACATCAATTGCAAAAATACCAGAACAAGTAATGCCTCTTGCAATACTAAGACCGATTTCAGGTAGTGCATCAATGGTAATAGCTACTGAAATTATGAAAACATATGGCGTAGACTCAATTATAGGGAAAATATGTTCAACAATTATGGGAGCTACAGAAACAACACTATATACGATTGTAATTTATACAGGAGTTGTTAAAATAAAAAAAACAAGATTTATATTATTTGCAGCTTTAATGGGAAACATTGTCCGGAACACTAGTATCTGTCGCTATTTGGCGAATTATGTCGCAATAATATTATTGACATTATAAGGAAATTATTGTAAAATAAATTCGTTCATTCAAATAGTACTTTTTTAGGAGACAAGATGTTAATCAAAATTTTATTATTTCTTATCTTATTTTATACTGTAAGACAAATTCTCATCTTTATTTTTTTTAAAATTATTCTAAAAAAAGTATCCGGTAATTAAATTGTCATTAAACTTGTAGAGGGAAGAGAAAATTTTTTATAAAATCATATCCCCATAAAAACAAGTTATTCTATTCCCTCTACACGCCCCCTATAAGAATAAAATCTTAATAATGTTTTTTTCTAATTTATTATATTTTTTATTCTATGTTAGTGCCGGAGAAAAGCTTCGGCACATTCTATTTAGCTAATATTTATGAAGCAACTTGGTGAAATACGATTTGCAACATTTAGGGAAATAGATGCCTCAGAGAAGTTACTTTTTTCGAGTTGTTCCACAACAGTTTTATATGCAAGCTCAGGAAAATTATTTTCTTTACTCAAATGACCTAACATAACAGATTTTAGACCACTAGGAATTAAACTTGAAATTGTTTTTCCAGCTACAATGTTAGAAAGATGACCATTAGGACCATCTATGCGTTTTTTCAACACATATGGGTATTTACTAAATTTTAAAACCTCTGGCTCATAATTTGCTTCAAGAAAAATAAAGGAGCTCCCCTCTAATTTATTTAAAATAGATGCTGATATATGACCTAGATCAGTAGCAATACTAAATTTATCTTTGTTATGTAAAATATTAAATCCGCAAGGGTTTGCAGCATCATGAGGAATAGAAAAAGGAAATATTTCTAAATCATCAATTTCAAATTTTTCGTTAGCAACATAAAAGTTTACATTTGATTCTGCAATTTTACTTTTATGCTCATCAGAAAGAGCGATCCATGTTTCTTCATTAGAAAATACAGGTATATTGTATTTTTTTGATAGATTTCCAACAGACTGAACATGATCTGAATGTTCGTGAGTTATTAGTATTGCAGATATATTATCTGGAGAAATTGAAAGCTCTCTTAGAGCAACTTCAATTTTTCTTGTGCTAACACCAGCATCAATTAATATATTTGTATTTTCGGTCTGAACCAACAAAGAATTACCTGTACTACCACTATATAAACTACAAAATTTTAACATTATTTTTTTCCTCTGTTTATTTATATTTATTCAACAACTCTTTTTATGTTTGCACCAATTTTTCTAAATTTTTCTTCAATATTTTCATAGCCTCGATCAATATGCTCTAGATTATATACTTCTGTTACACCTTCCGCTGAGATACCTGCAATAATTAATGCAGCACCAGCACGCAAATCAGTTACATAAACAGGAGCACCAACCAAAAAATCTACACCTTCAAAAAAAGCAGATTTTCCTTGAGCAGTTATGCGAGCTCCCATTTTGTTTAACTCGTTTGTATATTGAAACCTAGATTCCCAAATGCCCTCATTAATTATACTCGTTCCATCAGCAGTTGAAAGAACAACACCCATTTGAGGTTGTAAGTCTGTTGGAAATCCTGGATATGGAAGTGTTTTAATTGTAGCTTTTGATGGCCTTTTATCATACCAAACACGCAATTTGTCACCATTGGCATCTACATTACCACCAATTTCAATAATTTTTGCAGTGACAGATTCTAAATGCTTAGTAATACAATTTTTTATAACTATATCACCACGTGTTGCAATTGCGGCAAGCATAAAAGTTCCAGCTTCTATTTGATCAGGAACAATAGAATATGAAGAATTACCTTTTAGTTCTTTTACACCGTGGATTTTAATAACATCAGTTCCAGCACCTCTAATATCTGCTCCCATGGTATTTAAAAAATTTGCTACATCAACTATATGGGGTTCTTTGGCTGCATTATCTATAATTGTAGTTCCTTCTGCAAGTACGCTTGCAAGCATAATATTAATAGTAGCACCAACAGATGCAATATCTAGATAAATAGATGTTCCGACTAGCTTGTTTGCAACGGCTTTAATATTACCCTGAATAATAGATGTTGTAGCTCCAAGAGCTTCAAAACCTTTTATGTGTAAATCAATAGGTCTTGCCCCAAGATTACAACCACCTGGTAAGCCAACTTGTACTTCACCACAACGTCCAAGTAATGCACCAATAAGATAATAAGATGCACGAAATTTCCTAGTAATTTCATATATATCAGCTTTATTATTTATATTAGTTGTATCAACAGTAATATCATTAGGTGTATGCCAAGTTACTTTTGCACCCAAAAGCTCTAATATCTGACAATACAGTTTTACATCACTTATATTAGGCAGGTTTTCAATTCTGCAAAATCCATTTATTAATAAAGTTGCAGGCAAAATAGCAACAGCAGCATTCTTTGCACCACTGATATTGACTTCACCTTTTAGAGGAGTAGGTCCTGTAATAATTAATTTTTCCACGTTTATTCCCCCATAATCAAGCATCAAAATTAGGATGTAATTTATACACCCTATTAATTTAATTTACTTATATCACAATTAATACATATTTACAACACTTTTTTATTTTTTTGCAGTTAAAGTGTTAGCAACATTAGCGAAAAATTCTATAAGTTTAAATTTAAATGTGATTTCTGGAGAGTTATCTGAAACTATTTGAAATTCTTCGTCAGAAAAATTATTTTTAAATAATTCCTTTGACTTGTCAGGAACAATACCGGAACTAACATCTACAAAACACAGAGGAGGAAACAAAACACACCACCAATTCTGACCGCTTGCATTTCCTATTTCTATGTGTAGAGCATCATAATAACCAGCAGGTAGAGCAATGTCCCCATAGGTTTTAGTAGGAAAAGAAAAATTACCAACAGAAACAGAAACATTATAATTAAAATTATTCTCTGCAACAACTTTTTGTGCTATTTCCTGAAACTTTGAGAGGTTTTTATAAACTAATGAAATTACTTCTTCTTTTGAGGTACAATTTTGTGTTATAGAATTCATATATTTAATAATTTCATCACGAACAGCATACTTTAAATCTTGATCTTCCGAAGAATCACTATTAGCTATAATATGCAATCTGAAAATATTTGTTGATAAACTGTTTGAGATTGCATTAACATAGGAATAAGCGCAAATACTTGTATACGAAAATAATAAGACAAGTAATATAATAATTTTTTTGAAAAATGTAAGTTTATGAATTTGATTCATAAATAACCTCCTTTTTTTAAAAAAACCAAATATGTAAAATTATATCTTTACAAAAAGTATTAACCAAAAATAAAAAAATATACATTGTCGAATTTCCATATACGATTTTTAATTTTTAAGGTTGACTTGAATCAAAATAAATGGTAAAATTTACCAGTAAACAAAAACAAAAAAGGGGGCCAAAAATGAACGAAAAACCAACTATAAAAAAGGTTTGTAGTTTTTGTGTTAGTGACTGGCATTTTATAACAATGATTATTCCATACATCCATAACAAAATAAAAAACAAAGAAAATGTAGAAATTTTTACCCAACAGAGCAGATTAGAAGAAATACAAATATTTTTATCAAAATTAATGCTTAATTTAAAGGAAAAAGAAGATATAATCAGTTTAAATTGGGAATCAAGCAAAATTTCAAAGAGCAATAATCTGGAAAAAAGATTAGAAAAATGCAAAGACAATAAAGTAACTATAATCATAGAAGGAAACCATTCTTATATAGAAAGAGTAAATCGTTATATAAAAAAATACATTGAAAAAAATATTACCAAAGACATTACAATTGTAAATTGCTATGAAGTAATGCGATTTAACCAAAATATGGAGGAAATTTTATCAAAACATGACAAAATATTAAACACATCAGGAGAAAAAAATATTGAAGACATATTTGAAGGTTACGTGAAAAACGAAGAAGGTGCATAATTTTTATTTGACTAAATAAAAAAAATGGTATACTATATGAAAAGAAACTTTTTTATTATATAGGAAAACACAATATTCTATAATTCTGCACAGTGAAAATGCAAATTTAAGGTTAGTTTTTCTCTAACGAAAATAATAGAAAGGAAGATGTAAATGGTAGAAAATTTTAAGAAATTAAAGGAAACTCTTACAAAGTTTGGACAAGAGCATTTATTATTAAAATATAATGAAATGACAGATAGCGAAAAAAAACAATTGATTGATCAAATATCAGACATTGACTTTGAACTAATCTCTAAATTGTATGAGAATACAAAGAAAGATGTTGAATATAGTGATGATAAAATTGAACCAATTTCATATGTTGATAAGGCAAACTTAACAGAAGAAGAAAAACAGAATTATAGTGAAATAGGTGAGAAAATAATAAAAGAAAAAAAACTTGGATTTATTACAATGGCAGGAGGACAGGGAACAAGACTAGGTCATAATGGACCAAAAGGGACATTTCCACTCATAGGAGAAAAGACTCTATTTGAATTGATATGTGATACATTAAAGAAAAACAATAACATATATAATGTTACAATTCCTTGGTATATTATGACAAGCAAAGAAAATAATGATGAAACAATAAACTTTTTTGAAAAAAAGAACTACTTTAATTATCCAAAAGAGGCTATATTTTTTTTTAAGCAGGGCGAATTGCCAATGGTAAATGAAGAAGGAAAAATATTACTAGATAAAAATGGATTTGTTAAGGAAGCTGCAGATGGACATGGAGGCATATTTGAAGCACTTTATCAAAGTAATTTATTAGATGATATGAAAAGCAGAGGCTTAGAATGGTTATTTATAAGTGGAATTGACAATCCACTAGTAAAAATGGTTGATCCTATATTTATAGGACTAACTATAAAAAATAATTGTTTAATAGCAGGAAAATCTTTAGTAAAGTCAAAGCCTGAAGAGAAAGTAGGAGTTTTTTGCAAGAGAAATGGCAGACCAAGTGTTATCGAATATACGGAAATAACGGATGAAATGTCAAAAATGAGAGATGAAAAGGGAGAACTATTATATGGTGAAGCACATGTTATTATGAATATGTTTAACATAAAAGCCTTAGAAATGCTTGCTAAAAACAAGTTGCCATACCATAGTGCTCACAAAAAAGCTGAATATATAAATGAAAAAGGAGAGCTTGTTACCCCAACGGAACCAAATGCATATAAATTTGAAAGCTTTATATTTGATTCATTTTCTAATTTGGATAACATGCTAATAATGAGAGTTAAGAGAGAAGAAGAATTTGCCCCTGTAAAAAATGCCAAAGGAGAAGACAGCCCAGAAACAGCAAGAAAACTTTTTAATGACTATCAAAAAAATAATTAGATACGAGGAGAAAATATGGAAATAGAAGAAGTATATAAAAAATGGTGTGAAAGTCCCTTATTTGATGCTCATACTCAAAATGAATTAAAAGCAATTAAAGAAAATAAAGAAGAGATTAAAGACAGATTTTACAAAGAACTTGAATTTGGAACGGCAGGACTTAGAGGAATTATGGGCGCGGGAACTAATCGCATGAATAAATATACAGTAACAAAAGCTACCCAAGGACTTGCAAATTTTATAAAAAAAGAAGCGGGAGAAAGTAGAGGCGTTGTTATTGCATATGATTCAAGAAATAATTCAAAAGAATTTAGTGAATATGCAGCATTAACTTTAAATGCGAACGGAATAAAAACATATGTATTTGACAAATTAAGCCCAACTCCAGAACTTTCATTTGCAGTTAGAAAACTTAATGCAATTGCAGGAATTATGATTACAGCAAGCCACAATCCACCAGAATATAATGGTTATAAGGTATATTGGGAAGATGGCGCTCAAATAACTTACCCAAAGGATAAGATGATAATAGAAGAAGTAAAAAATGTAAAAGAATACAACGAAATAAAATATATTGAGAAAAAAGAGTCCATAAAAAAGGGATTGTATAAGACAATAGGGAGCGAAATTGATGACGAATATATAAAAGAAATAAAAAAATTAATTTTAAACATGGAAGCAATTAAAAATGAGGCATCTAAATTAAGAATTGTATATACTCCACTAAATGGAACAGGAAATGTTTTGGTTAGAAGAATTTTAAGAGAACTAGGATTTGAAAATGTATATGTTGTTCCAGAACAAGAATTGCCAGATGGTAATTTTCCAACTTTGAAATACCCAAATCCAGAAGACCCAAAAGCTTTTGAGCTTGCATTAAAACTCGCAGAAGAAAAAAATGCAGATTTGGTTTTAGCAACAGATCCAGATGCTGATAGATTAGGAGTTTACGCTAAGGACAATAAAACTGGGAAATACATTCCATTTACAGGTAACATGTCCGGATTACTAATTGCCGAATATGAACTATCACAGAGAAGAGAAAAAAACTGTTTACCTTCAAATGGAGTTTTAATTAAATCAATTGTATCTTCAAACATGGCTAAATCCATTGCAAATGAATATAATATACAATTAATGGAGGTTCTAACAGGATTTAAGTATATTGGGGAGAAAATTAAACAATTTGAGCAAACCGGTTTACATGAGTTCATATTTGGTTATGAGGAAAGCTATGGATGTTTAATAGGAACTCACGCTAGAGATAAGGATGCAATTGTAGCTGTTATGGCACTATGCGAGGCTGCAGCATATTATAAAACAAAGGGAATGACTCTTTGTGATCAGATGAATAAAATGTATGAAAAATATGGTTACTACAATGAAAAAATAATATCAATTACATTAGAAGGTTCTGGCCGGAGCAGAAAAAATAAAAAATATTATGACGAACCTAAGAAATAACACATTGAGGAAACTAGGCAAATATAATGTGATAAATGTAAAGGACTACTTAATTGATCAAATAGAAGATTTGCACACAGGTAAAAAGGAAAAAACAAATTTACCTAAATCAAATGTGCTATATTATGAGCTGGAAGATGATGCTTGGTGCTGTGTAAGACCATCTGGAACAGAACCAAAAATCAAATTTTATTTAGGAACAAAGGGAAGTTCAAATCAAGAAGCAATTAACAATATAAATGAATTAGAAAAAGCGGTTAGAGAGTTACTATAAGAAAAGTGGCTTCGCCATATGTGCATTTTGCTTCGCAAATATGCACGAATCAAGGAAACTTAACCTTGTTATATAGGAAAAATCTGG
>CALYAM010000020.1 GCA_944393565.1 uncultured Clostridia bacterium
TGCCCCATTTTCCAGCAATTACCTCATTTACAATAGTATCAATAGATTTTTTATTTGAGGTTGTACTATTTGAAGATGCTACACCTAGCTTTTGATTTACTATTTTTTGAATAGCATTATAATCATATCCTGCTGCAATTAATCTATTTTTTCTATCATCTCCATTACCCCATTTACCTTGAATAACTTCTTCAGCAATGGTCTCATTTGATTTTTTATTTGATGATGTGCTTGAAGATGTTGTTGTACTTCCGCTTAATTTAGCATTTACTGTATCAGCTAATTCTTGAAATCTATTTTGCAAATATTTTCCGGGGCAGCTTGTAGCAGCAAACATATTGTGTCTTGTTAAGCTTCCATTTTTAGTTCCATCATATTTTAATGTAAAACCATATCTTTTACATATGTCAACACATAAATTAACTAGAGAATTCCATGCAACTTCAGATATTGGCCAGTCTCCTACTGTAGAACTATTAGACACTTCTATTGTAATTGCTTGGCAATCATTTGAAGATGAACTTGATGTCCATGCTCTATTATTTTCATCTACACAACCTACTATTCCACCGTCATTTCCAATACAATAATTTGCACTTGCCTGTCTATTTGGATTTTGGAAAAGTTTTGCACATTGTTCTCCACTTAAAATACCTGCCATATGATGTGGTGTTATTTTACATACTTTATAACCTTTTCTTCCTTGTGTATAGTTACTTGAAGATGCTAAAACTTTACTTCTAATCAAACTTGAAAATCCCATTATTCTTCGCCCTCCTCTTTACCATTTGATAATTCTTCTTCCATTTCTGGAGTTAAAATAATTTCTTCATCTTCCATAACTTTAATTCTCCTTTTTATTAATATTGATTAAATCAGCTATTCCACCTGCTCCCATTGTTGCTACTAAGCATAATACAATTGCTTGTAATAAGTTAGGTTCTATTCCTGTAAAATAGCATATTATAGCACTTATTACGCCGATTATAACGTTTTGAATTGGTATATACTTATTTGGTATACTATCAATGAAAATCTTTGTTATTGCACCGAAAATATAAGCAATAATAGCTATTACTATTACATATGTAATTTCCATTATAAGTTCCCCCCTTTCTACTTTATTATTTTTGTCGGTAATTCTAATAATTCCTCGTACATTTTCTTAACAGTACCATTTCCGCCTAGGTTCTCATACTGTCTAAACATTGCTTCTACGTTTTCTTTATCTAGTATACTCATTTCCTGTTTTGTTTCATACTCTCTATATCTTCGTACTAGTTCATTACGTAAAAGTGCCTGTACACCTTCCTCTATTGCTTTGTCTTTCTTTTTCTGTGTTTTTAGTTTTGTACTTAGAAAACCGATTAATGTACCTAATGCCAAAGGCACTATGTAATTTAATATTATTTGTAAAACATTTACTTCCATGTTTTTCTCCTTACTTCCATCTACCTATTGCGGTTACATAGACTTTGTTTAAATTTGTATATCCTGTCGCGTTTGCTGTAAAATCTTCTAATCCCAATAATTGAATTTCTACTGACGATTTTGTTAAATTACCATTTACTCGGCCAAACGCCAGTCTTGACCCACTAAACAATGTACCTGTTGTTATGCTTATCTGTATATTAGCATCTGCAAAGCTGACTGGGAAACTCCACACAGGTGCAGAACTTCTATATATAGAAATTCCTTGGACATTTGTGCTTAGAGTTTCTGAATTTAAAAATTTTTCTTTAGATAAAGTTGTTCTACATATCATTGTCCCGTCAGGGAACTTTATTGCTGTTCCATTTTCGTTTGTGATTGTTTCTATCTGCATATTTTTTATTTTTCTTAATATTTTGTTCAAGATTAGAGGCATACTCATATAGTATCACCTCTTTTCTTTTCACTTAATAAGTTACCTGTGTGTGTGTGTGTGTGTGTACAGCCTCAAGGCTTTCAAGGTTTTTGTCATGTTTTATTCCTCCTTGTTTCTTAATTTTTTGTGTAATATACAGTTACATATGCTGTATAATAACTTTTGTCCTCAGCTGTTACTAATGCTATGTTATAGCCTGATATAATACTCAACATAACACATGTTTGCAGATTGCGCGGGTCCATGTAAGGCAATGGCAAGTTATTACTGGCATCACTTGAATTTTTAGCAATTCCTTCAATTTTAATAATATTTACGTTAGATAAACTCAAAGAAACAGTTTTATTAGTTGCGTTAGGCAGATTTCCACAGTTTATTCTTTTTCTATATACTCTTTTACCGTCTATATATTCGTTTGTCGCTACTTCTTGTCCTGTTATAATTTTATTGCCATCTGCTATATTCTTTAAATTATTCAATATCTTCTTAATCACGAGTGACATTGCTATCACCCCTTTTCGCTAGAATATTACTCTCTCTTAGAGTATCAATGGTTTGCTGTTTCATGCTATCATTCCTTTCTTTTTTTATTTCCGTTTGCCGATTGCGATATAATCTGCTTTATAATTTAATTGCGATGAACTTGAATTAATTGCATACCAAAATACATTGAAATACGATGTGTTTACTGAGCTACTTCTGCATCCTAGTGAAATATCTGTACTAGACACGTCAAGTAAACTCAATTTCGGAGTTTCTACAAACGATATTGGGAAATTGATAGTAACTCCAGATGTTCTGTATCCACCGACAATCGCTACGCTGTGTCGTTCTAGCCAATGTTTGTGATATATGTCCACTACATATCATCGTTCCGTCACTAAATTTTATATAACTTCCGTTGTCGTTACTTCCACTCTCGATTATTTCTGCTATTTTTTCATTCAAATTCTTAATTGCTTGCATTTCATTCTTAGCTTGCATTATATTCACCCCTTACTACAAATTCTAATGTTTCTGTGAAGTCTTCAAAACCTTCTACGTCGCTCATATCTAAGTCACCAACATTGTCTAGGAATTGTATTGTGTTAGATACTTCACCTGCTGTTCCTACTTCGTTGTAGTCTTGTCCTAGTACCAACTTGGAACCACAATAGATAACATCTAAAACATCTGCCCCAACTTTATAGTAACATGGTATAGTTATATTAGTTTCTTTTTCATAAACTTCATTTATAACCATATTATATTTATGAGTAGCAATAGCATTATTATCAAAATAGTTCTTTATTTCGGAATAACCTTCCGCTCTATCATTTTCTGCTTGCTCTCTTAATTCTTCAGCTGCAATTCTATCATCTTCATTATCCTCTCTTGTTGTTTCATTTGTCTGTCTTGCCGTTTCATTTGAATTTCTTTGAGTTTCCGCTTCAATTCTAGATTCTTCGCTTGCTTCTCTATTTTCTTCACTTTTAGTCCTTTCTTCTTCATTTTGTTGCCTTTCCAATTCATTGCTTTTTCGCAATTCTTCATTTTGTTGTCTTGTTTTTTCTTCAGAAATTGCATTTTCTAATGTTTCTATGTAATTAGGAGTATTTTCACTTTTAACATTTTCTTTCGCACTTTTAGCTATTAAAACAGGAATTTGAAACGTAGAAACCATTTCAGAATTATTAGATATTTGTAATTCTATGTTAGCATTTCCATTTTGTCTGAGACAATTTTTTAGTAAATCAGCTTTTATTTCATTTTCTTCTATTGTGCACTCTTGATATACAATAGTATTATCTGGCTTTTCAAAAACTAAGCTTGCCTGTAGTCCTTCTAACGAAAAAGAAATTCCCTCATAAACAACTTTAAATATAATTTGCGTGTCATCAAATTGTTTTAATTTTATATGACTGTATTCTTGTACTGTAAAATCTATTGTCATTTCTATTTTTCTTTTCAAGTATTTACACCTCCTAACTCTTGTAACCTATAACATTTAAAATTGCTCTTCCAACACCTGTTCTTTGTGCAGCATTTGTGAAATTAGTTGGTAAATTACCAGAACATCTAATAACAAGTTTTTGATATCCGTTTTTTAAATGTTCTTTTATATCTATTGATGTTTTTGTCTCATATATTGCTCCACTATGTGTTGATGGAGTCCAACCATTTGAGCCAAATGCATTTGGAATTTCACTAGCACTTAGCGATTTTGTATACAAGTCAAAACTAGACAAATAACTTATATCAAATTTATAGTTTTGATTTCCTGTGGCTTTATATAATTTAATATTCCTTGCATATCCCCAACAATCATAATCCTTATCTAAAGACTGATCATATCCATACCATGCTACAGGTGTATGTTGTAATG
The DNA here is from genome assembly GCA_944393565.1 of uncultured Clostridia bacterium. Taxonomy (GTDB): domain Bacteria; phylum Bacillota; class Clostridia; order TANB77; family CAG-508; genus UMGS1754. The sequence goes on from CALYAM010000020.1 coordinate 4,233, forward strand.
TTACATAAGCATTTGTTATTATAAAATCAGATGGAATATAAACATCTAAAGTAACATCTCCATAAGTATATTCAATATTACTACTATTTCCATAATAATTAACAGAATATCCTAATAAATCAAATCCTTTATAATTTCCACTAGATATGTATTGAAAATTACTTAATACTCCATTACCACCAAATAATTTAGCCCCATTAGCCAATGTCAAGCCATTTACATCTAAAATTGCCATTGTATTTCCATTAGAATTTTTTATTTCTATCTTTCCATTTGCATTATTATTTCCACCTAAAGAAAGTATATCTCCCAGTAACCTATTTAAGCTCATTGTACCAGTCTTTATTAAATTTGCATTTATTGTGCCTGCAGTAATAAAATCTGCAACAATAGCTCCATTCATAGTAATTGCTGTTCCATATGGTCCATTTACACCTGTAGAACTATAGCCAAATCCATTGACATTCCATCTCCAGACTTTTCTGGCTGTATTAGTATTGTTTGTGTCCATTATTAATATTTCATTTGGTCTTAATACTATATAACCGGTAGTAGCTTGTAAAATTAATTCAGTCGCTTCTTCTTTTGCAGAATTTAATATGTTAGTACTTATATTTTTTGTTTCTCTTTTTACGACATTTGCAACATTTTTGTCGATATCTGTAATATAATTGTCCTTAAATTCTCCTAATTCTAATGAAGTAAATCTATGTAATAATGCATCATAAACTGTTTTTATTACCCTAACAGATATAAGCATATTATCTAAAGACACATATACAGTATCACCTAATTTTACATCTGTAAGTATTTTATAATCCTTATACTGTATAGTTTTTGACAAATCTACAAAATCAACTTTTGCATTAATTATTGGCTTATCGATATTATTATTTGAAAATTCTTGGTTGGCTCTTTTCCTCAATTCTACATAGCATTGTTCTAGGGTATCAAATCCATCTTCGTCATCTTCATTTTCTTTTAGCTTAATATCAGAATACTCTATTTCACCTATTTTAGGGTGTGGGTAATTATTTATTAAAGGGCTATCAACATATTTTTCTGGTAGAAGTAAGCCATCATATCCTATTGGTCTAAGTCTTGTAATTATATTTGAATCATCTTTTGAGAAATCAATTCCAGATAAGTTTTTAGCATATTTTATCTTATAGCCCTTGTCTGTTCCTCTTTTTGATAACATTCTAATATTAAAATTGTTTCTTTCTATTTCTCCGCCCCAAATATTTACAAAACTATTATCTAAATCTCCTATAATGGCTTCTATAACATTTTTTCGTACATATCTAGCTGTGCCATGTTTCGTTATGTCTGAAAATCCTGTAAATTTATGATTATATTGTGTATGGTCCAATATCCAATTTATTGCTGCATTTCCATCTAAATTTTGTGGATAAACATCGTCTAAAGCATTATCTATCAGGTCATAAGAAATATGTTGAGGAGTTGCTTTTATAGTAGTTAAATCTTTTTCATATCCCTTTATCCTAAACAGCTGTCTTTCTGTTCCACCTGTATCTACTTTTATTATCATGTCATTGTCGATTTTGTCCGAATATTTTGAATTTTTAGGATATTCAAATTCAATTGTAAATTCTCCATTTAATTCTTCTATAACCTCACATTTATTAGTATCAATTAATGATGCAATTCCATTATTATTAAAGTCTGTGCATTTACTATCATATAAATTTATCATATAAATGCCTCCCTATACTTTATCTGCATGTTTGTGATATTACCTATCCATGAAATATTATTTTCTCCTGGAGTAAAGCATGGAAATAGTTCACAGTGAATATTGCTATTACAATTTTCATTTTCTTTATAAGCTTCTTCTAACTCACAGTCTATCTCAATAAAATCTTCGATTTGTTTAATATTTAGACTAGTGTTGTTTATTGTAATAGTTATTGCTCCACTTCCTGTAATTTTTAAATATGGCTTAATAATGTATGTAGATTCTTTTATTATTATCTTCCCTTCTTTGTTCAAATTAATTTCTTTTGCCACAATACCCCTTGAAATCGGTTGCACTTCAAAATTAACTTCGAATTGATTACATATTCTATAAGTTTGTGCATAATCTATTTGGTCTTTAATTACGACTTCATACTCCTTATCTAATTCTGTACTTAAAATTAATTTTCCAACTCCATTAAGCCATTTTGATATTTCCCTTATATTAGCTCCAGGCATTAATGTACATGTAATTGAATACTGAAATGTGTTATAACAATTATTGTCTATATACAATTTTCCATTTCTTCCTGGAACCTCTATTTCCTCAAATACTCTCTCTGGTTTCGATATAGGAGGAAGATTGTTAACAAGTATTCCTTTATCTCTACAATTAATCTTATTGAAAATAAAAAAAGGCGCTCCCATATTATGAAATTCCTCCTTTTGCTAATTTTTTGTTTTTATAATAAAAAGCAAGTGTTTCAGCTAATGTTTGTATATCTTCCTTTGAGTTATTAATAAAATTTTCTATGTTTACAATTATATTGCCTTCATTTACTACATTATTGGGCTCTGATTTTTCTTCTATTACTCTTGCTTCTGGTTTTCCTAAATTTTTATTGTACTCTGCATTTTGTTCTTTCGTAAGGACTCTTTCACCTTTGTGTAATAATGCTAAAAAATCATCTTCTGGTACATTATCTATACCTACTTTTAATTTAGGAATCTCTGGTATATTTATTCCAAATCCACCTACTCCTGGTACCCAGTCTGGTATTTTTATGTGATTTAAACCTCTTATAAATCCATTAATAATACCAATTATGAAATTTATAGGTGCTTTAAAAATGTTTCCTAAACCATTGGCAATATTTTTAAAGATATTTTTAACATTTTCCCAAGCTGCTTCCCAATTTCCCGTAAAAACATTTTTTACAAAATTTATAATGTTTTGAAAAATCCCTATAACATTTTCCAAAATAGGTTTTATAGCATCAAATGCACCTTTAAATACTCCTCCTAATACCTCTGCAACAACTGATAAGGCAGTTTGCAAAGGTGGTAATATAAAGTTTATAATCTCCGTAAATAATGAAATAATTGGTGGTAATATCATATTTATTAATTCTAATAAAGGCTGTAATAATGCCATAAACAAATCAATAATTGGTTGTAACAAATTAATTAACGGTTGTAATAAACTCAAAATTGGTTGTAATAATTGCATTAGAATCGGTAAAACAGCTTCTACTATTTGCATTATAGGAGGCAATAGCATCTCTACTAACTGAACTAATACTGGTAAGATTGCTTGTACTATTTGAGTGATAAAAGGTAGAAGTTGCTGTATTATTTGTATGAAAACCGGTAATATACTTTGTACTAACTGCATTAGCGGTGGCATTAATTGCGTGAACATTTCTGATATTACTGGAGCAATTTGTTGTATCATACCTTGAATTAATGGCATATTATCATTTATTATTTGAACAACTTGTGTTAATATAGGCATTAATGCATTACCTAATGGTAGTACTAACATTTCTACATTTCGTTTCAGTGCTTCAAACATTTCTGATAAATTATCATATTTTACTTCTTTTAGTTGGTCCATCGTGGATATTGTTTCATCAAACTTGTTTTTTGTATCTGTCAATACTAGTACAGCATCTTTTCCTAAATCTTCCCACATTGTACCAAATATTGCCACACCCGCTACATTTTGTTGTATTGGGTCTTCAATATTTTTTAATCCATTTATTACTTGTTCAAATGCTTGTGAGGCTTTATCTCCTCCTTCTCCAAATGCTTGTGTAATTTCATCAGCATCTAATTTAATCGACTTCAATGCATCATTTGCGGAGCCATCTTTCATTCTAATTCCCATTTCTTTGATAGCATCTCCAATTTTATCAATTGAAAATGCTCCCGAATCAGCTCCCGCCTTAAATGCATTAAACATATCTGTTGCATCAAGTCCATTTTGTTTAAAATGTACAGAATACTCATTAATAGAATCTAATAAATCTCCGTTTTTATCTAACCCTTGTTGCGCACCTTGTGCGATTAAATTGTATGCTTCTTCTCCTGAAATTCCAAATTGGTCCATAAGCATTTTGGCTGCCCTAATACTTTCATTTACCTCAAAACCGAAAGCATCTCTTAAAGCCAATGCATCTTCCGTTATACCTTGTAGCTCTGTATCATCTATATCACCTAATTGTTGCTTTACCTGTGCCATACTATCAGCAATATCCTGAAAATCTTCTCCATAATTTCCTTTATATATGTTTTCCAATATATTCTGATATTGTTCTGTGGATTCTGTGGCACTTCCTGTCGCTACAATATAGCTATCAACGGCCTTATCTATGTCTTGAGCTGTATTTACTGCCATTCCTCCAATAGCAACTGCTGCTGTTGTTGCTGCTGCTCCTAATCCTAATGCCCATTTTCCTGCTGTTTTTGCAACACTTCCTAATTTTGAGCCTAAACCTTCACTTTTCTTTCCTGTTTGTTCTATTTTTTTATCTGCATCTGTTGTATCAACAAATATACTACCAAACAACTTAAATATTTCCATATATTATTTTTCCTCCTTTCCCTTTAATTTTTCATAGTATTTTACAAGTTCCAGCATTTCAGCTTCATTTCGTTTTTGTTTCATCTCACTAATTTTGCTATTTTCAGCATCTTCTTTGTTTTTCGGTAATATTTTATTTTTGTATTCTTCAAAACTTATAAAATTAGCAAGTCCTATTTCCATAAAAGGGTAAAGAGTCAACCATCTTTCGTATGCCTCTTTTTCATAAGCTACTTGTAATAACTGATTAAATTTCTTCATGCTAAAATTTTTTATATTGGCTATGCCATAGTATTTCTCTAATAAAATTAGTTTTTCTTCAAATCTGACGTAGCCTTTTTCTTTAAAAAATTTTTAATATCTTCATCTTTTGCTATTTCCTTAAAGAAATCAATGATATTTACCTTTTTAGCTTCTTCAGTAGTTATTTCTTTATACATAGATATAAGTTCTATTAATTCATCTTTAACAAGGTGAATCTTTTTCCCTAAATCTATCATAATTTCCATTCCTATCTTCTTTTGTAAATTCTCTATTTCGCTTTTGCTCTTTCCTTTTCCTGCTTCTCCCATTTTGAAGTATTTGTTTATAGTATTTGTATCTATATTTAGCTTATCCATTATGCTACTTAGAGTACATAACATGTCTATATTTATTTTCATCTGACTTCTTCCTTTCTACATTTTAAAAAATTAGACCAGGTAGTATTTATTACTACTTGGTCTATTACTATAATTCATCTGGTGTATATTCATAATTAAATGAATCTATCTTCTCTATGTCATATATGGTTTTCTTTTCATTTTCATAACTATGATGCGCAGCAAAAGCTAATTCTATTTCACCTTCAGCTTTTTGAACTGCTGAAAAATCCAAACCACCATCTGCCATAGCATCATATATTGCTATTTTTAAGTAATCACCTTTTATTGTCTGACAAAAAATTGTAATATTACTATCATACGCACTATCTGGTATAACTCCTAAATCAGAACTTTCTATTTTAGTAATTTTGTCCTCAGTTTTTGTAATTTTTGCTCCTGGTAAAGCAAGTGCAAGTGTATCAAGACTAGCATTTATAGTTTTGGCAGTAATTGTTGCATTTTCATCATCAATTACTTCTACACCTTTAGTTTTTCCTCCTTGCCCATCAAATTCAATTTGTCTTATAGTTCTCTCAACTTTAAAATTTGTTCCACCTTTTATAGGTGATAACAAAATTTGATTTTCTAAACCATAATTTCTAAATAATACCCCATGGTCAATTTGTATGTTTTCCACATCCTCTTTTCTAGTACGTGTTTTCATGGCTGTTCTCCTTTCTTTTATTAATATTGGTACATTTTTATTTCAAAAGTCATAACTCTTACTTTTATAAATTTTTCTTCATCAATTTTTGTACTACAGCTATCAAAAAAAATAATGTATGCATAATTCTCATACATCTCTCTTTTTCTATCTAGTAAATTTTTTAGTTCATCGCATATTTTTTCAATTTGTGATGTGTCATTTGTTTCATCTTGTATCTCTATTTCTAAATAGTATGGTATATGAACTTCATCATTACTTTCTTTTATATCAGATACTGAATATGGAAACTTCGAATCAGGGTGAGCATTTAAAAAATATGCTGTTACAACATTTTCAATTGATTTCTTTAATTCTTTTCTAATAAAAATTCTTGGTTTGTCCACATTTCTTCCCCCTTATTCTTGCTCCTCATTTTCATTAATTAATCCTAGTGCTTTATTTTCATCTTCAATAGATTTTATGTAAGCACCTTGAATCTTTCTTATTTCTGGTAGTTCATCTTGCACCGTATTATTTAACTGAGCTATTTTCTTTCTTTTATTTGTTCCTAATTCATCAAAACCTAAATAAAAAGCTTCTGGCTTATAGCCAACTTGTAAACTTCCATCTTTTCTAGCCCAATATTGCGTGAATCTTCTACCTCTACCTGTTCTCTTATTTATTTTTTCTCTAGTTCTTTTAGTAATTAACTTTCCAACATCTTTATTGGCTGCGTGAACTAATTGTTTTAAAGCATACTTTGTTCTATCAACTTTGCTTATAATTTCAACACCATTTTTAGTTATTTTTACTGCTTTCGGTACTGCCATAAGCCATCACCTCTTTGTTTGTAACACTCGTTCCAGTAAGTTCTACTTTTTCATCTATTTTTCTTTCATAGGTTTTTATGATTTTATAATTTCTACCTTTGTATTCAAAATACATTTCGTCATTATATTCCCATTTCCATATAACAAACTTAATCTCTGGTTTTAATCCAGTTGCTGCTGCCTGATAAAATTCTCTTTGACCAATTTCTAATTTCTCAGCAAACCTTTTTTTCTTTTCTAAAGTTTTAATTGGATCACCTATATCATTTGTTGAATTTTTTGCTTGTAATAGATAAATTACTTCGTCCATTATTTTGTTTCACCACTCTTTACTGTATATTCAGCTGTTGACCTCATAAAGTTTTTATTTTCTTCAAAAACTTGTTGGTATCTTTCTGCCAAATTTGCCTCTGTAAATCTAAAATTGGCTTTTACATAACTTAAAATAGTTGTTGTAATTAATTTGTCATCTTTAGTTATTTTTGAGGCTAATATGCCAGACAATTTCAACTTCTGAATTGCTGCCGCTTCTGTTGCTTTTAATTCTTCGTCAAAATCTTCTATTGTTAATCCCACACTATTTCTTAATTCTTCTTTAGTTAAAATATTCTCTGACATATTAGTACCTCCTATACTTTAATCTTATTTATTATTTAATATCTGTTCTATAATGTCATCTTTTTTAGCTGATGTAAGCTCTATGTTGTTTTTCTCTGCAAATTCTTTCAAGTCATTCACAGACATTTTCTTTAATTCTTCTTGTGTGTAGTTTACTTTTTCTTTTTGTTCGTTTTCTACTTCCTTTTGTGCTTCTTCTTGTATTTTTTCTGGAGATGTTACAGTTTCCTTTTTTTCTTCTAAAACCACAACATCTACTACTTTACCTATGTTATATTTATTTAGCTCTCTCATTCTTTCTACTGACACATCTATTAAATCATTAGCTTTTATTAATTCTTTTGTATTTTTATCTTTAAATCCTTTTTCCACTTTATATTTTATAATTACTTTTACCATATCTTTTATACCTCCAAATTTTCTTCAGCTACATTTGCTGCTGTAGTATCACCTTTTTTTACTCTTACGAAACCGTTCCAAGCTACTACGTTTCCACCTGCAAATACTACACCTTTATGTGCAATTTGTCCTTCGTCAAATTTAAAGTCTTCACTTTGTTTTACTTCTAATGGTGAAAATAGGGCAACTTCATAATTCTTTAATGAGCCATAAGCCATACAATAATCATCTTTCACAGTAGCTGAATCACTTAACGCTTTACAAGCTGAATTAATTACATAAGGTACATCATCAATTGTTCCTGTATTTCCATGGTTTACAATTTTATATACTTTCTTGCCATCTGTACTTCTTACTTTAGCAAATGCTTTTAAATCTTTTTTATTCAATATTAAACAAGCATCTGCAACTGTATCCTCTTCTCCACCATAGTTATATACAATTTCATCTAATGTCGTCTCATCAATTTCTGCAATGCTTAAATCTTTTTCTTTTTCAATTGCAAACTCTGAATCAGAAGGATTACTAAATATTCCTTGAAATTCTCCTGTGCTTCCATCACCAATTAATATTGATTTAGACATTTTTTTCTTTTCAGCAACAGTCATACCATTTACTATTTTGTCATGATAATCTGCATCTGCTAGTTTTTTGATTTCTTCTGGCTCTTCTGAATATGCAGTAATCTTTTGTTTATTTATATCAGCATATCCAAATACAGTTTCTACCTTTTTGTATTTTTTATCTGTATCTTTGCCACCTTCTCCATAGCTCTTTACATATCCTCTTTGATATGACTCTCCGCCTTCAAGCGGTGTAATTGTAACTAAATCAATTAAAGTAGAAACTTCATTGAAAGTATCTGTTACACCTTTTGCAGTATGGGTTGCTAATGCAATTTTGCTATTATCTACTGTAATAGCTCTTTTTTCTCTAAGGTCTGCACCTCTTTTTGCTTTTTCTTCTTCTGTTAGTTCTTTACTTTCTTTTGATATTCTTTTTTCCATTCCTGGTTTTTCAATTTTACGTAATGTTATTTCTCCATTACCATTTGCAGCATCTGACATTAAATTAGCTTTATTTCTTTTTTCTTCTTCTTCTGATTCTTCAACTGCTGCCTCTTCCTCTTTGTTCAAGTCTTCTAGTTCACCTTGTAGTGCTTTCAACTCTTCTTCTGTTAATTCAATTGTTCCTTCAATATTAGCATTTAATTTTGCCCTAATTTCTTTTTTTCTTTTTAAAATTTTTCTTAATTTTTCATTCATAATTTTTTACCTAACCTTTCTTTAATATGTTTTAAAAATAATTTTTTTACTTCTTTCTTTTTGCAATTTGACCTTATCCAAGGCTTTTTGCTCACGTTCCGCCACCGCAAAACGCGAACTCCTTGCAGTTAAAGAAGTTGTATCATAAGCGGGAATATCCACCGCACTTACGTCATATAGTTTATCTACTTTTAGCACTCTCCATAGATGTTCTTCTTGGTTATAAGATTCTTCTTTAATAGTAAAGCAAAAACTCATTCTGTCTATATAACCACCTTTTATTTCTTCATAAAGTTTTCTACCTTCTTCTGTCCCATCTAATCTTGCTTTTATGTTCAAGCCATTAGCATCAATAAACAATTCCAATGTTTTGTTTCTAGTTCTTGCAACTACTTTTCCGCCGTGATTATAGTTAAAAATAACATCTGACATATCTGCTTCGGCGAAAGCATTTCTATCAATTACTTCTTTATATTCTGTATCACCACATTTAAATAAAATTGTAGGCGATTCAAAGGTAACTGCTTGTCCTTCAACTATCATTTCTTTTACTTTTGTACCGTCCTCGTTTTCAATTTCTTCACTTCTAACTTGAAGATTATTAAAAACTCTGTACATTCTGTCTTCTCTTAGTCTTTTTAACATTTCGTTAGTTTTTTTGTTCTTCTCCATCTTCATTTCCTCCCTTATCTTTTAATTGATAATCATCTGCTTTATCTGCATTTACATAATTTAATGACTGTAACCTCTTATCTCCATCAGGAACTGGTCCTCTATTCCAAATTTCTCTTTGTTCATTAATTGTGAATAAGTGTCCTAATTTTTCGCATATAGTAATCTTTGTATTATTAGAAGCATTAGCTAATCTATTTGCCTCAAATATAATTTCATTACCATATGTTAGTTCTGTTGGAGTAAATATCTTCCTAGTAAATTC
>CALYAM010000021.1 GCA_944393565.1 uncultured Clostridia bacterium
CACAGATAATAGGCTTTTGTGGAAGTGATAATCAGGGATTAGATGGTATAGAAGCCAAGTATGATGAAATATTAAAAGGAACAAATGGAAAAATAAAAAGGCAGACAAATGCGACAGGAGAAAGCTTGGGTTCAGAAGAATATGAAGCTGCGATTGATGGTGATAGTTTAGTTCTTACAATAGATATGACAATTCAATCCATTGTAGAAAAATATTTAGAAGAAGCATGTATTGATAATGAATGTACAGATGGAGGAAGTGTAATTGCAATGAATCCTAAGACTGGAGATATATTAGCTATGGCGACATATCCAAGCTATGATTTAAATACACCATATGAACCTAACACAGAAGAACTTAAAACAATGTGGGAGAACTTAACTAATAAAGAAAAAACAGAAGAATTACAAGGGATGTGGAGAAATAAAGCAATATCAGATACATATGAACCAGGTTCCGTTTTTAAGCTTATTACAGCTTCTGCAGCATTAGAAGAAGGAATAACAGATACAGATAATGAAGGAGAATTTGCTTGTACAGGAGGAATAGAGGTAGCGGGAGTCAGAATAAAATGCTGGAGATATTATAAACCACACGGGGCAGAAAGTTTAAGGCAAGCATTAATGAATTCTTGTAACCCTGTTTTTATAGGATTAGGACAAAAAATAGGAGTAACAAAATATTATGAATATTTAAGAAAGTTTGGATTGTTTTCTAAAACAGGAATAAATTTACCAGGAGAAGCAAATAGCATATTTATTAAAGAAGAAAAAGCAGGACCAGTTGAGCTTGCTACAATAAGTTTTGGGCAAAGATTTGAAATAACACCATTACAAATGATAACAGCGGTTTCTTCAATAGCTAATGATGGGGTATATATAAAACCAAGAATTGTTAAAAGTGTAATAGATAGTCAGACTGGAGAAGTTACAGAAATGCCTATTGAAACTGGGGAACAAGTAATTTCAAAAGAAAATGCTCAAAAAGTTTTAAATATGATGAATAGTGTAGTTTCAGAAGGGACAGGAAAAGGTGGTCAGGTTATAGGATATAATATTGGTGGAAAAACAGGGACTTCGGAAGATGGGGTAAATACAGGAAAATATGTGGCTTCTTTTTGTGGTGTTGCAGAAACAGATGATCCAAGATTGGTATTATTAATTACATTATATAATCCAACAGGAGAAGGTGGACATCAAGGTGGTGGAATTGCTGCGCCAGTTGCAGGACAGATATTAAGTGAAGTTTTGCCATATTTAGATAGTATGAAATAAAAATTTGGCTAGAGAAAACTAGAGATTTTGCCAATAAAAATAAAAAATAAAAAAATTTGCAAAAAAGTATTGACAAGATCTCTAAAACATAGTATACTAATCATTGTCGAAAGACATGGTCGCTTAGCTCAGCTGGGAGAGCATCTGCCTTACAAGCAGAGGGTCATAGGTTCGAGCCCTATAGCGACCACCATCTTTACGGCCTGGTAGTTCAGTTGGTTAGAACGCTAGCCTGTCACGCTAGAGGTCGACGGTTCGAGCCCGTTCCAGGTCGCCATTTTTTTATGTATGGCTTCATAGCTCAGTTGGTAGAGCAGAGGACTGAAAATCTTTGGTGCATTTTAATGGCTTCATAGCTCAGTTGGTAGAGCAGGAGACTGAAAATCTCCGTGTCAGTGGTTCGATTCCACTTGAAGCCACCAAACAATAATTTGTACCAAAAAAATTGAATTTTTATGAACATCTAAAAAAATATCTAAAAAATTTAATTTTAACTTTTTCAGTTCAAAGACACGAGTTCGATTCTCGTTCAAGCCACTTAATAATATTTCTTGAAGTAGTTAGTTTAGACAGCGACTACTTCTTTTTTTTGTGCCAAATACATTTGTTATTACTTTTCCTGTGTTACATACACTACTTGTATCTAAATGTGCATATAAATTTGCAGTAGTATTATAATTTGAATGACCAAGCCACGCTTGAATTTCTTTCATATTTGCACCATTTTTTAGTAATATACTAGCACAAGTATGTCTTAAATCGTGAAAACGAATAATCTTTAGTTTTTTCTTTTTCAACAATTTTAAGAAAGTTTCTGTTACATAGTCTGGCCTTATAAGATTTCCACAATTATCTACACATATATATTCCAAATATTCTTTGTTGTAACTATCTCCACATAGTTCTTTATTTTTTTCTTGTTTTTCTTTTAATTCAAGTAAGAAAGATTTTACGATAGGCTCTAAAGGTAAAGTTCTTTTGCTAGATTTTGTTTTCGTTTTATCTCTTATAACTAATTTTCCATTTGATTGTGTAATTGTATGGTTTATCGTTATAGTGTCTTTTTCAAAATCAATAGCACTCCATTTTAACCCAACAACTTCACTTCGCCTAAACCCATAAAAGCAATCTATCATTACAGGAATTTCTAATTTTGTTCCAATAACTTCATTTAGTAAAATTTTAACTTCATCACTTGTATAGAAGTTTGGTGTATATTCTTCAATTTTTGGTAAATCAACTTTGTCAGCAGGATTAGATGGAATAATATCTGTTTTCATTGCATATTGTAAAGCCTTTCTAATATTTGCGTGATAATGCTTAACAGTATTTCCAGAAAGCCCATCATCTAGTAAATGTTGATAAAAGTCTTGTATGTGTTTTGGTTTAATGTCTTGCAGAGTTATTTTCTTATTATTAAAATAATCTGTTAATCTTCCATTTATAACACCTTTATAACCATTATAAGTTGTTTCTTCAACACTTGCTTTTATCATTTTTAACCATTTTTTCATATAGTCTATAAATAGTATTTCATCATCATCAATATGATCACTATTTATTTCTTCTTGAAATCGTGCTTTTATTTCTTCAAGTTTGGCTTGAGCTTGTTTTTTATTTCCTTTTACTGCTGGAACTTTAGTTGAAACCCATTTTGTTTTCCATTTATTATCTTGTTTATAACTTAAAACAGCTTGATATATTTTATTTTTAATTTGTAAGCTACCTGTTACATCTATCATTTTTTACTCCTTTCTTTTCTATAACAGCTTAAATTTAACTTACTATTGATATTGTCTGTATAATACCATGTAATTACATTTAAGTCTAGTTAGTTTGTGTAATAAAATATATAGCCATCATCAAATAAATGACAATGGCTTAATTTTGATTTGTTAAATATGCTATAACATTTCTTTTTGGTATTTTGTATTCTCTACCTACTTTTAATGCTGGAATGGTATTATTTTTAACTAATCTATAAGCAAGTGTAACACCAATACCAAGCATTTTTGTTAATTGTTTGATGGTTACTAAATCTGGATATGAAGTAAACATCATTTGATAGTTCTCTCTAATAGTACCCATTTTGCTAGTCCTCCTTTCCCAAAAAATTCACAATACAAAAGACTCATTAAATAAATTTAATAAAGCCTTATTAATAACTATAACAATATTTGTGTTTATATTTTTGTGTTGGCACTTTGATATTCATATTTATTGATTTTGGAACATCAAATCCAACTTTCAAATTTCTATTTAAAACTAAATTTCCTTTACTATTTGTATGATAAGCAGATGAGTTCCATTTTGCAAAAGCATGGTCAGAAATAATATTATTTTTAAATGATAATTCTAGTATATCTTGTTCTAATTGAGCAATCATTTGTTGATATGCTAAATCTTCTTTTTTTGGTCTATTATAAGTTTTAAAATAATTTTGCATATAGATTTTTCTTTGCTCTGAATTAGTTTGTTTGCGATATTCTTTTTCTTGATTAATTCTACTATCAGCTCTTACAACTTTTGATACATATTGAGTGCTAGTACCAACAATCTCTGCAATTTCTTTTTGCTTTAAATGTTCGTTATAAAATAAATCTAAAATCTTATCTTTATTACTCATATTTTTTGTCCTCCTTCTTTGGTTGATTTTTTGTTTGCAAGTTTTTAAATATAAAAATCCTATTGGCTATTTCCTTGAAATAGTCAGTTTAATATTCAATTATTGCCATTTGATGTTTGTAGTAATTATTTATACGATGATGTTATGAACAATCTGCCGATAATATTTGACATTGTTATTATACTATGGTATAATATCTTTGTCAATACAATTTTAGAAATATTTTTAAAATTGTTCACATTTATTTTGAAAGGGGAAAAATAAAATGAGAGAATTGCCTCGTGTAAATGTATCTGAAGACTTTTATATGTGGTTTGATTTGGAAGAAAAAAAAGAACATTATGCAACACCTTTATACTTATATCAAGTAAAAAGAGATAGAATTAATCCTGATGATGAAACAAAATTATATTTAAAATTAGAAAAAGATATTTCAAAAGTAAAAGCTGGAAAAGATAAAGAAGTAATAAGACACCCATCTACTATATATATTCATTATGTAGAAAATTTGGGTGCTATGCTTATAAATTTTTTAAATGCAGACTTTACTAATTACGAAACAGCATATAATACTTTCTTTTATGCTTATGGTTATGAATTAGTAAAAGATTATGTACCAAATGATTATTTTAAAAATGATGATTATATTGATGATATTAAATTTAGAGAAATTATACAAGATATATTTGAAACTGGTAGCTACACATTTATTGAGTGGCAAGATAATTTTAAAAAATGTGTAGATTTTGTATATAATTTGAATGGAAATGAAGAATTAAAAGGCGAAGAAAATAAACTTGCTAAATTTGTAGCTTATACCATAAGAGATAGCGAGTTTTATACATATTCACAAGACATTGAAATTATAACAGATAATTACATAAACATACATAATTATAATCATAATGAAACAATGCAAAAATTAATAAAAAGAATAAATAATAAAGATTCTAAATTAGAACTTCATAATTTTTATACAAGTACAAAATTAACAAGTATGTGTTTTGCAATATTAGATCAAGTAGTAAGACATGAGAATTTGCAAATTAAGACTTGTTTAAACTGTGGTAGGTATTTTATACCAAGTTACAGACAAAACGAAATATATTGCGATTTAGCAAATCCAGACCAAAGCCCTACTTGTAGAGAAAAAGGTGCAAATGAACAATATAAGAAAAATTTAGAGAACAATGAAACACAAGCTCTATATAGAAGAATTTATAGGCAAAAGTTTATGATAGCACAAAGAAATAAAGAAAGTAAAGTTATTCAAAAAGACTTTGAAAAATGGAAAAAAGATGCTAAAGATAAAGTAAATAAAATGAAAAAAGGTAAACTTGCAGAAGATGAGGTTTATAAATGGTTAGTGGAAAATAAATAAAAATTGTGATATTTTGTTTTATATTATTTACTTTATGATATAATACATATATGAATTGGAGGTTAAAAATGGAAAAAAATTACCCACCTTATACAATTACTGATAAAATGCTAAACTTAGCAACAACTATAATGGAAAAAATCGGAGAAGCTAATTATTTTGAAAGTTTAAATAGATTTCCAGAGTTAAGAAGAAAAACAAGAATAAAGTCAATACATTCTTCTTTAGCTATTGAAAATAATCAATTATCATTGTTTCAAGTTGAAGCAGTAATAAATGGAAAAGCAGTTATTGGAGAACAAAAAGATATTCAAGAAGTTAAAAACGCATATAAAGCTTATGAAGAAATTGATAATATAAATCCATATTCAGTAGAAGATTTAAAAAAGATACAAGGAATATTAACTTTTGCTATTGAAGAAGATAGTGGAAAGTTTAGAAATCATGGAGAGGCTGTTTATGATGGAGATGTTCAAATTTTTATGGCTCCACCTCATAGAATGGTTCCAACATTAATGGATAATTTGTTTAATTGGATGAACGAAGCAAAAGATAATGTTAATCCGTTAATTTTATCTTCTATATTTCATTATGAATTTGTATTTATACACCCTTTTTCAGATGGAAACGGAAGAACAGCTAGACTATGGCAAACAGCAATACTTGCACATTGGAAAGATTTATTTAAATATATTCCAATAGAAAGTATAATAAGAAAACATCAAGAAGAATACTATACTGCTATTCAAAATTGTAATAATGTAGGAAATTCGAACGAATTTATTGAGTTTATGCTTAAAATTATAGATGAAGCTGTAGATGGAATGATTTTAAATCAACAAGAAACTACACAAGAAACTACACAAAAAACTACACAAGAAAAAATAATAAATTTAATTAAGAAAAATCCAAGTATTACACAGGTTGAAATGGCTAAAGCACTTGATTTGACAAGAGATGGTATATCGTACAACATAAAAGCACTAAAAGAAAAAGGCATTATTGAAAGAGTTGGCTCTACAAAGAATGGAATTTGGAAAATAAATGTAGCAGAGCAATGATAGAGGTGATTAATTTGAAGTTAATAGGAATAACTGGAGATTCTGGAGTTGGAAAATCAACATTAGCATTAAGATTAAGCGAAAAATTAAAATGTCCTTTTTTAGATATAGATAAAGTAATATTAAATAGTGAACCTATTGCAAAAGAAGATAGAACTCCTCAAATTTCAAAAATGAAACCAGAATATTTTAAGTTGTTAATTGATAATTTAGAAAATTCAAATAGTGGAATAAGTATATTACTAAATAATATGGTAGAAACTGAAGTAAATATAATATCAAAAGAAAATGATACTATTATTGCTGAATGGATGTTTTTACCTTATTTAAAAATATGGAAAGAGTGCAATACAAAAATTTTGATTAAAGCAGATAAAGAATTAAGAAGAAGTAATGCAATAAATAATAAGCTAATAACAGAAGAACAATATGATGGATGTGTTTCCATAGTTAAAGTAGATTATAGTAAATATGATTATGATTATATTTTTAGCAATAATTATGACAATAAATCTTTAGAAGATATATTAGATAAATTTTAAAACAATAAAAAAAGATATAATGAGAATATGTAGATTAAAAATGTGAAAAGAAAAACAATAATTAAAATTTCAAAATATATTGTCAAAAAAAGTCTAATCTGTTATTCTAATATTAGATTATGAAATTAATGGAGGTAATATCAAATGAATAGAAGAAAAATTATAATCGGTATAGTAGTGTTATTGATTGTAGCTATTTTATTATTTTTTGTATTTAAACAAAATCATGTAGAAACAGAAGGTGATTATACTGGATATCAATTGATACTAACTGCAGAATATGGAGGATATGGATTTGCTGGACAGGATTTAGGAAGTGGAACAAAGAAGAAAATATTTAATATTTCGCAAAATGACATCTTATATGAACCAACTTTTGGAGGGGTATGGTTACTTAATGCTGATATAGAAGAAGATAAGAACGAAAGTAAGCTTCCAAGTATTCCCAAGTATAGTACAATTCTTGAAATTGTGGAATTAGAAGAAAATACAATTAAAATTAAAAATAGAGATATAACTTACGACTTAAAGTATAACCAAGAATTTGATATAAATTCAAATGCTTCTATTTCTGATGGAATAAACTATTCATATAGTATAAAAATAATAAAAAAATAAAACGAAAAGAGGAAAAAATGGTGAAGAAAAAAGTTTCAATTATTTTAATCATTATAACAATAATAAATATTATATGCTTAATATATGGATTTATTGTTGGAGGGTTAGGACACAAGTCATTTAATGTATCATTATCACCTATAATTAGTAATATACCACTTCTTGCTGGAATAGTGTTGTTACTCCAAATATTAAATATAGTATTAATATTTGTTAGATTGAAAAAACAGAAAAAAGTGTTATTTTTTGTAGTTGCTATACTTATTGTAACAGTTTTTATACCTGTCAAAAGAACACATAGTATTAAATATGAATATCCAACTAGTAATAAAAATACTAGTGTATTAACTCCATCAAGTATGGGGTCAACAACGCATATAAATGCTTATGAAAATTTATATGGAATTACATTAAAAAATGATGAAAGAACTTCTTTAGGAATGGAAATATATTAAAAGAGGTGAAAGATAAATGAATAATAAACTTAAAAGTATTTTAAAAATATTTATTATACTTATAATAATATACTTATTTATTAGTTCATTATATATTTTAGTGCATATTGATTTTGAAAAAACTCCACAAACAGTTGGTATGGGATTTAGCGAGTCAAACAATATGGTTAGACTATTTATGGGACTGCCTAAAACATATTCAACTTACCAAGGAGTATCTCCTATATATTTGATTTCAGTAGTAATTAGATTTATAGTAGCAATTGTACTTATCATAGTGAACAAAAAAATTTTTAGTAAAATTAAATAATTATAACCAAAAGAGGCTTCATTTGAGACCTCTTTGTTATTTATCTCTCTAAATCCCATTCTTTTTCAATTTCTTCGTGTTTTATTTGCTTTTCTGGATCAAGAAAAGTATTAGTTTCTTTTTGAAAATCTCTAACTAAATTATCTTCTTCAGCAATATCAAATTTAACACAAATCCAATGTATAAATTTATCAATAGTTTCATAAAATTTATCAATTATTTTGTGTAATTTACTATTTTCTTTTTCTAATTTACGAACTTTATATTTATATTCATACTCTAAATTAGAAGATTTTTCCTGATATTCTTTTTCAAGTTCTCTTCTTCTGTTATCATATTTTAAATCAAGAGTATCATTTTTGTTTTGATATTTGTGTTTTATTTCTTTTACAGTATTGTGTAATTCTTTGTTATCTGCAATGATTTTATCTCTTTCTTTTTGATATTTTACAGCTTCATCAACAACTTTAGCTTGTTTTGATAGTTCTTTATTTAAAGCGAGATTATCTTTATATAATTCTTTAATTAAATCATTTTGAGGTTTTATAATTTTCTCTAATATCTTTTCATCTCTTTTTATTGAAAATTTACTGATGTCATTTATATCTGGAACTTCTGGTAATTCAAGTTTCATTTCTCTTAAGATTTTCTTGGTGTTTTCATAATTTGTAATCTTTTTATATTCTTCAACAGAATAATGTTTTCTTCCAGTATCTTCAACAAACATACCTCTTTCTAAATCAAAACCTTTTGATTTTACATGATTAAAATAGGCATCTTGTAATTTTCTATAACTATCTCGACCTTTCCAAAAATCTCTTGCACATATTTTTTCGATTTCTTTTCCATCTTTATCTTTTGTATGAACAACAGGAACAAACATTAAATGTAAATGAGGAGCTCCTTCATCTAAATGAACAACTGCTGATATTATATTCTTTTCACCTAGATTTTTATAATTGCATATAAATTTATAACATTCATCAAAATATCTTTTTGTTTCTTCTTCTCCAATTTTATTAAAAAAAGCTTGGTCTGATGTAAACACCATTTGACACATTATTATACTATTGCTACGAAGATGACATTGTAAATTATTTTCTTTTAAATATTTATCAAATTCTTTTGTGTATGTTAGTTCGTTTTTCTTAATGTAATAATTCAAATGTGTTCTTGTAGGGTCAATATCTTTATTAGTATGATTTTTTGCTTTTCTATCATTGTGAGTTCCTTTTCCATTTATTTCTGCTCGTGTTAATTTTTCATTTCTTACTATAGCGTAACTCATATCTCCATGCACCTCCTTATTCGTTTGAGATATTGTTTCAATGTCTAACACACTAGACAAACAAAGTTTATCTGTGTGGCAGGGTTACGAACCCCACACCCCTAAAACCTAAAATTGCTTATCTGCATTTTTAGGTTTTTCATAAAAAATTCACCAAGTGTATTTTTTATGTTTCAATAAATTTGCTTTTCGCAATTTATTGAAAAAAGAGCCAAGAAAAACATTTTTACAAATTTTTTCTTAGCTCTTATGAAACCTAGCTCGGTTTCAAACTTTCACGCATACTTACAAAAATTTTATATTTGCATATAAATTTTTTGTAAGTTCAAAGCCACCTAACTAGAAACCAGAGAGAGTGAGCTGAAGTAAATTAGGTGTAATATCCCATTTATAAAAAATAGAATTATTACACCTATACAAACTGAAACCGTCGGTCGTTCGCCTCGTTTCATAGGTAGTCTAGTAAGTAGCTTTGCTACTATAATTGCTGATACTACTAAAGTATCTTTGTTCATACTTGTCCAAACTTTTTACAATTATAAATCCACACCAAGATATGCCACCGAATACTCTTTTATTATTGTGAGTCTGTGTTCTAAAATCTCACTCACGCACTTTGTATAATTAGACTGCTTATACAAATACGAATGAACTTTATAGCATCGGCTCATCACACCAAACACTTTTTAAGAGGTGTTGCATTTCTCTTTTGAACATAAAAAACTACTCATAGTTATAAAACTACAAGTAGTTAATTTGTTCCTATTCAATTAAGCCCTAAAATCGATTTTAAGGCATTTATATTTGAAAGTAGAGTAACTCTGTTATAGAAAATACAAAATTAATATCAATAGTAGTAGATGTTTATATCTAAAAAACATCTAAAAAATTTCTTTTATAAAAGTCATTTTATCTTTTGTTTATATTTAAATATTTTTACTAAATAATGTTAAAAAAGTGCCTAAATTCAAAGGTTTTAAGTGATACTAAATAATAACAAATAATATCTAAAATTAAATAGCACAGAAAACTGAAAATCCCCGTGTCCGTGGTTCGATTCCGCGTCTAGGCACCAAAGAACAGCAATGTTTTGAATCATTCAAGAT
>CALYAM010000022.1 GCA_944393565.1 uncultured Clostridia bacterium
AAGGCACTGGCAACAGAAGTAAGGACTATTTTGGATGAAAATAAGGCAGAACGACACATAAGAGGAGGGATGGCAACTAAACTAAAATATGAAGATAAGCACAAAGCTTGTTAAACAAAAAGATAGCATTTTGCATGTATGCAAAATGCTATCTTTTTGTAAGACAGAAAAATTAATTTTTCTTAAAATTTTTTCTAGCTTTTCTACAAGCTGGGCATCTTACAGGTTCATTTTCAAAACCTTTTTCTGCATAAAAAGCTTGTTCTCCTTCTGTGAAAACAAATTCAGCTCCACAGTCTTTACACATTAATGTTTTATCAGCCATTATATGGAATCCTCCTTCTTAGAATATAAATTTAATTTTGACACATTGACCCATTCTAAAAAGAAGGAGTTAGTTCAATAATTAAATTTAATTTATTACTAAACTTTTTCTAATATAACACGAAATAAAAAATTATACAATAGTTTAAGCAAAAATTATCTAAAATACAAATATATACAAAATACTAAATTAAAGTTCACAATAAAACAAAAAATAACATAGTATATAATACAAAACATAATATTCAACTAATAAAATATGGGAAGGAAAGATATCAAATGCAAATTCGAAAAGGGAACATTGTCCGGCAGAAAATCATATAAAAAAGATATTATGTTTAGGGTAGAAAGAATTATAAGAGGGAAAAAAGGTAACATTGCAATACTAAAGGGGATAATTCATAGAATAGAAGCGGATAGCCCAATTGAAGACTTAGAAGTTATTGACAAATGGATTGTAGAAGAAAATATAAAGAAATTAACTAATAGACTACAAGAGAGGTTACAAAGATATAATAAACAAAAAAGAACTATAAAAGAGTATTATGGAAAAATATTACACTTAGATGGAGATAAAAAATATAGTGAAAAATCAGCACAATATTATAAAAAATTAGGACTGAATGCAATAGTTAGAAATATACCTGAAAATAGGCAAGCTAGTGTAATTAGTGAACTCCTTACTCGACATAAGCCAGATATAGTTGTTATAACAGGGCATGATGCAATGATAAAAAATGGAAGTAATTATAACGATATTTACAATTACAGAAATTCAAAATATTTTATAAATACTGTTTTAGAAGCACGAAGGTGGGAGGAAAAAAACAAACATGAAATAGCTATTTTTGCTGGAGCTTGCCAAAGTTTTTTCGAGGCAATTATAACTTCAGGAGCTAATTTTGCGTCATCACCATCTAGAATTTTAATAGATTTTATTGATCCACTGATAGTAGCAGAAAAAATAGCTACAACAGATGAATATAAATATCTTACAATCGGAGAAATAGTTCCAGAATTAAGAGACGGACTTAATGGTGTTGGTGGAATACGGAAGTAAAGGAAAAAAGTCAATAAAAATTGTATAGAAATATTTATGTAACAAAAATGTAATATAAATTTAATATTACGCAAAAAATGCCGAAAACCTTTACAACACAAAGCAAAAGGAAAACGAATTACACATTTCGTTTTTTGACATGAAACTACTAAAAATGATATAATTCAACCAGTTAAATTTAAAAAAGTAGGTGGTTTCATGATTTATAAAAATGACATTATGAACCTAAAAACAGACATTGATGAAAAAATTGGACAAAAGATAATAGTAAAGGGCTCATTAGGTAGGAGTAAACCTTATGAGGAGCAAGCAACAATTGAAAAAACCTATCCTAACATATTTGTTGTTAAATATGAAGAGAATCAAAGAAGTGTTACTTATACCTATACAGATGTGTTAACAAGAGCCGTAGAAGTTCAAGTTTATGACGGAGTGGGTTATAGTCCATTAATTCCTCCATTAGACGAAACAAAGAATAAAAAGAAGAAAGTCGTATAACAAATAACAAAAAATTCCTAAAAGATAGGAATTTTTTTTGTCCCAAAACATATATATGTATTAGTCAAAATTAAGGAGGGATTGTATATGGTAGTAGATACTACAAGAGAAAGTGTATGTGTTAACCAAATAGTGGGGCAAAAAAACGAAAATAAAATTATAGAAGGGGACATGATTGTACCAGATATTAAACCAGATATATTAAATACAATAGAAACTAATGGAAATATATGTATATATAAAAAGGAAGTACAAGATGGAAAAGTAAAAGTAGATGGAACAATACAGGTGGATATTATATATTTAGCTGACAATGAAGAAGGTAGTATCAGAAGCTTACATACTTGTCTAGACTTTTCAGAGGTAATATTGGTTGAGAACTGTAAAATTGGTATGAATGTGCAAGAAAAAATAGATATTATTTCAATTGAAACAAAAGTTTTAAATGGTAGAAAAATAGGAGTGAGGGCAAATATTTCTTTTGATATAAAAGTATATTCTAATGAAAATATAGAAATAGTCAAAGAAATAAACGGAGTGGAAAACTTACAAAAATTGCAACATACAATTGAAGTAAATTCATTAATAGGAGAAGGAAGTACAAAAACGTATGCAAAAGAAACAATAAATATAGACGAAATAGATAATTTAGCTGAAATTTTAAAAACTAGAGTGCATCTTCAAAATAGAGATATAAAAATAAGCTATAACAAGGTTTTGGTAAAAGCAGATGCATATGTAAAAATACTTTATTTGACAGAGGACAACAGAATTAGTAGTGTAGAAAGCATAATTCCAGTTATGGGGTTTGTAGACATCCAAAATATTAGTGAAGAGCATATATGCGATACAAACTATGAACTGAAAAATTTGATTGTTAAGCCAAATGGAGAAACGGAACATTCTATTTATGTTGAAGCGGAGATTGAAATTTCATGCTATACTTTTGAAAGTAAAACCATGACAATAATTGAAGATTTGTATAGTCCGACAGAGTGTTTAAAATTTAAACGAAAAGAAATTTATACAATGATTAATAAAACTGGTCAAAGTGACGTATGTAAATTAAAAGATAAAATTGTTATTCCAGAACTAATGGGAAATAAAATTTTAGATATATCTATTAAGCCAACTATTGTAATGATAAATATTGAAAATGGGTGTATAACATATGAAGGAGAGAGTAAAATTAAAATTCTATATTGGGATGAAACAGAAAACAGACTAGATGTAAAACAACTTATAATGCCTTTTCATTACTTAATAGACATACCAGGAGTCGAACAAAAAAGCAGTATAGAGACGGAAATGGAAACAGTGAAGCAAGATTTCATAATAATGCCAGATGGATTTGTAGAGATATCAATTGATATTTGCTTTTTAATAAAAGCTGCAAATTTTAAAAAAGTATCTGTAATAGATGAAATTGTAAAGGAGGAAAAAGAAAAAAGCTTATACAGTATGGTAATATATTTTGTTAAAGCAGGAGATACATTATGGGAAATTGCAAAGAAATTCGATAGTATTGTAGAAGACATTGTAAGAGTAAATGAAATAGAAAATCCAGATTTAATACCAATAGGAAAACAACTATATATTCCAAGATACAATATTAAAAAATCGGCATGACTTGGGTATGGATAAAATTTATTCTAGAAAGCGAATAAAAATACCAAAAATAAAGAAATTCAGATTTCAAGAAAAAGATATAGAAAAAAAGAAACTAATAAAAGTTTTTTTAATATGCATAGTTGCAATTTTAACTGTATATTCAATTACTAGTTCATTAAATCCAATTTTTAATAAAATCTGTACAGAAAAAGCAAAAGGAATAGCAACTAATATTTCAAACTTAGAATCAAGTAAAATATTAAAAGACGTGGATTATGAGGATTTGGTAGAAATTACAAAAGATAATAATGGAAGTATCAATATGCTTAAAATTAATACTGTGCAAATAAATTTATTAGTATCAAGTATAGCATATAATATACAACAAGAATTATATAATATAGAAAATGACGAAATTTCTATCCCGATCCGGTGGTATTACTGGAAGCCGTTACTTAAGTGGCTTTGGCCCTGGAATAAATATAAAAATAATTCCAGTAGGTAATGTAGTTACAAACTTAAAATCTGAATTTAATGCTGCAGGAATTAATCAAACTCTTCATCGCATATATTTAGAACTTGCATGTACAGTAACAATTGTAACTCCATATGATACAATTGAGGCTAATATAAAAAATCAAATATTGATGACAGAGGCTGTCATTATAGGAGAAATACCAGAAGCATATTATAACTTAGAAGGAATAGATTCAAGCAATATAGTTGATGTGATTAAATAATTTTAAAGAGGAAGGTAAAAATACCTTCTTTTCTATTGTATAGGAAAAATCGACTTCTATCTTCATTTTATACAAGATTTTTCTGTATACAACAAGGTTAAGTTTCTTTAGGCTGTGCATATTCGCGAAGCGAAATGCATACCTTTCTTATATATGTAATAACAATTGAATTTTTTGAATAAAATTAAAAAGGTGATAACTGTGCTAAATATTATAACTCAATATATATGGATTATTGCAACAATTGTTATTTTCATGTGTGGAATTTATTTTTCTTTTAAGTTACATTTTATACATCTCAATATAAATAAAATGATAAAGACTATTATAAAAAGTAGAAAAGAAAAGGATAAAATAAGTCTTTTCCAATCACTTACTATGTCTCTAGCTCGGAAGAATTGGGGTAGGTTCTTTATCTGGAATTGCACTTGCGATTTACTTAGGGGGACCACGGCGTAATGTTTTGGATTTGGCTTACATCGTTTTTATGTTCCACGAATGCATTTGCTGAAAGTGTTTTGGCTGTAATATACAGAAAAAAGGATGTAGGGAATATGTATAGAGGAGGCCCATTTTACTACATCCAAGATGGAATGCGGAAACAAGAAATTAGCAATTTGGTATGCACTTATTGTTTTAATAAGTTACATAGGTGGGTTTATGACTATACAAATAAATACTGTTACAAAATCAATTACTAGTATAGCAAATATTGAACCTGCTACAATTGGACTAATTATTGCATTTGTTTCTGGGATTACAATTATAGGTGGAGTAAAGAAAATTGCAAACACAACAAGCAAATTAGTACCAACAATGGTAATACTTTATTTTACTATTTGTGCTTATATTATATTTAAAAATTATACTTTAATACCGTCTATATTATTAGATATAATATCCAGTGCTCTTAATACCAAATCTTTTGGAATTGGAACATTAACTACATTATTAATAGGGATGCAAAAAGGCATTTTTTCTAGTGAAGTTGGACTCGGAACCGGTTCAATTGCAACAGCTGTGGCAGATAGTGACATTCCAGCCCAAAATGGTATTGCACAAATTTTTGAAATACATTTTGAAAACCTGATAATTGCTACAATTACAACACTTGTAGTATGTATGTCTAATTATCAAAATATAATGCTTACAGATCCAAATGGAATTGAAATAACATTACAAGCATTTAATTACCATTTGGGATACTTTGGAGTATTATTTATTGCAATTATTATTTCACTATTTGGGTTAGCAACCATTTTAACAGGTTATTATTATGGTGAATCTAGCTTTAAATTTTTAAAGAAAACAAATAAGTTTGATATATTTGTTTTAAAATTTATTACAATTTTAATTATTTTTTGGGGAAGTATTGCTTCAAGTAAATTGCTATGGAGTATTACAGACATATTAGTAGGAATTCTTGCGATTATAAATATTTATGCAATTTTTTCACTGCGAAAAATTGTAATTGAAGAATATAAGGGGTGGCAAAAATAAGTTAAAAAAATTCGCACATATATAAGATATGTGCGAAAAAATATATATTATCTTTTACTAAATTGTGGAGCTTTACGAGCTTTTTTAAGACCGTATTTTTTTCTTTCCTTCATACGAGGATCTCTAGTTAAAAATCCAGCTTGCTTTAGAGTTAATCTATACTCACCATTAGCTTTTAATAATGCTCTTGAAATACCATGACGGATTGCACCTGCTTGACCTGTATAACCACCACCAATAACTTTTGCAATAACATCATATTTGTCTAAAGTGTTTGTTGCATTTAATGGTTGTTTAACAATAACTTTCAAAATATCAGTTCCAAAATATTCATCAATATTTTGGCCGTTAATTGTAATATTTCCTTTGCCATCCATTAATCTTACACGGGCAATGGCTTTTTTTCTTCTTCCTGTTCCATAAAAAGTAATTTTATCTGTTTTTGTTTTTGCTACTCTTGGCATTTAATTTCCCTTCCTTCCTAAAAATTCCATACTTCTGGTTTTTGAGCTTGGTTTTCATGCTCACTACCTGTATATACTCTTAATTTACGAATCATTTTTCTTCCCAAGCTATTTTTTGGAAGCATACCTTTTATAGCAAGAAACATTGCTTTTTCAGGACTTTTTTCCATCATAACTCTTGCAGTAGTTTCTTTCATGCCACCAATATAACTAGAGTGATGTCTATAAAGTTTTTGATCTAGCTTTCTTCCAGTTAAAACAACATCTTTACAATTTAATATAATAACATTATCACCAGTATCTAAATTAGGTGTAAAAGTAGGTTTATGTTTTCCTCTTAATAATTTTGCAGCTTCTGTTGCAACTCTTCCAAGTGGCTTTCCACTTGCATCTAAAATATACCATTTTCTTTCAATTTCGCTTAATTTAGCGCTATATGTTGTATTATTCATGGTAATAAATACCCTCCAATCATTTCTATAAAAATATAATGTATTTTTTTAATTTGCCACCGGGGAGAAGCAAACTAAAAGAAAACATATTCATATAATGCTTAATTATTGTAATACAAAAAAAAGAAAAAGTCAAGAATATTAATATATTTTTTGACAATTATATATTTCTTATTCTCTAGCCAAAAAGTGTTGACAAAAGAAGGAAAAAAATATAATATAAAAAAGAACAAAAATAAGCAA
>CALYAM010000023.1 GCA_944393565.1 uncultured Clostridia bacterium
CCTTCATTTGTCATGTTTGTTGTATATGTAGAGTTTAAGTCTCCTCCACTTAAGGCATAGGTATTTCCTTCAAATGGAATTTTTCCTAATATTTTTATATCGCTTATTGTACTTGAATAATTATTTCTAAATTGTGCTCCTATTGTTGCTTGTCTTTTTTCATTATCCACATTTACATAAAGTGGTTTTATATCTGCTATTTCTGGTGACACTATTATACTTTGTTTTTCATCAAAATTACTTATAGTTTGATTTGTTAATAAGCTATTAGGTGATATTAAACTAATATTTGCCTCTCTTTTATTTACCAATTCTTCTTTGTTTAAATTGTCATTTACATCATAGATATCTGCTCCTGGATAATAGTATTCTCCTGCTTCTTGGTTGCTTGCATATAGCTCTACTTTTGCTGAATTTATGGTTGCTATTCTTGGGTCTGGTGTTAAGTTTGCATCTATTGTAATTTTATAGCTTTGTGGGTTTTCGTTTTGATTACTTGTATTTATTTTTATAAACCAGGTATCTTCTATTTCTATTAATTCATAACTTAAAAGACTTACTTGATTATTGTTAATTTCTACATTGTTAATTTCTACATTGTTAATTTCTGCTGTTAGAATTTCTTGTGGTAATTTTACTAAAAAGCTTCCATCTGTCCAGCCTATTTGGTTATTTGATGCATTTGCTTCTGCTGTTATTGTTATTTTTAGATTTCTTTCTGTAATTTGTGTAGATAAAGTATTTTTACTTAAACTGATATTTGCTATTGAAAATGGTGCTTCATAATGTGCTTGGTGTTCTGCTGTTTCTATATGGTTTCCTTCCATATATGCTTCTAATGTTGATTGGATATACTCAAATGTATCAAATTCTGCTTTTTCGTAGTTTGCTACTAATATATCATCATCAATTTCTTTTATATTATAAATATACATACTACTTTCTGCATTTGTGCTACTTGTTTCTACTCTTACATGTTTTACTGGTATTTCATATTTGTATGGATTACTTGATGTATAACTATTCCAATTTTCTTTAGTAAAGGTTGCTAATAGCTCGTCTGTTTGGTCATCATATACATTAATCCATCCATCTTCTTTTAATAGATTATCTGCTCCTGAAAAGGCAATTCCTATATTACTTACAACAGGTTCCATAGATTTATTTGTTGTTCCTGCTATAAATCTATCAGATACTTGTGTTTCTCCATCTTTTGTTTCTTTTAATACTAATCCTGTAGATTCTCCATCTGTTCCTGTATATGCATACCATCTTACTTGGTAAGTATCATCTGTTTCACTACTACTTAAACCATTATATATTCTTAATGGTTTTTGTTTTGATATTGTATAAATATGGACAGAATCTCTCCATATTTGTTTTCCTACTTTTATGTCAAAGTCTGCAACTGTGCCTCTTGGGTTTGAAAAGTTAGCCATAATTGTTTCTTTTGCAGTATTTGATTTATATGGATTTGTAAATTCTGTGTTTGGATTATTATATCCTTCATAATAGGTTTCTACTGGAATTGAAATAGTTACTGTATCTTCTCCTAATGTTCTATATGCTTCTATTGGATAACTTATTCTAATATTTTGATAATAATTGCTTCTTGCTACACTTTGTGTTATTTCTCCATTTTCATCTACTTGCGCTACTCTTTCTATTGTAAACTCTCTTGTTTCTTCATTATATTGGAATGTAGCATTTGTGCTTGTGTATGTTACTTCTAAAGGTGCATACCCATTTAATTCTGGTATTGTTCCTTTTACATAGTTTTTGCTTAATATAAGTTGTCCCTTAATTTCATTAGTTGTAACATCAAAATCTAGATTAAATCTTCCATTTACTTCATCTATTCTATCTCCAATGTCATAATTATTTTGTGTTTTTTCATAAGAACGAGTATTTATGGTTGCTTCTGTTTCTCCATACCAGTCTACTGTTAAATCTATTTGTTTTGTAATAGGGGTTTCTTCTGTTCCATTTACATAGGTTCCTGTTAATATAATAGAGTTGTCTTCTCTAGAGTATTGGTTAATATTTTTTCCAATTGCTTCTGCTATACTAGAGGAATAAGTATAGTCTCCACTTCTTATAGAACCTGTTAATAATTTTTGGGTACCATTTCCTAATTCTTTGAATTGTATTTCTTTTATGTTGTTTCCTATATAACTTTCGAGTAATTCGTTATCTTCTGGAAGTGCTGTTTGGAAATAGAAGTTTTGTCCATTTATTTGAATTTTGGCATCTTTTAAATACCCTGCTGTTTGGACTATTATTTCCATGTACAAGGTATCTTCTTCTCCTATTGGCCTAGACGTTCCTTTTATTCTATCTGCTTCTCCATCATTATTTATGTCTCGCAAGAAAAAGGCTCTAAATTTTATGCTTCCACTTGTGCCTTCTACTTCTTCTTCTCCATCTAAAAATTGTTCATAGGTCATAGCTCTTGCTAATTCTGGACTTACATTTTGTATTTGCCTATTTTGTTGTAGCAAAACGGTTGTTACAATAATGGCCATTGCCATTAGCAATATTCCTATGCCAATTACTTTTTTCCCTACTCCTTTTTTCCCTTTTTGGATTTGGTTTTGATTAATTTGGTTTTCCCCTGTTTTTTTCACAGATTTTTCCTCCTTTTTTGAGCTTTATCTTATTTTTATATTACTTTTTCTACTTATATTTGTAAATAGGGGGATTTTTGTCTATAAAAAAAATATAGCTTTTCCTTCTACGGAAGCTATATTTCTGTATTTTATTTTTCTTGTTTTACATTTTCATGTTTTTTTTGTCATTTTTTTGTTAAATTAGTATACTATATCCTATGTTTCATTAGGGACGCTCTAGTTTTAAACAAAGATATCCCATTTTCTAATTTGTATCACTTATTAAACAATTATATTTTTTTATACAAAATATATGATATTATAATTTATAGCATATCTCTTTTCTTTAGCCATCTCGATGTTATAATTGCAATAATAACTGAGAATAATATAACAATTACAAATCCGTATGGGCTATTGCTAAACGGTAAGTTCACATTCATTCCCCAGAAACTAGCAATCATTGTTGGTAGGGATAGTACTATCGTTACAGATGTCAGAAATTTCATAACTGAATTTAGGTTGTTTGAAATAATTGATGCATATGCATCCATGGTTCCATTTAAAATATCACTGTATATTTTACTCATTTCAATAGCCTGTTTGTTTTCAATTATTGCATCTTCAAGAATGTCTTCATCTTCATCATATAATTTTATAACTCTACCTCTTAAAATTTTTTCCATAACTAGTTCATTTGATTTTAAAGATGTAGTAATATATACTAGTCCCTTTTCAAGATTTAAAAGCTTTATTAATTCCTTGTTTTTCATAGATTTTTGTAAAACATATTCTGCTATTTCTGTTTCTTTATTAATCTGCTTTAGATTGCTTAAGTATGATGATGAGTTAGCATATAATACCTGTAATATAAATCTTGTTTTCTTATATGTACAAAATCCCTTTACTTTTCCCATTTCAAAATCCTCTAAGATTTTTACTTTATTTAAGGATACTGTAATAAAATAGTCGTCTCTTACTATTATCATTCCCAATGGCATAGTTGTATATATTTTTTCATCCTTTGCTTTTTCAGTTATTGGTACATCTATAATAACTAATGTTAAATCATCTTCTGTATCAATTCTTGCTTTTTCTTCATAATCTAATGGATACCTTATAAATTCTGAGTTGATATTTATATTTTCACATACCATAGAGATTTCATTTTCAGAAGGATTTACCATGTTTATCCATGTGCCTCTTTCAAAGCTTTTAGTTGTTTCAAATTTTCCTGTCTCCATATCTGTTTTATACATCTTTATCATAACATACACCCCTTGTTTTTACACATATTTTAGCACTATAATTTTAATGTTTCCTTTTTTTGTGCAACCACATTCTTCTTTTAGTTCAAACTTTCCCTTGCCACGTATTGTAATTATATCATTTAGTAATAAATTTTTAGATGGGTTTATGCACAAAACTGAATTTATAAAAACTCTCTCTTCTTTTATAATTTGTGTTGCCTTAGTTCTGCTTATACGTAAAATTTCAGAGAGTATTGTATCAATGCGATAAGAAGAGACAATTAGTTCTATACATTCTTTATTTTGAATTGCGATTCTTAAATTCATAATTGATACTTTCTTTATATTAGACTTTTTGAAACGTGTTAGTTTTTTTAATTCGTCTATTAAATAATCTGCAATATCTGTTCCAACTATTATATCTGCTCCATCGTCAAATACCATAATGTCTCCTATTTTTTCTCTTTTTATTCCCAATTTCATGATTCCACCTAAATAGTCTCTATGTGTATATTTGTTTTGAAATTTCGGTAATTCTATTCTAATTACGCAAAAAAGCTGATCTATGTACCTATCTATATAGTTTTCTAATTTATCTGGGTAAAAAATTACTACCGTTCTTTCTGCATCTTCGTAGCACCCTGTTATTTTATAGTTTTTAATTTTTTCTTTTTTTATAAGGTCTTCACATAGTCTTTTTTCATGTAAATTTAAAAAATCTGTTGATGTTATTTTATTTTTTAAATCTCTTTGCTCCAATTTATTTATAATTTTTGCAATGAATAATTTGTCTTCTTCATTTGCAATTTTCAAATTATCATAGTTTTTCATACTTCATCCTTTATAATACTATATAATATTTTAATAAAAGTCAAAATAAATATCTATTATTTATTTTGGTTACCGTAAGCATCTATTACTCCTAGTATATATATTTTTTTTACAAGGTTTTTGTTCTTAAAAATTATTTTTAGTTCTTCATTTGTAAATATTTTTCTATTGTCATTAATTCTGTTTATAATTAGATCTTCAATCACATTTTCCTCCTTTTTGTATTGTATCCTTTTAGAAAGACTTTAAATGTAACTACTAAAATTTTTGCAAAATGTGTGTTGTTTTTCATTAGTGTATAATAAATACTATTTTAATAATCTTGGTATTTATTTTATATAAAATATTTTGTTTTTGTAAATTCATGTTTCGACATTTGATAATATACTACATAATGTAAAAACGTCTCAAAAGAAACTGCCTAGTTAGCAGTCTTTTAAAACGTCGATTTCAATATTCTATATTTCCTAAATGAATTTTATCAAAGTATTTTTCATTATTCAATATTTTTCGACAAAATATAAAATATTTCATTCGACAAATAGTATACATAAATTTAGATTTTAATTCTGTTTTTGAAAAATATTTCTTTTATCCTTTTTATTGAAGCTTTTTCATTCTGATATTGATTTCGTGTTACTATTTCTTCTATTTCTTTAATAACTTTAGATTGAATAGATATAACTTTATTTAAGTTGTTATTCATATACTCCAGGTCTTCTCTCTCAGACTGCAGTTTTGCAATAATATAGTTTAAGTCTTTTATTTTATCCACTAAGTTTAACTCTTTTCTATATTTTTTTAACATATACTCCTCCATTCACTTTAAGTTGTTATTTTAATTTTATATATTTTGTGCAAATGCATTTTTAATAGTTATTTTTGAATTATATTTATAGTATAGTACACTTAAAGTTAACTGTCAATGTCTTTATTCGTAATTTTTTATTGATAATATATTTTTAGTATGTTATAATAATTTTTGCAGGAGGTTATTTTATGAATAGGCTTAAGCAATTAAGAAAAGAAGCTAATATGACTCAGCAAGATTTGGCAAATATGTTAAATTATAGTAAAAGCATAATTGCTATGTATGAAAAAGAAATACGAAAGCCAAGTGCTGAAGTTCTTGTTAAATTAGCTAATATTTTCAATTGTAGCATTGATTTTATTTTAAATAAGTCTAATATACGAAATTCATCACAAATTGCGGATCCATTTGGTCTTTCTGAAGTTGGGTTTAATATTAATGACTATTCTCCTCCTTCTATAAAGCAGAAAGAACAAATTGCTGAACTCATAAAAATAATTTTAAAGGATAATAAGAAATAATGTTTTAACACACTAAGCTATTTAAAATAATGAGTTTATATAAAATATTTGATCATTTTTCTCTAAACAGCAAACCCGCTATATCATATGATATAGCGGGTTTTGCATGGTGCGCCATCGCGGGATCGAACCGCGGACCTTCTGATTAAGAGTCAGCTGCTCTACCAGCTGAGCTAATAGCGCATCTACTGTATGTATTATAATACTCCTTTCGTTACTTGTCAATATATATTAGTTTTCTAGTAATACATTATTGGCATAAATAATAATTTATTAAAATATATTCGAAAAATTTTAAAAATTTGAATTAAAATGAATTTTTGAAAAACATTTGACATATAATAAAAAATATAGTATACTATATTTAGCTTAAGCAAGAGAATTATCGAATAACTCAAATGTTCACGAGATATGTTGACCACATATCTCTTTTTTGTGCAAAAATAAAGGCAGTTGACCAGACTGCCTTTGATTAGTTTGTACTAATCCTGAGAATTTTGGTTTTCATCATTTTTATTATTACTAAGTAATAGCAAAACAATTAATCGCCAAATTAAATCGAAAGAACTCAAGATGTTCACCTCCTTTCTCAAAGTTTTCCTTTGGAAAAGGATGGATTTATTATACTTTAATTTTCTA
>CALYAM010000024.1 GCA_944393565.1 uncultured Clostridia bacterium
TTTTTTATTATATAGGAAAAATCGCGAGATTTTTGCTATATAACAAGGTTAAGTTTCCCTGATTCGTGCATATTTGCATAGAGTATAAATATATAATTAAATTAGAAAAATATTTTAAACTTTTTAGGAGGTAAATGATGAAGTACATCTTTATTACTGGAGGAGTTGTATCAGGACTTGGCAAAGGAATAACCGCTGCGTCATTAGGAAGATTACTAAAAAATAGAGGCTATAAAATAACAATACAAAAATTTGACCCATACATAAATGTTGACCCTGGAACAATGAGCCCATATGAACATGGAGAAGTATTTGTAACAGAGGATGGAGCAGAAACAGATTTAGATTTAGGTCATTATGAAAGGTTTATTGATGAAAATTTAACAAAAAATTCTAGCATTACAACAGGCAGAATATATTCTAATGTTATTGCAAAAGAAAGAAAAGGCGATTATTTAGGAAAAACAGTACAAGTTATTCCACATATAACAAATGAAATTAAGGAAAAAATTTATAGTTTTGAAAATAGTGATAATGACATTGTAATTACAGAAATCGGCGGAACAGTAGGAGATATTGAGGGCTTACCTTTCTTAGAAGCGATTAGGCAAGTCGGGATAGAAAAAAAAGAAGAAGATGTCTTATACATTCATGTTACATTACTTCCAATTGTAGAAGGTTCAAATGAACTTAAATCAAAACCAACACAACATTCTGTAAAAGAATTACAATCTTTAGGTATAAAGCCAGATGTATTAGTATGCAGAAGCCAATGTGATATAGAAGAAACAATGAAAGAAAAAATTTCTCTATTTTGCAATGTAAGTAAAGAAGCTGTAATACCAAATTTAACAGCAGATAATTTGTATGCTGTGCCATTAAATTTAGAGAAAGCAGGATTAGCAAAAGTTGTGGCTAAAAAATTAAATCTCAAAAAAACAGAACCACACAATGAAAACTGGGAAAAAATGATTTATAAAATTGGAAATATTTCTAAAAGCATAAAAATTGCACTTATAGGCAAATATGTAAAACTTCATGATTCTTATCTCTCTGTTGTTGAAAGTCTGAAGCACGGAGGATTTGCTAATAATGTAAATGTTGAAATAGGATTTATTGATTGTGAATTAATTACAAGAGAAAATGTAAATATTATACTTAAAGAATATGATGGAGTGCTGGTACCTGGCGGATTTGGGAGCCGAGGAATAGATGGAAAAATAGAAGCTATTAAGTATGCAAGAGAAAAACATATCCCTTTCTTAGGAATATGTTTAGGAATGCAAATGGCAGTAGTAGAATTTGCAAGGAACGTTCTTAAAATTGAAGATGCAAATTCTACAGAATTTGATTTGGTTACTAAATATCCTGTTATTCATATTATGGAGGAACAGAAAGAAATAACAAGAAAAGGTGGCACAATGAGGCTTGGAGCATATCCATGTAAAATAAAGGATAAAACGAAAGCAAGAGAGATATATAAAGAAGAAATTATTATGGAAAGACATAGGCACAGGTACGAATACAATAATAAATATAAAGAACTATTTGAAAGAGAAGGTCTAATATGTTCAGGAACTTCACCTGATGAAAATTTAGTGGAAATGATAGAATATGAAAAACATCCTTTTTTTATTGCAAGTCAATTCCATCCAGAGTTCAAATCAAGACCAGATAAACCAGCACCTTTGTTTGTGGCTTTTATAAAAGCTACTCTAAAAAATAAATTTATGCAAGATTAAAAAATACCATTGAATAACAATTTGTTATTCAATGGTATTTTTATTGTAGATAATTATGAAATAAAGCTAAAGCTTCTTATCTAATATTTAAATTATCACCAAAACGTTTAATTTTTTGAGTTGTTGTTTTCTCAAACTCCTTGTCTCGGATGTTTACTGACTTAATATGCTTATAATTTGGAAACTTACTATTAACTTCTTGAACTACTGAATTTATTAGTTTTTCTATTTGTACCTTATCAGGTTTATCATTATGAGTAAATTCTTTTATTTCTTCAATATTTGGGAAAATAGAAGCTGTAACAATAGTATCCTTTTCTTTTTCATTATATATACCAACAACCATTGCTTCTAAAATTAAAGGACTATCATTTAAATAATACTCTAATTCTTCAGGATAAATATTTTTACCGTTTTTTGTAACAATAACACTTTTACATCTACCGGTAATATACAAATAGCCATCTTCATCAATTTTACCCAAATCACCTGTGTAAAACCAACCATTTTTTAATACTCTATTTGTTTCAACAGGGTTTTTATAGTAACCTAGCATTACGCTATCACCTTTAACAATAATTTGACCAATACCATCTTCGCTTGGATTATCAATTTTATATTCCATAAAAGGAATTGGAAGTCCAACAGCATCACATTTATGGAAAAAATCATTATTGCCAGCAACAAGAGGGGAACATTCAGTAAGCCCATACCCCTGCAAAACACGAATTCCAAATTTAAAAAAGTCTGCAACAATAACAGGGTTAACTGCAGCTGCACCGACAATGAAAGTATGTAATTTTCCACCTAATGATTTTTTTATTTTGTATTTTACAATAGGTTTCATAAAAAATGGTAAGTTATCTAAAATATTTGTTCCGGGAATTTGGTAGCGCTTTGGAAGTGAGCTAGAAAGAACCTTCATAATTTTTTTATGAACATTTTCTAATAATAGGGGAACGCAAAGAACGAAGTTAGGTTTATATTCATTAATATTTTTGCTAATATATTTTAAGCCGTCACAATATGTAACCGTTCCACCACCATATAAAACAAGCATATTTCCAATTGTACATTCATAGGTATGATGGATTGGCAAAATAGATAATACTTTAGTTGAAGTATCTACTTTTACAATGCTTGCAATTGCCATAATATTAGACACAATATTTTTATGTGATAAGCATACTCCTTTTGCATTTCCAGTAGTACCAGATGTAAAAAGAAGAATGTGAAGAGCATTTGTATCTACTGGTAAATTAGAAAATTCTTGATTACCTTCTTTAACAAGTTTTTGACCACTTTCTATAACAGATTCTAGAGATGTAAATTTAGAAGGAGATGTAATATCAATAAAAATAATATCAGAATTTAACAAGTCTGATTTCTTTTCAAAGATAGGTTTTAAAAATTTATTATCACCAATAATTGCCATACATTCAGAGATATTTAAAAAATTAATTATATCACCACAGTGAAGTTCTTTATCAATTGGAACAACAATACCAACTGTGCTTGCAGCAATATAAGAAACAACCCATGAATAACTATTTTTCCCAATAACAGCAATAGCCTTTCCCTTAAGACCAAGATGTAGCAATTCAGTTCCAAGAGAAATAACATCATCTTTTAATTGCAAAAAACTAATAGGCTCGATTTTGCCATCTTTATTTTTAATTTCAAAAGCAGCCTTTTTCCCATAC
Organism: uncultured Clostridia bacterium; assembly: GCA_944393565.1. Taxonomy (GTDB): domain Bacteria; phylum Bacillota; class Clostridia; order TANB77; family CAG-508; genus UMGS1754. The sequence continues at coordinate 3,446 of CALYAM010000024.1, forward strand.
CTTTCAGCAGATTTAAAAACCATATCTCGTAAATCTTTGATTTCTGGAATTTTCCAATATTTTTCTTTTAACTGCATAGCTATAGTCTCTTGCTCTTTCATAAATAACTTCATTCCTTTCTTGCCAATTATTAATTTAAAGGCTTATAAATAATTTAAAATTGATAAAATCTTCCACTACCATTAAGCAAAACTGTGTGCAAAATATTACCATCATATATAGTATGATTTTTATCCTTTAATGGAATAGAAAAATACAAAGTACATTGGTAAGTTTTTCCGTTCTATTGTTGTAATAATAATTCTAAACGAAAATTCACAATCTAATTCAGATAAATCAATACCTCCAGTTTTTAACAAACGTCCATCATATGTAATAGAAGTGCTATCATAAAATTGATAAGCAGTTTTTACATCTTTATTTATATATGTTAAAGTAATAGGAGAACTTACATTATTATAAACAAATGCACCATCATAAGTTTGAACTTGGGAATCTAACACATCAAACTGAATATTAGCAGATGATTCAACATTAAAATCTGATAATTTCCCAAATTCTAAAGGATTCTTATAAGAAAAAACTGGTGTACCGAACTGAAGGAGTTTTATAAAATTCAACATCTTTTATTTCTAAAGATTTAATGATTTGATTGCTAGGGTTTGAAATAAAAAACGAAATATCTGTAAATTGAGAGATATCTATACTCCAATCTTTTTTTATATCATCATTTGGCTTTGCGTTTGCACTACTAAAATATGTAATTTCATTAATTTCAAATACGGTTTCTTGATTTTTAGAAGCAAAAGTTTCAATATCTTTTTCCAATTGTAAAACATTATTAAAACGTTGGTAAACTTCTTCCAAAAGAAAATATAAAACAATATAAAGAAGCACAATAACAAATATTTTAGCAATAAACAAATATTTTACTTTAGGATTTGAAATAGTTAATCTTTTGTGCATACGAGAACGCATAAAAAACCTCCCTCTATAACTTATATAATATTACATAAAGCAAATTTAAGCAAGCAAAAATAATAAAAATTTCCAAGAAATGTGATTGACAAAAAAATACTTAATGTTAAAATGTAATTAGGTGATTATATGTTTATAAAAAAAGGGGCTAAAGTAAAAATAAGAAAGAAAAATGCAATTGCAATTATAAGCATAACATTTATCTGTTGTGTAATTGCAGTCGGAATAACAATTCTAAGTATGCTAAAAAAAGAAACATATGCATCAACAGTTCCAGAAATTACCACCGAAACAAGCAATCTAACAAGTAATTTTGACATGATGAATATATTAGAAGAAAACACCAAAAAAAATTATACAGACGAATTTATAGTTGAAGAAAAAACGTTGGAATACATTACAACATACGAGGATAACCCTAATTTGCCTAAAGGAATGATACAAGTTTTACAAGAAGGAAGAGATGGATTACAAGAGGTAATAACAAAGAAAGCATACATAAATAACGTACAAGAAGGTGAAGAAGAATCATCAAGCCGAATTATTATTGCTCCAATAAATAAAATTGTACAAGTTGGAACTGGAAAATATAAAAGCAACTACAAAGTAAAAGTCGGTGATACTCTTTATGTTACATCAGATACATTAGGTGTAATGTGCAATCCAAGTCAAACAGCAGAAAAATTACTTACAATACATAAAGATGCAGAAGTAAAGCTCCTAGAAATCCAAAAAGAATGGTATAAAATTTCATATAATATTTATACAGGATATTGCCCATCAAATTGTTTAACATATCTTAAGCCAAATTCACTATTACAACAAGATGAAGGAATAGAAGGAACATATACAAAAGAACAATTATTATCAAGGCTAAGTTTTAATATGGAATTAAATAAACCAAGTGGATTAACATTAGAACAATTTAAGCAAGCATTATCAGGACATACACAAGACAAAAATAAAATATTTGAAAACAACGCAGAATACTTTTACTATATAGAAAAACAATATAATGTAAATGGAATTTTTGTAGCAGCAGTTGGAATCCATGAAAGTGGATGGGGAACCTCAAGCATATGCTTAGACAAGCGAAATTTATTTGGCTATGGGGCATATGACAGAAACCCCTATGGAAATGCTTATAGCTATAATACTTATTCAGAAAGCATAGATTTAATTGCAAGAGTATTTGCAAAATATTATTTAAACCCAGCAGGAACAAGCATATATGATGGACAAGTAGCAAGTGGAGTATATTATAATGGGCCAACATTAACCGGAGTAAATACCAGATATGCAACAGATAAAAATTGGGCTAATGCAGTATATAATTGGATGAAAACATTATATAAACAAATCTAATCTAAAATATATAATTAATGGAGGGAGCAATTTATGAATATACGGAAGAGAAAGGAAGAGAAAGGAAGAGAAAGGAATAACATTAGTATCACTTATTGTTACCATCATAATAATTTTAATTTTGGCTGGTACTGTGATTAGCATGGCATTAGACTTTGATGGAATAATACAAAAAGCTTATGAAGCAAGTGAAGAATATAGTGCAGCTCAAGAACATGAAAAAAATATTTTAGAACAAATAATAAATGGAGCAACACATAAAACACACACATATGAAAACTGGGAAAGTGTAGATGATACAATTCACAGAGGAACTTGTTCATGTGGAGAAACAATGGAAGAACCTCATAGCTGGGGAGATTGGGTAACTACAGATGAGCCAACGCATACTACTGTAGGTAAGAAAACATCAACGTGTACCGTTTGTGGAGCAACTAAAACTGAAGATATAGTAGCAACCGGACATTCATTTGGAGGATGGGTAAAAATAAATGATACAACACATAGACGAACTTGCTCATGTGGTGCAA
>CALYAM010000025.1 GCA_944393565.1 uncultured Clostridia bacterium
TTCGCCATATGTGCATTTTGCTTCGCAAATATGCACGAATCAAGGAAACTTAACCTTGTTATATAGGAAAAATCTGGTGATTTTTCCTATATAATAAAAAAACGCATCTAATGAATAATTATTCATTAGATGCGTTTTTTAAGTAACCACACTATTTCCAACCATCAATATTACTTCTACGTATAGCACCTAAAAGGTTTGACTTTATAGTTGGAATTTCTGATTTAAAAGATGATATTAGTTTTTTCATTTCCTCTCTTTTAGAAAAGCCATCCATTGGACAAGACTTGCTTATCGGCAAAATATTCTGCTTTTTTATAAAACGGTTTATTTCTCTTTCTTCGATAAATACAAGTGGTCGAATAACAGTAATTTGACTTCTATCTAAATAGCTTTTAGGAGAAAAAGTGTGTATATTACCACCATATATCAAATTTAGAAAAAAAGTTTCCAAAACATCGTCAAGATTATGTCCCAAAGCAATTTTATTACAACCACATTCCCTAGCAACACTGTGGAGAATACCTCTTCTTAAATTTGCGCATAGTGAACAGGGGTTTTTTTCTTTTCTTTCATCAAAAACAATTTGTTTAATATAAGTGTGTTTTAAAATGTATTCTATATTATGTGAATTTAAAAAATTCTCAATATATTTGTTATCAAAACCAGGAAAGCCAGAATCAATACAAATAGCCATAATAGAAAAATGCTTTGGAAAAAATATTTGAAGATTTTTTAAAGCTAGCAATAATGTAATAGAATCCTTTCCTCCGGAAAAACCAACAGCAATTTTATCACCATCTTCAATCATATCAAATTCTTCAATAGCTTTTCTAATTCCGCTTAAAATACGTTGCATGAAATAAACTCCTTTTCTAATGTAAAGGAAATAAAACCTTTACATTTAAAAATCTATATTTAAAATAATATTACCTATACAACAATGTTTGGTTGCTTCAAACTTAGCATTAAAGTAAGGAAAAATATACACATGAATGTCGAAAGTTTGAGCTCATGCTTATTATACAATGGAACATAAAAGATTTACAAGAATTTTCAAAAAATAATTTACTAAAATGTAAAAAAAATTCAAAAATAAGATTGACAGAAACAAAAAAATGTTGTAATATATATAAGCAACCGTTGATTACGGTTGCGGTATTCTTCTTAAATTATTTTAAGAAAAATACATGGGCCATTAGCTCAGGTGGTAGAGCACTTGACTTTTAATCAAGTTGTCCGCAGTTCGAGTCTGCGATGGCTCACCAATTAGATACAATAGTATCTAATTTGGCCCCGTGGTCAAGCGGTTAAGACATCGCCCTTTCACGGCGGAGACATGGGTTCGATTCCCGTCGGGGTCACCAAAAATATATGCCACTTTAGCTCAGTTGGTAGAGCAACTGACTTGTAATCAGTAGGTCGTCCGTTCAAGTCGGACAAGTGGCTCCAAGCAAAACCCGCTATGTCGTGTAATATAGCGGGTTTATTACTTTAGAAAAATGACTAAATTCATTGCATAAATTTGTAATTTTAAATAGTTCGGTGCGCCAAGCCTTATTGTGTAAAAGAAACACTAAAGATAGTAAAATGTCAAAAAAAGTCGAAAATTTTTCTAAACAATAAGAAAAGTGGCTTCGCCACATGTGCATTTTGCTTCGCAAATATGCACGAATCAAGGAAACTTAACCTTGTTATATAGCAAAAATCTGGCGATTTTTCCTATATAATAAGAAAAGTGGCTTCGCCACATGTGCATTTTGCTTCGCAAATATGCACGAATCAAGGAAACTTAACCTTGTTATATAGCAAAAATCTGGCGATTTTTCCTATATAATAAAAAAATTCGGAATCCCGAATTTTATTCATCTCTTATTTTTCTTTTATAATTACCAGAAATTATTTTTGGAAGATAAGTTATAATTTTATAAATAGCAAGTTTAATTTTTTTACTCCATATATAGGTTTTTCTTAACCTTCTAGCAGGAGCAACAATTAACCCCATTTCAGGAACTACATTTTCAATTTCAACTTTCTCAATAGGAAAAATATAATTACAATTTTGATTGTTATCCCACAAACCTTGATCATTTTTAAAAACAAAATTAAGTGTATCAGCAGACATCAATGTAATTTCTGCTTGGAAACCCAAGTCAGTTTTTTCCATTTTAACTTCGCCTAGATTTTCCCATAATAAACCAAATCCATAGTGAAGATAAACTTCACTAGAACCATCTTGGAAAAATTGACCTGTGTAAGAAATTTTAACGGTTTGATTTTCCACAAGTTTATCAGTATTGAAAAATATATTTTTACTTAATTCCATTTTAAATTTCTCCTTTTTATCTTTTGCTACGACAATTATAGTATTAAATATAATTTTATTCAAGTATTTTTTACAAAAAAATAAAAAAAACTCTTTTAAACGCAAATTCTTCCTATAATATAGAATGTATCATTATCTGACACAGATATATCTTCAAAATCTTTGTTATCAGCACGAAGTACAATTTTGCCTTTTTTAGTAATAAATCTGCGAATAAGAATCTTATCATTATATGAAAAAATTCCAATATTTTTATTTTCCAAAGGAGAGTTGAATTCAACAAAAACATAAGCTCCCTTTGCAAAGGTAGGCTCCATTGAATTATCCTGAAGCTTTATAGCAATTGCAGAGCTTGGAATACTAGAAGGGCAATCAATAAATCCACTAATGCTATCAACAGCTAATACTTTATTATATGAAATATGATCAATTACATTGTAACTTGCTTGTTCCTCATTTATTGTTTTATCATATGTGTACATTAGTTGCTGGTAAGGTATATCTAAAGCTTTACAAATATTTCTTAAAGCCTTATGACTAGGATTCCTTTCACCTTTTTCAATGTGTGTTAAATGCCCAATATTTATATCTGTAAGTTTTGCCAGTTCTGTTTTGGACACTCCTTTTTCTTTTCTAACTTTTGCAATCATATCACCGATCATAATAAATCTCCTTTTAACTAAATTTTACTTATTATATACAAAAAAAACCAAATTGTCTACTAGTAAATATAAAAAATATTAAAAAATGACAAATATATTTTTTTATATAAAATATCATAAAAGTATTGACTTGTCAAATTGTTACATGATAAAATGTTGCCAGCAAGACAATGGTGGAGGTAAAACATGTATTTAAATCAAATGAGAAAATTAAGAATAAGTAAAAATATGACGCTAGAAGAGCTATCAGAAAAAACGGGAATTTCGGCAGGCTATTTGTGTCATTTAGAAAAGGGAACTAGAAAAAATCCTTCTGCCCGTGTTATGGAAATAATTGCATTAGAATTAGGACAAACAGTATCTGAAGTGTTTTTTACAAAAATGTAATATAAAAAATTTATAAGCGTACAATAATAAGGAAGAAAAAGTAAAATAAGATTTTTTACTATCTCGTTGAAAAAAAATACTTTTTATGGTATTATGACATTGTAATGTTGAATTTTCTGATAGAAAAAATTTTAGAGGAAGGAAATAACATGGATATAGACAAAGAAAAAAATAGTGAAGAAGAAATACTAGAAACAGAAGAAGCAAGTAACCAGGTAGAAGAAGCATGCAATCAAGAAGAAGCTAATAGTGAAGAAAAAGTGGAATCAGTAAAAATAGATGATGCTGATACTAAAAACGAAAAATTAGAAGAAAAAGAAACCCAGGATAAAAATAAAAAAGTGAGAAGAAGAGTAAAACTTACGGTTGCAATTGTTTCAGTTACAACAATTATAATATTACTTATGTTTTTTTCTACAATATTTGCACTAGTTAACCTAAGCAATAATAAAATTGTAGATGGAATAAAAATTAAAGATGTTTCACTTGTTGGTTTAACAAAAGAAGATGCTAAACTAGAAATAGAAGAAACTATAAGAAATGAATTATCTAAAAATGTTTTGCTTCACTATGAAGACTATGAAACATCAATTAGCCCAGAACAAATTGAAGCTTCATATAATATTGATAAGGCTATAGAAGAAGCATATGGAATAGGAAGAAATGGAAATATTATAAAAAATAATTATGATATTATTTTTGCAATGCTATTTGGCAAAGATATCTTAATTGATTTTACATATAATGATGAAATTTTAACTAATATGATAAATGACATATCTAAAAAAATTCCAGGTAGTATGCAAGAAAATAGTTATTATATTGAAAATGATAAATTAGTAATTACAAGTGGAAAACCAGGTATTGTTATAAAAACAGAGGAAATGAAAAACGAGATACTAGAACAAATAAAAAGCCCAACAAAAAATTTCTTAACTATTCCAGTAGAGAACAAAGTCCCAGGAGAAATAGAGATTGATATTATATATCAAGAAGTAAAAAAAGAACCTAAAAATGCTTATGTTAGTGAAGAGCCATTTACTATACATCCACATGAAAATGGAATTGACTTTGCAATAACATTAGAGGAAGCAAGGCAAATAGTATCAGAGAAAAAAGAAGAGTATGAAATACCATTAAAAATAATAACTCCTGAGATAACAACAAACCAAATTGGTGCAGAAGCTTTTCCAGATATTTTATCACAATTTTCAACAAGATATGATGCGAGTTTAAAGAATCGTTCGACCAACTTAAGACTTGCATCAGATAAAATTAATGGAACGGTTTTATTACCAGGAGAAGAGTTTTCATATAATAAAATTGTTGGAGAGAGGACTATTGAAGCGGGCTATAAAGATGCTGCAATATATTCAGGAGGGCAAGTTGTAGACGGACTTGGAGGAGGTATTTGTCAAATTTCTTCTACGTTATACAATGCTGTTGTCCAGGCAAATTTGGAAATAATAGAAAGAAGCAACCATTACTTTAAAACATCATATGTAGAAGCTGGAAAAGATGCAACAGTTGTATATGGACAAATAGATTTTAGATTTAAAAACAATAGAAATTACCCAATAAAAATTGTAAGCACTGTAAGTGGTGGAATCGCTGAAATGAAGATTCTGGGAGTTAAAGAAGAAATAGAATATGATATAAAAATTGAGACAGAAATATTAAGTTCAACTCCATTTGGAGTGAGATATATTGAAGACAGCTCATTACCAGCAGGAACAGAAGTAGTACAGCAGTATGGTTCTTCTGGGTGTAAAAGTGTAGCATATAAAGTATGTAGATTAAATGGAGAGGTTGTTTCTAAAACAGTACTTTCAAATGACACTTATAGTGCTATGACAAAAATAGTTAGAAGGGGAACAAAGGGAGCTCAACCTGTAAAAACAACATCACCAGAGCAAACAAAGCAAGAGATAAAAAATAAAGCAGTAACAAGCTCCAATAGCAATATAACGGTTAATGGTATAAATTAAAACCATGTTAATTAATATGAATAAACTTTTTAAGCATTTTTATGTATTACTAGAAAACTAATATAATTATTAATTATAGAAAAAGCATTATTTTTATTAGAAAATTAAAGTATAATAAATCCATCCTTTTCCAAAGGAAAACTTTGAGAAAGGAGGTGAACATCTTGAGTTCTT
>CALYAM010000026.1 GCA_944393565.1 uncultured Clostridia bacterium
CCTTCGTATATTACATAGCCTGTATCTATTTCATTCTCACCTGTTGCTTTACTTCCTACATATCCATTTGGCACTGGTACTTTATCTCCACTACTATCAACTTCAACATGCATATGTTCATTATCTTGTAAATTTTCTGAATTAAATTCACTTGTTGTTGCTAATACCTCTTTACTATCATTTTTAAAATATGTTATTGATACAATTATTAACACCAATATCATAACTACTGCTATTATTTTTATACTTCTTTTCTTTTGCATTAAAACTCCTCCTTAATTTTTCGTTATTTTTAAATTTTCGCACGCAAAAAAAACAGGATGTCCCGTTTGCACTATTTTTTCGCATATAGTGCTACAGTCATCCTGTTTTCAACGCAATATAGAGTAGCCTCGTTTGCTACCCTTTTTATTTCTCTAAACGTACTTGTGTGTGTGTGTGTGTGTGTGTGTGTGTGTACAACGCCAATGCTTTCGGCGTTTCTATCTATTTTAACGTTTTGCATCCTTTTTCTCCTAATTTTTCTTGTTTCTTTTATTATTATATGGTAACTATCCTAAAAAGTAAATAGGTAATATTTTCATTTTTTAATTAATATTTGATAATTAAATTTAAAAAGTAAAATTAATATAGTTTATTTAGTCTATTTCATAAATTTTTTCTTAAATAATTACAATAATTCAGTCATATACACAGGAATATATAATATTCCATTTTCTTCTCTTAAATCCTTTGTATGTATTATAATTGATTCTCCTAAATAATCCTTATATTTATTATTTAACTTTGTAAGTGAAGAAAAAGAATATCTTTTTCCTGATTTAACCTCTATTGGTATTATATTGTGTTTAGATGTTACTTTATCTGAAGAAATCAAAAAATCTATTTCCATTGTTTCTGACGAATTATTTCTATTATTTCTTGAAAAAAAATATAATTTTCTACCTCCTGCTACTAACATTTGAGATACAACATTTTCCAAAATCATACCTTCATTAAATGATAATTTGTCAAACAATATTTTTTTGTATATTTCCTCATTTATGATAGCTTTTTCATTAAACGTCATGGATAATAATAAACCTGTATCAAATAAGTAACATTTAAAACTATTACTATCTATTCTCTGACCCAATCCAATGTTAGGCTCTGTTGTATTATGTGCAATATTAATCAAGCATGCATCTGATAACCAATAGAAAGCTCCTTCAAAATTTCTGTATCTTGCATTTTCATCTAAAGATGACATGTTAAATTTTTTTTCGTGTTTTTGAAGTTGTGATGGAATTGTATCAAATATTTGCTCAACCTTTAAATTTAGCTCATCAGAATATTTTCTTATATCCTCTCTATATAAATTTAAAATATTTCTTTTTATCTTATCTGTCTTTTCAAAATCTCTTGATGTTCTATATTCTAAAACTGCTTGTGGCATGCCACCAACAATTAAATATTCTTTAAAATAATCCATTGCCTTCCTATGCAATGCTTGCCCCATTTGTCTTTTATTTTTATAACATTCCTTTATAAAATCCATTAAAGTATCATTTCCCATAGCCCATAAAAATTCTTCAAAATCCATTGGATTCATCTTAATCATTTCTTCTTCTGATGGAATTAAAATATTTTTAACATTTTTCTTAATTGAAATTAAAGAACCTGTTTCTATGTAATCATATCTGCCATCAGCCACTAAATGCTTTATAGCTCCCCTTGCTCTTGGACAAAACTGTATTTCATCAAATATAAACACTGTATCACGTTCATATAATTTTGTACCATAATAATTTGAAATATATGTGAATAAATAATCCAAATTATCTAAATAGTTATCAAACAATTCTTTTACTTCATTTGATGCTTTAGAAAAATCTATTAATATATAGCTTTTATAATTCTCTTTTGCAAATTCTTCCACAATATAACTTTTGCCTACACGTCTAGCTCCCTCAATTAATAAAGCGGTTTTTCCTTGGCTTTCTTTCTTCCATTTTAAAATATTATTATAAACTTTTCTTTTCATAAATTTTCTCCTCTATTTGAAATTAATTATATTTTATCACAAAATCAACAATAGCTCAAGTGAATTTTTGCACAAAATCAAAGATAGTTTTAACTTGGATTTACACAAAATCAAAGATAATGTGACATATTTTGTACAAAAAAGTATAGATAACTTTGGAATTTTTTGTTTTTAATATATATCACTCTATTTCTTCAAATTTTGTAGCAAATCCATTAGAAAAGAAAAAACAGTTTGTTTTTGTAAAGTTTTGGATCTCTAAATTAATTTTTCGCTTCTTTTTGTTATTTTATGTATAGCATTGCACAGCAACCATTAAAATAAACTGAATTAGTTGGAATAAAGCTTCCACGTTTTCCTGCATGTTCATATGTAACATAACTCCAGCAAACGCCGCATCTTATCGTTCTTTCTATAGTATAGTCAACTCTAAAGTCCAATCATATACATTTCCTACTAAATCATATATATTATTTGAGTTAGTAAACTCTGTACTTCCTGTTGGATTTCCTGTTTCAGAATTTTGATTCTTTGTCGTAATTGTTCCACTTGTAGTTGTTAACACTACCTTGCTATCTTTTTTTAATATGTTACTGATATACATATTAGTACTAGTATTAAAACTCCTGATATTATTTTATACTTCTTTTCTTTTGCATTTTTCTTCAACTCTCTTTCGTTATTTTTTAAATTTTTGCACACAAAAAACAGGATGTCCCGTTTGCACTATCTTTTTACGTATAGTGCTACAGTCATCCTGTTTGCAACGCAATATAGAGTAGCCTCGTTTGCTACCCTTTTTATTTCTCTAAACGTACTTGTGTGTATACAACGCCAATGCTTTCGGCGTTTCTATCTATTTTAACGTTTTGCATCCTTTTTCTCCTATTTTTCTTGTTTTTTTATTATTATATGGTAATTATTCTAAAAAGTAAATAGGTAATAATTCTATTTTTTCGAATTATTACCTATCTTGTCATTTTAATTTTTTTCTTTTAATTCTTCTACTTCTTCTTTTGTTAACTTTGTTATTTCAACTATTGTTGATATGTCAAATTTTTTAGCTAACATTTTAAAATGTACCCTTTGTCAAGGACATTTAAGAAAAAGGGATAAATATTTTTTCTGGTAAATATTGTATATTTTA
>CALYAM010000027.1 GCA_944393565.1 uncultured Clostridia bacterium
TTATCTCTTCTGTTAATTTCTCTATTTTTTCTACTACAACATTCTTGATATCGGCAAAATGATCATTTTTACCTATGTAAGGAATATATTCACATTTTTGGTTTAAAAGATACTCTCTTATTTTATTATAATTTTCGCTTTCATTTTCCAATAGATAAATCGTCCAGCATGGATGCTCTAGCCACTGTTCTTTTACAATTAAATTATTTCCTATCTCGTTTGAGGCATAACCCACAGAATTGTTAAATACTTGAATTTTCCTTGAAAAATTTTCTCTTCCTATATTAGAAACAATTCCTATTTTTAATTCTTTTAATTCTTCATAGAATTCTGGATTTCCTCCTGCCTTTTTCCCCAAGTTTTTTTGTAGTAATTGGTAATTGTATCCATTCAAGCCAATAATAGAGCCTAAAATTCCTAAAAGCATAATTTTATGTGGAAAGTTGTATGTATAATAGGTTTCATTACTATCTGGTTTTCTTATGATTGCCATAGGAGATGTTAAATCAAATTTTATGGTTTCCATATATTTTACTCCTATCTAAAATAATTCTCTTATCACAGTATTTTCTTTTGCCCCTACTAAATGAATTGTATAGGGATTATAATAAATTTCTATTTCTTTTATTTCTGATTTTACTTTTTCTAGTATTTCTTCTAGTTCACTAACATCTATAATATCTTTTTCATTCTCTTGTTTTTTAAATTTGATATATTGGTCTAAGTTTGCTAAATACAACTTACTAGCTTCTTTACATTCTACAAAAAGAGCAAATTCATTTTCACATCCCATTTTACTATTTGTGTTATAAGCTGTTGCAGCATATAGACATCCCTTTTTAAATTTCTCAAAATCTTGTCTTGAATAGCCTTCTAGTCCCTCTATTTCTTTGGTGTAAATATCATAGTTTTCTGGATTTACAGAAAAGGGATAAAAATAGTGTGCCTCATCTGAAACAATCTTTTTACCAATGGATGTATTTTGTGCTGTATCTTTTTTTGTAGCATCCACAAAAGGTGATAAAATATCTTGGATTTCTATATTAGAATCTTCATATTTATTGAATCCCTGTCCTACTTGTACGGCACCAGTAATACTAATATTATTAGAACCTTCTGCAAAGGTGGCTCCAAAATTTCTTACATCTACTGCCTGAAATAAAGTTTTTAATACTTCTTGTTTTTCCTTTATATCTTTTACATTCTTCTCAAATAATTGTTCAAATCTTTCTGCTAAAGTTCTTGCTTGAAGGTTTCCTTTTTCTGTTTTATATGATTTTACATATAACACTTTTTCTCCATCATTTTCCCACATCTTTTTAATAGGATATTTAAAAGCTTTATCACTTCCAAAAATATCTCCATTTGATGTTGTTTTTGGTCTTCCTGTAAAATCTGCATTCCAATTGGCCATTTTACTTTTTATTCCAATTACTCCATATACTCTATTCATTTTCATTTCCTCCCTGATTTAAATTTTCATTTTTTTGATAAAATAAATTATTCGCTAATAGGCCAGCTATTAAAATCTCTTTGTTACCCCTAACCTCCTGTTCTGGTTCCTGTAATAGCAATTGAGATAAAATATGATTAAATTTTGGGTAATTTAAGTAAATATCATATTTATATTTATCATATAAAAACTCTATTTCTCTCTTTAATTTTTTTGTGCTATTGGCTTTTACAAATGGTTCTGTTACATCTTGCATTAATTTATCTGCTTTACTTCTGCTTAGTAAATAATACGCAACTTGTCCTGCTAAATAGTAATATTGTTCATCTGTTTCTATTTTTCCGCTATTAGAAACAATCTGTTCACATTGTTCTTGAAGACAGTTTAATTTCATTTCTTCATCCTCTCCTTTTCTATTAAAATATTGTTTATAGGCAATCCATAAATTAAATGCTCTTCTTGGATAACTTCTATCCTTTTTATTTTGTTTTAAATGTGCAATAAACATATTTTCTATTATATTTGTTGCTATTTCATCTAATCGCTTACAAAAATTAGTTTCTTGCTCTTGTTCAAATAATTCTAAAAATACATCATGATATTGCTTTAATATTTCCTTTTTCTCATTTGATAGAATGGATTTAGCTATTTTTAAATCATAGTCATAATAAGCATCTATGATGTAATTTTTTGTATGATTTTCGTTTTCTGCAAACCATACATTGTTTGTATACCAGTTTAAAGCATAAATATTTTCTGTTTGAAACATAATTTTAGGATTTTTTTCTAAGTAGTCTTTACTAATAAATTTTCGTATTTTTGTATTATAGTTACTTGTATAACGATAATCATCTATTCTTGCGCTTCCATTATTTCCAGCTACTTTTATCAGGTAGGTATTTTTATCCTCTATTTCTTCTTCGTCTTTTGGTACACCATTAAACTTCCAATCATCTGGTAGTTTTATAAAATTTCTGCCAGCAGCATTTTGATATAACCAAATATACATTCTATTTAAAGTTTCAATATCAATATCTTTTATATAAGAACCTACTTTATAATTTGTTGATTTTAGCTCTAAATATGGTTTCTTACTATTTAAGCCAAAATTATAATTATTGGTTCCATAAATTTTCCCATTCAATTCTAAATTATTTTCATTGGTATTAAACAATTTTGTTCTAAAATAAATATTTGATACCCTTTTGTATTCTTCTATTTCTTTTTTTAGAAATATTTTAACCCAACTTTCTTTTTGCATATTTAATTCTTTGGCATCCTCATATATTAAATCAAATGCTTGTAACATTTTTTCTTTATAATTTTGTACTTCCTTTTCTGTATAACTTTCTTTTAGTAGCATTCCTTCTTTAGGATTTTCTCCTAATTTTAAAAGTGAATCATAATATTTCTTAATACCATTTTTAAAAATTTCTTTCGGTATCGCTTCTTTGTTATCTTCCTTATTACACAGTCCCTCTACATATTTGTTTTTAAAAAATACCGTATAGATATTATTACTACATATCTTTTTTAACATGGAAAATTCTTTTCCTTCTAGTTTTTCTTTATAAGAAGTATCAAGTGCCTTATTAGAGTTAATATATTTACTATAAAAGTCTCTTATTTTTATATATTTTTCTAATTCGTAATCCTCTGTTTTACCGTTTACTACCTGTACTTTTTCCAAAGTGTTATTTTCACCTACTATATAATAGTAACCATCAGCCAATTCATAGGAATCTATCACAGCAGTTTCATCTTGAAAATATTTACCAAATGTTTTTAGTAAATCATATGTCATGTTTTCACCTCCTATCTTGCCATGCAAAATCCGAATCCTAGTGCATTTTTTCTAAAATGCCAATAGATACTGCCAAATATGCTAAATTTTGTGACATAGGATCATCTTTTACTTCTATTTCAAACTTATTTCCTAACATATTAATATTTTTATATGGTATTTTAATTGGATTTCTATTTGTCTTTTTTATAAATTTTACAAAATCTATATCTACCTCTGTATGATAAATATTTTTATACTTTTTCTGTAGATTTGCTAATAGTCTATTTTTTACCAAGTCCATATCTTCTTTTATATCAAAATCCCCTTTAGGAGTTGTTATAATAGTGGGAGTTAAAGTAATTAATTTATGAACTGTTTTCTGTTTATATGTTT
>CALYAM010000028.1 GCA_944393565.1 uncultured Clostridia bacterium
CTTCTTCTGTTACTGTATATACTATCTCGTTTCCATTGCTATCATATTTTGGTAAGTCTTCAAATGTATGTGTCCAGCCCTCTTCTGCTTTTACATTATATCTTTCTGTTTTTCCATTTCCACTTACTACTACTGTTACTTCTTCTGGTCTTTTATCTTGTTGTTCAGCTGTATCTTCCCATGCTTTTGTTACTGTTACATTTACAGTATTTCCTGGAAGTACAAATTGGTTTGTTATTGTAAAGCCTGTTTCTTGATCTCCTGTTACTTCTTTTAATTGATAGAATTCATATTCTCCTTCCTCTGTTACACTGTATACAATTTCGTCTCCATTGCTATCATATTTTGGTAAGTCTTCAAATATATGTGTCCAGTTTTCTTCTGCTTTTACATTATATCTTTCTGTTTTTCCATTTCCACTTACTACTACTGTTACCTCTTCTGGTCTTTTATCTTGTTGTGCTGTAGTGTCTTCCCAGACTTTTGTTACTGTTACATTTACTGTTTCATCTGGTACTGCAAACTGGTTGGTTAGTGTAAATCCTTGGTCTATGCTTCCTGCTTGTACTCCTTCTGCATAGAATTTTAAGTCATCTGTATTTACTACTTCTTCTGTTATTGTGTAATTAATTTCATCTCCTGCTATATCATATTTTGGTAAGTCTTCAAATACACATGTCCAGTTGTTTTCTGCATTTACCAATGCTCTTCCTTTTTCTACTACTCCTTCTTTTATTACAAGATATACACTTTCTGGTCTTTTTTGTGCTACATCTTCTTCATCATCCCATACTTTTGTTACTGTTATATCTGTTAAGTATTCTGCTGGTATTTCTTTTGTTGTTGTTACTGTTTCTTCTTTTTCTGGTGTTGTTAAATTTATGGTTCCTGTTACAGTGTTTTCTACTACTGTGTCTGAAGTATCTACATTTTGGTATACGAAATTAATTTCTTTTGTAATATTAACTACATTATTAGTAGATGTGAAACTATTTATATTTTCCACATTTATTGTCCATGTTATGGTTTTGTTTTCTTTACTATATACACCACCAGTTTCGGAAATATTGTTTGTCTTGCTCTCATCTATTTCATATGGCAATTTATCTACTATTGTTACTGTTGCATTTCCTATATAGTCTTGTATAATTGCTTGGTAATTTATTGTGTAATTCATAGTTTGTTCTGGTGAAGTTACTTTAGTAATTGTACTTCCTTTTGTAATACTTGGAGTTACAATACTTGGTTCTTTATATCGATAATAGTAGATAACTTCAGTTGTTCCTTCTGTGTATTCTCCACTTACATTTCCTACTGTATTTCCTGTATATTCGTAGTTCTCAGCAATATTTGTTGATTCCTTTGTTGCATAGCTATCTCCTACATTACCTGTTTGTATTTCGTCTGCTACTTCTCCACCTTCAGCTGATGGTACTTTTGTTGTTGTATTTTCAATATAGTGGTGTGTTACAACTGTTCCTTGTTTCTTAGCATTTGTAATTTCTAATGTTTGTGGATTTGTTTGTTTTGTAATATTAAATTCTGTTTCTGGGTTTTGTGGTAATTGGTATGTTTCTGGTACTTCTGTTTCTATTGCAACATATTCTCCTGCTTCTAATTCTACTTCTATTTGTCCTTGTGAATTTGTGGTATATACACCAATTTCCTCTCCTTCTTTTGTTTGTATACTAAATTGTACTCCTTCTAATGGGGTCGTTCCATCTTCTGCATATTTTTGTATTACTAATGGTCTTTTTACTTTTGTATAATAGTATGTTACTACTATTTCTTCTCCTGTATATGTTCCAGTTGCATTTTCTGGTGTACTTTCTAATTCATATTCATCACTTAAGTTTTCATCTGCAATTGGATTTGTTGTATATTCTGTTCCTTCTTTTCCACTATATTTTTCATCTTCTGCTAATTGTTCTTCTTTTAATGGTACTGGATTTTCTGTTCCTGATATATAATGGTGAACTATTAATGGAATTTCTTTTTCTACATAATAGTAGTCTACATAGGTTGTTCCTGGAGTATATGTTCCTGTACTATTGTTTGGTAATACATAGTTTCCACTACTATCTTTTTCTAGTTCATATTTTGCTAAATCTGTTTTTGGACTTGTTGTATAGTTTTCTCCATTTAGTCCTGTATAGTTTTCTTGTGGTGCTACTTCGATTGTTGTTGGCTCTCCATCTACTTTTAAGTAATGTCTTACTACTAGTTTTGCAGTTTCGTTATTTTCTATTACATAATTTTCTCCTTCTACTGTTACTGTATTTGTTGTATTTGGATTATCCACAATTGCTTTATTTCCTTTTTTAAAGTCAATTACAATTGGAGAACTTAAAGGCTCATACCCTTCTGGTGTGTTTACTTCTGTTATTTGATATCTTCCATATGGTATTTGGGTAACTGCTTCTCCTTGGCTGTTGGTTGTTACTTGGGTATGATATAGCTCTGAATCGTTTAATGTAACTTTTACACTATGAATCATAAATTTATCATCACCAGATGAGCCACTTGTATTTTTACTATATCCTAAATGTAGATTATATGTTTGACCACCTTGTAAAACAATAGAATATTCTTTTTCCTCTTGTGTTCCTGTAATATATACAAATCGATTTGTTGATGTGCTTGCAGATGGTGCTGTTACTACATCTCCATTTGTTATTGTTGCATAACCATAATCTCCACTTGCACTCGAAATACTTGCATTTACTATTACATTATATTTTCCTGTTAGATTACTTAAATCTATTGGAATATATGCATTTGCTACTGTATTATCTCTTCCTTGGTTATTAGATTCATATACTCCATTATTGTTTACAAAAGTATATGTTACATCTTTTGCTTGATATACTTTTATACTATGGATAACAATTTGGTCATCTCCTGTATCAACACTTACATCCTTTCTATAGCCTAGGTGTAAATAATATGTACTTCCACCTGCTAATGCTTGTGATGGATGGTCTTTTGCTTCTTGTGTTCCTGACATATATACAAATCTTCCTGTACTGCTACTATATGTTGGTATTGTTGTTGCAGATGTGTTAATTGTTGCATATCCATAATCAGCACTTTCACTGGATACAGATGCATTTACCACTACTACATAATTTCCTGTTTTTCCTTCTAAATTAATTGGAATATATGAATTGGCAGTTGTATTATGTATTCCTTCCGTTCCTTCATTTGCTAATTGATATGTTTCACTATTTGTTGGTGTTAAGGTTCCATCTGTGTTTTGAACAAAATAGTATTCACTATTTGTTGCTAATTCTCCTAATACTTCATTTGTTACTTCATTTTCTGTATCTGCATCAGCATAAGTTGCTCCATTTGGTGTTACTTCTCCTATTACATCTCCTGGTTCTGTTCTTTCTTCTATTTGATCTAATTTAAATGTTACTCCTTCTAATGGAGTTTTGGTATTTCCATCTCTTTTTAATATATTTATTTTTTGTGTGCTTTGTGCAAATGTTACTTCTATATGAATATTCTCTTTTACATTTGTAAATACTGGAAATGTATATTCACTTTCTGTATTTTCTGGAAGTGGATATTCTGCTCCATTTACTGTAATACTAATTATTTCATATCCTGCATCTGGTGTTATTTTTATTTCTTTTGTACTATTTTGATTATATTCTACTGTTTCATATGGTGCACTGTTCTCTCCAGAAATACTACCACCTTTTTCTCCATCTATTTCTACTACATCTGTTGTGATTTGGAATTGTTTTATTGTGTTTTCTACCACTAGTTCTTGTACTTCTGGTACTCCTACTTGATTTGCTATTTTTAGTATCATTCCATCAGGACCACCTGCATTTGTTAATGTTTTACCATCTGTTTCTATTGTACTACTATAAAAATATCCTCCTGCTATATACATTCCATTACTGATTTCTGTTACTGATGCGATTTCATCTTTGCTACTTCCTCCTATGCTTTTTGCCCATTCTACATAACCATTTTCATCATATTTGATTATCATTCCATCATATTCACCTGTATTTTGTAGCATATAATTTCCTACTGTTATACTGTCGCTTTCAAAATATCCTCCTACTATATATCCTCCATCACTTGTTACTACTACTGAATTGATAAAGTCACTAGTACTTCCTCCTATGCTTTGTGCCCATTCTACTATACCGTTTTCATCATATTTGATTATCATTCCATCATAAAAACCTGCATTTGTTAATTCTACTGGATTTCCATTTTCATCATTTCCTACGGTTATATCGTTATAGAAACGTCCTCCTA
>CALYAM010000029.1 GCA_944393565.1 uncultured Clostridia bacterium
TGGGATGAAGAAAGTGGAAAAACAATTCCAATGCGTAGTAAAGAAGATGTATTAGATTATAAGTATTTTGTTGAACCCAATATTCCTAAATACAAACTTGATTCTAAATGGATAGAAGAAATTCAAGCATCTATTCCAGAATTACCTTATGAAAGAAAAGAGAAATATATAAATGAATTAGGTTTATCATCTAAGGATGCTAAAAAATTAATTAAAGATAAAGCTATATCTGATTACTTTGATACATGTATAAAGTTAGGTATTGAAGCAAAAGAAGCCTGTAATTGGGTTAATGAAAATATTATTGCATACATGAATAAGAATGAAATAGATATTAATGATATATATTTAACTCCAGAGATGTTAAAGTTTATATTAGATAAGCAAAAAGAAGGAATTATTTCTTCTAAACAGGCAAAAGAAGTTTTTAACAAAGTTTTAGATGAGAAAAAAGAACCAAACAATTTTATTGATAAAGAGAACGCTCAAATATCTGATTCTTATGAATTAGAAAAAATAATAGATGATATCATCACCGCTAACCCTACTCAAGTAGAACAGTATAAAGGAGGAAGAGATAGGATATTTGATTTCTTTGTTGGTCAAGTCATGAAAAATACAAGGGGCAAAGCAAATCCGATTATGACTAAAGAGTTATTACACCAAAAATTGGATTAGAATTAATTAAAAGAGAGCATATTGTAAAAATTGCGTAAATGGAATTTCCTTCCGTGATAAAGTATTTTTTCAGATTGTTGGCAAAGTAAAAAAATAGCCAACAGCCTGAAGCAAACTCAAGTTTACTTTTTTGTTGTAAAAAAATGCGGAGCAATTTTTTATTGCTTCTTCATTTTTGGCTTTGAAATAAGAGCAGCGAGATATCCGAAAAAAATAGCTGCTGCAATTCCACCTGCTGCTGCCTTTACTCCACCCATAAAAGCACCTAGGAACCCCACTTTTTGTACTTCCTCAATAGCGCCTTTTGCTAAGGCATTCCCAAAACCAGTCAATGGAACCGTTGCTCCGGCACCTGCAAAATCTACTAAATGCTGATAAATGCCAAGACCACCTAATATTACACCACTTGTTACAAAAATAACTAATATTCTGGCAGAAGTAAGTTTTGTTTTATCAATTAAAATTTGGCCGATAATACAGATAAGCCCACCAACAATAAAGGCTTTTAAAACTAACATCCAATCAATTTGTCCCCAAAAATCCATTTTATTTCTCCTTTCTTAAGTATTAAACCTCAATACTCACGGCATGAGCAATGCCCGGAATGCTTTCACCTTGTTGTGCTGTAGTAGAATTTGTAAGAGCACCTGTTGCCATTAGTAATATTTTCTTATATTTTCTCTCTTTTAATTGTTGATACCAGTAGCCAGAAAAAACAGTCCCAATACAGGCACATCCAGAACCACCCGAATGTGTATCTTGAGTTGCTTTGTCAAAAATCATGACACCACAATCATTATAATTCGATTTAATCTGATAACCTTTTGTTTCAGCCATTTCAATTAAAATTTCTTTTCCGACATACCCTAAATCTCCTGTAATAATAGCATCATAATAACTTGGCTTTCTTCCTGTATCTTTAAAATGAGAGATTAAAGTATCAAGAGCAGCAGGTGCCATAGCAGCACCCATATTATTGGCGTCTTTAATTCCCATATCTACAATTTTTCCTGTAGTAATATGAGTGATATAAGGACCAGTTCCAGATTTACTTAAAATAGCACTGCCAGAACCTGTTACTGTCCACTGAGAAGAAGGTGGTCTTTGATTTCCTAATTCCAAAGGGAAACGAAATTGCTTTTCAGCACTACAAAAATGACTAGAAGTACAGCAAAGTAAATTTTCAGCAGCACCACTTTCAATAAAAACAGCACCTAATCCCATTCCTTCTACAAAGGTGGAACATGCCCCAAATATTCCATAAAAAGGGATATTTAATTCGCGTAAACCAAAGCTAGAAGAAATACATTGGTTCAATAAATCACCAGCAAAACAGTATTCTAATTTATCTTGTGGGAGTTTGGATTTCCCAATTACAATATTAACTGTTTCTTTTATAATTTTACTTTCTGCCTTTTCCCAAGTACTTTCACCCCAGAACTCATCTTCTAAACATTGATCAAAATATTTGGCAAGAGGACCATTTGCCTCCTTAGGACCCACAATGGATGCGGTTTCTAAAATGGTAACAGGGTATTCTAGTTTTAGTGTTTGTTTTCCTAATTTTTGCATTGCAAACACCTCCTTAAACTAATGTAATAGCTTGCGTATTAAATATTAAATAAATAATACCTACTAGAATAGATGCAGAAATTCCATAAACCAAGACTGGACCTGCAACTGTAAACATTTTTGCACCTACTCCCATTACATAACCTTCAGATTTATATTCCATGGCAGGAGATACAATGGAATTTGCAAAACCAGTAATAGGAACAAGAGAACCGGCTCCTGCAAATTTACCAATTTTATTAAAAATATTTAAGCCTGTTAAAAAAGCAGAAATAAAAATTAAAATAACAGAAACTATCGTATTTGATAAAGAAAGTTCAATGTTTCGGTATTTACAAAATTCTAAAATTATTTGCCCTATGGCACATATAAGACCACCCACCCAAAAACTATTAAAACAATTTTTTAAAATAGGAGAATTGGGTGACTTTTGATTTACATATTCTTGATATTGTTTTTTTGTCTCAATCGGTTCCATTCCTTTCAACTCCTTCTATCATTATCAATTGTAAAGGTTAAATCTAATGTTACAAAATATTCTATCATTTTAGAACCACTAATTTTAGCCTTTTGTTCTAAAACAGTCACTTCGGTTAA